>JBMNVR010000006.1:0-86690 GCA_050946935.1 Candidatus Howiella sp.
CCTCCCTTTGTTATTTTTGTGCAGTTGGCAGACCGCACTTTCATTATAACAAAGGGAGTTTTTATTTCTTCCTTATCGCCCCAGGCTCTTTTGAACCACTCGCCCAGCGAGTGGTTTTACGCGACAAAAAACCGCCCCGTGCCAAAGGCACGAGGCGGTTTGCATTTGTATGGGATCAGTTGGTAATGGTCATCTCGGTATCCTTGTCGAAGATGTGGATCTTGGTCGGGTCGATCGCAATCTTGATCACATCGCCGGCGCGGGAGGTCGAGGAGGGATCGACGCGGGCGTTGATGCCCTGCCCCTCGCAGGTCATGTAGAGATACGTCTCCGCGCCCATCATTTCGGTAACGTCGACGGTAGCCTCTACCGTGCCTTCGGGGAATTTCTCCAGGAAATTGTCCTCGTCGTGCACATGCTCAGGACGGATGCCCATGATCACGTCCTTGTCAATATAGGGGACAAGACAGTCACGGTAATTCTTGGACTCCGGCAGCTTGATCTTATACTTGACGCCGGCGCGGTTCTTGGTATCCTCAGAACCGAACTCGACATAATAGGTGCCCTTCTCCTCACGGATCTTGGACTCTATGAAATTCATCTGCGGAGAACCGATAAATCCGGCAACAAAGACGTTGCAGGGCTTGTTATACAGGGTGGTCGGCGTGTCAACCTGTTGCAGGACGCCTTCCTTCATAACAACGATGCGGGTACCCATCGTCATAGCCTCAGTCTGGTCATGGGTAACATAGATGAAAGTGGTTCCCAGACGCTGATGCAGCTTGGACAACTCGGTACGCATCTGCGCACGGAGCTTGGCGTCCAGGTTGGACAGCGGCTCATCCAGCAGGAAGACCTTCGGCTCGCGGACGATGGCGCGGCCCAGCGCGACACGCTGCCGCTGACCGCCGGAAAGCGCCTTCGGTTTGCGGTCGAGCAGATGGTCGATGTCGAGGATCCGTGCCGCCTCTTCCACGCGGCGCTTGATCTCATCCTTCGGGGTCTTGCGCAGCTTAAGGCCGAACGCCATGTTGTCAAACACGGTCATGTGAGGATACAGCGCGTAGTTCTGGAACACCATCGCAATGTCGCGATCCTTCGGGGCGACATCGTTCACCAGCTTGTCACCGATGTACAGCTCACCCTCGCTGATCTCCTCCAGTCCGGCGATCATACGAAGCGTGGTCGACTTACCGCAACCGGAAGGGCCGACGAAAATGATAAATTCTTTGTCTTTAATCTCCAGATTAAAGTCGGAAACGGCCAAAACGTTTCCCGGATATTTTTTATAAATACCACGAAGTGACAATCCTGCCATTTACAAAAATCCTCCTATCAGAGCTTCAGGGATCGAAAATTATTCTTCCCGGTTATGCTAAGTATTATAACAGATACCGGGTAGGAATGCTATTCTTGAATTGTCCAAACTTAAAAATCCGGCTTTATGTAAATTGTATAACAAAAAATCCGGAATAAACTAAATTCACTAAAAATCAAATGCATTTATCAATAGATATTGTCCTTTTGGTAAATCGTTCACAAACCCGTCATATTTGCGGCCTGTCCGGTATAAAACGTATTTTTTTCGCTAACCATCCTCCCGCGGATGGAGAGCCAGCGCCGCCGTCGGGCCATCCAGCTCGAGAAAATCCCCCTCGGCCAAGCCGTCCGGCAGCGTCAGCCGGCCGATCCGCTCCCGATGCAGGGTCACAACGCCGCAGCCGACCGTTCCGAACATCCGCTTGACCTGATGATACTTCCCCTCACAAAGAATCAGACGGCATAGACAGCCGTCCTCCCCCAGCAGATCCAGCCTCGCGGGGGCGCAGACCTGTCCGTCGGCCAGCGTCACCCCAGCGGCAAAGTTGGCGGCCGCGTTGGCCGGAACCGGCGCGTCCAGCCGGGCGACATAAGCCTTTTCCACATGGCTTTTGGGAGAGATCACCCGGTGCGCAAAATCCCCGTCATTGGTAATCAGCAAAAGACCGGTGGTATCCTTGTCCAGCCGCCCGACCGGAAAAAGGCCGCGGCGGCCGGCCGCCTCTTCCACGAGGTCGACCACCGTGCGGCGATTTCTGTCCCGGCTGGCCGAAAGCAGACCTGCCGGCTTGTTGAGCAGGTAGTAAACCTGTGCCGAAAACCGCAGCGGCCGGCCGTCCAGTTCAACCGGTACGGCGGCCGGATCCAGCCGCTCGCCGGGGTCGGAGAGCACACGTTCCCCGCTTCTTACCCGCCCCTCCCGCAAGAGAGAGCGCGCTTCCTTTCGGGAAAGGCCGGTCATTTCCGCAATGATTTTATCCATCCTGTAGGTTGGCAAAATTCCACCTCCGACAATGATACCGCCGGTAATAAAACACGGGCGCATCTTGCCTGCAACCGGAATACCCGGGCGTTTCGCCCGCCGTTTCAGTGCGCCTGAACAATCCCGTGCATGAACCCGTCCAGCCGGGCGGAGGAAATATCTCCCCCGATGATCACGCCGTCGCAAACCAGCAGATGGGCGTACACCGCGTCCTCTCCCGCATAATTTGTCACGACATAGGTATACAGATCCACCGTCCGGCCGAGGTAGTTTCCGAGATTATAGCCCTGCTCAATCTGAATGGAATTATAGACCGTGTACACTTCATCCAGTTGGTCTGGAATCCGAATCTGCCGCGCCGTCTCCCCTTCACAGACATAGCCGTTTTGGGACAGGAACGCGAGGCGCTGTGCGGTATCCGCCCCATCCGACACGACTTGGCTTCCTGCCGCGGCCAGTGCCGAAGCCGCCAGCAGCGCGGCCACCATAAGCACCAAGGCCATAAGAGCGAATCGCATTCGCCGATCCAGAGAGAACGTAAGTACTTTCATCTGCGCACCCCTCCCGTTTCCCTACACTATATGCCGGGCAAAAGGAAAAATATGCGCGCCGCCTATCCCAGGGCGATCATCCGGTCGATGCAGCGACGGGCACCCGCTTCGACCGACGGGTCGAGAAGAATCTCTTCCCCGCCTTCTCCCCGCATGGCGCGGTAAACGTCCATCAGAGAGGTAATCCGCATATCCGGGCAGAGCAGCTTGGGAGAAAGAAGATAGAACCGCTTATCGGGCAGCATATAGGAAAGGGAATCGACAATGCTGACCTCGGTGCCGATAATAAATTCCGTTTCTGCGGATTTGTGCGCGTATTCCATAATGCCGGAGGTGGAGCCGACATAATCGGCCAGCGCCGCCACCTCAGCCCGGCACTCGGGATGCACCAGCAGCCTGGCGTTCGGGTGGAGGGAGATCGCTGCCCTGACCTCCTCCTCCGTCACGGCGTCGTGTACCGGACAGCAGCCATTGTACAGCGTCATACCCTTCGCCGGGTTCTTCCCCTCCACATACCCGCCGAGATTGCGATCAGGAACAAACAGAATCTCCCCATCCGGGAGGCTTTCGACAATCTTCAGCGCGGAAGAGGAGGTCACGCAGACGTCGCACTCAGCCTTGAGCGCGGCGGTGGTATTGATATAGCAGACGGCCGTGCAGCCCGGGTGCGCCGCTTTATATTCCCGCACATATTCGGGCGAAATCTGCGCCGCCATGGCGCAGCCGCAGCCCGGGTGCGCCAACACGATACGCTTTTCGGGGCAGAGAAGCTTGGCCGTCTCGGCCATGAAATGCACGCCGCATAGGATGACCGTCTGCGCCCCGGTCCCTGCCAGATCAACGCTCAGTTTGAAGGAGTCGCCGGTGTAGTCGGCGATCTCCAGAATCTCCCTGCTTTGGTAGGAGTGCGCGGCAACCGCAATGTTTTTTTCTTTTTTCAAAACCTGAATCTCATCCTGGATGGCGCGAATCGTTTTCATATAAACAACCTCTTTTACAAACGCAAGATATATAATACTTTTACCCACCGGTTTTTCGATCAAAACGCCCGGCAAACTTTTATAGCGGGGAACGGATGACGCCGCCGCCGATCACGATATCCCCGTCGTAAAAAACCGCCGACTGCCCCGGCGTAGCCGCACGCTGCGGCGTGTCAAATTCCAGCAGCGCCCCATCCTCCTCCGGAAAGAGGGTGGCGGGCTGGGGCTGCTGACTGTAGCGCAGCCGGGCGGTTACCCGCAAAGGCGCGTCCAGCCGCTCGGCCGCGATCAGATTAACCTGCCCAACCGCGACCCGCCGGGCAAAAAGGTATTTCTCCTCCCCCAGGACGACCCGGCGGGAACCCGCGTCCTTTTCCAGCACAAAAGCGGGGCGGCCGAGCGCAATGCCAAGCCCCTTGCGCTGCCCGATCGTATAGCGGATCACCCCCCCGTGCCGGCCAAGGCGGCTGCCCCTCCGGTCGACGTAATCGCCCGGGGGGCATTTCTCCCCCGTGTAGCGTTCGATAAAAGCGGCATAATCCCCGTCGGGCACGAAGCAGATATCCTGGCTGTCCGGCCGCTTCGCGCTGACAAGGCCCTTCTCCTCCGCATAGCGGCGCACCTCCTGTTTTTGCAGACCGCCCAAGGGAAAAAGGGAGTGAGCCAACTGTTTTTGCGACAGGGTGTAGAGCATATAGGTCTGGTCCTTTTTCAGATCCGCCGAGCGCAGCAGCAGTTCCCGCCCGCTGACCGGGTCGGTCTTCCGCCGGACATAGTGCCCGGTCGCAATGTGTGTAAACCCCCGCTCAAGGGCATAGTTCAACATGACGCCGAACTTGATCTGCTTGTTGCAGAAAACGCAGGGGTTCGGCGTTTGCCCGGCCAGATAGGCACGGACGAACGGGAAGATTACCTGAGCCTCGAAATCCTCCCGAAAGGCGGCGACGCAGTGCGGAATTCCCAAAGCCGCGGCCACGGCGGCCGCATCCTCGGCATCCCGTCCGGCATTGTCCGGCGCCGCGCCGCCCGGCAAGCCGTCGCACAGGCACAGAGTAACGCCGCCGACTTCCATTCCCGCCTCCAGCAACAGGGCCGCCGCGGCCGAACTGTCGACCCCACCGCTCATACCTACAAGAACCTTTTGCATATCGTTCCCCCGATCACACGCATCTGTCCGCAAGAATATGATTCATTTTACCACCTGCCGCACAAAAAGGCAATCTTTTCAGCCGGGAAAAGCGGACACAGGCACAATTCGCGTCTCCCGGCCGGCCAAACTGTTGCTATCAAATGAAATTTATAGAATTTACCTGTTTTTTGTTGCATTTTCAGCGACGGCTTGTTATAATTCGAAGCAAGAGGCATCGATTTTTATTGTAGGAGGAATGTGTTATGTATTGTAAAAACTGTGGAAATCAAATGGACGACGTTGCCGCCGTCTGCGTCAAATGCGGCGCGGCAAAGGGTAGCGGCACCAATTTCTGCGCCAACTGCGGCCAGCCGGAAAATCCGGGCGCGGCGTTCTGCGTAAACTGCGGTGCTCCGTCCAGTGTCGGCACGCCGGTTCCCGCCGGCGCACAGAAATCCAAGCTTGCCGCCGGACTGCTGGGCATTTTCCTCGGCAGCCTTGGCATCCACAATTTCTATCTCGGCTATCAGAAAAAGGCGCTGATCCAGTTGCTGGTCAGCCTGATCGGCGGTATTCTCACCTGTGGCGTGGCCGCCGTCGCGATGGAAATTTGGGGTCTTGTTGAGAGGATTCAGATTCTGACCGGCAGCATCAATGTCGACGCAAACGGCGTCCCGCTCAAGGATTAAACATTTTCATCCTTCACTATCCTTTTATAGCGAACCGCCCGGATCATGTATATGATCCGGGCGGTTTTTCGCCGGTATTGCAGCGCCGCCGGGAAACATCGAACCCGGCGGCGTTTTGCGTTTTAAACCTTAAAAGCGCTCCCCGAATCAGGCGGAAGACCCCTTCAACCGACCGTGCAGATTCCCTTATCCTTGAGTATCCGGATAAAGAGACCGCCCTGCACCGTGCGGTTCTGGAAGCCGATCATCCTGGCCGTCTCAGTGTCATACCAGTCGGTCATAGGTACGCGGCTCTCCGACTCATTATATGCGTCCCACAGTCGGTCGACCATGGCGGAAAACTCCCCTTCGTCCCCGGTCATCGAGGCGGTCCAGAGCAGCCAGTCGGATTTGGTATACTTGGCGCGGTTATCGAGCACAAGCCCGTATTTGTTCGTGTGCGCGGCAATGTGCTTTGTAATCTCGGCCGAGAAGGTGTCGGCCGGGAAAATCCCGGTGCCGAACAGTTGATCCCAGACAGCGTTGTACTTCATGCTATAGCTGCCCGGCTGATCAAAGGCAAGGCGGAACTGCCTGCCGCCGTCGCCAGCGGTTTCGATCCACTTGGACGCCATCTCCCGGGCAGTGGCCATGTATTTCTCATATGCGTCGGCGTCCCCGCGCATCCGGTTAAGCAGCGCAAAGGAGGCGATACCCATGATCGCCTTAAGCGCCAGGTTGCAGTTGTGAGCAAGGTGCCCGGCAAAATCATCGGTGCAGAGCTGGTTATCGGGATCCAACCCGTTCTTGACCAGGTAGGCGCACCATTTTTCCAGCAGCGGCCAGTGCTTCTCAGCAAAAGAGACATCCTTTTCCGCCACAGCGACGGCGGCGGTAGTCACCAGCATGTTGCCGCACTCCTCCACCGGCATCTGCCAGTTGGGAGCTGTGCCGTGGCTGTAAACCTGCCCGTTGACCAGCGGATAAGTGCCGACGTCGTGCGGCGCAAAATCGTAGAACCACTCGTCCGACGCGGCATAGCGGAACACCGGACGCAGCATACCCTTAACCAGCTCGGGATTATAGAGCAGGAAAAGCGGGATGGAGGGATAGGTGACGTCAACCGTCGCGGCGCAGCCGTTGGAGAAGCATTCTTTCGAGATAAAGAGGATCTCGCCCTCCTTATCCACCGCAATCTTGTGGGCGGCAATGGCCTGCCGGTAGGCGAGGGCCAGCAGCTCATAGTATTTTTCGGTGGGAGCGTCGGCGCGCAGCTTTTTGTCAAAATCTATCGCCCGGGCACGCAGGGCATCATACTCGGCAAACGCAGCCGGGATAATATCCGTAATCGACTCCCCATTCTTGTTCCAATAGGAGGGCAGATTTTCCCCGAAATACTGGATCGAACGGATGTCGTCGTAGGCGAGGACGAAAAGCGCCTCCTCCCCTTTGACGGTAATCCGGATCTCGTGTCCCGGGGTGCCGTACTCATGCCGGCCGGCGATATCCTCCACCCGCGCATCGGCGGCGTTGGTCGCAGCGTAAATATACCCCCAACTGATCCGTACGTTGTCCTCAGCGCGGCAGAGGACATGCTGTTTGACACTGCCGGCGCGCGCGCAGGTGATGCCGTCGAGGACGACCTCCTCATACGCGGTGGGATATTCATATTTGAAATTCAGGCAGAGAGAGTCGTCAACCGTCAGCTCGGTCTCCACCTCATGCGTCCTGCCGTCGGCCGATGCGGCCTTTACTTTTATGTAGGAGGCGGGGCGAGAGGCAATCTTTAAATCCTCCAGCAGCAGCGGCGTCATAAACTCGACCGTCAGGGTAATTTCAGGGCATGCGAAAGTATAGACCGTGGCCATGGCCGTGATCTGAAGATCGGTCTGCTCCATTTTTTCGGCCGCAGCAGCCTTGCCCATGAAAAGGTAAGAATTACCGTCCACCCGGACAATTCCGGTAAGAGGCAGTTTGTGCCCCGTCCAGTGGCGGGTGGTGCTCTCGTTCAGTTTGTCCCCCATCGACCAGAGACTGAAGTACGGGTCAACCGTGATCAGAGGAACGGCGGGTGCGCGCAGTTTCATACAAAACGACTTCCTTTCTGAAAAAAACTAAGAACGGTTGCATTCTGACACCGTTTCAGTTATTATAAAAATATCATATCTTTTCCTTTCTAAAAAGGGGAAAAATCATTTAAAAAGTGAGGATTATCATAATGTTCGAGGAAATTCAAAGCCTTTGGCATTACTATGACCCCGCACGGCCGGTCAACGTGCTGATGGCGGGCTATTCTTACTGCGACAAAACCTATTGCATCGAACGGGAAAACTCCGACATCATGCAGTTTGAATACGTCTATGACGGCGCCGGCACGCTGGAGATTGACGGGCAAACCCTCCGCCCCGCCAAAAACGACATTTACATTGTGACAAGGCACAGCCGTCATCGCTATTACAGCGACGCAGAGCATCCCTGGCACAAGATCTGGGTGGCTTTTAACGGGCCGCTGATCGAAGGCATCGCCCGGCAGCAGCTTCCCGCGGGCACCTACCTGATCCGGGACTGCGACATCTCCGCGCATATGGAGGATATCCTGGGCGTCACCAAAATGTACGCCGACGATTATGATCGCATCACTGATGAGGTGACCATTTTCCTGCTCAAAATCATCATCCAGATCAAAAACCATCTGAACAGCCGAGCCTACCACCTGCCCGAGCGGATCAAGCAGCGCCTGGACAGCGGCGTAGAAGAGAACCTGACCCTTGAGACGATCTGCACCGAGATGAACTACACCAAAAACCATATCATCAAGGTTTTCCGGGAATTTTACGGCGTTACGCCCTATACCTATTACCGCGACAAAAAGATCGAGGTCGCCAAGCGATATCTTGATAACACCACCCTCAGCGTAGGGGAGATTGCCGAGCGCCTGCATTTTGCCGACAGCCAGTACTTTTCCGGCTGTTTCAAGCAACTGGTCGGGCAAACGCCGACCAAATACCGCAAACGGCAGGCGAAAACCGAACCGGACGACTGAGACCAAGGCCCCGCCCCAAGCCGGTCGTTCTGTTCAAACCGAAAAAGCGCGCTTCCCGATCCGGGTGATTCCGCGACCAGCGTCCTCAGCGTACCGCGCGCTTGTACTCTACAGGGGTACAGCCGTAAATCTCCCGAAAGACGCGGTTAAAGGTGCGCTGGGAGGTAAAGCCGGCATACTCCGCAATATCGGACACCGGATCGTTGCTGTTTTGCAACCGGTTGGCCGCATGGCGAGCCCGCAACAGATTCAGATAATGCTTAAACCCGCAGCCGATGGTCGAATTGAAAATGCGCGAGAGATAATCCTTGTTATACCCGAACTGCCGGGCCAGATCGGTCATCTGCACGGGATTTTGAAAATTGCGGTCAAGATACAGCAGGATATCCCGTATCGGTCCGATGGTTCCCGCCGACCGGGCGCAGGGCACCAGGGGCAGCGCCTCCGCCAGCAGGCCCAAAATGACATACAGATAGCCCTTGACAGCCAGCGGGTTGGCCTTTTCCAGCCGCTCGATGCCGCTGATTGCCTCCCGAATGGGGGCGGTCTTTCCCGGATCGGTTAAAAACGGCGCGGAAAAGGTTTTCCCCTCGCTCAGGCGGGAAAAGCTGCCCACCAGCTCAATCGGAATAATCATAACGTAGGAGAGCGACCGCTCCGGCGTGCGGTAGCAGTGCACGTCATAGCTGTCAGCCACAGCCAACTGTCCGGCGGTCAGCAGACGGGTTTCCTCCCCCACCGTGATCTCCATCTCCCCCTCCAGAAGATAGACAATTTCAATATTCGAGTGATAATGCGCGTCAAAGGCGTTATTCTCTGAAACACCGAGATGAAGCTGATAATCGGTATCCCTGAAAATTTCAAAAAAAGCTTTTTGCATGCAACATGTCGACCCTTTCCTTGCTGTGCGCAGCCGAACGGTTTCGGGAGGTTTTTTCTTTTTCTCCGCCGTAAAGGATATCGCGATAGGATGATGTCATTTTCTGACTATCATTTTACAGATTTGGCACTTTTCATGATACCCACATTCGATTATCATGTCAATAGGTAAGCTTGCCATATCTTATTTTTTGTGTAAGTTGATGGCAGGATAGGGTCGGAAACCGGCATTTCCCCCGATCCGGACAGAACATGACGGGCGCCGCATGACAGATTTCTTTGCAGCGGCGGCCTTCCTTGCAGCAAAAAAGCGACCTCCGCCCGCCGCAAACCGGAGAATCGCCACACCCCCCCGAACTGTTTGCGGCAGAATGGAGGATTTCGGAAATGAAACATTTTAAAAAGGCGATCGCCCTGTTGCTGACCGCAGTGCTGGGCGGCAGCATGCTGCTCTCCCCCGCCCCGCTGACGGCAGCCGGCCTTTCGGCTGAGGGGAACATCGAGCTGTCCCGTCAAGCGGCGACCGAGGGCATGGTGCTTCTGAAAAATGAAAAATCCAGCCTTCCGCTCTCCAAGGGAGAGACCGTTTCCATCTTCGGCAAGGGACAGATCGACTTCATCAAGGGCGGCGGCGGATCAGGCGACGTCGTGGTCGAATACGTCCGCAACCTGCTCGAAGGGATGGAGATTAAAGAAGAAGAAGGAAAAATTCAGATCAACCAGACGGTCGCCGACCGTTACCGCCGCAACAGCGGCTACATGCCGACCCAGGCTGAGATGGAGACGGCCGCCGGCGTCTCCAAAACGGCGGTCATCGTGATCTCCCGCCACTCGGGAGAGGGATACGACCGCACAGCAGCCAAGGGGGACTACTACCTCACCGACGATGAGGAAAAGCTGATCCAAATGGCGGGAGATGCGCTCTTCCGCAACGTCGTGGTCGTGCTGAACGTCGGCGGTATGGTGGATACCTCCTGGATCGAAAAATACTCCTGCGTCAAATCGGTTCTGTTGGCCTGGCAGCCGGGCATGGAGGGCGGCTTGGCCGTCGCGGACATCCTCACCGGGGATGTGACCCCCTCCGGCAAGCTGTCCGACACCTTTGCCAAGGACTTTTCGGACTATCCGGAATTTTATGACAGCGATTTCTATGTCAACTACACCGAGGATGTCTATGTAGGCTATCGCTGGTTTGAAACCTTCGACCCGAATTATGAACGGGTCAATTATGAGTTCGGCTACGGCCTCTCCTACACCGAGTTTTCCGTTTCAGACGTCTCGGTCGCGGAAAAGGACGGCCAGCTCGTCGTAAGCGCCAGGGTGACCAACACCGGCAGCCGGTACTCCGGCAAGGAGGTTGTACAGGTCTATTTCAGCGCACCGCAAGGCAAGCTCGGCAAGCCGGGCAAGGAGCTGGCCGGCTTCGCCAAGACCGAGCTGCTCGCGCCCGGAAAATCCCAGACGGTCGAGATCGCCTTCGACATCGACGACATGTCCAGCTATGACGACACCGGAAAGGTGCAGAAATCCGCCTATGTCATGGAGGCGGGAGACTATCAGATCTACGTCGGCAATTCGGTCCGCAATGCGGGGGAAAACGGCGTGCGCTATACCTACACGGTGGCAAAGGACACCGTGACCGAGCAGCTCTCCCAGCAACTGGAGCCGATCCAGTTGGAGAAGCGCCTCCTGGCCGACGGCAGCTATGAAACGCTGGAGACCTTTGAAACCATGGAGGACATCGGTACGCCCGTCTCCTCCACCGGTACGACCAAGATCGAGGCAGAGGATCTCTTCTTCAAACACTATCATGCAAAGGTGTATTACAACGACGCGGCCACCATCTGCGGGCTGGAAACGCTGACCTCCGACACCAACGTAAACCGCTGGGCCAGCTATATTATTGATGTGGAAACGGCCGGAAAGTACGCCCTCGGCCTTGCGATCGGCAACGGCGGCAGCGGCGTGCAGAACTCGATCGCCGTCTACATCGACGACGCCAAGCAGAGCGGCATCAGCCTGAACTTCCCCAATACCGGCGGCAAGTGGAATATTAAGGAGGTCGGCTCGGTCACGGTCGATCTGCCGGCCGGCAAGCATATTCTGAAGATCGAATTCCTCAACGGCGATAACTTCCAGGGCGTGATGGACTATTTCACCCTCACCCCCGGTGAGGGCAGCGGCGGACAGGAGAGCGAAACGCACACAATCTCCGCCTCCGGTCAGAATAAAATCGAAGGCGAAGCTTTCGCCGCCTGTGACAGCCGGCTGGGCACCGAAACCATCGCGGCCGGCGCCGATCAGGGTGGCATCTGCGTATACGGCTTCGACCAGAACGGAACCTATCTGGACTATAATCTTGACGTGGCACAGGCCGGTACCTACAGTCTGTCTTTCCACGCCTCCAACGGCTACGGCACCGACCACAACGACAGCCTGCAGGTGCTGGTCGGCGGCGTCGATCAGAACGTAACGGTCAACCTGCCCAACACGGCGACCAGCGACAACCAGTGGTACAATTTTGTCGACACCGACCCGGTCACCGTTACCCTGTCGGCCGGAAAAACCACTCTCCGTCTGGTTTCCAAAGGATTCGGCAACGTAGATTGCCTCACCCTGACCCGGATCGTACCCGTAACCCAAAGTCTTGAGACGGCTGCCCCTCAGGCGGGCAAAACCATCCTGCTTTCGGACGTGCAGGAGAACCCCGATCTGATGGACGCCTTTTTGGATCAGTTGACCGATGAAGAGGTCATCTATCTGCTGGAGGGACACGGCGCCTCTATCCCGGAGGGAACCGGCTGTATCGGCAACCTTCCCGACTATGGCATCCCGGCCGCCGAAACGGCCGACGGCGGCACCGGCATCCGCCTTTCAGAACCCTGCACCGCCTGGCCGATCGCGACCCTGCTCGCCTGCACCTGGGATGTCGATCTGCTGGAGAAGGTGGGCGCGGCCATAGCGGTCGAGGCAGTGGAAAACGGTGCGGACGTCTGGCTTGCTCCCGGCATGAACATTCACCGCAATCCGCTCTGCGGCCGGAATTTTGAGTATTATTCTGAGGATCCGCTGCTCGCCGGCACGCTGACCGCCGCCATCACCCGCGGCGTCCAGTCCGGCGGCGTGGGGGTCACCATCAAGCATTTCGCCGCAAATAATAAGGAGACCAACCGCGGCTATCAGGACAGCCGCATGTCCGAGCGCGCCCTGCGTGAAATCTATCTTAAGAGTTTTGAAATCTGCATTGAAAAGGGCAACCCGTGGTGTATCATGTCCTCCTACAACCACATCAACGGCGCAGAGACCTCCGAAAGCTACGACCTGCTGACCAACATCCTCCGGGAGGAGTGGGGCTTTGACGGCCTGGTCATGAGCGACTGGTGGAACGACAGCATCGCCTCACGCGAGGTGCTGGCCGGCAACAACATCAAAATGGCGACCGGCGAGCCGGCGCACCTTCTGGGCGCTTTGAAAATGGGCCACATCACCCGCGAGGATCTGGAAAAGAACGCGGTGTATGTGCTCGAGCTGGTTATGAAGAGCAACGCCATGAAGCGCGCGGTGCTCGATCCAAAGAGCACCACGGTCACCGCCTCCGGCGCAACGCGGATTAAGGCGACCGATTTCACCTGGAAGCACGCCTCGGTCGGGATGGAGGCCTGCGAGGATACCGACGGTGGATACAACCCGACCGATACCTACGAGGGCCGCTGGCTGGAATACTACCTCGACGTGGAGGAAGGCGGCGTCTACCGTTTCCGGGCGCGAGTGGCCAGCAATGGCGACAGGGTCAAAATCGGGCTGCTCGGCGACGGGCTTTCGCTCACCACGCTGGATGAGTCGATGAGCACCGGCGGCTGGCAGAAGTGGGCAACCACCGGAGATATCTTTGTCACCCTGCCTGCCGGCCGGACGGCACTGCGACTGGACTTCCAGTCAGGCGGCGTCAACCTCAACTGGATCGAGCTCGAACGCTACACCGACGGCGCGCAGGTATCCATCACCGCTTCGGCCGATTCGGCCAAGCTGGGTGACGCGGTCCGTCTCTCGGCCGAGATTACCGGCGGCACGGCCGACCTTGTCTGGTCCCTTGCCGGTAACGAATCGTCCGGAACCTCCGTCTCCTCCGACGGGGTGCTGACCGTAGCGGAGGATGAGACGGCCGAGTCGGTCATCATCTATGCCGCCTCTCCGGCCGATTCCAAGATTGCCTCGGCCGTACGGATCACGATCGGCGAGGATGTGAAGCCCGGCGACGTGGATGGGGATGGCAGCGTGACCGTCTCAGATGTGGTCGAGCTGCGCAAGCTGATCGTTGCGGGCAGCCATACCGACCGCGAGCTTGCCGCCGGCAACCTGGACGATACCGACAGCACGCTGACCGTCTCCGACGTGGTGGCGTTACGCGCGCTGATCGTCTCGGGTGTGTTCGACTAAAAGGAAACGCAAAGGCCCAAGCACAAATAGCAAGAGGCGTCAAACGCCCGTGATGTGCAAAAGCACGATCACGGGCGTTTTTCTCTGCTTTTCATTCGCTTTCTTTCGCAAAGCCCCGCAGATTTGCGGGCAGAAATCCGGAGCGGCCAGCGCGGGACAAGGGCGCTGTGGGAAAAAGGCGGTGCGGCAGCCTGCCTTTCTATATATCATGGCCCCGTCCGGGGACAAATTCTTTCCGGCATAAAATGCGACTCGCCTGCTATGCGGCGGTTCACCCTTCGACCACCCTGCTCCGCAGGGTCACAACATCCGAAACCGTAACAGAACCATCGCCGTTCACATCCATACAGTCGGCGGTTCCGGCGCCGCCCCAGCCCTGCACAATAAACTGCCGCAAGGCAACAACGTCCGACACGCTGATAAAGCCGTCGAAATCCACATCTCCAACCGCAAAAACATCCAGTACTGAGCCAGCAAAATTCCCCTTTTCCAGCACCGGACCGGTCAGCACGCCGGCCTCATACGCGCCGGTGAGGGTGTAAACCGTTCCACCCGCATACGCCACATAGGTCGCGGAATCCGGAAACTGCATAACAGCCTCCCCCAGCCGCAGATAAATAAGCTCGTCCAAAAATGTCTCATCTTCGGAATACACCTTGTAAAATTCCACCCCGGCCGCGAAGGCCGCAAGAACGGCGCGGAACATACTATCCTCCGCCTCGGCGTCCACCTTCTCCCGGTACCAGGAGAGGAGCGCGGCACGTGTTTCCCCCTCCGCCTCAGCAGCGGAGACGCCAACCGGCGCCATGCACAAAATAAATATACAGCACAAAGCCAATAACCGGAACAAAAATTGTCTTTTCATAAATTCCATCTCCTTATCCATTTTAGAAACATATCGTTCAACATGTTCCTACATGCTATATATCACACAATTGTAAAAATGTCAATATTTCACAATACTGTTAAAACGTTTTAACACTCAAAATTTTTCCTGCACTGCACCGAATGGGAAAATATACATAAAAACCTTGACATATACACGATAAAGTTATATTATTTATATATTGTGGTTCAGTATGCAAACCGGCCGTTTCCGCTTTGGCGGGCGGGTACGGCGCGAACTTGCCATCATAAACCCAAACGGGGCGGACAAGCGGCCTCGCGGCAGGGCATTATAAGTTTTTTTATCAAACCATTGAATAGCGTCCTGCAAACCGCTGTTTATGATATTAGGAGGTGCATGCAAATGCCCGGAATAACCGGTATCGGTTATGCCATCGGCGGCGGCATCGCGCTGATCTGTGCGATCATCGGATTTTTTGCCGGTATCGCCCACCGGCGCAGAAAGGCGGAAGCGGCCATCGGCTCAGCCGAGGATGAAGCCAAGCGGATTTTAAGCGATGCCATAAAGAATGCCGAAGCCAAGAAAAAAGAAAGTATTTTAGAAGCAAAAGACGAAATTCACGCTTTACGATCCGAATCGGACAAGGAGCTGCGCGAGCGCCGCTCAGAGGTTCAGCGGCAGGAGCGCCGCTTACAACAGAAGGAAGAATCCTTCGAACGCAAACAGGAAAACTTTGAAGCAAAAGAAGAAAAACTGGCCAAACGCACCAAAGATGTCGAAACCCGTCTGCAGGAGGCCGAACAGCTCAAGCACAGCCAGATGGCCATGCTGGAAAAAATCTCCGGCTTTACGAGCGAGGAGGCCAAATCCCACCTGCTCTCCCTGCTGGAGTCCGAGCTGACCCACGAAAAGGCGGTCAAGATCATCGAATTCCAGCAGCAGTGCAAGGAGGAATGCGACAAAACAGCACGGGAGCTGATCTCCCGCGCGATTCAGCGCTGCGCCGCCGATCACTCCTCTGAGGCGACCGTCTCGGTCGTGGCGCTCCCGAACGACGAAATGAAGGGCCGCATCATCGGGCGCGAAGGGCGCAACATCCGCGCGCTGGAGACCCTGACCGGCGTCGACCTCATCATCGACGACACGCCGGAGGCGATCACCGTCTCCTGCTTCGACCCGGTCCGGCGGGAGGTTGCCCGTCTCGCTTTGGAGAAGTTGATCTCCGACGGCCGGATTCATCCGACCCGGATCGAGGAAATGGTCGACAAGGCCAAGGCCGAGGTGGAGCGCACCATCAAGCAGGAGGGCGAACGCGCCATGATGGACGCCGACGTCCGCGGTCTGCACCCCGAGCTGATCAAACTGCTCGGCCGGCTGCACTACCGCACCAGCTATGGTCAGAACGTACTCAACCACTCGCTGGAGGTTTGCCATCTCGCCGGCATCATGGCCGCCGAGCTGGGCGAGGATGTCAAGCTCGCCCGCCGCGCGGGACTGCTGCATGACATTGGCAAGGCGCTGGATCACGAGTATGAAGGTTCTCACATTCAGCTCGGCGTCGAGGTTGCCAAGAAGTATAAAGAAAGCGAAGCCGTCATCCACGCCATCCACGCCCATCACGGCGATGTGGAGGCCAAGACGGTCATCGCCTGCCTGGTACAGGCGGCCGACGCCATTTCGGCGGCACGGCCGGGCGCCAGAAGAGAAAATATTGAAAACTACATCAAGCGGCTCGAAAAGCTGGAGGAAATCGCCAATTCCTTCGAGGGCGTCGAGCGTTCCTTCGCGATTCAGGCCGGACGTGAGGTTCGCGTCATGATCAAGCCGGAGGTTGTCAGCGACGAGGGCATGGTTCTGGTTGCGCGCGAAATCGCGCAGAAGATCGAAAACGACCTCGAGTATCCGGGCCAGGTAAAAGTTAACCTGATCCGGGAGACACGGGTAGCCGACGTCGCCAAATAAGACATACTGCAAAAAACGGCACGGCTTCGTCAGGCCGTGCCGTTTTTTGTTTTGCCGCCGGACTTGCTCCCGGCCGCTGTGGGACAAAGACCGCCGGGCGCTTTTTCCTCTTTTGCACGGCGAATGCAGGAATGTATAAGACAATACAATCGGGGGCACAATGTATTTTTCGCGGGAATTCTGAAACATTGCAGCTTTTTGTTCCTCTTGTCATCCCCGAAAAACGCAGGTTAATTTCAACACCCCCGTAAAAAGCAGCCGGGTGGCCGTATTCCCCCGGCAACTGAACAAACGTTAAAGGATCTGAAACAAATGCGTATACTTTGTATCGGCGACGTCTGCGGCAGCGTCGGCTGCGATTTCCTGCGGCAGAAGCTGCCCGTCCTTAAAAAACAATGGAGCATCGACATGGTCATCGTCAACGGGGAGAATTCGGCCGACGGCAACGGCATTTTGCCCGCTTCAGCCGCGCACCTCTACGACAGCGGCGCACATGTCATCACCGGCGGAAACCACACCTTCCGGCGGCGGGAAATCTACCCCCTGCTGGAGGAGGATGAGACCCTTCTGCGGCCGGCGAATTTTCCGGCCGGCGCGCCCGGCCGGGGAATTGCCTATGTCGACTTTGGCTATGTCACCGTGGCGGTCATCAACCTCCTCGGCGTGGTGTATATGGAGCCGCTCGAGTGCCCCTTCCGCACGGCCGACGCGCTGGTGGAGGAGGCAAAAGCCGCTGGCGCGCGGATCATCCTGGTCGATTTTCATGCCGAGGCAACGGCCGAAAAGCGGGCGCTCGGCTTTTACCTCGACGGGCGGGTATCCGCGCTCTTCGGCACGCACACCCATGTGCAGACAGCCGACGCCTGCCTGCTGCCGCAGGGAACGGGGTATATCACCGACCTTGGCATGACCGGACCGATACAGTCGGTGCTCGGCGTCCGTCCGGAGCTGTCTATCGCCAAAATGCGGGATAAGCTGCCGATTCGTTTTCAGCTTGAGACGGGGGATTGCATGCTGAACGGCTGCATTTTTGAGGTCGATCATAAAACCGGAAATACCCTCTCGGTCGAAGCAGTCGATGTGCGATAAACAAGGGAGAGCAAAGATCGTTGCGCCATGCTGACAAACTCTTTTGCAAAATTCGGAAAGAAGAAAGCCGGGGCTATAGCCCCGGCTTTCTTCTTTTTTTAAAAACCTTCGCGGAGAAATGCGCCGAATTTTATCCGGCGACAATCTGCTGCCGCAAGGCTACCACATCGCTGACCGTCAGGCCGCCGTCCTCATCCAGATCGCCGAGCCAGACATCTTCCTCCGACGCAGAACCGGAGATGATCAGCCGCCGCAGGGTCACGACGTCTGACACAGTCGCCAGACCGTCACGGTCAAGATCACCTCTGGACAGGAGCGGCGTCAATCCTTCGGCCGCGTCAGCCAACGCCTGTGCGGCTCGATTCACCGTCATCTGGGTGACGGCATTATCCTTCAGCATATTTCCCGCCGTCTCCAGTGCGGCTGAGAATATTGTCCAGTCCACACCGGTATATCGATCGGGATCCGCATCTTTGTAGCTTGTGTAGAGAGCCTCGAGCCGCGCTTTATTCACCGGCTCAACCGTCACGGTGCAGACCGCACGGATCCGTGGGTCGGAAGCAAACGCAGCGGTAATCTTCGCCTCGCCCGCACACCTGGCCGTGATCTGTCCCGTTGCGTCAACCGAAACGATCGCTTCATCCGAAGAAGACCAAACCAAGCTGAGAAGCGTATCGCTGGGTGTTGCCACAGGTGCGAGGATTTGCGTTTCTCCAAAAGCAATGGTGAGCGTGTCCCGACTAAAGGACAGCCAGTCCGGCTGGGTATATACGCCGCCGATTAACTCCACCTCAGCAAGCTGAATGTCTTCAGCATCGGAAAACTCCAGCTTAAAATAAGTATAGGCCTTTTGTCGCTCGGCCGGCACCGCAAAGGCGCGTGTATATTGCTTCCAACCAAAGGTTTCTCCCGTCCGGCTGTCCAGTTCGGTCCAGGTGACGCCGTCGCTGGAAGCGGACAGGGTGAATTCCGACGGCGCCTTGTCGGCCGCACTGCCCGATGTCAGGGTATAGAGCGTAACCACCTGCGGTTCTGGATTAAACAAAAGAATGGATTTGTCCGTCCCGCTCAGGGTGGTATTCGTCAGGCTGGTGTTATCAAAAAGAGCGGCGATTTTTTTGGCCGAAGGCGCGGCAGCCGATAATACGGAAGTGTCAATCGTATCCGCCCCGATACCGGGAACCGTCATATCCGCCATATAGGAGGGGGTCTGGCCTTCCCCGGTTAGGGCAGCGTCGGAAATAGCATCTTCTCCCTTGCCCCAATCGCTGGGAGTGTTCCCCATCCGGAAAGAGAGTAAGCCGCCGTCCGCCAGATCTTTATAAGGAATATAGTTTTTCTCATACGCGACGCCATTCAACTCAACCGATTGAATATAAACGTTTTCACTTGAATTATTCGGGGCAGAAATGGTCAGTTTCTTTCCGTTGTCCATATTGATGACCGCTTTGGTAAACAACGGGGAAGTAATTGTATACTCGCCCGAACCGGGGTTAACCCGGTAAAGGCCCAGCGCACTCAGAATATACCAGGCACTGGTCTGACCACTGTCCTCATCCCCCGGATACCCTTGTCCGATATCCGCCCCAACAAAGAGGCGGCGGAGCATCTCCCGGGTGAGGGCCTGGGTTTTATAGGGGGAATTTGTGTAGTTGTACATATAGGGAATGTGGAAAGAGGGCTGATTTTCCATACCCGCCATGCCGAACTTGTTTTCCCGCTGTTCGATCTGCTCGTGTATCTTACCGGCGGTATTTACCGTGGTGTCGTCGATGGTCGAGAAGAAATCGTCCAGTTTGCTTTCCAGAACCTCCCGGCCGCCATAGAGGGCGGCCAGCCCGTTTGCGTCGTATTGAATAAACTGAGAATTCCACATATTCGTCTCGACGCAGGGGCCCCACCAGCTCTTGGGATTAAAAGAACTCTGCAGCCAACTGCCATCCTTGTTTTTCGACTGCAAAAAGCCGCCGTTGTCCTTGCCGGTCGGGTCAATCGGGTTATAAAGAAGCGTATAGCTCAGGCTTTTGTTCAGAAAATAGCTGTAATCGTCGGTGCGGCCGAGAATTTTTGCCATTTGGGCAATGCCATAATCGCACTGATTATTGAGCAAAGACCAGGACAGCTCGCTTGAATTGAGTACGGAGCCATCACGGTAGGAATAGCCTAAAAACACCGCCGTATCAAGCTGCTTCCGCCCGAGCGAGGCGCTCGAGGAATAAACCTGTGCATTTTTTACCGCCGATTCATAGGCTTTCTCCCAATCAAAATCAACACCACAGACCATCGCGTCTGCAAAGGCAATGTCCGAACTGGTACCAATCATGCTGGTAGAGGGACCGGGTCGACTCCATCGCGGGACCCAGCCGCCATCGTCGTAATGAGCCAGCAGACCGTTGAGCAGGTCTCCCGTCTGATTGGGAGAGAAAAGGGTCAACGCCGGGAAGTTGGTCAGCGACAATCCCCACAGATCACATATAACATAGATGATTCCGTCAGATACCACCGTATCCGCAGGAGAGCCCTTTTCCTCCGACACATCCATATGTTTCCAAATCGGGTTCTCGTTGGTCCCTACATTCTCCGACCCGAGGATGGGGTAAGAATACATTTTGTACAACCCGGTATAGACCGTGCAAAGCTGTTCGTAGGTAGCACCTTCGATGCCGGAGATCACGCCGAGTTGTTCGTTCCAGATCTCGTGCGCAGTATCGCAGGTCTCTTCAAACAAGCTATCTTCGTAAACGGTTTCGGTTATCCCCAACTCCAGTTCCAGGTTATGCCAAGCCTGCTCCCGCGAAATAAAAGAGGTAGCGAAAACCATTTCAACCGTCATTTCCTCTTCCAGTTCGGCGCCGAACTGCACGACCTTTTTAATGCCCGAGCCAACATTGGCGATCGCGGTCGGCGTTTGCTGGAACCGACCGCAGAAATACATCCGGGTCGAACCAAAAGCGGTGTGGTCGGAATATCCTTCAAAACGGCCGTCCTCATACACGGTCGTGCTGCCCGACGCCCGCTCCTGATCCAGCACCACGTTGGCAAAGCTCGACCCGGCCGGATAGGTAAACTGCGCTACGCCGCAGTGCATGGTCGGCGTCACCGCCATAGTCGTACCCGGCGCCCGCCAGGTGCCGGAATCAGCCTCGTCATACTCATCGAAGGTCACCTGATACAGATAAGGCCGGGCGATCTCATTCTCATGCCGGAAAGCGGCGTTGCGTCCGCCGGCCGTTCCCTCCACGTTGCCCGGATTCAAAGAGTCGGGGTTACCTGCGTCGAAGCTGGAATTAATCATAAACTGGAAGGAACCATAGTCCTTGTTGTACACCGAGGTGAAATGATCGACGCAGATGTGGGAAAGTGTGTTGTTCTTCTTGGTCACTGTGCCTCCGCCCCGTTTGGCATAGGTTTCGGTACCCGATTGCTGATACTGATACAACTGGTTGGCATTGTGTACCCCTTCGGTAATCGGAATCAGTTGATTAAACCCATGAGGCAGCGTAGTAGAAGGCACCGTGTTGCCGCGGCTGAAGTTGGTGCCGTTATAGGTGCCGCTTACAGTATTCACATAATCCTTGGCGTAGTCGGTGCTGGTCAGGTCATGCGGTTTGGCATTCTCGATCTCGATCAAATCAAAATAAGCCAAGAAGCTCTGCATGTCTCCATCACCAAAGGCACGGTTGTCGTAGCCCACAAGAATTTCTTCGATTGTTTTTCCGGCCGCTCCGCCGAGATCGGCCACAATGTGATTCCAGTTGAACTGCACAAGGGTCTTTCCATCGCCCTGCCCCATCGGACTGACGATGTTGCCGTCCCGATCCTTTAATCCGAGGTCGGAAAGATAGGTGCCATCGGTAAACCTCAGATCGAGGCTGACCCAGTTACTGATCTGGTTAAAATCATAATTTTCCGAATCCGACGGCTGCGGCATGACCATATAGGAAAGCTGCGTATTAGCCATAACCGGAATTTGCAAATTCTGATACAGACTGATATAACTTCTGGCCGGCTTGGCGGAGTCGATATGGATTCCTGCAAACTTAAGCACATTGACTCCATCCCAACCGGCATTATCCACCTTACTAACCACCGAAAGCTTGCCGTCAACCTTTTTAACTTCTGCCAGCGCGTTGGTCGCTTCAGGGACGAGAACCGGTTTGTCGTCAATGTCGCTTGCATCCTCTGACCAGTTGATCTCACTGATCTGCAGCTTGGGCGCACCGTTATTTTCGGTAATATTCAGTCGGTAATGATCATAAGCGGCTGTATTCTCCGCTATAGAAAAGGTGAAAAGCTGACTGTTGGCCTGAAAAATGTTATCTGTCACAGTATCCAGAACAGTCCAGTTTTTCCCATCCAAAGAACCTTCAAAAGTCCAATTTTTGGGATCTCTGGCCGTTTGGTTGCTGCCCGAGTCGTCAGCCGAACCAATGAAATACCGTTTGATCACAATGGGAGCGTCCACTTGAAAACGGATGTCCGCATAAGGATTGGCGGTCAGAAATTTAGAACTCAGGCTGCCGTCAAACGCACTTCCGATCATCTGGGAGGACTGCTGTCCCTCAGGATCGGAGGTAATGCTGGACGGAATGACACCGGGCGCCTCCATCGGAAGACCAACGTTCTCCTGCTTGTCCGCCAGCGGAAGCACCTGTAAATCGGGGTCGGTCGTTTCAAATGAAGTTGACCACAGCATGCCAACCTCTCCTTCCTCTTGGATATCCGGCAAAGCAGCCGCCGGCAAAAAAACGCCTCCGCAAAGGCAGACGGATAAGATCAATACGAGAAACGATCCGGCTGCGGACCGCTTTTTCCTATGGAAAGGGTTCATATGTCTTATAACTCCTTTATATTTAAAATAGCTATCCAATCAGAGGTTAAAATAAAAATATCCATGTATCGTTATCCGGTTTCCCTGTTCAAAGCCTGATAAGAGGCGTAATGGTTTCTTCCTTTTGGTTGATTCCCTTGCGAAAAATATGTCGGGAGATCCCGGCACAACCGATTATGTGCCGGGATCCTCCCAGAAGAAGGGAAATGCGTCAACTGGCGGAATCTGCGTATGTACTGACTGTTTTCGCCGAACTGCACACCGTATAGGTTTCGCCCTCATAGGAATAGGTCAGATAGAAAATCACCGTGCGCAGGCGGTCGGGAGCGACGTTCTTCAGCCGGAAGCCATAACGGACATAAACGTCTATATCCTCCCCGCTGTTGAAAGACACCATCCGTGCCAACGCATCCATATCTCCGGAAATCAGCTTGCTGATTTCCGCTTCCGACGTGGCGTAATACACGCCGTAATTCTTGATCTGAATCTGGCTGCTGATGTCAGCGTAGGAGGTATTTTCCCCGGCCAGAATATGAGCGTTCCAGGTAATATCATACCGGTCTTCTGTAACCGAATTGGTCACCATGCCTTCAGAAATATCAAAAGACATATCTACCGTGATCTCCCGCAAAGCGGCGATGGCCGCGCGGATAGCGGCGGCAAAAGCGTCTACCTCTTCCTGTCGGCCGGCGGGAAGGTCGCGAACCACGGCGCCGACCGCGTTTTGCAGGGCAAGCGTCGTCTCCAGAGTATATATGGAGAGGTCGCTTGGGATCTCAGCGATTGCAGCGTCCACATCAGTATAATCCGCCGGCTCCGGTGCGTAAAGCTGCAGCTCAGCAAACTGTGTCCGGTTGTTGGTCGCGCCATTGTTCGCGGTAATCTGCAACCGGTAGAATGTATAAGCCGCCGCGCCTTCGATTTCATATTTCTTTGTGCTGGAGGTGTTGTCCTCCCGGTCGGAGAAATCCTGCTCTGTTCTCGTATCCAAAACGACCCATTCGTTTCCGTCCGTCGACCCTGCCAGAGTCCAGTCGCGCGGGTCCCGGATAAAAAAGGTCGACTGATCCTCCGCCGTACTGATCGAATAGGCGGAAAGGGTTCGTGCCTCAGTCAGGGCAAATGTAATCTCAATCGGCGCGTCAACCGACGGGGTCACCTCAAACAGGCACTTGGTTCCAACCATACCGTCAAACAGATAGCGCGCCAGATAGGTTCCCTGCTGGGTAGCTGCGCTCTGGATCGAGTCAGGATCAATCAGCCTTCCAAGATCGGTGGGATCGCTCTCCGGCTCGGTGAGACGACCTATCTTCATCTCGGCAATCTGGGTGCGGTTGTCCGCTCCGTTGTTGGCGGTAATATTCAGCTTGTAATAGAGGTAGGGCGTGTCATTGGTAAAATAATAAGCCTTTTCCAAAGAGAGCTTATCACTGCGGCCGTAAAAATCCTCCTCCGTCCGGGTGTCCAGTACAACCCAATCCTCTCCGTTCAGCGAACCCTCAAAGGTCCACGCCTTAGGATCCCGGGGGAACTGGCCGCTGCCGTCGATACCGGCGTAGAGACTGTAATAGCTGACCGCCTTGGCCTCTGACAAGCGGAAGGTGACAAAGACCGGATTATCCGTGCTTGGCGTAATGTTGAAAAGCACCTTGGTTGTGACATCATCGTCGAACAAATTACCAATCGGCTGGGATGTGTTCTGCGGTGTAGCCGCATCAATCGAATCGCCGACGATAAAGGGCGTGTAATCCCAGTCTGCAATCTCTATGAATTCATACCCGATCGACAATTCGGCAATATGGCTACGATTGGTTGCGCCGTTGTTTTCTGTAATGTTCAGCTTATAATATGTATAGGCCGTCTCATTGCTGAACGTAAAGGTTTTCGCCTCATATCGGGTAGAGAAGGTCTGCCCCGCACGAGTGTCCAGCACAACCCAATCCTCTCCATTCAGCGAACCTTCGAAAGTCCAAGCCCTGGGATCCCGAGTGCTCTGATCACCGGCGGTAGTGACCGTATACCGGTTGACCACTGCCGCCTCGCTCAGGGCAAAGGAAGCCCATACCGGGCTGGCCTCCGTCG
Organism: Candidatus Howiella sp.; assembly: GCA_050946935.1. Taxonomy (GTDB): domain Bacteria; phylum Bacillota; class Clostridia; order Oscillospirales; family Acutalibacteraceae; genus UQRS01. The sequence continues at coordinate 24,801 of JBMNVR010000006.1, forward strand.
ACTGGATACTCAGCAGCCACTTGGTCGCCGGCGTCCCGTCGATCAGGTGAGAAATATCGTGCGCCGCCTGCTGGGTTTCGGTCGAACCGGTCAGAGTTTCCGAATCAATCAAACCGGTCAAATCGGTATAGGTCGGCTCCGGCATTGCCACACGCTGGGTACTGACGGCTAACTCAGCCAACTGTGTACGGTTGGAAGATCCGGTATTAGACGTAATATTCAGCTTGTAGTACAAGTAAGCGACGTCGTTGTCAAACGAGTAGGTTGCATTTTGGTTTGCGCCGGCGGCCCGTCCGGTAAACTGCTGCCGGGTTCTCGTATCCAGCACGACCCAATCCTCTCCATTCAGCGACCCTTCAAAGGTCCACGCCATAGGATCCCGGTCATAGAGACTGAGATCCGTCTCGGCCGCCATGGTCAGAGTATAGGAACGGATCGCGGCCGCTTCAGACAGCCCGAACGACACCCAGACCGGACTGTCTTCCGAGGGGGCGGCATAGACCAGCCATTTGGTTGTATAATCGCCGTCAAACAGGTTTGCGACCAGGTTTTCTCCATTCCCCTCGCTGCCGTCAACCGATTCGGTCAAAACGGTGACCGCCGCGTCATTTTCCTCACCAGAGGCAAGCACTCGCAGCGTTTCCGACGAAGACGCAGTCACTGGTTTCATCGACTGCGAAGCTTCTTTACCGTTGTCCGCCTGCTGTGCCGCGTCAGTCGCTACTGCATAGCCCGAACTCATTCCGAAAATGCTGCAAATCAAAGCTGCGGACAGTAAAACCGAACAACATTTTTTCCTCCATAACGCCATGATGACCATCCTTTCCCTTGCGATTCCTCTTCTTTTTCAATCTTGCTTTGGCCGTGCGAGGATTGACGAAAGCGCCGTTCATTTTAAAGCCTTGGAATCTGATATTCATGCCAAAATATATCCAATTTAAACATCAAAATGTCCGGCTTTCCTGTTTTATTTTACACCCTTTGTCTTAACATACCATTGCAAATAAGATCGTATTAATTGTTTTTCTGACTATTTCTAAAAATAACTTTTTGTTCAAAAAACCATGTCAACAATCCGCTGTTTCCCTTCCAATCAATATATAATGACGATATATGTTGCAAAAAGAAAACCATCATCTTATAATACAATTGTCAAAACAGATCGAACAGCATAGCGGTTTTGATTCCTGCCGCAATTTAATCGACAAAGGAAAGCCGGGTTCAGCCATGCAGATTACAATAGGACATCTCTGTACGCCTAAGATGGCGCCAGACCGTTTTGAATGGCACACACATGAAACCTTTGAGATTTATTATATGCTGTCGGGCGCGGGACATTTTCTGATCGGGCAGGAGGCTTATGCGATTTATCCCGGCACACTGCTGATTCTCCGACCCGACGAAATGCATAAGGCGGTGATCGAATCCGATCAGCCCTACGAGCGCATTTTCGTTCATTTTTCTCCGGACGTGTTGCGGCCGATTGATCCCGAGCTACGGCTGTTGGCCCCTTTTATCAACCGGCCGGTCGGAAAACAAAATCTCTACAACTGCAAAAACTGCGACACCACCTTTATCGAGCGGTGCCTGAATCATATCGACACCCTGGTGGACACCAACTATGATGATTCTCTCGCGCTACGATCCTGCCTGTATCCGATTCTGCTGGAAATCGGCAAGGCTTTTCGCCAGACCGGGCCGGGCACATGCAAATACCGGGAGGTCATCATCCCGCGCATCCTTGATTATATTCATCTGAATCTCGGGCAGGATCTCTCCAAACAAACCCTGTGTTCTTTGTTTTATATCAGCCCCTCCCACCTCGGCCGGGAGTTTAAAAGAGCCACCGGACAATCGGTCAGCAACTATATCCGGGAGCGGCGTTTGATTCAAGCCCGCCGGCTGATCCACTCCGGCGCCTCTGTAACAGAGGCTGCCGCGAAGGCGGGGTTCAAGGATTATTCGGCTTTTTACCGGGCCTACCGCACGCAATTTGGCACGGGTCCGCGTCAAACGGGACGACAATCTGCCGCCCCGCTTTCCCAAAAATCAGATGCGTAAGCCTCATTCTGCAAAGAAGGCATACCGTCGTCAGAAATCCGATCCGACGGTTAACAGGGCGGCGACAGCCTGTACCGCCTCTTCCCCCGGATGATTCAGGGCGTAGGTGATTTCCCGGAAATGAATTCCCTCATATTCTCCCGTTTTGGCCGCGTCAATGAGGGTGCAGATTTCCTGCTCTGCCGGTAGAGCCTCCGCATTTTGGAAGGTCACAAGAACATGATTTTCACGCAAGGCGTCAGAAGATGGGATAAAAGTATATTCTTCATCAGCCGCTTGCACGGATAATAAAGAGAATCCCCCAATCAATAAAATAACAGATAAACACCATGAGAGAAGCTTTCGCATACGAATTTCTCTTTTTGTTATTTTTTCAAAAATGTAAAAATGTGTATTTTATATATAAAAACAAGCAAGCCCGAGGGGAGCGCAGCGGCTTCTCTCGGGCTTGCTTTCAACCTTCACGGCCGGGCGATAGGAGGTGCTCCCTCTGCCGAGGCTGGGGACGGTGCGTCTTTCTCCTCCGGAGGACATCCCTCCTCCGCCATAGTGGACGGAACCACTCCCTCTGCCGAGGCGGAAGCGGCCTCTCCACGATAGCTGAGCTTGAGCAAAATCGGCGTAATAAAGGAGGAAACGATCACCAGAAGGATTACAAACGGCATGAACGCCTGATCCAAAAAGCCGAGCGAAACGCCCCGCTGCGCGGTGATGAGAATCACCTCCGCTCGGCACATCATGCCCAGGCCAACCCGGCAGGCCTCTTGTTTCGAATAACCGCAAATTCGTGCACCCACCCCCGTGCCGAGGAATTTGGACAGCAGGCCGGCCGCTACAAAGCAGATTCCAAACCAAACAAGCGCCGGACTGAAACCGGACAGCTCGGTATTGATGCCGATGGTCGCAAAAAAGACCGGCGAAAAAATCATGTAAGAGATAATATCCATCCGGTGTTCCAAATAATTGGAGGTTTTGAGATCGGAAAAAATGATCCCGGCAAAAAAAGCGCCGGTAATGTCCGCCAAACCGAAGTATCGTTCGGCTATGTATGAGTAGCCAAGGCAAACCACCAACGCAAAAATCACCGTCCGCCGCGTACCGGAGAACCAATCCTCCAGCTTATGGTACACCTTGCGGATGACGACGCCGCCGACCCCCGCGACAACAAAAAAAGCCAGGATGCTCAGGGTCATTTTCAGCGGATGGGCTTCCGGATTCTTCAACCCGATAAAGACCGTCAGGATAATGATCCCGATAATATCGTCGAGCACCGCTGCCGACAAAATCGAGGTGCCCACCCGGGTGGAAAGACGACCCATCTCTTTCAGCGCAGCGACCGTGATGGTCACACTGGTCGCGGTCAGCAGCACACCGTAAAACATGTTGGAAATCATCTGCTCCCGCCCGACAGCAAAGCCGCCGTTAAACAGGCTGGCTACAACATACCCGAAAACAAAGGGTACAATTACCCCGAGGCTTGTAATCACAGCTGAAGCCTTTCCGGTTGCGCGGATCTGCTTCAAATTGGTTTCGGTTCCGGCTGTAAACATGATTAAAACAACACCGATCTCCGCAAAAACATCCAGCAGCTCGCTCCCCTGCACGAGGCCGAGTGCCGTCGGCCCCAGCAAAACGCCGGCCAACAAAGCGCCGACCACCTCCGGCACATGGATTTTGCGCATAGCAAGGCCAAAGATTTTGGTAAATACCAAAATCAGGATCAGATCGTAAAAAATTTGCAGTTTCATACGAGTACTCCTCCCTTTCGCCGCTACGGACGATATTTTTGCTGTTTTCCTTTATCGTCGACGCACTGAAAATAGACACCGTCCATTTTCAGAAAGCGAAAAACAGCAAGAATCCATAAAGTATACAGACCATCCGTTGCCCGGCTGTTTTTACAGTACCATCAACAAGGTACCCGCACTGATCAGCACACAGCCGATCGCCGATTTCCATGTGAAATCCTCATGCAGGAAAACGAACGCCAGAACAAGCGTAATCACCACGCTCAGCTTGTCAATAGAGACCACTCTGGACGCCGGACCCGTTTGCAAGGCCTTATAATAACACAACCATGAAGCGCCGGTGGCAAGGCCAGACAAAATCAGAAACAGCCAGCTTTTGTTACTGATCTCACCGATGCCCTTTTGCGCGTTGGTCAGAAAAACCATCCCCCAGGACATAAGCACCACAACGCAGGTTCGGATAGCCGTCGCAAGATTTGAATTGACCCCGTCTATACCGATCTTGGCAAGAATCGAGGTAAGGGCCGCAAAGACAGCGGAACAAACAGCGAAAAGCATCCACACAATCCAACACCACTTTACCATTCATTTATCAAATTGTTCTTTCCATTTGCTTCCGTCAGCAGGCGCCGGATCGCGCGGGCCGACGAAATCTTCGTCTTTTTGCGGAAAGATGACGGCACGCAGCCGGCATACACAGGCAAACGCCAACTTTTATCATTATACGCTTATGCACAAATACAGTCAAGAACAGCCCACCACAAACTTTTGCGTATGCGACACAGCCTTTTCTGTTTATTTTTGCACCGAAGCACACGCTTGCGGCGTCTTGTGTTTTTCTTTGTATTTTGTGCTGCCGCGGCATCCCCGTCCGCCGCGCAAAACGACGGCGAAAAAACAATGTTCAAAGACGGACTTTATTGCGGAGAAATCGAAAAGCAGCGTATTCTTTGCGTATTATAACAAGAAAGACGGGGGAAACTATCAGAAAGAAGAAAGACGAGGTGAACTGCCGTGAGCGACAATATGCAAAAACGATACCTACAGGATAAACCGGAGCTTTTGCAGTATTTTGAGACTCTGCCGACTGCTCTGCAGGAGACGATTCTGATGGAGAGCCCTGATTTTTCCACCGTGGAGGAGATGCGCTGCTTTGTCGACAATATCCAGAAGCAGTAGGGTGTAAACACTGCCTCTTCAAAGCTTGCGCGACTGAAAAGAGATGGGCAGCGATATAGCAAGGGAGTGGCTCTGCGAACATTTCGCAGAGCCACTCCCTTTTCGGTTACCCCGACAGCAAGAAACGCCCGCTTTCAGGGCGGATGTTTCTTCCATCCAAGCAAAAAATTTACAGCGTTTGGCCGAGCGCCTTCAGATAGCTGCGCAATTGGTCGCGAATCTCAGGATGCGAGAGACCCACCTCAATATTCGCCTGCAGAATGCCGAATTTGTTACCCATGTCGTACCGCTTTCCGGTGAAGTCCACCCCCACCATGCCGTCCCGCCGAGCCAGCGTTTTCATCGCGTCGGTGAGCTGCAGCTCGCCGCCCGCACCGGTCGGCGTCTGACGCAGAATTTCAAATATCTCCGGCGTAAGGACGCAGCGCCCCAAAATGGAAAAGAGGGAAAGAATCTCCTCCTCCGAGGGTTTTTCCACCATGTCGGTCACGGCGTAGGTTCGCTCTTCCAAGGGGGAAACCGCCATGGAACTGTATTTTTTGATCGCCTCGCGCGAAACCTCCTTAATTCCAACCACCCCTTTGCCATAGGTCTCATACGCGCGGCAAAGCTGAGCGATCGCGGGATCCTCCCCGATAATCACGTCGTCGCCGTAGAGAACAGCAAACGGCTCGTTCCCGACAAACTGCTCGGCGCACAGCACCGCATGGCCGAGGCCCTTTGTCTCCTTCTGGCGGAGAAAATATATGTTTGCGAGGTTGGCCGGCGCTTCAACCGCGGTCAGCAGATCGGTCTTGCCACGGGCGCGGAGCATACTTTCCAGCTCGGGCGCATGGTCAAAATGATCCTCGATAATCCCTTTGCCGCGGTTTGTGATAATCAGGATGTCGGTAATGCCGGACGCTGCCGCCTCTTCCACGATATATTGAATAGCCGGCTTGTCCGCTATGTTCAGCATCTCCTTCGGTACCGCCTTGGAAGCCGGAAGCACCCGTGTGCCCAGGCCGGCCGCCGGAATAATCGCCTTGCGTATTTTCATAATAAAACCCTCTTTCCGCATCCGGAATGATTTTTGAAAACGCCGGTCTGATCGGGCTGGCGTTTTTATATAGGTATTTTTGTATGCGGAACACCTTACCCTCAATATACAAACCATACTGTCCTTGGTACATCGAGGGAAACATTCCGTTTTTATAAGAAAGAATAGACCAAAACCGGCAGCCAGTTGGAAATCAGAATCGCCGCCAACAGCAGAGCTAAGCTGACCCCTCCCGTGCGTGCCAGCAGGTCGGAGTATTCTGCCTCTCCCCGGATTTTATGAATCTGCTCAATCGCCCGGGCACGATACATCGAGTCACCAAACAAGCCGCAAACCACCCGATAGCCGAGATTGATCGCCCCACTCAGCAGAGAGGTCACCATCGCAAAAGGAGAAATCTGTACCGCGCCCGACATCAGCATAGTATACATCTGGGTCATGGTGGCATTCTCCGGCAGGGCGGACAAAACGGCGTTTGCAGCCGCCTGGTAAGGAAAACCGAGAACCGAGGCAATCAAAGACAGCATTAAAAACAAAATGCCCGGCCCATAGCATTTGCGGTAAAAAAGCCACCCTTCCGGCAACAGGAAAGCCGCCCAGTTCCAGGAAATCCGCTTTTTTCCGGACAGCCGGCGGAAAACCGGAATATACCGCGGCGTGTTCACCGCCACAAACCGAGCCATATCGGTGACCGGAATATCCTCGATCTTCTCCCCCTGGCCGACGCCGCCCAGCGGGTCAATGATAAAGGGCGCGCCGCCCAGCGGACCCGGTCCGTGTGCAGAGTGCGCTCTACCATTCACCGGATTGCCGCACCGATCGCAGAACAGCGCATCCCCGGCCAGGTCGGCGCCGCAGTACGCGCATTTTTTTTCGTGAGCAGAAGACGGCTCGTCCGTTTTTTCAGAGGCCTCCGGCCGGGTGTATTGCCGATCGGTGCCGTGATCCCCCTCCAGCGCGCAGTGCCCGAGGGCGCTGTAGCAGTCCCGGTGGTGCGGCGCGCCGCAAACCGGGCAATAGACGATATCGTCGTCATCAAACAAATGCCCTTTGCATACCGGGCAATCCTGCCCCTCAACATGCAGGCTCAATCCGCCACCTCCGCCGCAGCCGACCGCACGGCCGACAGCACAATTTCAAAATAATCGTTGCCATAGTTGTGAAATTCCCCGTCGCGCACCATCTGTTCCAACGCCGCGGGGGCAATCCACCGTGCCTCAGCCACCTCCGATTTCTGGAGGATAAGCTGATCCAGCGACACGTTGGCCCGCGCCAGCCAGACGTCGACGAAAGAATTTTTGCGGGTCAGCCGCCGGATCAGCGAAATTTCCCGATCCGAGACGGGAATGCCCATCTCTTCAAACAGCTCGCGCTTGGCCGCCTGTAAAGAGGTCTCCCCCGAAATGGCGGCACCGCCAATGGCTGCCCACTCGCCCGGCATCAGTTCCTTGTCATCCGCCCGGCGCTGGATCATCAGACGCCCGTCGGGTGTCAGCACCCAGATGTGCACAACCAGATGATATTCGCCGGGGGCAAGACGCACGTTTCCCCGGAGAACCGTTTTTCCAGTATTCTTTCCCGTTTCGTCGAGTATATCCCAGCGTTCCACCGGCCTCACATCCTTTGCAGGCAAGATTAAAACATTTCTATAAAATATATCATACTGTATTTTACAGAAAAAGGCAACCAATCCGACTATCTTTTTTCGACAATCTCACCCTGGTTTTTATAAATACAGCCGGCCGGGACAACTCCCCGGACCGAGGATAAGGGATAGATATTCGAATGCCGTCCGATCACCGTCCCGGGATTGAGGACCGAGCCGCAGCCGACCTCCACAAAATCGCCAAGGATGGCTCCCATCTTTTTCAGGCCGGTTTCGATCCGCTCCCCCTGGCAGCAAACCGTGACCAGCGTCTTGTCCGACTTGACGTTGGAGGTAATCGACCCCGCCCCCATGTGCGAACGATAACCCAACACCGCGTCCCCGACATAATTATAGTGCGGCGCCTGCACACAGTCGAAGAGGAGGGCGTTCTTCAGTTCGGTCGAGTTGCCAACCACGCTGCCCTTGCCGATCAGCACATTGCCGCGGATAAAGGCGCAGTGACGCACCTCAGCCTCATGGTCAATGATGCAGGGCCCGGCGATATAGGCCGAATCAAATACAACCGCGTCCCGTGCGATCCAGACATCCTCCCCCCGGCGCGCATACTCCGCCTCGGGCAGAGAGGCCCCCAGCACCCTGATGTATTCGCCAAGGCGGGGCAGTACCTCCCACACGTTGGAGACTCCGTCGAAAAGACCGGCGGCGATGGTTTTGGAAAGATCGAACAAAGCGTCCGGTGCAAAAAAGTGCATTCTGATTTTCTCCTTTTTCATAAAATCGCATGAAACCACACGGCGACGGCGCTCTCCCGCACCGCGGAAAGCATTATAATCGAACCGGGATTCCCTCGCCTTGCAGATAGTGTTTAAGCTCCATAATCCCAAGCTCCTTAAAATGGAACAAAGAGGCGGCCAGCGCCGCATCGGCCTTACCCCTCGTAAAGGCGTCGCGGAAATGGGATTTGTCCCCTGCACCGCCGCTCGCGATGACCGGCACGCCGACGCTTTCGCTTACGGCGCGGGTCAGCGCAAGGTCATAGCCCTTTTTCTGTCCGTCCTCGTCCATGCTGGTGAGGAGAATCTCCCCCGCACCGCGGAGGACCCCCTCCTTCGCCCATTTGACGGCATCCAGACCGGTCGGGACGCGGCCGCCGTTCACATAAACCTCAAAACCGCCGTCCTCCCGCCGCTTCGCGTCGATGGCAAGCACCACGCACTGGCTGCCGAATTTATAGGCCGCCTCGTCGATCAGGCCGGGGTTCTTCACCGCCGCCGAATTGACCGAAACCTTGTCCGCGCCCGCCCGCAGCAGAGCGGTGAAATCCTCCACCTCGCTGATGCCGCCGCCGACCGTAAAGGGGATGAAGATCGACTCCGCCACCCCGGTCACCACGTCAAGAATGGTCTTGCGCGCCTCATGCGAGGCGGTGATGTCAAGCAGCACCAGCTCGTCCGCGCCGCTTTCGTAATACGCACGGGCGCAGGCGACCGGATCTCCCGCGTCGATCAGATTGACAAAGCTGACCCCCTTGACCACACGCCCGTTTTTGATATCCAGGCAGGGGATGATTCGTTTGGCAAGCATGCACTCAGCCCTCCCTTCCGGCGGCGCAAACCTCGGCAAACGCCTTTAAAATTTGCAGGCCGTCTTCGCCACTTTTTTCGGGATGGAACTGACAGGCCGAGATGTTCCCCCGCTCAACTGCGGCGTCAACCGGCACGCCGTACCGGGTTGTAGCGGCCACAACCGACCTATCCTGTGCATCCAAATAAAAGGAATGGACAAAGTAGGCGTACATATCTGCCGGCACATAGCGGAAAATCCCGTCTTTTTTCAAAATTTCCAGCCGGTTCCAGCCGATGTGCGGCACCTTAAGCCCCAGGTCGGAGGGGAACCGCCGGAAGCCGCCCCGGAAAATTCCAAGGCCGCGCACGCCGGGACTCTCCTCACTATACTCGAACAGCAGCTGCAGACCGAGGCAGATACCCAGCAGCGGACGGCCGGCCACCGCGTGGGCGCGAAGAAGCTGGCAGAAGCCCCGCTCTTCCAACTGGTGCATAGCATCGCCGAAAGCGCCCACGCCGGGCAAAATCAGACCGTCTGCTGCCCCGTCCAACTGGCTGCCGGCGGAATACACCCTCCACGACAGGCCGAGGCGGGTCAGCGCGTTCTCCACACTTTTGAGGTTCCCAGCCCCATAATCAATAATTCCGATTTCCATTTTCACATTCCCCCGACGCGGTGGAGCGGCGCGGCTGTTTTGCACATGGCTGAAGCGCCCCTGCCTTTATCCGCGCACAGCGGCGAAACCGCATGGCAATAAAAAATTTAATACACATATTCTATCAAAAAACCAACGGTTTCACAACCGTTTTGGAAAAGAAAATCGGAAAGAAACCGAAAAAACGGTTGCGAAGCCATATAAAATCGGTTATAATAGTTCGAGCAACGGAGCTTTTCGCTGCAATGTGATACAGAGCCAGAACATACCTTCGGGCGTGCAAACGGGCGGGTCCTGCGCGACGGGACGCCGCGAACCATGTCAGGCGGGGAACCGAGCAGCATTAAGGGGCACTCCCCGTGCGCCGCAGATTGCCTGTCCGTTTGCACTCCCAAGGGTATGTACCGCCGTTTGGCGGCGGCTCTGTATTTTTATCTTTTAAAAAAAGCGACCGGATGCCGGGACGTTTTTCCACCGGAGAAAACCCCTCTTAAAGCGCCGGGGCGCTTTTCTCCGCACGATTCCGACCGGAACAAATGCTCCGGACAACAGCCCCGTTTTTTCAGAAAGGCGGTCGATTCATTTGTATCAGGCTCTTTACCGCAAATACCGGCCCCGCACCTTTTCGGACGTATACGGGCAGGCGCATATTACCGAGACGCTGAAAAACCAGCTCAAGGCCGGCCGGATTTTCCACGCCTACCTCTTCACCGGGTCGCGCGGTACCGGAAAAACCACCTGCGCCAAGATTTTGGCAAAGGCGGCCTGCTGCGCCCACCCGCAGGATGGGGAACCCTGCAACGCGTGCGAGTTCTGCCGCGGCGTGGATGATGGCAGCCTGCTCGACGTGCTGGAGATTGACGCCGCCTCCAATAACGGTGTGGACGACATCCGCGACCTTCGGGAGAAGGCAGTCTACACCCCCAGCGCGGCCAAATACCGGGTCTACATTATCGACGAGGTACATATGCTCTCGAGCGGAGCTTTCAACGCCCTGCTCAAAACGCTGGAGGAACCTCCGGCTCACGTCATTTTCATTCTCGCCACGACCGAGGTACACAAGCTGCCGGCTACCATTCTCTCCCGCTGCCAGCGGTTCGACTTCCACCGCATTACCCCCGAGCTGATCGCCAGGCGGGTGCGGTTCGTCTGTGAGGCGGAGGAGTTGTCGATCACCGACGGCGCCGCCCGGCTGATTGCCTCACTCGCCGATGGCGGAATGCGGGATGCCCTTTCGATCCTCGACCTGTGCATCGGCGACGGGGGAGAGATTACCGAGCAAACCGTCGCCGACATCTGCGGCCTCGCCGGACGGGAGTATTTGCTTTCTTTCGTCGAGGCGCTGCGCGCAGGCGATATATCGGCCGCACTTGAATTGATCGGCCGGCTGCACGCCGACTCGGTCGACATGCTCCGCCTGTGTGAGGAGGTCATTGCTGAGCTGCGCAACCTGATGCTGCTCAAAACCCTCCGCGCGCCAGAGGAACTGATTGTCTGCTCGTCGGAGGAGCTGGAGGCCCTGCGCACCGCGGCCGAAGCGTGGACGCTGGACGAGGTGGTTTACGCCCTCTCGGTATTTGAGGAAGCGCTGGCCAAAATGGGAAGGGGCAGCCGGCGCACCGCCCTCGAAATGGCGGTGGTTAAATTCTGTACACCGGCGCTGAACAGCTCAGCGGCCGGGCTGACCGCCCGGCTGGCCGCTTTGGAGCGGGCGGTCAAAACTGGTCTTTTCCCGGACGGAGGCAAAGCATCCTCCCCCCGGACAGAGGCGGCCGCGTCTGAGAAACCGGTTCCGCCCACACACGGGACAGAGCATCTGTCACCCAAGCCCGTGCCCCCGGTCGCGTCGCAGACACAGCCGGCTGCGCAGAACCCGGACGATCCTGACGACCTCCCCCCGTGGGAGGATGGAGCGGCCGCGCCCCCCGCGGGGCAGACAGCGCTGCCCGGGAAGGAGGAACCCTCGCTTCCCGAACCGCCCCCCGCGGCCGAAGAAACCTCTCCCGCGCCGGTCGGCAGCCTCCCCCAATGGAGCGAGATACTCGGCATCATCGCCAAAACCTGTCCGCTCATGCACGGGGTACTGCAAGGATCGACCGCTTATCTGGAGGGGGATCTCCTCCTGATCGACTGCGAAAACAGCCAGTTCCGCGACCTTGTCAACAGCGAAAACACAATGTACAAGGATTCCATCCGCAACGCCACGCTGGAGATTCTGGGCAAGCGGTGCCGGCTCGGCCCCTATAACCGAAAAAAACAGCCGAAGGATCCGCTGGACGAGCTGCTCCACAAGGCGGAAAATCTCGGCCTGTAAACATAAAGAAAGAAAAAGGAGTTCGTATTGTTATGAAAGCAAGATTACCCAAAGGCGTGGGCGGCGGCCCCGGCAACATGAACAGCATGCTCAAGCAGGCGCAAAAAATGCAGGCCGATATTGAGGCGCTGCAGGCCGAGCTGGACGAGCGGGAATACAGCGCCGTCTCAGGCGGTGGGATGGTAGAGGTTACAGTCACCGGCAAACACCAGATTAAGTCGCTCAAGATCAACCCCGACGCGGTCGATCCCGAGGATGTCGAAATGCTGGAGGACATGATCGCCGTCGCTGTGAACGAAGCCATGCGCACCGCGGACGAGACCGCTGAAAAAGAAATGAGCGGCGTTACCGGCGGCATGAACTTTCCGGGGCTTTAAATATGGCATCGTACAAGGTAGCGCCCTTGATGCGGCTGATCGAGCAGTTCGAGCGGCTGCCGCAGATCGGACATAAAACCGCACAGAGGCTGGCCTTCCACGTCCTCGGTATGCCGGAAGGGCAAGCCGAGCAGTTGGCCGAGGCCATCACCGATGCCCGGCAGAAAATTCACACCTGTGCCGTCTGTCAAAACCTGACCGACGGAGAGCTTTGCAACATTTGCGCCGACGAGGGACGGGATCACAGCCTGATCTGCGTGGTCGAGGATCCCCAGGATGTCATGGCATTTGAACGCACACGGGAATACGGCGGGCTGTATCATGTACTGCACGGCGTGATCTCTCCCTTGGACGGGGTCGGGCCGGAGCAGATCCGGATCAAAGAGCTGATGAGCCGCCTTTCCTCCGACGAGGTGCAGGAGGTCATCATGGCCACCAACCCCACAGTGGAGGGGGAGGCAACCGCCAGCTACATCTCTCGCCTGCTCAAGCCGATGGGAGTCAAGGTGACCCGGCTCGCCTACGGCATCCCGGTTGGCGGCGACCTCGAATATGCGGATGAGGTCACTCTCTCCCGCGCGCTGGAAGGGCGAAACGAAATCTAAACCCACCTTTTCCCCGGCGGTTTGCCGGCAGATACCCCTTTGCGCGCATGTCCTTGGCAGCACGAGGTTTTCTTTACCCATCCCGCATTTCCTATCCGGTCGGCCGAAAGCCGACCGGATTTTTATTTTGTCCGAGTCCCCGCCGTCCTCCCCCCGAGATCTATAAGAGAGGCTGCAGCACCTGCAAAAAGGCAGGGGTTCTGATGCGCCGGTCAGCGCCGATATAGGCTGCTTCGGCAATACCAATGCCCAGATGCTTCGGAAAATCCCCAGCTTTGCGAATACCCCTCGTACATAAGAACACCCCCTGACGCAGAGAATCCAGTCTGTGTCAGGGGGTGTTTTATCGTTGTTTTAATTTATGCCGTGTTACAGTTGGTTTTGCCGTTTGTTCAGTTTTGTTTTTCGACTACGCCGCAATGACGGCAAGCACCTCGTCGACCGTGCTGAGCAGGATGTAGCTCTGTCCGTTCAGCTCGTACTCGATGTAGAACATGGCCGCGCGTACACGGTTCTCGGTCACGTTCTTCAGCCGGAAGCCATAGGCGGTGTAGACATCTACATCCTCGCCCTGGGCAAAGACGATCTTACGGATCTGATCGGCCGAGGCATTCTTGTAGTCGTCCAGCACATCTTTGCCGGTCGAGTAGTAGACGCCGTAGTTCTTGAACTTTACACCGGCCGCGTTGATGTCCTCAGCCAGCTTGTCGTCGGGGAGAAGAATCCGTGCGTTCCAGGTGATGTCATACTTGCCCTCGGCCGCGGCGGTCACCATGCCGGCGCCGATGGTCAGCTCCATCTCGGCCGACGCGGGTACGAGAGCGAGGATAGCCTCCTCAATCGCGGCGGCATAGCCGTCGACCGTCGCCTGCTCGCTGGCTGTGAGGTCGCGCACCACCGCGTTCACCGCGGTCTGCAGTTTCGCCCAGGAGGCTTCGGTGTAGTCTCCCTCGGTCAGAGCGGCAGCCTTGTCAAGGGCCGCGTCCACCGCGGTGTAGTCGGCGTAAATAGACGCCGCAAACGCTACAACTGTATCATTCAGAGTAAAATCACGGAATGTGGCCGGAATTTCAGCCGTTTCGGCCTTATTGCCGCCTTTACCGGTAAACAATCCGACCTGCACCGCACCGGAGAGCCCTTCGTGTTCCTTAGTCCAAACCGTCTCCCAAGTACTGTTGTCGGTGCTCCACGATGCTTCAAAGGAAGTCCCGGTTCTTACAATTTTCAAATAGATATCTGAACCCACAGCCGTATCGGCGACTGCGTTTTCACTCGGACTGCCGGCCTGCACATCCACGCCGCAAACGCAATTGTTTCCGTGGCCGGAATGATACCGTCGCTGTACCGAGAATATTTCCTCATCGCTCGCGTATACGATCAGGCCGGCCGACTGATAATCGGTGTCCGGGGCAAAGCTCAGTTTTGTGGTAACTGAAAAATCGCCCTCGCCCGCATCGGTCAGCAGCATGTTGGTGTACACCCGCGGGGAGTCCCAGAGTTCCCCGGTTGTCGTATACATGGTAATCTGTTTTTCAGATTCCAAATCATACAGGGTTTTGTCCTCGTTTTTAAACGTCCAGACGTCGGACAGGGTATAAGCCGACTTGGGCGCCAACTGCGAAATTGCGTTTTCAATCGCGGCGGCCATGGCATCTACTTCAGCCTGCTCAGTGGCATACTTACCGGTAACCACTGCGGCAACCGCTGCGTCCACAGCCTTACAGGAAGCTACCGTATACTGTGTACGGTCGATCTTTTCGGCCGCCTCGATCGCCGCATTCACGGCCGTATAGTCCGCCTTGGGATCGTTTCTCATGATAAATTTCGCATCGGAATAGGTTCCGTTCGCGCCGTTTACGCTGTCTCCGCTTTGTAGAATACGAATTTCCAGACTGCTTTTGCCCTGCACATTCAGGCTGATTTTCTCCGCCTCGCTGTCGCGGGTAAAGACCACACCGGATACATTGGCAGGCGTGACATCCTCGCCGTCAAGATAAACAGCAAACGTACACTGTCCGGAAGCAGCCCCTGTAATTCCTACATAGGATTCAAAGGTAACGGCGTCCACCGGGACAGCGTAGGCGATCTTGGCTGTTGCGTTGGCTGAAACGCCCTTGACCTGATAGGTGGCCACCCCGTTCATTTGCAACGTATAGGCCTTATACTCCACAGCGGCATCCACCCACTTGCCGGCCCAGCTGAAGCTTTCAGAGGTTGGGGTCAAATCGGAAAGATATGTGATATTCTCCGGCTTTTCACCAATCACAACAGTGAGGGAGGGCGCCAATTTATCCGGGTTGGAAACCGTCGCCGGCAGACTACCGGTCAGGACATAGGTTCCGACGATTGCCGGCGTAAATTCGGAGATATCCCAGCTAACCTCCACCTCCTCTGTGGTATTGTCGCTCATCTGCAACGACACTGACTGCGGCAGAAGATAAGGATCTCCGTAGGTAAGATTCAGAGTATCAGGATTCGTAATGCCCACAACCGAACGGCTGTCTTTTTCGGTAAATTCAAAATAATCCACCGTAATCCGATCACCGCTCGTCGTTCCGGTAAGGGTAAAGGTGATGGTATTATCCCCTTCGTTCAGTTCAACATCCCCGACCGTCACCAGCAACATTGCATTTTTCTTGGTCGCATACGTGCTGATCGGATCGCCAATGTTCGTCCCGTTTACCGAAACCTGAACAACCCCGGGGTTTCCGTCATGCGACCGATACTGCCAAGACATGGAGTAGCTTCCCGCGTTCATGGTCGACACCGTATAGGTCACATATTCTCCGACGCCGCCACCCGAGACCTGCAAATACCCGTCGCCCGAGATCGAATTCCCACCCGGCGAAAAAGTGCCTTTCGCGGCGGTGGCGCCATCCGAAACCACGTAGGAAGTTGTCTCTCCCTCGAATCTGGTCACGTCCCCTGCGACCGCGTTTACCGATGGAATCATCGACACGGAAAACAGAGATACCGTCAGCATCAAAGCCAGAACAAGCGCAAGACATTTTTTAATCTGCATAATCGTTTCCTCCTCAATTTCTTAATTTTATCGTCCGCATTTTATATAAAAAATCCACACGGCAACAATAAAATTTGTTTTTTCTTCCTATATAGAATAGCACTTTCCCATTCGATTGTGCAATAAAAATATTGCTAAAATAAATAAAATATTTTAAATAATTAAGCCAATATCATCCTGGTTTATCATAAATATTATCAAAACAGTGTTTTTTTAAACAAGCCAGAATCATTTTTTGCAATTTTGATAAACAAGGAATGTAACCTTGTTTCCTTCTTGGATACACAGGCTAAAAAGACAAAAGCAGCCTCCTGAAAAATCAGGAGGCTGCTTTTCGTTAACCGTTATACAAATAACCCGCGGCTGATCCGGCAAAACCCGGATGCATATTACTCCGCAATCACAGCGACAACCTGATCGGTTGTGCTGAGAAGAATGTAGCTCTGCCCATCCAGTTCATATTCCAAATAGAACATAGCGGCACGAACCCTGTTTTCCAGCACGCCCTTGAGACGGAATCCGAACTGGGTATAGACCTCTATATCCGTACCCTGCTCAAAGACAATCTGCCGGATCTGCTCGGCCGAGGCATTCTTATAGTCATCCAGAACCTCGCTTCCGGTCGCGTAATACACGCCATAGGCTTTAAAGATGATGCCCGATTCATTAATCTCGCCGACCGAAGTATTCGCTCCCGGAACGATCGAACCATTCCAGGTAATATCGTACTTTCCGTCTTCGGCATTGGCGGTCACCATGCCGGTGCTGATCTGCACCGACATTTCAACCTTATCGGCGATATCCGCGATCAGTTGGAGGTCGGAAAGCGCCGCCTCAATCGCGTCGGCATAGCCGTCGACGACCGATTGCTCAGTGATCTTTTTGCCCTCGACCACCGCGTTCACCGCTTCTTCCAAAACCAACCAGCTTTCCGGCGTGTAGTTGGCCTGGGTCAGAGCGGCTGCCTTGGCCTTTGCCGTATTGACCCTCGAATAATCGGCGTCTTTTATCTCCAGCCCGGTCACTGCGCTCTCAATCGCGGAGGCATAGTCGTCCACCGTAGACTGAGCCGCAGGGGCAAGGTTGTATTCCACCGCATCCACAGCAGCAGTCAGAGCGTCCGCACTCGCGTCGGTATAGATCGAAAGATCGGCGGGGACCTTGGCCAGCGCGGCCAAAACCGCGTCATAGTTGGCTTCTTTCGTCGTGATCAGCGCCAGCTCTCCAAGCTGCATCTTGCCGACCGAGGACATGGTAAAGGCCGCCTTGAAATAGGTATAGCCTTCGGTTGCGCTGTCCAGATACATGGTAACCGGGGTATTATTGGTCGTCGGCAGGCTCAAGGCCGAGTTGATAATCTCGGTCCAGCTCTGACCCTCGTCATTGGAACCGTACAGAATCCAGGAGACCGGGTTGCGTCCGCCCGGCGTATTGTCCGCAACCGCGGTATCTCCGCCGGTGGAGAGGATATAGCCCGAGATCTTAACCGGCGTGGCCGTACTGAACACGGTATCCACATAGCTGTCATTATTCATATACAGCTTATTGGTATAGTCGCCGTCGAACAGCTTCTCATAGCCCTCACTATCGTGCTCCCGTCCAGAGATCGGGGTGACATACTTCGCGTTGTCATAAACTTCCAGCGCGTCGACCAGCGCGTCATAGGCCGCGCGGGCGGCAGTCAGGGTCGCATAATTGGTTACATAGACACGCGCGTCGACCAGAAGATCGGCATAAGCTGCCTCGGCCGCTTCGATGGCGGACAGCTTGTTGCCGGACGGGCCGAGGGTGGTCACCTCGCCAATCGCATCGATCAAAGCAACGACCGGCGCAGCCATCGTCTGAAGCTCTTCTTCGCTCAGCGTACTTTCAAAACCGTCGGCGGTCAATACGCCCTTGGCAAAGACCAGACGCTCAGCCGTAGACTCTGTCGCATTCAAATCGCCCGTACCCGAGAAGAAGGCAGTAGCGCCGCCCTTGGCGTCGATGACCGCCGCCATATCTCCGGTAATAACATAGCCGTTGCCAGCAGCAGTCTTCAACTGCGCCTCATACCCTTCGGCATCGGTGGCCAGCGCCACACTGCTGAGAATATCACCCGTGCTCAGCAAAACGGCCGAGCCATCATCGCTTTGGAAATTCTGATAATAGGTATTCTCGCCCGCGAGACCGGCGTTGGCCGTGGGATACCCGAGCGTCTTACCCGCCCACTTGTTGGTTTGCGCATAGTTGGCGTACATATACCGGAACACGTTGCCGATCGCAGCAGCATAGTCGCCGGATCCGGGGTAGGTCGCGACGGAATCTACCGTGATGCTCTTCCCGTTTTCGCGCGGGGTGGTAACGTGCGAGATGGTTTTATCCCACATGACCTGATAGGTCCGCCCGTCGGCGGTCAGATCAAATTCCTCGCCCAGCGGCGCCTGCTTGTGATTATCGTTTACAACCATGTAGCCGCCGACATCAAAGGCCATTCCACTGAACGGCACAATCAGGTAGGACCAGTACCGTCCGTCCTGATTCCAGGGGTTCCAACAGTTGTCATTGGCGCCATTCTTGCCGATATCCACAAACTTGTTATCGAGCTGTGCGCCAAACACGCTGTCATGGTTTTCGGTTGACCCGGTGCGGCCGGAGACAACACCGATGTTAATCATCCGTTCGGAGTAGAAATATTTGACCGTATCCTCCATCGCGCGAAGGGTGGTGTTCCACTCGTCGTCGGTCTGGAGCGCCAGCCAAGGCTGGTTGGTCGCAGTCATACGATCGCGGTTCAAAGTAAAGGTAACGCCAAAGTCGGCAATGACCTGCGCATAGGTCGCCTTGGCATTCTTCGCGTCAGCATAGTTGACCACATAGGTCTGCACATCCGTCTCGCCCAAAGCAGAGACCGCATCGGTGTAAATTGCCTCGATCGCATCCAGACTGGTTTTGGATTTATAGGTGATCGGCATGACCGCCTTGATCGCTTCGATCGTGTTGTAGATATAGGTATAATCCTTGCCGTCCGCTTTGGCCTGCGCGATGGCCGCCGGCGCGGTGAGATCGGCAATATTGGAGACATATGCCTGATTCTCCACGCTCAGAGCCGCATACGCATCCCGCGCGGCGTCAACCGCTTCGAAATACGCGTCGGTGAGCGGCTCAGTGGAAGCAATCGCGGCAATCAGCGCCTCCGTCTCCTCGATCGCAGCCGTGCCCGAATACACGCTGCCATAGGTCCGCCACTCATCGAACTGGCAATAGCCGCTGGTGATGTTTCTGAAAGCGGTAATCTCCAATTTGTAATAGGAATATTCGGCCGGGCTGTCCACCTTGAACATGGTGTCTACCCAGCAGCAGCGCGTCTCTGACGCAGGGGTAAAATCGGTCACCGCGTCGATCAGCGTGTAATCCTTTCCGTCAGAGGAGCCGTAGAAATTCCAGGATTTCGGATCGCGCTCGCTGCTGTCGTTGGCCGTCATATAGGTATAAGCGTACACCGTGGTCGGCACGGTCGTCGTATAGGTCAGAGTGGGCACCTCGCCCGCGTCGAAATTGATGCCCATTTTGTTGCCGAGACCGGCAAAAAGCTTAGCCGGGCCTTCCCCGCCATCGGCCCCGGTTTTGCTGCGGCTTCCCGAAACAACCTTTGCGTTATCGGCATCCACATAGGAGGTCAGATCAGTAATGGCATCCTTGTAAAAATACATCTGCCGGGCATTGGCCACGGCGGAATACCCCTCCTCGCCGATATACTCGACTGAAATGGTCTGTGTACCCGTCAGTCCCGCAAAGGAGACGATGGTCGAGAGATTGCGATTCTCCCAACTGGCATCGGAGGACCGGGTATAGGGCGGCAGCTTCACATTGCCAAGCAACGTGCAGTTTGCAGGATCAGTCCAGTAGTTGCCAAGATAGACGTTGGCGTTGGCCGAAGCCGGGCAGCGGTTATCCGTGCTGCGCCCCGAATAGTGGATTTGCATCGATGAGTAGGTTCCTTCCCCGAATTCGATGCTGTAAACCGCGACCGAACCGTTGATCGTACTGATGTTGCTCGTCTCATTCGCAACACCGTAGTTGCCGTTGGAATTGGTTTCGGTCTTGCTGGTTGCACCAATGGTGGTGTTGCACTCTACCGTTAGGTAGTCGGCCGATGCATACTCGGCCACGACTGTAAACATAGCCATCGGCAAAGCCGAAAGACACAGGCAGACAGCGAGCAACACAGCAAGCAGCTTCTTTGCTTTCATGATTTTTCCTCCTTCATATATTCCGTTTTCAGAACACCGAAAGTTATTTGGCCACAAAAACAGGTGTTTTTACGACACACTTGCTCAAACTTCACTATATTTTTACAAAAATCCGGAGAAGCTTTAAGCACAATAACTATCTTCCTATTATGTATAGCACATTTTGAAAAATAATTATATAAAAATTGTGCTCTAAAATTCCAAATTTTTGTTTTAAAATGTTTCAATTGAATCCACACTGAAAGATTCTCGCCTTTTTATTCACTTGAAGGATTCAAGCGTGGTAAAATTTTGTTAAATAGTATTTTTTTGTTATAGTCTGCTCGAATTTTTCCTTTACAACCATCCATTTGATAACAAAAGAACATCTTTTCTGAAAGAATACTCCAAAAAAGAAGAATTCGCCTTTTTTACACAGCACCATATGTTCGGGTCAGTAAATTGTCATATTTTTTCAATTTATTTGTATTATAGTTAAAACAACTTAACTTTTTATTGATTTTTATGGACTATATTGTATAATATTAAGCATAAAGTTTATGTTTAGTATGTTATAGGAGGTAAAAGACAATGAAAAAATATATTTTCAAAGCGTTTTTGATCATCCTTGCTCTGGCCATGGCGCTGTCATCCGTGGGGACTACGCTGGTGGTCGCTGCTATCAACGACGGGGACGAGGTGATCTATCTCTCCTCCAACGAGGGTCAGAAGTTGCTGACCGACTCCAACACCGGATTTGGCGATCTCACCTACAACCAGAATCTGAACAAGAACGGGAAGATCACCTACAACAAGCCGAATACGACAGGGGATTCCTATACGGCAACCGAATCTGACAACGGATTGGTCGCCCATGCCGAGGCCAACCTCTATTATAATATTGAGGGGCAGGGCTTTACTGCGTTTGAAAGCTGGATTGGCATTGATTCAGTCACCGGCAACGGAGACGGGGTAGCCAGCGTAATTTTTGAATTTTATCTTGACGACGCCCTAATCTATACGGCGAGCGAGCAGACCCTTACCTCGGCGGCCGAGTATGTTTCCATCAACATCAGCGGCGGCAAGACCTTCCGGATCCATATTGACCCGAACGGTGTGAACAACTGCGACCACGCCGTACTGGTCGAGGCCGCTTTCTTAAAACAGAGTGCGGAGGGGAAGACCACCGTGACCTCGATCACACCGCAGTTTATGAACATGGAGTATGCGCAACCATATGTGTTTCCCTCCACCGCCAGCGTCACCCTGAGCGATGGCACCACGCAGGAATGTGCCGTGTCGTGGGACACCTCTTCATTTTCAGCGACCACACCGGGAGAGCAGCTACTAAACGGCACAATCAGGCTTGGTGACAACATGCTGAATCCGAATGGGGTGCATGCCTCCCTCAGCGTGACGGTCGGGGAGAAGGATGAAAACATTCTCTATCTTTCCGATCTGACGGTCCAGGATGAATCCTATGACTGGGCATCCTCCTGGCTGGACGCTGCGGTGGAGAACAAGACCTGGCAGTTGAAGATTGAGGATGTCTATACCAACATGGTAAAGGGCGTCTCGGCCAATACCTACGCCTATCTGACCTATGAAATTCCGACCGGTGCGACGAATTTTGAGGCGTATGTCGGCACAACAGCGGCTGCGTCCGGTAAGACCGCGTATTCCATTCGGCTTGTACGATACCTATGAAAACAAGGATTCGACGTATACGGACGCGACGCCGGATAACATCAAGAACGCGGTTTTCACCAAGGACACCAATGCACAGAAGATCAGCGTAGACGTTACCGGATACAATTACATCATGATCCGCTTTGAAAAGGTAAACGACGACAACTCCAGCGCGCACGGCACGTATGCGGACGCCAAATTTCTGATGGAAGACGCACCTAAAGCGGACTATACGGCCGTGAATGCGGCGATCGAGGCGGCCGAAAAGATCGACCGTACACAGTATACGGTAGCTTCCTGTAAAGCTGTGGACGCAGCGGTTGCCGCAGTGGTTACCGGTAAGTATGCCACTGAGCAGGCTGAAGTAGATGCCATGGCCGCCGCGATTGAAAACGCAATTTCGCAGTTGGCGCCCAAATCGGCTCATACCCTGTCCGACGTCTGGACGTTTAAAAACGAGGACAAAACCCTGTATGATTTGGAATCTGAAAAACAGATTACCATGTATGCGACAACCGGGGATCTCTGGGATTCCCCGCGGGTGTACACCAACATGCTGCTGACCGATGCGTCAGAAGGGAATTTCACTGCGACGGTGCAGCTGACCTTCTCGCCGGACACCGATTATCAGTCGGCCGGCCTGATCGTATACGGCAGCGATGCGGAGATCTTCTCAGTACAGAGGCGGTATCACTCTGGCCACAACGGCAACTGTATCTGCGGCGTTTCGGTGACGTCGGGCAACCCGAGCGAATCGTCGGTCAGCGACACCGGCGCGGAAACGATCTATCTGAAGGTAGAGCGGACAGGGAACAGCCTCGCCGGATACTGGAGCACGGACAATACCGAGTGGACGACCGTTTGGACCAAGGAAAACGCCTCGCTTTCGGGCACAGTTCAGGTAGGCCTGTATACTGGCAAGGGAGGAGATTCCCCAAAGGCAGCTGAAATTCCGGCCACATTCCGTGATTTTACTCTGAATGATACAGTTGTAGCGTTTGCGGCGTCTATTTACGCCGACTACACCGCGGTGGACGCGGCCCTTGACAAGGCTGCCGCTCTGACCGAGGGAGACTACACCGAAGCCTCCTGGGCGAAGCTGCAGACCGCGGTGAACGCGGTAGTGCGCGACCTCACAGCCAGCGAGCAGGCGACGGTCGACGGCTATGCCGCCGCGATCGAGGCGGCTATCCTCGCCCTCGTACCTACATCGGTTGAGATGAGTCTGACCATCGGCGCCGGCATGGTGACCGCCGCGGCCGAGGGCAAGTACGACATCACCTGGAACGCACGGATTCTTCTCCCCGACGACAAGCTGGCTGAGGACATCAACGCAGCCGGTGTGAAATTCAAGAACTACGGCGTCTACTACGCGACCGGCAAAGATGTGCTGGCCGACTACAAGAATGCCTCGGCCGATCAGATCCGTAAGATCGTCTTTGCCCAGGGCGAGGATGTGGATGTCTACACCGCCTACGGCTTCCGGCTGAAGAACGTGACCGAGAACCGTGTACGCGCGGCCATGTTCTACATCGAGTACGAGCTGAACGGACAGAGCTATATCCTGCTCAGCACGGTCAACGAGGTGGTTGCCGTCATCACGGCGTAAAGCGCACCACGGATACATGAATTAAGCTGCAACCCAACTGTAAGGTTTTATACACTGCAAAACATCCCCGCCCTTTCCGGAAGAATCCGAAAAGGGCGGGGATTTCATATGCAAGTCAAGCAAAAAGACGCCGCCGACAGAATCTTGTCGACGGCGTCTAACCCGAAAGTGTTTATAAAATCATGCCTCTCCAATTTCCTCCCCGGTCAGCCGCGCGTCTTTCGAAGCGGCGTGCGGCTTTCCCCGGCGTTTGAGAAAAGCCAGCTTGGTCTCCGACAGCAGTACGGCGCAGAAAATCAACAGAAAGCCTGCGACAATGCGGAGGGTGAGCCTCTCTCCATACAACGCCACCGAAAAAGCAACGCCGAACACCGATTCCAGCGAAAGCAAAATCGAGGCGGTGGCGGGCGGGGTGTATTTCTGCCCGAAATTCTGCATCAGCAAAGCCGCCGCCGTACAGAATACGGCCAGATATCCAATACCAAGAAGCAGTTGCCGGTTCCAGACAATCCCACCCCTATCCTCAAACAGCAGCGTACCGGCAAGAGCCAGCAGACCGCTGGAAGCAAACTGCACCACCGTAAGAAGAACGGGATCGCGCCCGTCACTGAACCGACAAACAGCAATGATATGCGCGGCATAGAAAAAACCGCCGCAAAGGGTCAAAATATCTCCCCGGCCGATCGAAAAATCGCTCGTGAGGGAAACCAAGCCGATCCCGGTGATGCACAACAAGGCGGCCGCAATGTTGTATCGATCCGGCCTCTTTTTCCCGACGATCCAGTAGAGAAACGGTACCAGCACGCAGTATACCGCCGTCAAAAAGGCGTTCTTGCCCGGCGTCGTCTCGGTAATACCCAGTGTTTGCAGAGCATAAGCGGCAAAAAGCAACAGGCCGAGGACGCCCCCCTGCCAAAGATAGCTGCGGTTCAGTCCGCGCATCCGTTTCCGGAACACGGCCGCAAGAATCAGGCTGGCCGACAAAAACCGAATCGCCAAAAGCAGACAGGTAGGCACCGTGTCCACCACATCCTTGACGATGATAAAAGAACTGCCCCAAATCAGGGTCGCGGCCAGCAGCGCGGCACGGGCCAGTCCGTTGCGTTTCTTTTCCTTCACGTTTCTCTTGCCTTTCCAAAAAAACAGGCCCAACACGATCTCTGGGCTTGCCGTAAAATTCTCAACTGAACCAAGCCGGCAGCACATAACTGATGAATGAGATAATCAAGCCGGCCACAACGACACCGGCCGCAATGGTCGGCAGTGATTTTCTGATCCGAATATCCAGCGCATCAGCCACCAGCGCGCCGGTCCAGGCGCCGGTTCCGGGCAGCGGAATGGCCACCAGAATAAACAACCCCCATATTTTATATTTATTTACGGTTGCGCTGCCTTCTCCACCTTACGGTCAAGGAACGCCATGAATCGGTCAAAGGCCCTGATTTTTCGCAGCAGAGCAAAAATTTTCTTCAAAGACAGCAAAATAAAAGGGATCGGCAGCATATTGCCCAGAAAGCAGATCAGGAACACCTTTTCCCAGGATATGTTCAGCAGCGCCGCCGCAATCAGTCCGCCGCGCAGTTCGATCAGCGGCAACATTGAAACTATAAATACCACCAGCTCAGCCGGCAGACTGTCGCGCAGCGCACGGGTAATATTTTACCATGCCGTCGCTCTATCCCCCTCGATATTCGCCGTCCACACTGGCAAAGCCGCATCCCCGGCGTTTGAAGCAAAATAGCTGTATCCGGACCAAAGCGCCAGCGAAAGCAGCGCGATCACAATAACAGCAATGACAAATTTAGCCGCACGGCTGACAGGCAGCAGTTCTTCCTCCACCGGCGCCGCAGGATCGCGATCATTCGATAATTCCACCGGCTCCACCCAATCCCCCGGCTTGGGCGTATCCACAAAATTCGGGACACGCATTTTCTCCATCTTGACCGGCGGGAGGCCTTTCTCCGCATCCGCGCAGTCTGCCGGATCATCCTGCCGAAAATCAACTACAGGCGCTGTCTCCTGTTCTATACAAGATGAGGCAGCGGGGCGAATATCCTTCAGCTCGACATGTGCCTGAGGCAGCGGTTCAGGTGCGGCGGACGGAAAAGAGAGCTTTTCGGGCAGCCGTTCTGCCTTCCCCGCGTGGTCGGAGGATAAGCGCAGCCGGGGCAACTCCGCCAGAATTTTGCGTTCGGCGGCCGAAGGCTCTTCCACCTGCGGAATGTGCGGCAAATCTCTGCCGGCCGCCGGATCCGTACCCGGCCGCCGGGGCGTCAGAACGACCCGCTCGCTTTTAATCGGTTGGAAAGGTGCAGAAGGAATTTCTCTTTTCTCCCTCTTTATCGGAGCGGCCGCCGCTGACTGCGTTTCCACGGGCAGCGGCTTGTCCGGCGTATTCTGCGAGAGGGACCCGGTCTCTTCCCCGTCGGATAATTCACCGGCCTCCTCCGTCGGAACCGGACGGACGTCACCGCTGCCGGGCGCCGCCCCCGCCGGCTGCACGGCCGGCGGATCGGCCCACATATACCGGGCCTGAATATGCGGCAAAATTTTCTCCCGCGCCAGACGAACACGGCCAGACCGCTCTTCATCCAGGAAAAAGATCATCTGCGGTCCGCTGCAAAGCATCGCGCCACGCAAACAGCCGTCCAATGCAAACGGAACCGCCCCAGCCGGAAAAACCAGTGTTTCTTCCGGTGCTGCGCCGGCCAATCCGACCCGCTGGCAGGAAAACCCGATCGCCGCCGCGACCGTCGCCGGCAGATATATGTTCCCGTAAAACCCGCCGACAATCAGGATGACCTCGCTCCGGCCGACGGCGCGGCTGAGGGCGTGCACCGCCTCCGTTTTGGTGGAGGCGGTTTGGGTCAGTAAGCGCAGGTCGTAACCGCCGCCATACAGCTCGGATTCAAAGCCCCAATCGGCCGGTGTGCAAAAATAAATAATGTCTATGCGTACATCCTTGTTCAAAGCTGCAATCCTCTTTCTCTGAAAGCATAAAGGCCCTTACTCGATATCCGGTTCCGCGTCCGCCGTCGAACCTCCGGTATCCACGTCGGCGCCGGAGCCGGCAGAGGTTTCCGACGACATGATCGCAACGGTCGAGGTTGTGCGCGAAGCCGCGCCGGCGACGGTCGAAGCCGTTCGCGACGTGGAGCCGGTCTGCCCGGCCGTGCCCGTGCGCTTGGAACTGGTCGCAGCAGCCGCCTTACTGGCCGCGGCATTCTGCGCAGCCGCGTCGGCCGTCGTGTTGAACTCTTCGGTATCTATATCCAGCGACGGCTTGGAACCGCCCTTCTTATCATACCACGCCTGCGGATAAAGCGGCGAGGGATTCAGAACGACGGCCGACGAATCAACCTCGCTGCTCTCCCCATCCCGAACCTTGCGTGCCATCACAACCAGCCGGGCGTTGTCGAAATCATAAATGCAGGTCGACAGGGTCAAAATCTCATCATACGGCTGGACGTCGACCGGCGTATTGTAAATCGAACGGGCTTTGCAGTTCTCAATCCAGCGGAGGAATTCCGACTGGGTGGAAAAATCCGGAATCCGGTAATTAAAGATAAATCCGCCGTCATGCTTCGACTCGGTATTCGTTATGATCACGGCAAAGATTTTATACTCGCCCAAATCATACAGCGTATCATAGTCGATACGCATATGCTCCTTGGTAAAGGCCAGATCCCGGTACTTGCGGAGGTTATTGAACATCGTACCGTCATTCATATTGTGCCCGTAGATCACCTGATTTTGGCTGACCGTGTCGCGTGAAAAGGTCGAGCTTGAATCCAGGAACAAGGCGCCGTACATATTGTTTTCCCTGTACATGTTGTGATTGACGTAGTAGTTGTTTTTCTCCTGCTCGGTGGTACCCTTGTCGGTGTTGTGAAAAACCGGGTTATCAATGTTGGTATCGGCAATGCTCAACCAGCCGATGGTATCGGAATTCATCGCGAGCAGCGCGTCAAATTTTTTATAGATGCCGTTTTCCCCAACCTCGTTGTTGTCAGCGACTACCTTGTATAAGCCCTGCACATTGGTAAGCTGCTGCCTCTGAAAATATCCGTTGATGTAATAATTGGCGATATAAATCCCCGACCCGATCAGCGCAATCAGCGCAACCAGGAAGATCAATTTACGCACAACCTCTCCCGGCCGGTCGCCCTTGCAGGGAAAGAGGAAGCACAAGAATCGTTTGTACCACGGCTTTTTCTTTGCCGGCGGCAAAGGCGGCTGTTTTTCATCCGGCAGCGCTGCCTTTCGTCCCGCCAGGTCGGAAAGGCTAACGGCATCCGCATCATCCCCGGGGAAGGGAACGTTCTGCCCAATCTCCTCCGGTGTGAGGGCGCCGGTGCGTGCCGGCACATTGGCGTTGGCATCCGGGTCGGCGGCGGACGCAGGGGAGAAGCCGGAATACAGCTCCTGCACATTCTTCTCCCCTTCACCCGACGCCCCGGTCTGCTCGGCTGCCGTTTTCTCCGCATCCGCCCGGACAGCCGCTGCGCCGGAGAACACCGCAAGCTCGGCCGCTGTCGGCAGCAGATGATCGAAAATACCCGCGCTGTACAGATTGACAGTCGGAACGCTCTCTTTCTTCGGCAGGCCGCCGCAAAGATACCGCCGGGCAAGATCAAGAACCGATTTGGCTGCGACCTCACGAATTTTTTCCCGCTCGTCGCTGCGGCCGCGGCCGAGCATCAGCCGCTCGACCCAGACGGCCGTCCCGTCGCACAACGCGATATAGACAAGGCCGACCGGTTTCTCCTCTGAGGCGGCGGGTCCGGCAACTCCGGTGACCGACACGCCAATATCTGCACCGCTGATCTCCCGCACGCCGAGGGCCATGCCCGCCGCCGTCTGCGGACTGACCGCCCCATGTTCGGCAATAACCTCGGCCGGGACGCCCAGCGCGTTGGTCTTGACCGCGTTGGCATAAGCCACAATACCCATATCGAACACAGCTGAGGAACCGGACACCTCGGTCAGCTTTTTGGAAAGCAGGCCGGCGGTGCAGGACTCTGCGGTCGCAATTTTCTTTTTCTGCTCCTGCAGCAGGGCGATCACCGCCTGCTGCAAATTCTCAGTATCCACACCGTACACATAGCCGCCCATACGAGCCGTAACCTTCTCAACCATCGGGCGGCAGAGATGGTCGGCCGCGGCCTGATCCCGGCCGGAAGCGGTCACACGGATCTCCACCTCGCCGGTTTTGGCATAGGGCGCGACGGTCGGATTCTCCGACTCGAACAGATCAGAAAGGGCTTCAGCCGCCGCAGCCTCCCCAATCCCGAACAGGCGAACCGAGTGGGAGACGATCGCCGCCCCGCTTTTTCCTGCCAGATAGGGGCGAACCTGCGTCTCAAACATCGGCCGCATCTCATCCGGCGGCCCGGGCAGCAGAATAATCGTCTGATTTCCGGAGGAAATAGCGATTCCCGGCGCCGTGCCGTTATCATTCTGAAACACCTCCGCCCCCTGCGGAACCAAGGCCTGCTTGCGGTTATTTTCGGTCATTTTACGCCCGCCCCGGCGGAAATATGCCTCCATCCGGCGAAGGCTCTCTCCATCCTCAACCAACGACAGGCCGAGCAGGTCGGCCACCGTCTCTTTGGTCAGGTCATCCCCCGTCGGGCCAAGTCCGCCGGTCAGCAGCACAAGATCGCTGCGGCCGAGAGCCTCACCCACCGCCTCCTTCAGACGGGCGGGATTATCCCCCACCACCGTCTGATGAAAAAGATTGATGCCCAGCGCCGCCAACTCGCGGGAGAGATACTGCGCGTTGGTATTGACGATATCACCGAGCAACAGTTCGGTTCCCACGCAGATGATTTCACCGTTCATATATGTCACCACGCCTTTGCGGGACAAAGGCTTCCTTTCTTTGGAAGTTTACACCGTATTTCCGCCGCTGCATTCAAACCATGCCCGCCTCTCTTTTTTACGATTGCCGGCGGGCAAAAGCCGTGTCAAATTCCGACGACGGAATAACCGGTTAAAGCTATTCTACCCCACATATTGCACCCTTACGCCGTCCATCGCACGGGCGATCAGGTTTTCAAGATCAAGCGCCGACTCCGCCTCGGCCACCTTTTCGAGTACCGGCCGGGTCTTGGGATGCCGCGGGGTAAAGACGGTACAGCAATCCTCAAACGGCAGGGTGGAGATCTCAAAGGTGTCAATCTTTCTGGAAATGGCAATGATCTCCTCCTTATCCATGCCGATCAGCGGCCGGAACACCGGCATACCCACCACCGCATCGGTCACGCCGAGCGCCGGCAGGGTCTGGCTTGCGACCTGCCCGACGCTCTCCCCCGTGATGAGGGCGAGGGCGTTTCGCCGCCGCGCAAGCTGCTCGGCGATCCGCATCATAATACGCCGCATGATCAGGGTAAAATATTCCTCCGGGCAATGGCGGCCGATCTCCTCCTGAATTTCGGTAAAGGGGACGATCTCCAGCCGGATGGTGCTGCTGTATTCAGCCACTTTTTCAAGGAGATTTATGACCTTCAGCTCGGCCCGCTGACTGGTATAGGGCGGGCTGGCGAAATGGACGGCGTTCAGCTCCAGCCCCCGCTTGGCCATCATCCAGGCTGCCACCGGGCTGTCGATGCCGCCCGAAATCAGGACGGTCGCCCGGCCGCCGCTGCTCACCGGCATACCGCCGGCGCCGGTAATCTGCCCCGCATGGACGTAGGCGCCGAAATCCCGCACCTCCACCATCACGACCACATCGGGGTTGTGCACGTCGACCGACAGATTGCGGAATCTGGAAAGGAGATAACCGCCCACCTCCCTGCAAATCTCGGGCGACTTACAGGAGAAGGTCTTGTCGGCGCGCTTGGCCTCCACCTTAAACGTAGAGATACCGCGCAGCGTATCGGCCAAATAATCGGCGGCGGTGCGCTTGATAACCTCCAGATCCTTTTCAGTCACGGCCGCCCGGCTGAAGGCGGCGATGCCGAACACCTTTTTCACCCGCTCAACCGCCTCGTCAAAATCGTAGCATTCTGTCCCCGGCTCCAGATAGATCGTCGACTGGGCCTTACGGATTTTTACCGGGCCAAGCGGCGAAAGGCTCCGCCGCAGATTTTTAATCAAAATATCCTCAAAGGTCGAGCGGTTCAGTCCCTTTAAAGCCAACTCTCCGTTTTTGATCAGTAAAATTTCCTTCATTCTGTAACCGTGCCTTTCCGTACCGTCAGACTTTTTTTCAAAAACGATGCCGCGCACCGTTTGTTTTACCCTGAAAAGCCATGCGTCAAACAGCACGGCTGTTTTTTCTTTCCTCTCCGGGATTTCGGCGCCGCGCCATCCGCGCGGCAGAAGGCGGTTTGCGCCAACAAAAATTCCCGCGTAAACCGTTCGAAGAAGGGTTTTCTATCTTTTTTTCAACCGGGCGGCCGCCGCGCGAATGCCTTCGGCCAGGGCGGCGCATTCCTCCGCCGTGTTCTCCCTTGAGAAGCTGATGCGCACCGCGCTGTCCACCCGCTCCCGCGGCAGGCCCATGGCCGCCAGCACATGGCTGCCCTTCCCTCTGGCGCAGGCGCTCCCGCTGGAAACATAGAGACCCCGCTCCTCCAGAAAATGCAGCATGGTCTCCGACCTTATGCCGGCTACCGACAGGTTGAGAATATAGGGCGAGCCATCGGCCGGCGAGTTGATCTCGACGCCCGGCAGACCACGAAGCCCCTCGAGCACCGCCGCTTTCAGCATGGCCGCATGAACTGCAGCAGTCTCCGCCTCCGGAAGAGATTCAACCGCCCCGAGCAGGCCGGCAATCAGCGGCGACGCCTCGGTTCCGGGGCGCAGCCTTTTCTCCTGCTCGCCGCCGAAGACGCGGGGAAGGATGCGCGCCTCCCGCCGCTTGACCAGCGCACCAACCCCCTTTGGGCCGTGGATTTTATGGGCGCTGAGGGTAATGAGATCGGCCCCCAATCGTTCCATTTTAAACGATAGCTTGCCGAACGCCTGCACACAATCGCAGTGCAGCAACGCCGCCGGGCTGGCCTCTTTAAGAAGCCGCGCCGCCTCCCCCACCGGGTTGACACTGCCGGTCTCGTTATTCACCAGCATCAGGCTGAGGAGAATGGTCTCTCTATTCACAGCGGCAGCCACCGTTTCGGGCAAAATCCGGCCGTCAGGCGCGGGAGAAAGACGGATTACCTCAAACCCCTGACGCTCCAGCTCGTCTGCCGCCTCCAGCACCGAGGAATGCTCGACCGCCGAAACAACCACCCGCCTGCCCCGACGCCGCAGAGCCGCCGCCCCCCCAAGCAGGGCTAAATTGTTCGCCTCAGTTCCACCGGAGGTAAAGTATACCTCCTCCGCCCTGGCGCCGACCCGACCGGCGACCGCGCGGCGCGCCTCCTCCAGCACCGATTCGGCGGCGACGCCCATGTCGTATAGGGAGGAGGGATTGCCCCAGATCTCGGTCAGCATTCGTTCCATACGCGAAACCGCTGCCGCGCAGGGCTTTGTTGTCGCGCTGTTGTCAAAATAACCGCCGTACATGAAACCGTCAACCTCCTGAAAATACAGAGACTCCGCCCCATTATCATATTGTTTTACATTATACTACAAATGGCTTCCCTTTACAATAATCAAGTTGTAAATTTGATGTGAACGCTCTCTGTTCCGCACCGAAAAGCGGTAGGCCGGTTCAAAAAGCCCAAATACCCCCGCAAACTTTTATAAGGCAGGAATTTTTTTGGTACAACTGGCAAAAATAAACTGTACCAAGGCTGCTTTCGGGCAAACGCAAAGCGGCAAAAATAAATCGAAATCAAGGTGAGCGACATGAAAACAAGCACCCTGTCCAAACGGGCCTGTGTCCGGATCATCAGCTTCGCGGCGGCCTTTGTGATCGTCGCCGGCGTGGCGCTGATTACCCTTTACACCGAACGCAACAATTACCGGATGCAGGTCGAATACGCCTACGAACTGGCGCTCGAAGACCTGACCGCCTCGCTGGAGCGGATTGACACCGAGCTGAAAAAAGGGGTGTACTGCACGTCGGCCGCCGGCTGGAATGAGATCGCCTCCAACCTGTCGGCCGCGGCCGGCACGGCAAAATCGGCCATCTCCTCCCTGCCCTTCTCGGGCGGAGAGCTGACCACCGTCGGCAAATTTTTATCCCAGGTCGGTAACTACGCCGGCAGCCTTTCGCGCAAAATGGTAGAGGGCACGCCGCCGGCCGACCGGGATACCCAAAACCTCCGACTGCTGTCCCAGACGGCCGCCTCCCTCTACACGGCGGTCAGCGACATCCGATACGGCGTTTCCGGCTTTGCCAACAGCGCCATCGGCGAAGCCGGCAGCGCTGTTGAGGAACTGTCCGCCGCCTTGATCGAAACCGACGAGGCCATCACCGATTATCCCACGCTGGTGTACGACGGCCCCTTCTCCGACCACCTGCTGAACGCCGCGCCCAAGCTGCTCTCCGGCCATGCCGAAATCACGCGGGAAGGGGCGCGGCAGGTCGCCGCCCTCTATCTTGGTGAGAGCACCTCCGACATCGCCGACGACGGGGAGGAGGAAAGCGCCATGCCGAGCTACTGCTTCTCGAGCGGAAACACCTCGATCTATATCACCAAGCAGGGCGGATTCTGCTCCTATTTCCGCAAATACCGCGAGATCGGCGACCCGCAGAAAACCTATGACGAGGCCATCCGCATCGCAGCCGAGTATCTTGACCGGCTGGAGCTGGGCAGCTTCACCGACAGCTACTACATGACGGACGAGGGAATGTGCGTCATCAACTTTGCCTATACGAAGGACGGAGTGATCTGCTATCCCGATCTGATTAAGGTGGGGGTGGCGCTGGACACGGGGGAGGTGCTGCTGTTCGAGGGGCGTGGGTATATTATGAACCACACCGCCCGCGAACTTCCGGCCATCACCAAAACGGTCGAGGAGGCCGAGGCGACCCTCAGCACCTCTTTAACGGTCGAGCGTGTGGGCACGGCTCTGATCCCCACCGACGGCGGAGAAGAAAAACTCTGCTACGAGTTTTCCTGCACCGACGGAGATCAAAGAATTCTGGTTTATGTAAACTGCAACACCCTCGAGCAAGAGAACATTCTGATTCTTCTGATGGTGGACGGCGGGATGCTGACGAGGTAGAGGTTGTTTTTTGTACCGGGTTTGTGCGGATATAAAGCCTTTCCGCTGATACCGTGAAAAATACAAGCCCTGCGTGTTTGGCCGCAGGGCAAACACATAGGAAAGGCAGATCAAAGCTTAACGCACAGTAAAGTATAAGCCTTTCCGCTGATACCGTGGGACGCCCCATTTTTGTCCGGACAGGAATGGGGGAAAGATCCGCTAAGGGGAAAAACCACAAACGCTTAGGCATGGATAAAACTTTATCCCCCCTTAGAATCCCCTTTCCAAAGCGGCCAAAGGGTTCCACCCTCCGGAATCCCGGCCGGAGTACAGAATTTGTTCTGGTTTGCAGATAATCAAAAACTTTTGTTTTGATCTTGCTATTAAAATACAATAGATAGATTCTATTGTATTTGAACATATGAAAAAGCTGTCTGCTTTTTCAGACAGCTTTTTCATATGATTTTGGAATTTGACCGTGTTCTTTTTGGTCACAACCATCTTCTCATTTTAATAATTATGAGTATATTTTAAGTTTTAATTATGAACAAACAAAAAATCTGCTGTACGATCGGGCATAATGGATGGTGTTATAGTACGAATTTAGAATATTTCATTTTGTCTGCGGTTCATGATTGTATTTTGAAAGGGGTGGATACCTTCATCAATCTTTGGAGCGGTGATTTTGATTTGCTTTATGCACTGGCGGTTAATCAGTTAAAAAAAGAATTTCCTAATATTAAACCATTTAAAATGGTTCCCGATGCCGGATTAAGCGACCGTTTATTTTATCTGTTTGATGGGGATGTTTTTGTGAAAAAAGACGGCTTGCACGGAAATGGATAAAGTGCATTGGATGATTGAACAACACAGCATCCATGCTCTGTGCTTCGTTCAGCACGATTTAGCCCGGCTGAAACATATTTGCAAAAAGCTGAAAACGCGGGTTTAAATATACATAAAATTATTCTTCCTGAGTATCATTATCCTGTTCATAGGGAAAAGCGATTTTTTTGATCTCATAGCCACGAAAGTTTGTTGTGCGTTTGAACAAAATGTTCAAACGCCTCGCTTATCATAAAACTTTGGGTTCCAAGACCTTCCCTATAGCCTAAGCGCCAATTTCAAAAAGGCCGCTCCGCCTGCCACTCAAAATCAAATACCCGAATAGAAAAGCCCTCTTCCTCATTCCCCCACACAAGGTCGAAGGCGCGCGCTTTCTCACCAAAGCCGTTTTGCCGTACCGCCTCATACGCGCGGGCGCTGCCGAGAAAAACGGTCGCCAGGCCCCCGAGCAAAATCAGCGTAATCCAGAAGGCGCGGAAAAACGGCCTCTTCCATTGCTTTTGTGTCCCTGCTTTTGTTTTCGCCATCCTTTACCTCTCCCTCCGAACCGAGCACCCATCTTTTTACAAATTCTCCGCGATTTTATTCGTTATGTAAACCTTATTGCAGTCCTTTCAGCACGCGGGAGAGAATGTCTCCAACCAGCTCGGCTGAATATTCCGCCTCGGCCAGGGTGTTGGCCTCAGTCCCGATCTCGATCAGCATCGAGCCGGAGGTCAGATTCTGATTATAGCAGCGGGGCACCAGCATAATCGAGCGGGCCAGCCCGGGATATTTCAGCTCGGCCGCCTGCTGAAACCGCATGGCCAGCCGAAGATTCTGCCGCCAGTTGGGATGATTGGTGATACTGCCGTCCTCGCACCCCATGACCAGCATGATCTGCGCGGCGTTTTTATCTCCGATTTTCTGCACTGCCTTGACCTTCTCAGCCTCACTCCCGACTGAGTCACGGTGGAGGTCGAGCACCACCTTGATGGAGGGATATTTTTTCAGATTGGCTGAAACGGTCGCCGCCGACCGATCGTAGCTGCCGGTATAGGACTCGGCGTCGTGCTGGGTCATGTCGTGCACGACCGAGATGCCGTTGGCCCGCAAAATCTCAGCAACCTTCTCTCCGATGCGGTTCATGTTGACCGCGTCGTCGGTGCTGCGCGCCGCGTCGGAGGCGCTGTAGTAATCCCGCTCCTCCAGCATATAGCTCTCGGTGGCGTGGGTGTGCATAATCAGCACCTCCGGCTCGGCAGAGAAGGTCATCTGAAAGCCGACCGGGCTTTGCAGTTCGGTCTCTATATCGACCGATTTCGAGGTGCTGTTTTTGATATAGATATTGCCGAACGACAGCCCGGCCGTATAGGGCGAGATGAATTTCGAGGTGATTTTGCCCAGCGCCTCCCCCGGGTCGGCGGCCGCTGCCGCCGTGTCGGAGGAAGTTGCAGCTCCGCCGGTTTCTTCCTCCGTGTCGGCCACCAGTCCGACCGTATCGTCGGACATACTTTCAGCAGGGGCGGCCGTCCCACCCTTCAGATTGCCCACCATAGCCGACAAGGCCGCAGCCTCTCCCGCCCGACCGAGCAGGGAGGTATCGGCCGCCTGTCCGGCCAGCAACACACAGAAAACGGCGAGGAAGGCGAGCAGCGCCGCTAAAAACAGCTTTTTCATCCTGATCGCCCCCCTCTCGCAAATCCTTTTTATCCATGCATATGAGGGTGCGACGCCGGATTATGCCGCAGGACAGGCCCGTGCGGCCCGCTATTTTGTGATAGCAAGAAGAAAAGCAGGATCAAATGCCGGCTGCAGGGCGCAGTTGATCGCGTGGCCGAGCAGCGCCGCCGCCCGCTGGATGATAAGGTCAATCTCCCGCGGGGTGACGATCATCTGCTCACCGCGGGGATTGACCCGCTCGGCGCAGCCCTCCCCGGTCAGGTCGGCAGCCAGCGTCCGGGCGTCCACAACGGTCGGAATGCCGACCGCGATGACCGGTAAGCCGAGGGTGGCGGCGCTGATCTCCTTCCGGCGGTTGCCAACCCCCGACCCAGGCGAGATGCCGCTGTCCGAAATCTGGATGGTGCAGCCCAGCCGCGCCAGCCGGCGGGAGGCCAGCGCGTCGATGGCCAGCACAGCGGCCGGTCGGATCTTTTCGACCACCCCCTCTAAGATTTCAGAGGTTTCGATGCCGGTGCTGCCCAGCACCCCCGGAGAGAGCACCGCCACGCCCCGCAGATCCTCCAGCCCGGCCGAGCGGGCCAGTTCCCCTGTGATGTGCCGGGTAGCCAGGACCGCGCCAGCCGCCTTGGGACCCAGCGCGTCGGGCGTGATGGCCGTGTTGCCAAGGCCGGCAACCAGCACGGTTCCCTCGGCCGGCAGCAATTCGCCAAGCTCCCGTTTCAGGGACTGCACGATCGACTCGTCCATATCACCGTCGTCGGAGAGGGGCGGAATCTCCACTGTGATGTACCGCCCCTCCGGCTTGCCGAGGGCGGCCGCTCCGGTCGCGTTTTCCACCGTAATGCGGCTGATGTGGGCGTCCCCCTCGTCGAACTCCTCTGAGCGCACCCCCTCAGGTAAATCGGGGGAAAGCTCCCGTTGTTCCAGGGCAAGATCGGTCCGTATCTGCATCACGCCACTCCCTCTTTTTTAATGTTCAGATTTATCTTTTGCCGGGACGGCGGTTCTATACAGAAAAATATTGCAAAACGCGAAAAAAAGGCTTGCAATCCACGACAAGGGATGGTATTATATTAGTACTGTCAAAATCAAGGAGGTGGAACCATGCCTAACATCAAGTCCGCGAAAAAGCGCGTGATCCTGACCGAGAAGGCCAATCTCCGCAACCGGAGCCTCCGCTCTGCGCTGAGAACTTCGATCAAGAAGGCCGACACCGCGATCGACGCCAAAGCTTCCGATATGGACGCGAATGTTACCGCCGCCATCAAGAGCATTGACAAGGCTGCTGCGAAGGGCATTCTGCACAAGAACACGGCCGCCAGAAAGAAGTCTGCTCTGACCGTGAAACTCAACAAGGCCAAGGTTTCCTAAGGCTGCGGGAGATTTCCAGGAAAAATGGAAGCATTTGAATCAGGCTTTTGCGAACAGCCTTCTGTACGCTAAGGCCTGTTTTTTGCACCTGTTTTAGGAAAATGAGAAGCGGCCGGAGAGGCTTCCTCATGTATACGCCGCATACACCGTGTATGCCGGATTCTTAAAAAAGAAAATGAATTGCCCTGCCTGTGATTTTCCACACAGGCAGGGCAATTTTTTATTGATTTTATAGACGAAAATCGTTTTATAACTTCTTGTAAGTGTTTATTAAAGCGAGAAAAAAGCCAATATTATCAACGGTTACCTCATTTTCGCTTGTATCTTCTCATATCGCCGTATAAGTTGGTTTTGTAGAGTTGGGCACCATTTTTGCACCACAAATAGGATAATATACACCAAACGCAGGGCGTTTTATCACACCCAAAAAGGCAATTTCAGGACAACTTTTTTACGGCACTATGTTACACACTAGAGGCAAATAATCCTTGCGAAAAAGGACTTTACAGGCACTAAAACGGATAGAGCAAGGGTTTGTACCTTGCCCCTCGAAAATGCCATTTAACTGCATAACATTTCAAAGCAAGCTACTATCTGTTTAGCTTATCCTTACCTTTCTGTTCCTTTGCAAAAAGTTCCGTAGCAAGCATAGGAAGGGGGTACCCTTTCCGTAAAAATCACTCGTTCCCATCTGCGACAATAAAAGGGATTTTTGCTTGTTGGTCAAATCCCAAACCCTTGCATAAACTGGAATTTGTAAGTTTCGTTATTGTTTGTTCATAGATGCGACCATCTCTGATGATTTCACAGTCATTTGAACCCAAGCGGGTTTAAATCCGCTTCTAATCGCGTTTCTGGCTGATTTTATATTTGACCATGCACAACAATAAAATGGTACCTTTCCGCAGTTAATAATTTCGATAGCCAATCTACTCGTAAGTGCTGATGCAATTCCTTGTTTGCGATACTTAAGTAACACATCTACGCCAATTTGCCACATAGTATCACAATCAGCAGAACATGCCGCTAATCCAATCAATCTTCCTTTCTCATACGCACCGACTCCAAGTACATCAAGTTCCTTTCTGTCTTCGCAAAGGGCATTACTCCATTCTGCCTTGTATAAATCCTTAAAATCCTCTGCAAAAAGAACTTTAGTTTCATACTTACATGGCAATGCTACTAAATCTTCAACATCAGGAAGAAAATATTCCGCCATAAAACAAACTCTATAGCCGTCTTTTTGAAATGCATCATTAAGGATATGCATATTAGGTGTTTCAAAACAATGTTCTACTGCATATGTATTGATATAATCTGAAACAGTAGCCATATACTTTTCATCTACCGTTGCAACTATATTATTTCCATATGAAGTCAAGTCACAAATATGTGGAAGTTTTAAGTATCTTCGTGCATTAACATTTTCTTTCGATACTGTGACAACATTTTGAAACTGTTTAAAATCTTCCACCTTGCAATTTGAGTCTATAGCAGATTGTTCCATAGCAATCTGAATAATCATTTCATTTGTCATAATAATTCCTTTTTAATTATATAAATTAACCATTTGTTAATTTATCTGCTTAAATTATAGCATACATATATGAATTTTTCTATCTTAATCCTGCTC
Source organism: Candidatus Howiella sp. (assembly GCA_050946935.1). GTDB lineage: Bacteria > Bacillota > Clostridia > Oscillospirales > Acutalibacteraceae > UQRS01. The sequence continues at coordinate 64,107 of JBMNVR010000006.1, forward strand.
TGTACTAAATAGCAGAGCCAGCCGCCCTCGTCAACTGTCAAGAAGAACGGGCTTCGCCCGCCGTTGACAAGTGTGTCTGCCCCTGCTTATGTGGCAACCAAGAGAGCGAAAGCAACGAGTGCTTTCGCCCTCGCATAGTATGTTTTCTTATATCTGCCCGTATGGTTTTATATCTCCACAGGAAATCAGGGCACCATTTAGGCACCAAAGCGTTATAAAACCTTGTTGCTTCAATCATTTTAAGCAGACGAAAAAGCCGGTATTTTCAAGGCTTTTCACAGTTTAAAATTTTTCAATAGCAGAAATTTAAATACTATTTTTTATTGCTTCGCAATAAAAACGCGATTTCTATGCCCTCCCCCTCGTCCGCTTTCGCGCGGCAATCGGGGAAGCCGGCGGCAAAAAATACAAGAGGCAACGTCGGACAAAACTCTATAGCCCCAGTTCCATCCGGCGCATAATATGAGCCTGAAACTCCGGATCCAACTCGACAAAATAGCCGCTCCACCCCCATACCCGCACGATCAGGTTGCGATAGTTCTCGGGATGGCGTTGCGCATCCTCCAGCGTCTCGCGATTGACCGTGTTGAGCTGAAGCTGATGTCCGCCCGAGTCGATAAAAAATTTGACCAGCGCGCCAACCTTGGCCACGCTCCCCTCCCCCCGGAAGACCGAATCATGCAGCTCGATGGTCAACGGCCCGCCGTTCATTGCGCGTCTCAGGTCCTGCCGCGCAAAAGAACGGATGATCGAAACCGGGCCGGGACACTCGCTGAACAGGCTGGGGGAGAAATTGGCCGCCAGCGGCTCGTCCTTCCGGCGGCCGTCGGGGGTCGCGGGCAAGCCCTCTCCATAATAAATATAATACATCGCCGTGCCTGTTCCGGCGCGGAAAATGCCGCCCCGGTCGTTGCGCCGTCCCTCCAGCGCATCGGCAAAGGCATCGAGCAGCGTGCCGGCAATCCCGTCGGTGAGATCGTCGCCCTGTCCCATCTTGGGCGCGCGGTAGCGCAGTTTGTTCAACAGGCGGTCATATCCTTCAAAATTCTTTTTCAACGCGTCGATCAGCTCCGCTTTTCCAACCGAGCCGTCGCCGAACACATACCGCCGGATGTTTCCCAGTGAGTCGGCCGCCGTCGCCAGGCCGCAGCCGTGAAAACCGTAATTGTTGTACCGTCCCCCGCGGGAGATGTCACCGTACTCTTCCGCCGGCTGCATCATCAGGGAAACAAAAGGCGCCGGCCGGATGTAGAGGCGCCGCACCTTTTCACACAGCGCATTGACCTGCCCGGTGATCCGGCGGACGACCGCGGCGAAAAAGGCGTCGTAATCCGCCGCCCCCTCCAGCTCGGCAAAGACCGCCTCCTCTACCGCGAGGGGGAAAGAAACCGCGCCGATATTCGGCACATCCATCGCCTTTTCGGGAATGATAAACTCCCAGCAGGCGGCGACAACGTAGTTGTAAGCATCCTCTTTGGCATAGCCCCAGTCCAACAGCGCGGGGATTACCGCGTCATCGTTGGAATACTGCGGGAATCCGGTGCCGCAGCGGGTCAACTCGGACCCTAAGCTATACACCTCCGCCGGGGTGTTTTTATGCACCCGAAGATTGATCTTCGGGTCGATCAGATGCAGTTCCAGACTGGCCTTGAGACAAAGCTCACTGAGCAGATTATAGCTGTCTCTGCCGTCCGGGTGCAGCCCGCCGAGCACCATGCTCTGCCCGTTGTCTCCCTGTTGAACGCCGGGGTACAGGTCGCTGTCCCGGTTGAAAGTGAGGAAAAATTCCTCCACCAGCTCGAGTGCTGTGTCGTAGGTATAAAGGCCGGCCGCCATATCCTTTTCAAAATACGGAGCCATGTACTGATCAAACCGGCCGACCGTATTGTGCCAGTTGGCCGAAAGCCAGAGGGTATAATGAATAATCCGGAACATCTGCAAAGCTTCGAGAAAGCTTTCCGGAGGATATTCCGGCACCCGGGCAAGCGTTTTCGCCACCGTGTCGTTGCCGACCCGCTCAGCCTCCGCCCGGTAGCGGCCGGCCAACGCCATAACCTCCTCCAGTATCGCGATTTGAAAACCGAGATAGTCGGCCTTCTCCGCCCGGCCGTCGGCAAGATATTCTGCCTGCTTCCGGGACAGTCGCTCGCACATGCCGGCAAAGCCAACCGACATCAGAGCCGCATAATTCGGGCTGATGTTGCTAACGTCCCCCCGCTCGTGTATATAGTGGGTTTTGCGGATTTCCTCCCACTCCTCCGGCGTGTGTAACTCGGGGATGACCGGTATTGTGCGGAGAAAGGCAATCCGCTCCTCCGGGAAAACCACCGGCTTTTCCTCCCGCAGCATAAGGCAGAGGCGCCGCGCCGCCCGCTCCTCATCCGAAAAACCCTGCGCGCAAAATTCCCGCGCGAGGGCGTACGGATCACTGATCGGCGTCCGGCGCAAGGCGCGATGGGATTGCTCCACCACAAAGAAGCGGCGTAGATTTTCAATTCGTTCGATCATAAAACCACGCTCCTGATTGCGTATTTTGAAAAGGCGGCAAACGCCGTCCTCGGCGTCCGGGCGGTATCGAACCCCGGCGCGTATTTCCGTCCAAGCATCGGATATTTCGCCGCTGCCGCCCGATTATAGGGCAACAGCTCAACCCGGTCGAGATGTCCCATTCCTCCCTCCGCCAAAAAGGCGGCCGTATGTTCCATATTCTCCTCCGTATCGTTGACACCGGGAATCAGCGGAATACGGATGCAGTAAGGCAGTCCGCTGCGCTTCAACAACCGGATGTTGTCGAGAATCCCCTTGTTTGTCCGGCCGGTATAGCGCTCATGCACCGCGCTGTCGAAGATTTTCAGATCGGCGAAAATATATTCAACACGGGAGAGCAGAGCCTCAAACACCTCCGGTGCCGCGCAGCAGGAGGTTTCGACCGCCCGATGGATCCCGGAAAGGCGGTCGAGCGTCTCAAACAAAAAGGCGGGCTGCATCAGCGGCTCCCCGCCCGAGAAGGTCACCCCCCCGCCCGACGCGGTATAAAAGCCGGCGTTTTTCCGCAGCCGGCCGGCCAGCTCGGCCGAGGTCAGCCGCTCTCCCACGATTTTGCGCAGACCATTCGGACAGACCTCGGTACACACGCCGCAGGCCGTGCAGCCCTCCGGACTCGGGCAGACCGCCCGGCAGCGGCCGCACCCGGTGCAGGAGGCAGTGCGCACCATCAGCTCCGGCTGTGTACGCTGTCCCTCGGGGTTGTGGCACCAGGTACAGCGCAACGGACATCCCTTCAAAAAAGCGGTCGCCCGAACACCCGGCCCGTCATGCACCGTAAATTCCGATATATTGATCAGTGTACCGGTTTCCACTGGGCATCTCTCCCTTTTGTTGAGGCTACATTATCGTTAACCTTAACGTTAATGTAATGATACTATATTTTGATAAATTTGTCAAGAGGGAGGCGAAAAAAACACAGTGGACGATCTGGCAGACCTCCCGAAAGAGGGAGGATTTATATATGTTGCAGAATGTGGGCACGGCAGTTTCAGAAAAAACAGGAAGTGAATGATCTGCCGTCCACATTATTTTCCCGACGGTACGGTACAGAATAAAACGGACGGGGAAGCACATTCCCATCATAAGGGATGTACATCACGCCGCAGAGAGCGGAGCGAAAGGAAATCGGAAAGCCGAGAGTCTAAGAGAGGGATGTCCCCCCCTGGTCGTTCCGGAGGGAATTATTAAGAGGAGCCCAGAGCCTTGCGTTAAGTAAGAAGTTTGAAGGTTTATGTTCAAACACCAAGGCTTTGTATTTCCTATAGTCCAAGGGCAAAAAATTAATCTTTATCCGGGTTTATTTTTGTTGTAACTTGAACACGCTGAATCCAAGTCAACTTACAGCAAAGTATAAGCCTTTCCGCGGCATCAGCAGAAAGGCTTATACTTGACTACGAGTTTATTTCGGCTCCGCATATTTACCCCGTCAAATAGGATTGGTAAAAGAAGCAAAGCCCAAAATGGATCCGTTCAAAGCGCGCAGCTTCCGGAAAACCTCTTCCGCAGGCCGCGGGCCGTCCAGGGTCAGAGAATAGTGATACTCATGGAACCCGGCCAGGCTCACCTTAAAGTTGGTCTCCCAGAAATTGTTCATCACCCAAGCATAGATTTCATCCAAATTCTCCGCACCCGGTTCCCCGCACAGCCGAATCTCATGGGCGGGCAGAGGCCCCATGGTGACCAGCGGCGTATCGGGCAGGCCGATGGTCAGGGTGGCATTTGCCGAGGACAGGCAGAGGCCGTTTTGCACCGCATAAAAATCAGTACAGGTACCGGGCAACTGATCCACGCGCGGACGGAAAACGCACCCGGTCTTATCCATCCACAGGGTCTCCTCCTCCCCGGTGGTAAACGGCAGGGCGAGATATACGTTCTCCGGATCCCACACACAGTCCTTCTGAAAGCGCAGCGCCAGATCTATGCGGGGCATATGCTTATACGCGGTCAGGATCAGATAACAGAATTGGCAGCCCTCCAGCGCATACTGTAGCTGCACGCGGGAGAAAAGAGGCCCGTCCGCCAACACCTTTGCGCCGCAGCATACGCCGGCCGAGCGTTTTGTGGCCGAAGACTTGCGATTCCGTCCCATCTCCCGCCGGACGCCGCAGGGATCACCGTTGCCCGGCGTAACCTCATAGATCGGGGTAAAGGCGGCATATTCTCCGGGTTTTATCAGTTCTTTTCCCCGCGCCTTATCCCAGAGGGAAACAATCCCCCGCTGATCGTATTGAATATGGAAAAATTCGTTCTCCAGCCGGTACGGCGTGACCACCGACCCCGTTTCCAGCCGGCGCTGGAAGGTGGAATACAGATCATATACCCCTTCAATACCCCTGTCCGCCCGGCGGCCGGAGGATATAGGTGCGGGCGTCTCAGTCTCCCGAATGCCGTATTCTCTCTGCTCGCCCGGCTCCAGCCGAACCAGAATGTTCAGCTCCACCCCCCGGGCATAAGAACTGAGCTGATACGGAACCGGGCGGCCGGTAGCCGTATCTACAATTTCAAAATGAGTATGGCCGGCCAAACTCTCGGAATTGATCCGCATCACGTCGGTCACCGGTACATCGTGGGGATTTACAGCCCGGAAAACCGGCTCGTTCTGCATGGAATAAGGCGTGGCACCCCGGGAATAGGCGATTTTGTCCAGCGCCCGCGAAGCCGACTCGTTGGCCTTCAGAGCATAGAGGCTCTTGCGCAGATCCAAATTATTCACACAGGTATTCCACGGCTCGGACACTGAAGAGCAGTAGCCCCAGGTATGCTCGGCGTAAAACATCAGGTTATAGGCCGTGTCGTCCAGCAGCTCTTTTCCGCAGATTTCCCCCTCTGGATCCAGCCGGCGCGCCATCTCATACTTGCGCTCGGCCTCCCGATAGTGCTGCACCACATTGGGCGTGGAGCCCACCCCGTCGGCCCACCAGTCGGTCCAATCCCCCCGGTAGGTGGGAATATCCCCGCAAGAGTCCTCCACCGCGTCGAAAAATTCATCCAGCGTGGCCATTTGCAGCCGAATTTCCTCCCCGTGCAGCGCATTGTACCGGTTGACAAATTCCACCGCGCCCACATAAGGCGAACCGTTGTCGGTCTGACGGCTGGAATAGGTGACGGGCGCCAAATCATAGGGATGGCCCTGCTTCTTCAGTGTGTCTACATAAGTGGCTATGCGGATTTCAGCCTTGTGGAAAGGCTCCAGGCCGGCGCCGTCCAATCCGTCCTGGATGGTATATTCAAAGGATTGTACCGGCGCGACGCCCAGCTCGTTGCCCAAATGATAGTGCTCACCCACCCAGGAAAGCAGGCGATTGCCCTTGGGGCTCTCCCAATAAAAAGGGGTCTGCTTTTGAAACAGAGGATGATAGCCGTGATGGGTATGAATGCAGGAAAGCAGGCGGGTGACGCCGTTTTCATACAGCGCGTCGGCAAAACCCCAGCCGTAGCCGTTAACGTCGGCCGTCATAGCCGAACGCATCAAAAGGCCGTGCGCCTCCATTCCGGCCGCCGAACGGCGCACGGCGTCCGACAGCACGTCGTAGGAAATCAGGTCAGTGAGGTTCAGATAGCTGCCGGACAGGCCGATCTCACCGGATTTCACAAAACGGATAAAATCCTCCCTCTCCCGGAGATCGGCAAGCTCAAAGAACTTCTCCACACACCAGAAGCTTTCGCAGTTCCACTTAAAGCCCAGCCATTCCGGCCGATCACTGTGGGCCTGACGCAGAATCCGAATCGCCTCCTGAATATACTGTACCTGATGCAGCTCAATCTTTTCCTGATAATCGGTATAGCCGATATCGGTGTGGCTGTGATGAATCAAATATAAAGTAAAAGGCTTGGGCATATTGTTTTCCTCCTTGGCAATATATCTCTCCCGTATAAGGGCATTATAAGACACTCATCATCCTTTCGCAAGCTTTTTTGTCAAACCGCATTCCCCACCCGGACGCGCACATTACCCTGACCCCGGTTGGCGCGGGGGAACATGGCGAGAAGAATAAAATGTAATATTAATAGAAAAAAACACCCCGTGCCGGGGTGTTTCCAAAAAACAATGTCCTATTCTAAAATTCCGAGTGACCTTCGCAGCTCTCGCAATGCTCACACGCACAGGCCGGGCCGACAAAAGGGGTCGGATCAATTCCCTGCCGGGTGTAGTAGTCCGCAATGGCCGCTTTGACCGCCTGCTCCGCCAGCACCGAACAGTGAATCTTGTGCGCCGGCAGACCGCCGAGCGCCTCCACCACCGCTTTGTTGGAAAGCTCCAGCGCCTTGGAAAGCGGCTGCCCCTTAATCATTTCGGTCGCGATCGAAGAGGTCGCGATGGCCGAGCCACAGCCATAGGTCTTGAATTTGACGTCCTTGATGATACCATCCTCAATTTTCAGATACATCTTCATAATATCGCCGCATTTGGCGTTGCCGACCTCCCCCACGCCGTTGGCGTCAGGCAGCTCGCCCACATTCCGCGGATTATTGAAATGGTCCATAACCTTTTCGGTGTAAATCATTTGCTTTCACTCTCCTTGATAATTTTCTCCCAAAGCGGAGACATGGCGCGCAGCCGCTCGATGATCGGCGGCAGCACAGAAAGAATCGCATCTGCATCCTCCATCGTATTCTCATCGCTGAAGGAGAGCCGCAGACTGCCGTGCGCCACCTCATGCCTGAGGCCGATGGCCAGCAGCACATGGCTCGGATCCAGCGAGCCGGAGGTGCAGGCCGAGCCGGAGGAGGCACAGATTCCCTTGGCGTCCAGCATCAGCAGGAGGGATTCCCCCTCCACTCCCTCAAAGCAGAGGCTGACATTGCCGGGCAGCCGCTTTTGGGGATCGCCGTTGAGCCGGCTGCGGGGAATCTTCAGGCCGCCTGCGATCACATGATCGCGGATGGCGGTCAACTTCTCCGCCCGCTGGTCAATGGTCGCGACGGCGCGGGTGATCGCCTCACCCAGACCGACGATACCGGGGGTGTTTTCGGTTCCGGCGCGGCGGCCGCGCTCCTGCGCCCCGCCGTGGATGAGGTTGTCGAGCACAATCCCCTTGCGGATATACAGGGCGCCGATTCCCTTCGGTCCGTGGAACTTGTGCCCGGAGAGGGAGAGCATGTCAATGTTCTGCGCTTTTACATCAATATGCACATTGCCGACCGCCTGCACCGCGTCGGTGTGAAAAAGAACTCCCCGCTCATGGCAGATACGACCAAGCTCCTCCACCGGCTGGATGGTGCCGATCTCATTATTCGCGTACATAATGGAGACGAGACCGGTCTCCTCCTTGATCGCGGCAGCCAGCTCCTCCGGCCGGACGAGGCCGTCCGCATGCACGTCCAGCAGGGTGATCTCAAACCCCTGTTTTTCGAGAAATTCCAGCGTGTGGAGCACGGCGTGATGCTCAAATGCAGAGGAAATGATGTGGGTCTTCCCCTTCTGTTTCAACCGATTCATCACGCCCTTGATGGCCCAGTTGTCCGCCTCGCTACCGCCGGAAGTAAAATAAATCTCCCCCGCATCGGCGCCGAGCGCAGCGGCAACCTGCTCTCTCGCCCGGTCGACAGCGGCGTGCGCCTCGCTCCCGAAGGCATATAGGCTCGACGGATTGCCGTACTGCTCGGTCAGATAGGGCATCATGCAGTCCAACACCTCAGGCGACAGCCGGGTGGTGGCGGCATTGTCAGCGTATATCAAACGTTCCATATAGGATCCTCTCCCTTTTCCGGACCTGGTCCGGGTAACTTTATAATGAAGATAAAAATCTTATCTGCATCGTTATTGTATACCAAACAGGTATACTTTTCAATAGCCTGCCCGAAAATAAGACGAAAATTCGCCATTTTCTGCATTTTCACTAAAACCTTGCGGATTCAGCCACGGCCAGCCGGTCACAACGCTCATTTTCCGGATGGCCGGCGTGCCCCTTCACCCAGACGACCGTAACCTTGTGGTATCCGGTAAGCTCCAGCAGACGCTCCCACAAATCGGGATTGAGGGCAGGAGACTTGTCCGCCTTGCGCCAGCCGTTGCGTTTCCAGGCGGCAGCCCACCCTTTGGAAAGACCGTTCGCCACATACTGCGAGTCGGTATACAGCGTAACCTCGCACGGTTCTTTGAGAAGCGCCAGCCCGCCGATCACGGCCGAAAGCTCCATCCGGTTGTTGGTGGTTGGATTCTCCCCGCCGGAAAGCTCCTTCTCCTGCCCTTTATAGCGCAGAATGGCGCCCCAGCCGCCCGGACCGGGGTTGCCGGAACAGGCGCCGTCGGTATAGAGATCGACATGCTTCATGGCCGGCGCCTCCTTTCATCAGACAAAATAGCTGTATTATTGTAACACAGCGAAAAGAAAATAACAAGATTTTTGCGCCGATCCATTTGGCACTGCAAAAAAGCCGCAAAATGCAAGAGACACCCGCCCCAAATGGCAGATGTCCCTTGCATTTCAGGAAGGAATATGAAAATGTGGGGATAGCAATGTTGGTGCTCAGCCAAGCTCGGCCGAGAGGGTAAGGGTACAGTACACGCCGCCCGCCACAACCGAGATGGGCGTCTCGCCGGTGTACACGCTGAGCTTTCCGACGAAGTCCGACTCACCGGCCGGCGTTCCGGTAAAAATGTGTACCGCATGAAACTCCTTCGCGGCGGCCGCAACGCTCTTGACAGCGTTGTCGCTGTACCGCACCGAAATTTCGATGCCTGTGCGCTGAGCCAGACTGCAAAGCAGCTTCATATCTTTGGAGCGTTTGCTCGCAGCAGCTTTCTTTGGCTGCACTGTGACGACCGTAACTTTTGTACCCATTCTGCTCGCCATTTCCTTGGCGGCTTCGATGATTCTTTCACATCCGGCCTGAGGTGTGATACAGGCCATGACAGAATTTTTCGCGGTGTACATGGTGTCACTTCCTTTTTGGATTGCCGTTTTAAATGGTTTCCCTTTCGGCGATTTTATAATACTATACCCATAAGAAAAATTTGCATACTTTTTGCGTATAAACTGTAAATAAATTAAGAACAAGCAAAACCGACACCGTGCGACAATCGTAACGATGCAAAACACAGGCTTGGGTCCGTCGGCCGCGCGGGATACGCCCTCCGCCGCAGCCCGCGCGCCGTCCGACAGCAACCGAGCCAAAACCGAAAGCGTCCCGGGCTGCGTTCGGTATTTGTACAACTTTTTTAAAATATCGCAGCACACCAGTGTCAAATCATCTTTTGACGAGATATTTCGCGCCCCGCATGTCATGATTTTACAATATTTTTAGGACAAATGCGAAAAAATTCTTTACAATTTCCTTTTGTACATGCTATAATAAAGCCATCGTCGGCAGACAAAATCATTTGCACATCTTGGCCTGTCTGCTCCCGACAGTCTATGGTAGGAGGTTTCGGTATGGTATATGACCTGTACGATAAAAAGCTGCTGACCGAGCCGGGATATTACCCTGTCATTCAATCCTATTATTATAATGAGTGGAACACCTACGACATGCCGCAGCATTTCCACAGCCGGATTGAAATCATGTATATTATTAAAGGAGACTGCACCGTCCGTTCAAGGAAAGAAAAAATTCGCATGTTTTCGGGCGATTTTATCCTGATTAACGCCGGTACGCCGCACGCCCTCTCGATCAGCAATCCGCGCGGCTGCATGGTGCTGAACATCGAATTCACCTTTGAAAAGCAGGACAACGCCGCGCCGGATTTTGCAACCCTCTATCGCAACAGCGAGGAAATGCGCAATTTTCTCGAACAGGGATCGGAATACTTTCGGATCAAGGACGATGGAGAGGTGTACCGCATCCTTTTCTCCGCGCTGGAAAACGTCGATATTACCAAACCCAACCGGTTTGCCCTCGACCTGTGGCTGTCGCTGCTGCTCCTCTCTTCCGCGAGGCTGGCCTGTGCCGATCTCAACAACGACTCGGATGATTACATACAGTGTGCGAAAGATTTTATCTCCCGCAACTATTTCCGGGAAATCCACATCAGCGACATTGCCGAATATATCCATATTCACCCTGCGTATTTACAGCGTCTGTTTAAAAAGGAATGCGGCATCTCGGTGATCGACTACATGACCAACTACCGGATGGAGAAGGCTTACTACCTGCTCTCCCGCACCAATATGTCGATCATCGACATTGCCAACAGCGTCGGCATCAATTCGCAGCAATATTTCACCCGCCTGTTCAAAAAGACCATGAACATCACGCCCAAGGCGCTGCGCGACAGCAAAGCGTCGGACAATCCTCTCGCGGATCCGATCGACAACGATGTCGAGTGGACCTGGCGTCCGGGTCTGAAAAACACCGAAACCATCTGCGACAATGACCTCGACTGGCTGAACATTATCTCCAGCGGCAAGCTGCCGGGAGATGCCCGGGGCTATAAAAAGCCGTCGGAGCAATAAAAAATATCCGCCAAATCAGGGTCGAATAATAAAAATCCCTGGCGGCGGATATTTTTTGCCGCCCTGTCTCCCGGTTGTCATGCGAAAGCATGACGAGGGAGACGGCATTAAAATCGTATTTTTTATTGCGGAGCAATAAAAAATATCCGCCAAATCAGGGTCGAATAATAAAAATCCCGGCGGCGGATATTTTTTGCCGCCGTCTCCCCCCGGTTGCCGCGCGTAGCGGCGGCGAGGGGGAGGGCATTGAAATCCCGTTTTTTATTGCGGAGCAATAAAAAATATCCGCCAAATCAGGGTCGAATAATAAAAATCCCTGGCGGCGGATATTTTTTGCCGCCCTGTCTCCCGGTTGTCATGCGAAAGCATGACGAGGGAGACGGCATTAAAATCGTATTTTTTATTGCGGAGCAATAGAAAATATCCGCCAAATCAGGGTCGAATAATAAAAACCCCCGGCGGCGGATATTTTTTGCCGCCATCTCCCCCGGTTGCCGCGCGCAGCGACGGCGAGGGGGAGGGCATCGGAATCCCGTTTTTTATTGCGGAGCAATAAAAAATATCCGCCAAATCAGGGTCGAATAATAAAAACCCCGGCGGCGGATATTTTTTGCCGCCATCTCCCCCGGTTGTCATGCGAAAGCATGACGAAGGGGACGAAACTTGGAATACGAAGTGTTGCTTAGCCGCACGAAAAAGGCACGCTCCGCCTGGCAGCGTCTGTAGCCTGCCTTGCAAACGATAAAACATCCACAGCCGGGAAAACCATGGTTCCCCGACTGTGGATGTTTTTGATCTGTGAATCCATAAACTTTTCGATCTCTCCAAGCAGGCATGCGGCGTTCATGCCCAACCTTTATGTATAGCGGCTGAGCAGCCGCTCGACGTCGGCCGGCGGCGTCTCCGGCTCGAAGGCGATATAGCTGTCGCCGCGAAAGGTCAGCCGCCCGGTCATATGCGGGCTGCAACGTGCAAACTCCCTTTGCGGCATCAACAGCCACCGGTTGGTTCCGTCGGTAAGCCGGAAGGTCACGCCGAAGGTCTCCCGTCGATTGGATGTATATTTCCCATAATCTCTCGTAGCGGATATATACGACCGCCGGTCGACCACTCGCACCCACTCGGTCCGTTTGAGGTAGGCCAGATTCATCAGCCGGTCGCATTTCCAGACCAGCAAAATCAGCAGAATCACCACTGCGGCAAACAGAATCCAAAAAAGCTTCATCGCGGCTTTTTCTCCTCTGCATCGCGGGCGCGCCGCTCGGAGAAGAACGCTTCCTCGAAATCGGCGCGGTCTTCCTCACGCACCTCTTGCCGTCGGGCGGCCATATCGGCCTCCAGCCGGAGACGACGGGCCTCTCCCTTGATGTGGCCCTTACGATAAACAGCCAACATCAGGCAGCCGTGAAGAAGCAGCACCGGCAGCGCGGCCAAAAACGGATTGGGAATCAGAAAATCCAGCAATCCAAACGGGCTGAGCAGCGAGCTCAGCCGCCAGCTCAGCAAACTCTCCCCCAAAGCGGCCGGCAAAAGCAAAAGCAAGAGCAGCACGTGAAGCATGAAGAGTCTTCGATAAACCCGCCCCGGCTCGACATGGGTGACCGGATCAAGCGCCGCCCGGTAAAGAAGAAGCGGATTCAGCACACAGCAGAGGACGGTCGGAAAAACCGCCAGGATACTGGCCATCGCCCGCGAGTCGCTGATCAGGTTATAAAGCGTAAAATCACTTAAAACCGGATAAATAAAAAGATTCAACACGCCCTTGGTAAGCAGCACCCCGATATAGGAAATCAAAAAGGTGAGCGCCAGCATCTTGGGCACGGTACAATATTTCATAAAACCCCTCTTTTATAACACTCCACAATCCGAAAGCCCCGGATTCAATCCCCGCTATGCAGAGCACGGCGGCCGGCGGATCAATCCCGTCCACCAAACAAAATCTGCTTTTTTCTCTCCGTTTTCCGGCTTTTGTCCCCGCCGGCCTGTGGTTTTCCGCAGGTCGGCGCAAAAGCAAACCGCTTTCCGGGCGGAGACAGCCGGGCGGTTCCCGATGCCAAAGGCCGCTCCTCCGGCATCGGGAGCATGTATGCCAAAGCGCCCCGCGCGCCGGACGGTTTACGCTTCAGTCGTCGGAACAGGCGCCTCTTCGGCCACTGGCGCCGCTGCCGGCTCGCCCATCTTTTTGCCGAGATACTTTGGCAGCTCCATTCCCGCCATGTTAAACAAATCGCTCATAGGCGGGATCGACTTGAACATCCCCGACAGGAAGTTGGCGGTGGCCGGCGTGCCGTCCTTGCCGCCCATCCCGTCCCAGACGGTCACCTTATCGATCCTGAGCTTGCCGATCGCCTCGACCTGCGTCTTGACCAAATCCTCTAACTTATCGGCGATCATCAGCTTCATCGCGTCGTCGGCGTTGCCGCCCACCGCGTCAATGATTTTCTGAAAACCCTCGGCCTGCTTGGTGAGGATCTCCTGCACGCCGCGGGCCTCGGCTTCCATTTTGGCGAAGATGGCGTCGGCCTCGCCCTGTGCCTTGCGGCGGATCTGCTCGGCCTCGGCTTCGGCGGCCAGTTCCTTCTGGCGTTTATCGATCTCTGCCTTAACGATGATGTCGGCCTCCAGCGTGGCCTTCTCACGGGTTGAACGGGCGGCCTCAGCCTCCTGCTCGGCGGCGTAGGCCTCCTGCAGCGCGCGGGCCGCCTGGATTTTCTCGGCCGCGGTGGCGCGGCGGAGAGCGTCGGCCTGCTTTTCCTTCAGGGTCGCATCGGACTCGGCCACCTGCGCCCTGGCTTCATTCTCGCCCTTGATGGCCTCCGAATCGGCCAGAGAGACCTGAATTCTCTGCTCCCTTTTGGCGTTGGCCTCGCCGATGTCACCGGCCCGGTCGGCCTCCGCCACCGAGATTTTGGCATCGTTGATGGCCTTGGCCGCCGCCTCCTTACCCAGGGCGACGATATAACCCGACTCGTCGGTGATGTCGGTGACGTTGACGTTGATCAGCCGCAGACCGATCTTCTTCAGCTCGCTTTCCACGTTATTGGAGACGGCCGTGAGAAATTTGTCGCGGTCGGTGTTGATCTCTTCAATATCCATGGTCGCGATGACCAAACGAAGCTGTCCGAAGATGATGTCCTTCGCCAGTTCCTGAATCTCGGTCAGCTTGAGGCCGAGCAGCCGCTCGGCCGCGTTCTGCATGACGCCGTTCTCAACCGAGATGCCCACCGTAAATCGGGACGGCACGTCAATCCGGATATTCTGCTTGGACAGCGCGTTTTTCAGATCCACCTGAATCGACATCGGGGTCAGATCCAGATATTCATAGGATTGCAGCACCGGCACGATGAAAGCCGCCCCACCGTGAATGCACTTGGCGCTGCGCGCCGTGCCGTCCCGGTTGCGCCCGATCTTGCCATATACAACCAGAATTTTGTCCGAAGGACACTTGCGGTACCTCGATAAAAGCACGATCAGGCTGGAAAAAAACAGCAGCGCAATCACAACGATCAGGACGATTACTCCAGGTTCCATTTTGATATTCCTCCTCTTACATTCTTTTCATCATCGGTATGCAGCCGCCCGACCACAACCGTTTCCGAATCGCACAAAGCGAGGACGACCACCGACTCTCCCGTGGGAATCGACGTTTCCTCCTCACAGACCGCCTCAATCTCACAAAGGCGGTTTTGCAAAGTCAGATTGATTTTCCCGCGGCCCTCACCCTTCGGAGGAACCGGGATATAGACCCGTCCGGTTTTCCCGAGCGCGCCGGACAGCTCGATATTGCCGCTGTCCTGCAGCTTCATCGCCTTTTTAAACAGCAGCGCCACCACAAGAAAGGCCGCCGCGCCGGCGCTAAGCGAAATCGCGATTGAAACCGCCAGCGGCATCCGGTATGTATCCGCTACCAGCCCGGCCCAGCCGCCGACCGAAAAAAAGGCGACCAGAGCCCGCACGCTGAACATGGAAAAGCCGTCATCGCCCACATCATCCGGAATGCCGTCGCCGTCAAAATCCGCGTCGGCGCCGACGCCGAAAAAAAGCAGCAGGGTTTGAAGCAACATAATAACCGTTGCCGGAATCGCCACGGCCGAGAAAATTTTGCTGACCTCGCTTAAAGAATTCCACCATGCAAGCATTTTCATTCCTCCTTCCAAAAAAAGAAAAAACGCTTATTTTCCGATTGCATACCGCCTGATCAGCCGGTCGGCGCGCACCTTGACCAAGGCGGAGGCATAGTAGATTAAAATAATCTTCATCCCCCGCGTCAGTTTTTCCCGTGCGCCGGGAAACGGCTCGACATAATCCGCAATCGTATCGGCAATTTTTTGCTCGAGCGATTTTTCATCGAACACCGTCTCATAGTCGATTGTATCCAACAGATCACAGGTATATATATACAGCTTTGCCTCCGGAATAATGTCATCATCGGTACAATTGGCGGTGCCGTTGATGTATTCTAAAATATTGGCGATGTTTTCAAGGCTCGTCACCTCCCGCAGCATGTTGATAAGCATGATCCGGGTCAGATGATTGACCGAGTACCGTTTCTCCACGGGGCGGCCTACCCAGCCGCGGTTGATCCAGTTCTGAATCACCGGCGTTTCCAGCCCGGTAATCTCCCGCACCTGCTGCAGCATGATGCCGCGGGTTGCAAAAAACAGGCCGGAGAGAAATTCCTCCGCCGTGCGGCCCCTCCTTTCAAGAACAGTGCCGGGGAACTTCGGCTCCATTCCGATCACCCGCCTTTCCTTTTCTTGGATTCATCCTATCATACATTCACGTGAATGTCAATAGTATTTTCGAGAATGTTAATTATGTTTTTCAGATTGAATGCAAATTCTGCAGTTTCTGTCTTGGGTGAGAACGTTCGCACAAATCTTCCGACCGTTTTTCAAAAACCAGGACGGCAAAATCTCGCCCGAACGGTGACAGCGGATAACCCCCGTAAAAAAACAGAAAGGCCGAAAGGAAAACTCCTTTCAGCCTCTTCACCCACAACAAAACGCACCCGTGCCGCTTTCCATCCGGTGCAAGCCGTGCACTTCACCTTTACAAACGCCCTCTTATCCAACCGACCGCGCGCAAAAAAACTACTCGACGCCGGGCAGACCGTAAAGCCTTCGGCCGATCAGACGACCAAGCCAGGACACGACCGGCCCGACGGTCAGGATCACCAGTACGGTCATCAGCCCGACCGGCCCGCCGATCCAAAGAGACATTACAGTAAACAGCGCGTCCCAGGCCATTCGGATAAAGCGGAAGGGAATTCCCGGCAACCGGGCGGAGAGCAGCATCGGGATCGCGTCATAGGGTGCAACGCCTGCCGACGCGGTCATATACAGCACGGCTCCAAGTAAAAAAATAACAACCGTAGGAATCAGAATGCCGATCCGCGCCGGCAGGGTCAAATGATCATACGCCGGCACCAGCCGCCGCAAAATCCAGGTGCATCCATCCGCAATATATCCAAGCAAAAACATATTGCAGATGGTTCCGGTGCCGATAAACCCTCGACCGAACAGCAGTACAAATATTATCATAATCAGATTCATCAGCATCTGACATACGCCGTAATAAATACCCAGACGCGCCGCCAGACCGATACTCAGGGACGAGTTGGGATCGGTCCCGAAATCCAGCATGACAAATAAAGAGACCGCAATCGACAATAACAGCACGCCGACCAGCATACCGATCTGACGTTTACGGACATAAGGATCTCGCAGCCACCGTTTCAGTTTTGACATGGTTGTGCCCCCTCTTTACACATAAAACGCCGCGGCCGAGTCTTTGACCGTCGCATATCCGGGATTGTTTAAACATGGTAGCACAAAGTCGACGGCATTGCAACCGCCAAAAGGAAGAGAACAATATGATGCTTAAAAAGCGCATTGTGATACATAAAACGGAAGATCTCCCCTGTGCCATCCGGCTCCGGCGCCCAAACAGAAAAACTCCGGAACACCCAAAATCGGTGGTGTTCCGGAGTTTTCCGTATTCTGAAAAGGAGCGTATGGTATGTGAATCAATAATTTGTACTGCAAAGGCAGGGAATTTAACCGGCCACGATCATTTTCCGCAGATCGACCACATCGCTGACCGTCAGAAGCTTATCCTTGTTGATGTCGCCGGCCGCCATCTGCTGCGCCGTCTGGCTGCCGCTGACAATGATCTGGCGCAGTTCCACCACATCCGAGACGGTCACCGAACCATCACCGTCCAGATCGCCCAGTTTGACGTCGGGTGCCTTCTCCCCCCGGACGAGGGTGACAACGCTGACCGAGTAGCCTTCGGTCGCAATGACGATACCACCCGCATTCATGGTGAACGCAGAGGTCTCCGCCGCCTGCGGCACGATATTCTCCGGATTCTCCGACGTATTGGTGTCCTTCAGCCCGGCCGTGTAGGTCTGTGCCGTCCGGCTGACCGTATAACCGGCGAACTCCGGAATCGCAATGCCGAGGTTTTTCGCCTCGCCCGTGCGGTTGACAATCTTGACACAGACGGTGCCGCCGTCCTCCGATCCGGTGAGGGTTACATCGAAATTTTGGGTGTTCACAATATCCAGGCCCTCTGCCGTCAGCAGATAAGGCTGGTGCGCCCCGCCAAAGAGAATATCCATATACGCCGGCGCCTGATACCACGCACTGTCGTTGTCCATGAAAATAAGGCCCTGATCCCAGCCGTTGTCGTTGTGGCCGTCTACCTGCAGGCAGTTGGCCGAGCAAACGATCGGGATGATGTCGCTGATACGCTCGGCATTATTGATCGCAAAAGCGTTGCAAAGCGCCCGTTCAAAATCGTGAGATGCCGCGTTCAGCTCGAACACCGGGAAGGCAAATTCCGCGTCAGGACAGATCGACCGCAGCGCGTCGTAGAGACTGATCGCCGCATGGATAAAGCTATAGGGCTGGGTGCCGTTCTCCGACCAGAAGTGAATGTCAAACCAAACCGGCATACCATGCGCAACCGCGTTGTCGAGGATGGTTTTGTGATTGGCCAGAGTGGTAAGCCCGGACGCCGATCCGGTGAAGTTGTAAGGATCGGTGATGATATCCTTGTAATCAAAGTCGCCGGCAATCAGTGTAATATCGGTATCCAGCGCCCACACGGCGTTGGCGATCGCATTGAAACGCTCGGCAAAGGCCGCGTCAATCCGCTCTTCATTGCCGATCTGGAGGTAAGGCAGGTCATACGGCTCCTCCCTGCCCATCGAAATGCGAAGCTGAACCCACTCGTTAGAGGGATCGGTGCCCGTCGCGAACTGGATGAAGTCAGCCATATCCTCCGGCGACTCATAGCTGTTGAAATCGGGAACCGCCGCTACGCCCAGCGCATCGCAGAGATCGAGGAACTCAATAATTCCAAAGCCGAAGGAGGAGTAGGTGTACCACCAGCCTCTATAGGTCCGGCGCTCCTCAGGCGCGCCGACCATATCCTTCCACCGGTACTCACTCGCGTTAGCCATACAGCCGCCGAACCGAAGAACCGTAATGCCCTGATTTTCCAAAAGCTCACCGACATCCTTGCGAACCGACAGACCTTTATACCGTCCCCACTCGCCCGGCTGCAAGAAGACGTAGCCGAGGTCGAGGGTTCCGGGCTGTGCAATCTCAATCACAAGCTGCCCGGCGGTGTCGCCGCCGTCCGGCGTCAGGGCGAAGCTGTATTTGCTCCAGTCGCCCGAAACCGACACTTTCTCCTTTGCATAAACGGTCGCGCCGTCCGCGCTGACAAAAGAAACATAAGCGTCTATGGCCGTATCGGACTTGGCGTAGAAATAGCCCTCATAATCCTTGCCGTCGACAATATTCATCCCCTTGCGGTTGAGGCCCTTGTTGCTGATGCCGATCGTTCCCTCGCCGCCGGTCATGGTGATGCGCTGGCTCTGCCCATCCTTGAACGCATTCTCTGAGAAGAGGTCGAGCGTCCCTTCGGCCGAACCGGTCACCACGCCTCTCCACATGCCGGAGACCTTCAGATCAGCACGATAGGTCGGGATTTCCACCGTTTGCTCCGCGCCGCTGTCAGCCGTGTACTTGATATTTTTAAACTTGGCGGTCGAGTTCCAGGCGCGCAGACCCGAAAGGCCGGTGCTGATCGGATTGGAATCGGTATAAGAGGCCGCCTTGTTCCCGTCGACATATACGGTTATGCTGTTTTCGGTCATGTCCACCCGCAAATTGATCCAACGACCTGCCGCAACCGCCGCACAGGGCGTGTCGCCGAGGTTGTTGTAATTATACTGATGCTTGGCAATACGCACCGCGCCGCCGCTGAGGAGCGAAATCTCATACCCGTTAAAGCTGTCGGCACCCGGCTTGGCGTCGCTGGTTTTCACGATAAAGCCGGCGGCCTCCCCGTCGAACCAGACGTCGGCCGAGAAACTGCCGCTGGTGCATTCGGAATCGTTGACAGTCAGCTTCGGTCCGTCCGATTCCCGGTTAATATATATCAATTTCTCTTCGCCGGAGTCGTCGGTCATCCACTGTCCCGCCGCAACCGTGAAGGCCGATTCAAATTCGACCTGATTCGGTTCGGCAAAGCTCTCTCCGAAAATCATCTGAGACCAGATGCCGCCGTACAGCTCGTGGTTCACGTCCTCCATACAGGCGCCATACAGCAGGTCCGAAACCTCCCCGGCCTTTTCGGACGCCGCAACCTCCAGCGCGTAGTCCACACCGTACCGTCCGCTGGCAGGCGCCGACACAGCGTTGCCTTTCGCATCCTGCACCACGGCGGTATACAAATAGTCTTTTTCTTCACTCAGCACGTCTTCAACCTCCCAAATATTCTGACCGGCCGGTCGGGCCGCTTCAAACGTATCGACAAGATTGCCGTCCAGATCGCGTTTCTCCAGCACAAGGACAAGGGGGGCGTCGCTGTCACACAAAAGGTGAGCAGCCGCCTTCTCGCCCGTTTCGGAGTAAGTCAGCGAAACCGCCGCCTCATATTCCGGCAGGAAAAGATTTTCCGCCGGCACCAGCGTTTTGTCCATGCCGGTCGTCTGCCAGTAGAGCGAAAGCCCGCCGCCGCCGTATCCGTTATAATATTCAATCACAAGGCTGTAAAACCGACCGGCCTCCATCTCATACCAGCCGGTCGTGTTGGTCGCCCCGTGCGGCCCGGGATCACTGATAATCTGCTTGCCGTCGATCAAGACCTTGACCCCGTCGTCGGCACTGGTCGTAAATATGTAGGAGCCGCTTGTCGGAGCCTGAATCCGCCCGGTCCAGCGGATCGAATAATGCTCGGCCGGAACACCGGCCATGGGCGAACCGCTCCATTCAAAATGGATCTGCTCAGATACCCCGCCGGTCACATAGGTCTCAAACCCGGTGCCGCTGTAATACTCGGCCCAAAGGCCGGTCTCCACCGTTTCCTCAGCCGATACGGGAATCCACATTCCAAGCAAAAGCAGGGAAACAATCCCCAGAGAAAGAATACGGCACAATACATTCTTTTTTAGCATACAGTCCATCCTCCCGGAAGTTTTGGCCACAAACCGCAGCAAACATTAACGTTAACATTAACGTTAATCATACTATAACATCGAATCAACAAAATGTCAATAGGAAAATCGTGCTTTTTTTGATGCCCTGCAATAAAAAACACGATTTAAAATTCCACATATTATATGTATCGAAAGCGATTCTCTTCATGGTCAGAAACCGTCTGCCCGGCCGAGCCTTTCAAATACAGGTACAACATTTTCAGCATGAGTTCGCTCATATCATCCTTTTTATGAATCTCCAAATCATAATAAAACCAGCGGTACAGGTCGCTCTTCTCGTCCAGGATCACGTTGCGGAAATACTCCCCCAGGGTAAAGTGGTAAAAGATCAGCTCCTCATAATCGCAGTTGGTCAGATCGCGAATGATCGTTTTAGGCAAAAGCTCCTTCAATCTGCGGGTCACAATCTCGCCGAACGAAAAAAAGGACATAATTCTCACCTCGAATTTCATTATAGGTCAATTTCACCATATTTTCAATAGGTCGAAATAACATAATTAAATCGGGTGATTGAAATGAACCGATTGAAGCAACTACGAAAAGCAAAAGGTTATACGCAGATAAAAGTACAGTTTCTAACCGGAATCAATCAGAGTGATTATTCCAAAATCGAAAATGGCAAACGCTTTATGACCTTTGAGCAATGCAAGCGCATTGCAATCGCGCTCAATACCAGCATGGATTATCTCGCCGGGTTGACAGATGTAAAGGAAGCCTATCCCCGCACAATTTCCAAATAGGCCAATTTATCCATATATTTATTAGGTCATTAAAACCACTTCTCTCCACGCCCTTGAAAACAGCGGCTTTTCTCCTCCGCCCGTAGCAACGGCGGAGCAACGGAAAAGTTTCTGCACAGGTTCAAGGTGTTGCAAGCCGGCCTCGGAAGCTTTTTCTGTTCGCACATTGTAACAAACCCGCTCTCTGTCGAAAAAACAGAGGGCGGGTTTCATTTTCGGCCGGCGCTTGCCGTTCAAACAGATCAGGCTATTCCCCGTCGAGGCAGAGGCCCCGATAGGTTTTGATGCCGACGATTCCATCGGCCGCCTTGCCCTCTCGCTTCTGCCACGCCTTAACCGCCGCGCGTGTTTTCGCGCCGTAAATAGCGTCTACACCGTCCGGTATCAAAAGCCGCTGCACAAATACGACCAGGTGTCCTCGGCTGCCAGTCTTCAGAACATGTGCCTTGCATGCTGCCTCTGTCTTTTTACCGATGATTCCATCAACGTCCACCGGGCTGCCGTCCAGAGTTAGCGCGATCTGCATGGCCTTTACCTTGTCGCTCTCGCTGGATGCCGCAGACACGGCATAAATAAATGCTGCCGGGTCTGTTCCATATCCGGGGATCGGTTCATTTTTTGCCGGGTTTTCGTTCACCGAAAACGCCACTCCGGCCCAATCGCACACGCCCTTTGCGATTGCCGCTGCCAACGCGGTCTGATAGGCCGGGTCGCAGAGCCTCGCCCGGTCGGCGTCATTGTTGATGAATCCGGTTTCCACCAGGATGGCGGGCATATTTGTTGCTTTCAGCACATACAGTCCCGGCCGCAGCTTGACCCCGCGGTCGGTTGCGCCGGTGGTCTGAACTATGGCCGTCTGCACCGTCTGCGCAAGGCTGTATGCCTTGCTCCCGGTCGAGTAGACCAGCGTCTCGATCCCGGTGGCGGGTGTGCCGCTGTTGGAATTCAAATGGATGGAGACAAATACATCCGCGCGCGCGCCGTTGGCCGCTCCACAACGGCTTGCAAGGGTCGTGCTCACATCCTCTGTCCGGGTCAGTTCGGCCTTTACGCCGTTCGCCATCAACTGTTCAGCCAGCTTTTTGGAAATCTCCAGTGCCAGATCTTTTTCAGCCTGTCCGCCACCGGCCGCGCCGGGGTCTATGCCGCCGTGACCCGGGTCTATGTATACCAGCATGCTTATTCCTCCTCTTTCTTGGGCAGATTCATGACCGCCGCAAGGCCGGCCGCCACGGCCGACACGCCCACGCCCATCAACACGGTTTTCAGCACGTTCAGGTCGGAGAAATCGCTCCCGACATACAGTGCAATGTTGGCGGCAAAATACCCCACCGCTGCCTGGACAAAGGTTCTCACTGCTCTTTTCAATGTTTCTTTCATTTTT
>JBMNVR010000007.1:0-84417 GCA_050946935.1 Candidatus Howiella sp.
TCTTATTCATAGCGGATAGGGTGGCACCTGCCTTTCGGTTTTGTCTCGGCAACTCAACCTTAACACAGGCCTTCCCTATTCGCTATCCTTTTTTTCTCTTTGTATCACATCATTGTAATACCTACACGCCGCTTTTTGAAATCTTCGCAAATCCCGTTGACTTTGCCGCGTTAAAGCGGTATACTATCTTTTAATCCGACTGTGGCCGGACTGTGAAACGCAGTAAAAAGGCTTTTTTCCGCGTTTCACATCAAAATTCCAAAATGAAAGGAAGAAACACCATGCAGCCTAATTTTATGGAGATTGCCGAACGAATACGCGCCCTGAGGGAGATTATGGACATTACCGTGGGAGAAATGGCCGAGGTTACCGGTGTTTCTCCCGAAGAATACAGCCGTCTGGAAGCAGGACAGGATGATTTTTCCTTTACCTTCCTGTACAAATGCGCCGAGCGTTTCGGCGTCGACTTAATTGAGATTGTCAGCGGCGAGCAGCCTCATCTGCTCGGCTGTTCGATTGTCCGCAAGGGCGAGGGACTGCCGATTAAACGCCGCCAGGGCTTCAAGTACGAACATCTTGCCGCCACGTTCCAGAACAAGATTGCCGAACCGTTCGTGGTTACCGCCCCGTTTATCGAAGCGGAGCAGGACGCCCCGATCGCCCTCTCCACCCACGAGGGGCAGGAGATGGACTACATCCTCTCCGGCAGTCTGAAGTTTGTCCACGGCGGACATACTTATATTCTGAACGAAGGGGACAGCGCCTATTATGACTCAAGCAAAGGCCACGGCATGATCGCGGTCGGTGGCGCGCCCTGCACTTTCATCAGCATCGTGATGAAGAAGGCGGACTGACAAAAATCTCAATAAAAACAAAAAGGACGATACAAAAACCATGCTGAATTTATACAAAAATTTTGTCGACGAGACCTATGATGAAAATGGGATGCTCGTCGGCTTCGACCTGAAATATAAGGAAAACTACAACTTTGCCTACGACGTCGTGGACGAAATTGCAAAGCGCACCCCCGACCGCCGCGCCATGCTCTGGACCAACGAGGACGGGGAGGAAATCACCTTCACCTTCGGGGACATCAAACGCTATTCCGACAAGACCGCCAACATGTTATCAAACCTTGGCATCGGCAAAGGCGACGTCGTCATGCTGGTGCTGAAAAGGCATTATCAGTTCTGGTTCTCGATCCTGGCGTGCCACAAGCTTGGTGCCATTGCCGTGCCGGCCAGCAACCAGCTCCAAAAAAAGGATTTCGTCTACCGCTTTAACGCCGCCACGGTCAAGGCGGTTATCTGCACCTGTGACGACGGCATCCCGGCGCACGTCACGGCCGCCCTGCCGGAATGCGACTCGGTCAAGGTCCTGCTGGAGGCGCACGGTCGCAAGGCCGACCGGGAAAAGGGCGTCACGGATGAAGGCTGGCTCAATTTTGACCGATTGATGGAGCAGGCGAGCGAGGATTTCCCCCGCCGTGACGTAAAGGCGCTGGATCCCATGCTGATGTATTTTACCTCCGGCACCACCGGGTATCCCAAGATGGTGCTGCACAATGCAACCTACTCCCTCGGCCATTTGAACACCGCCAAAAACTGGCAGAACGTCGATCCCGACGGGCTGCACTTCACCCTGTCGGACACCGGCTGGGGCAAAGCGGTCTGGGGCAAGCTGTACGGCCAGTGGTTTATGGAGGCCGGGATTTTCGTCTACGATTACAACCGGTTCCATCCGACCGATCTGCTCCCCCTCTTCGCAAAATACAACATCACCACATTCTGCGCCCCACCGACCATGTTCCGCTTTTTCATCAAGGAGGATCTGTCCAAATACGACCTGTCCTCCCTTCAATACGCCACCATCGCAGGCGAGGCGCTGAATCCCGAGGTATTCAACGTCTTTTACAAGTGCACCGGCATCAAGCTGATGGAGGGCTTCGGTCAGACCGAAACAACCTGCATCATTGCCAACATCACCGGCATGGAGCCGCGTCCCGGCTCGATGGGTAAGCCGGTTCCGCAATTTGATGTCGACATTGTGGATGAAGATGGCAGCTCGGTTCCCGCCGGTGTCACGGGCGAGATCGTCGTCCGTACCGACAAAAGGCCGCAAATCGGCCTTTTCATGGGCTATTATCGGGACGAGGAGTTGACGAGCAAAGCCTGGCACGACGGCCTCTATCACACCGGCGACACCGCCTGGCGGGATGAGGATGGCTACTACTGGTACGTCGGGCGGACCGACGATATTATCAAATCCTCCGGCTACCGCATCGGCCCGTTTGAAATCGAGAGCGTCCTGATGGAGCATCCCTCGGTGCTGGAGTGCGCAATCACCGGCGTGCCCGACCCTGTGCGCGGCCAGATTGTCAAGGCAACCATCGTACTCGCCCGCGGCTACTCCCCGTCGGAGGAGCTGAAAAAAGAGCTTCAGGATTACGTCAAGAAGCAGACGGCACCCTACAAATATCCCCGCGCGGTCGAGTTTGTGGAGGAACTGCCCAAGACCATCAGCGGCAAGATCCGCCGGGCGGAAATCCGCGACACCGATAAAGCAAAGCAATAACAGAAAACGGACCCCGGGCCGGTTCACAAAGACGGTCCGGGGTTTTTGTCGCGCCGTTTGTTGCGGAAAGCAGCCCGGCACCGGAAGCGGAGATTGAGAGCCGTCGATCCGCGCGTCGTCCGTCCTCTTTATACCCGCAATACCTCTCTTTTTCCCGTAAATTCGACCGAAAACCGTTGCTTTTTTTGAAATTTTTAGAAATTTCAAAAAAAATCTTGACTTTTTCGCCCATTATCTATATATTGAATATTGCATGTTTTTGCATCTATTTTCAAAGTAAACAAAGCAATATCAAGTCCCGTGCCGTAATTCCTATCATTTGATAAGAGAATTACGAAAAACCCTTTGCGGAGGGCACCTGACAGAGATATTGCGGGGGACTCCGGACGGTTTTTTCGTGTGCCGTAGCCGAAAGCCCTTGTGTCCGCAAAGGGGGATGCTTAAATGACACAGAATCAAAACATAATAGAGCTCAAAAACATTACCGTAGAGTTTGACGACGAGCAGGTGCTCCATGGCATCAATCTCTACATCCGGGACAAAGAATTCGTTACCCTGCTGGGCCCTTCCGGCTGCGGCAAGACAACGACTCTGCGCATCATTGCCGGATTTGTCGATCCAAACGAGGGAGAAGTATTGTTTGAGGGCAAAAAGGTAAATGGTGTTCCGCCCTACAAACGGCAGGTGAACACCATTTTTCAGCGTTATGCCCTTTTTCCGCACCTCAACGTATACGAGAATATCGCGTTCGGCCTCCGGCTGAAAAAGACGCCGGAGAAGCAGATTCGCGAACGGGTCAAGCAGATGCTCGCTCTCGTGAATTTAGAGGGGTACGAACGCCGCAGCACAGCCAAGCTTTCCGGTGGACAGCAGCAGCGGGTCGCCATCGCGCGGGCGCTGATCAACCAGCCGAAAATCCTGCTGCTCGACGAGCCGCTGGCCGCGCTGGATTTAAAGCTCCGGAAGGAAATGCAGGTTGAGCTAAAAAAAATACAGAAGCAACTGGGCATTACCTTCATCTATGTCACCCACGATCAGGAGGAGGCTCTCTCCATGTCCGACACCGTCGTGGTCATGAACCACGGCGAGATTCAGCAGATCGGCACGCCGGAGGATATTTATAACGAGCCGAAAAACGCCTTTGTCGCCGATTTTATCGGGGAGTCGGTGCTGCTCGACGGGCTGATGCTCCGCGACCGGCTGGTTCGCTTCTCGGACACCGAGTTTCCCTGCGTGGACGAGGGATTCGGCGAAAATACGCCGGTCGACGTCGTCATCCGGCCGGAGGATATCCGCGTCTCCGCCCCGGAGGAGGGGCAGATCACCGGCAGAGTCCTCTCGACCACCTTCAAGGGCGTGCATTTTGAGATGATCGTCGACGTCGACGGAAAAGAGTGGATGATCCACTCGACCAAATCGCAGGAGCCCGGCAGCATCATCGGCATGTCGGTCGATCCCTTTGACATCCACATCATGCACAAATCAGACGTCGAGCTTTACAGCGACGCGGATGCGCCCTCTGCGCCGGAGGTGTAGCGCCATGCATAAAAAACACCTTTCGGTTCCTTATCTTGTCTGGATGGCAATTTTCATTATCGTCCCGCTCCTTATCGTCGTCTATTTTGCCTTCACCACGTCCGAAGGGCAGTTCACGCTCGACAACCTGGCGCAGGTGGCGAAATACTCCGACTCCCTGTTTCAATCGCTTTGGCTTGGCATGATCGCCACGGCCATCTGCCTTTTGCTCGGATACCCGATCGCCTATATCATTTCAAAGGCGAGGGAGGTTTCCCAGCGCACCATGGTGCTGCTGATCATGCTTCCCATGTGGATGAATTTCCTGCTGCGGACCTACGCCTGGATGACGATTTTAGAGACTAACGGCCTCATCAACACCTTTCTTTCGTCTATCGGGCTGGGCAAGCTAAATCTGATCAACACCCAGGGGGCGGTCGTGCTGGGCATGGTTTATAACTTTCTGCCCTTCATGATTATGCCAATCTATTCGGTTATTGTTAAAATTGATCACCGCGTGATCGAAGCGGCCGAGGATCTCGGCGCCGGGCGGCCGAAGGTCTTTACCAAGGTACTGCTGCCCCTCTCCCTCCCCGGGATATTGTCGGGCATCACCATGGTGTTCGTGCCGGCGGTCAGCACTTTTGTTATCTCCCGCATGCTGGGGGGCGGCAGTATGCTGATCGGCGATATTATTGAGATGCAGTTTTTGGGTTCCTCCTACAATCCGCAAATGGGATCGGCACTGGCACTCGTTTTGATGATTCTGGTGCTGCTCTGCATGGCGGTCATGAACACCGTCGATGACGGCGAAGGGGAGGCGATAGTACTGTGAAAATCCTCTCAAAAGCTTATACGGCCATCATCTTTCTTTTCCTGTACGCCCCGATCGTCATTATGATCGTTCTTTCATTCAACAAGTCGAAAAGCCGCAGCGTCTGGGGAGGGTTTACCCTTGACTGGTACAAAAAGCTGTTTCAGGACGACCAGATTTTGGGCGCACTCAAAAACACCCTGATTGTCGCAGTGGTCGCCGCCGTGGTTGCCACTATTATCGGCACGGCCGCCGCCATCGGCATCTCTGCCATGCAAAAGCGCACCCGCAAAGCGGTCATGACCATCACCAACATTCCCATGGTCAATCCGGAGATCGTGACCGGCGTCTCTCTGATGCTGTTGTTCGTCGCGGGCTTTGGACTGCTTGGAAAATTCGGTGTCTCGGCCGGATTGGGGATGGGCTCTCTTATCATCGCGCACATCACCTTCAATATTCCTTACGTCATCCTGTCGGTCAACCCCAAGCTGCGCCAGCTCAACCCGCATATTTATGAGGCGGCGCTCGACCTCGGCTGTCATCCGGCGAAGGCCTTTTTCAAGGTCGTCCTGCCCGAGATTATGCCCGGCATTGCCACGGGCATGCTGATGGCCTTTACCCTGTCGATCGACGATTTTGTCATCAGCTATTTTTGTTCCGGCCCGACATCGCAAACACTGTCGGTTTTGATCTATTCTATGACCAAGCGGAAGGTCTCCCCCACCATCAACGCCTTGTCGGCCGTGATGTTCGTGGTGGTGCTTACCCTCCTCCTGATTGTCAACATCCGCCAGATGCGGGATGAAAGCCGGCAAAAACAGCCGTATTAGCAACCATTTCCGATTCAAATGAAAAATGAAAGAGGTAGAAAAATGAAAAAAACCGCAGTCACTTTCCTGCTTGCAGCCCTGCTCCTCTGCACGATCCTGCCGACCTCTGTTCCGGCCGCCGCCGTGGAGGACACCGGCATCACCATCAACGTCTACAACTGGGGGGAATATATTTCCACCGGCGATGACGACCTGATGGATGTAAACGAGGAGTTTTACAACCGTACCGGCATCCGGGTCAACTACACGACCTTTGATACCAACGAATCGCTCTACACCAAGCTGAAAAGCGGCGGCGTCAGTTACGATGTCATCATCCCGTCTGACTATATGATCTCCAAAATGATCGCGGAGGGGATGCTGCTCGAACTGAACTATGACAATATACCCAATTACAGCCTGATCGACGACCGCTTCAAAACCGACTGCGAGTACGATCCGGCGAACAAATACAGTGTTCCCTACACCTGGGGCGAGGTTGGCATCCTCTATAACACCAAGTATGTTACCGAGCCGGTTGATAGCTGGGAGATCCTCTGGAACGAGCAGTACAGGGACAAAATCCTGATGTTCGACAACCAGCGGGATGCTTTCGGTATTGCGCAGAAGCTGCTGGGCTACTCCTTCAACTCGGATAACGAGGCCGAATGGACCGCCGCGGCCGAAAAGCTGAAGGAGCAGCACAAGGTCAATCCTCATTATGTAATGGATCAGATTTTTGATAAAATGAGCAGCGAGGACGCCTGGATCGCTCCCTATTACAGCGGAGATTTCCTGACCATCCACGATCTGAATGAAAATGTTCAGCTCGCCCTTCCGAAAGAGGGAACCAATCTCTTCGTCGACGCGATGTGCATTCCGACCTGCGCCGCGAATAAAGAGGCGGCCGAAGCCTATATCAACTTCATGTGCGAGACCGACGTCGCCACCGACAACATCTCGTTCATCAGCTATTCCTCCCCCCAGATGGAAGCGGCAGAAAACCACAAAGCCTATCTGGCGGAAGAGTACGGCGACTGGGCGGTCGAGGCCATTTATCCCGATGATCTCTCGAACTGCGAGACCTTCCAAAGCCTTTCGGAAGAGACCAACAAACGTATGGACGACCTTTGGGTTGAGGTAAAAAGCGCCGGTAATTCGAGCAGTATGGCCATTCTCCTGGTTGTCGGCGTACTGGTTGTCATCGTGGCCGTTTTGATCATTTTCCGCATCCGCAAAAAACGGATGGACGCGGAAATTTAACCCCCACCCTCCCTCTTTTACGCCTACAGAAGAATTTGCATTTCGTTTACAAATCATTCACACACCCTTGTGTTTTTGTGCTATCATAAAGCTGTGCAGAAAATTTTTCCGCACAGCTTTGTTTTTTTGGAAGAGAGGGATGGGACGCCATGCTGAAATACTTTTTGATTACAAATAAACAGCTTCACGACGTCAATCCGCGTGAATGCGGGACGGAGGATTGCGCGCCCGGATACAAAGCCGGCCCTACCGCGCGGGATTACTATCTTTTGCATTATGTTTTTTCTGGTAAAGGCGTTTACACCGCCGGCGGAAAAAGCTATCCTGTCGCTAAGGGACAGATTTTTATCATCCATCCGCATGAGGTCGTCACCTATGCCGCCGATCCGGATGATCCGTGGAATTACTGCTGGGTTGGGTTCGAAAGCAATATCCCGATGCCGGAGATTGCGGAAAATCATCTTTTAACCCTCCCGGCGGCCGAGCATATTTTTGCCGCCCTGCGCGCGTCGGAGACCTCGGTAACCGAAAAGGAATATTATATCTGTGCTAAAATTTACGAGCTGCTTTCCCTGTTGGAGCAGCCCAAAATCGCCAGCCACGCGCGCTCTTATCAGAATGTGATGAAAGCCAAGGCGTACATCGATGCAAACTATGTCAACCCCATCACGGTGGAGACACTGGCTGACTCTCTCGGAATCAACCGCAGCTATTTCAGCACAACCTTTAAGAAAAGAATCGGCAAATCTCCCCAACAATATCTGGTGGATGTCCGGCTGGCCAAAGCGGCCGAGCTGATTACCGAGCAGGGCTATTCAGCCGGGACCGCGGCGCTTAGCTCCGGCTACGCGGACATTTTCAATTTTTCTAAAATGTTCAAGCGTAAATACGGTCTTTCCCCTACCGCATATGCCAAAGCCAAGGCTGCGTCAACCGGGACAAGCGGAGCGGAATAGCCCTGCCTAAAACAACAAAAAAAAGCAGGCTGTCGGAACAGCAATCCGACAGTCTGCTTTTTGTTCTGCAATAAAAGGGCAGTTTTAATGCCAAATTTCTCGCCGCGTACGAAGCGCGGCAGTTCAGGTTTACTGTTGCAAAAATTATCTGCCGCCAAGGTTTGCTTTTACTTCAACCCCGATTTTGCGGCCGCTTTTTAGCATGTACGGGACGTTTGAAGTTTTTTGTTTAAACGCGTTATTCCGATCATCCACCTCGGCGTCAGGGGTCTCCTGTCCGACTATCCCTGCACAATTCTGGACCGCAGTGCCACCACATCGGAAACCGTCAGGCTTCCGTCCTCGTCCAGATCGCCGGCCGCCTGCTGTTCCTCCGTCGTTCGACCCAGCACAATTGCCTGCCGCAGCGCCACCACGTCAGAGACCGTCACCGTCTCGTCTCCGTCCAGATCGCCGATCCGGACAAACTCAGCGGTCAGGATACAGTCCTCCTCTGCCGGGAAGGAATAAGCGGCAGCCGTGTCAATCCGCTCGCCGTCCGCATACCATCCCACGAAAACACATCCCTCCGCGGCCGTGGCGGTCAGAGCTGCCATCTCCCCCTTATAGAGCTTTTGACCACCCGAAACGCTTCCTTTGGCCGCATCGCCGCTGTGCGCCGTCACCGATACGACCGGCTTTACAACCGTCACGCCGTGGGGTAGAAAATCCTGAATCGCCTCATAAAAAATTCCTGCCATGTAAACATACCCTTCCTCGGTCGGATGCACCCCGTCGTTATAGAGGCTGTACCGTCCCTCGGTCGCGGCATAGATATCAATCAGTTCGCACCCCTTTTCCTTTGCGATCGCCGTTTCAAGCGGAACCAGAATATCCCGGATCGAGGTATTGGTGATGTTGAAGTTGGGGTAGGAGGAATAGGGCGAAGTGGCGATATATACCTTCGGCTGGCTCGGCAAATTGCGGTAAATCTCAATCATTTCGCCGTACTGTTCGGCAAAAGCCTCCCGGTTCGAGGCAATTGCGGCCGAATCGTTGGTACCCAGCATCAGGATGACAATATCCGCGTCCCACGCTTTGCTTTGGGCGTAGCTGTCGGTCGTCCAATAGGGGTAAGTTCCGTTTTTCAGCATACAGGTGCCGCCCACGCCGAAATTGCGAACCTCATAGCTCTCCTCTCCCAGAAGGCGCTGCAAAACCGCGGGATAGGAATACAGGCTGCTGTTCCCGGTACCTCCGCCGTTGGTGATGCTGTCGCCCACGCAGGCAACCTTGATCTTGCGGGAGGTCACGGGTTTCGGCTCTTGCTCGGTCACCGGCGTCAGGGTGATGGTTGCAAGCGAGATGGTGTAGAGCGAAGCATCTCCCCCGCTGATTCCGCTGTTTTTGCCAACCGCCGTCAGCCGGAGGGTGTTCTCCCCCGCCGTAAGATGCACCGTTCCAACGCTGTGGGGGCCGAAATAGCCGAGCTTTCCGGAATAATACTGGTCGAACAGATCGCCAACCGCCTCCCCATTCACCTCATGCCGCACCTTGGGCGCGGCACTCTGCATACGGTACAGGTAGCTGAGATCATAATCCCCCTCTTTCGCCACCTCGAAGGTGTAAGAGACCGAATCGCCCTCCGCCGTGCCGTAAAAATCAACATATTTGCCACGCAACCCGGTATCCTCTCGCACGGCAAAGGCACGATCGCCGGTTATTTGCACATACGGCTCGCTGACCCGGTAAATATACGGACTGAAAACCGCCGTAGCTTCCAGATCCCGCGCCGCGGTAAAGGCATATTCCCGGTTGAGAGATAGGGTGTTTTCCGGCTCTCCACCCACCCATTTGACAAAATGATAGCCCGACTTTTCTTCGGCGCGCAGGGTAACCGTCTCTCCGGCGAGGCAGACGCCGCCGCCCGTGACGACGCCCATACTCTCGTCAGCAGAAGCGGCCGAAATCTCCACCGGATAAGGCTCCCCAAACAGATTGAGCTGCAAGTAGTCGCCGGTCAGGCGCCACTCGTTATTGGTGGATTTGACCCCCATCCCGGTCACCAACAGCTTAAGGTACTGCCGCCCCGCCGCAAGAGAGAAGCGGGCGGCCGTATCTCCGTACACACCGCCGGCGGTGGCCTCCGCCGTTTCCATATAATTCGAGGTGCCAGCCCGCCGGAAGTTGGAAGCGTCCACCTTTCCCGCGATCACATCGCCATCGGTATCAAGCTGGGTGTGATCCGCACTGACGCCCGGTGTGTCGCCAAAGGAAAACTGCACCATCCGACCCGTCTCGTTATACCGGGCGCAATAGGTCAGGGTGTAAATCCCACTTTGGGGAACGTTGATTTCAAAGACCATGAACAAAGGAACAAAATCGTCGCTTGTTCCAGCCGTGATCTGCATCCACTCCCCGGACGGGCCCCAGTCGGTGCGCCTGGAAATCTCCAAATCCTTGTACACGGCAACCGGCGTCAATTCCTCAAATTCAAACGTGTACTGCTCCATGGGAACCAGATCTCCTTCGGTCGCCGACACAGGCAGAACTGTACAGAGCAGAAACAAACAAAGAAAAATTGTTGTAATTTTTTGCATACAAACTCCCCCTACGCCTTCTTTATATTTCAAATATAGCACAAACCAAGTGTCTTCGCAACAAAAGACAGCAAAACGGCATTTAACAGGAAGAAGATGCAAATTTTTTGCAAAAATTCTATCAAAAAACAGTGGATAGAGCAATTTTTATCATTTTCCCTCAAAGAAAGCGATACAAAATCGGCATACAGCAAAGCATCCCCCGCGATCATACGCGGAGGATGCCGCTTTATTTGTATGAAACCTTCGGCCGCTTACCCTTCGTTCGACTGGGAGGTATACAGCTCATAGTATCTTCCCTTTTTCGCCATCAGCTCGGCGTGGCTGCCTTTTTCGACAATCTCTCCCCCGTCGATGAACATGATGGTGTCGCAGCTCTGTATGGTCGAGAGGCGGTGGGCGATGATAAAGCTGGTGCGACCCTTGAGCAGCTCGCTGATCCCCTGCTGCAAAAGCGCCTCGGTTTTGGCGTCGATAGAGGAGGTGGCCTCATCCAGCACGAGAATCTTCGGATCGGACAGCAGAGTGCGCGCAAAAGCGATCAACTGCTTCTGCCCGCCCGAGAGGCGGCCGCCCCGTTCATTAACCGGCGTGTCATAGCCCCGCTCCATCTCCCGGATGAAACCGTCGGCCTGCACCCGACGCGCGGCCTCCTCAATCTCGGCCCGGTTGGCGTCCAGGCGGCCGTAGCGGATATTGTCCGCAATGGTCGAGGAAAAGATAAAGGAATCCTGCAGCATAATGCCCATCTGGCTGCGGAGAGAGCGGATCGTCACATCCGACACGCTATGTCCGTCAAGGAGTACCTCCCCCTCGGTGATATTGTAAAACCGGCTGATCAGGTTGACGATGGTCGATTTACCCGCACCGGTCGGTCCGACCAGCGCAACCGACTCGCCCGGCCGAACCTTGAAACTGACGTTTTTCAGCACCCATACACCCGGCTCATACGCAAAGCTGACATTGCGGAACTCGACCTCGCCGGTGATTTCGGGCAGCGCATAGGCGTTCGGGGCGTCACAGATCTCAACCGGCTCATCCATAGTCTGGAAAATCCGCTCCAGATAAGAGATGGTGTTGATCAACTGATTGTACAGCGCCGCAATGGCCGTGATCGGCTGCCAGAACCGGGCGGCATAGGTGCCCATCGCAATGATGACACCAATCGACGCGGCGGGCGAGAACCAGAGAATGCCCGCCATATACATAATGGCCAGCACCCACTGGGAAATATTGTCGACCGACAGCCCCACCAGGTTGGAGATATAGATTGCCTTCATCCAGGCCTTGTTCACCAGGGTATTCAGCCTGGCATAAATCTTCTTGTTTTCCTCCTGTCGGCAGAAGGCCTCGGTGATTTTGACCCCTTCGATATTCTCGCAGATATAAGCCGACATATTGGAAATTTTGTTGTTGGTCGCCTGCCAGGCGCGGCGCTGGGCCGGCTTTATCAGGAAAATGACAAGGGTCAGCACCGGCAGCCCGGCGACGATGATCGCAGCCAGCCGCGCATCAAGGGAAAACATGAAGATTGCGATAAACAGGATGTTGAATACCTCGATCACCATGTTTATGATGCCGTTTGAAAGCATATCCGAGACTGAATTGACGTACTGCACCACCCGGACGAGAATCTTGCCCTGCGGCCGCGAATCATAGTAAGCAAAGGGCAGCTCCTGCAAATGGCGGAAAAGATCCGACCGGATGTCATAGACGATATTCTGCCCCACCCCGACCATGATGACGTTGCGCAGGGTGTTGAATATCTGGCTGATGACGATGGTACCGATCAGAATCATGGAGAGACGAACCAGCTCTTTGACATTCCCCTCCGGAATCGGGCCGTCGACCGCCATCTGGATAATCTTCGGCCCGATCAGCGCCACAAAGGAGGCGGTAAGGGACAGCACCAGCGCCAGAAGCATCTTGACCTTGTGCTTTTTGGCATAGACCAGGCTTCTTTTTAAATGAGAAACGTTAAAGGATTTTTCCAGCGTCTCGTCGATGTCGTATTTATTACGTGCCATCAGTCCGCCCCCCTTTCCGCCATCTCGGGAACCGGGACGTTCTGCAGCCGGCAAATCTCCCTGTAATAGGCGTTGGTTTTCGACAGGCTTTCATGTGTGCCGACGGTCAACTCGCCGTTTTGCATGATAAAAATGCGGTCGGCGTCCCGGACGGAGGATATGCGCTGCGCCACAATAATCTTGGTGCAGGGAAAATCAAGAGAACGCAGGCTCTCTTGTATGTAATGCTCGGTCTCCATATCCACCGCGCTGGTGGTGTCGTCCAGAATCAGAATCGGCGGAGAAATCGCCAGCGCACGGGCCAGCGCGATCCGCTGCCGCTGCCCGCCCGAAAGACCGACGCCGCGCTCGCCCACAATGGTGTCGTACCCCTCCTCCATCTGCTCGATGAAATCGGCGGCGGCCGCCTTGCGGGCAAAGGAAAACACTTTGCTCTCCGGCAGGTTGGGGTCACCGTAGGCGATGTTGCCGTCGACCGTGTCGGAAAAGAGAAACACATCCTGCGTCGCAAGGCCGATCGAGCCGCGCAGATCCTCCAGCCGAAGCATCCGCACATCGACGTCGTCGACCAGCACGGCCCCCTCCTGCACATCGTAAAAGCGGGGGATCAGATTAATCAGGCTGGTCTTGCCCGAGCCGGTCGGCCCCATGATCGCAATACTCTCCCCCGGCTGGATCGTGAAATTGAGATGCTTCAGCACCGGCTCCCGATCATAGGAAAATGTAACGTCGCGGAAGGTGATTTTGCCCGCAATTCGCCCCGGCTTCACGACGCAGTCGTGGCGGTCGGCGATGGTCGGCTTGGAATAATAGATTTCGATCACCTTGTCGGCGGCGGTAAAGAACCGCTGCATATCATTCAGAATCGTGCCAAAGCTCTTCATCGGATTGGCGAGGCTGGCGGTCAGTCCCGAAAAGGCGGTCAGTCCGCCGAGAGTCAGGCTTCCATTGATGATGAACAAACCGCCGCACAGCACCATGATAACGGTCAGCGCGTTGGAAAGAAACTCGATCACCGGGGCGACCGTCTGCCATCGGTAGGCCGCCTTCAGATTGGCGGCTTTAAAATCCCGGCTGAACCGATCGAACCGTTCAATCTCATAATCCTCCCTGGCAAAGGCCTTGACCACCCGGTTGCCGGCAATGTTTTCCTGCGCGGCGGTGTTCAGGCGGGAAAGGCACTCGCGCAGTTCGGCGTAAACCGGCCGGATTTTTTTGGTATACGCGACCGAAATGATGGCGATAATCGGCATAACAGCCAGCATCATCAGCGTCAGCCCCATGTGCACGGTCGAAAGATAGATCACCGTCGCCAAAAACAGCGACAGCGCATCAGTGAAGCTGTAGGAGATCCAGGCCACCGCGTGGCGGACATACTCCATATCACCGGTCACCCGCGTGATGATGTCCCCCGTCCGGTTGCGGTCGTAGAAGTGCAGCTCCTGATGCACGATGGTATCAAAAATGTGGTTGCGCAGCCGCATGATGGTGTGCTGGGACGCAATCTCCAGACAATAGACCATCAGGTAGCGCAGCACCGTCCGCAAAAGCTGCACGCCGCACATGCCGAGCAGCACCGGCACCAGCAGATCAACCCGGCCGCCGCGGATTACCTCATCCACCAGAAGGGCCGACAACATCGGGATAAAGATCATCATAGTCATGGTCAGCACGGACAAAAGGATGCCCGCAACAAAATACGGCTTTTTGCCGGTCAGGTTTTTCCAAACCCATCGCAGTTCAAACATCATTCCTACCCCCCGCCTTTGCCCGAGGGCAAAGGGTTCAAGTGCGTGTTCCTTCCTTGAAATCAAAAAGCGGCCGACCCGTTTTCGGTTATTTTGGAGTTCATCCTCTTCTAACACTACCGGGCGGCCGTTTGGCGGACAATCCAGAGATTTCCAATGCCGAGTTATATTATAATCGTTATTTGAAAAAAGTATAGAGAAATCCGAAAAAAACATGCCCAACTTTCCGGGAAGAAAGTCAGGCATTCTTCGTCATTTTTTCCAAGTTACTTGGGAAGGGAGGTTTTAATCTCCCGCCCCTCCCGGATCAGGGCGCGCAGGGCTGGTTCGTCCCCCTCCTCAATGGCCGATTTGTAAGCAGCCAGACGGCCGATCAGACCCTCTAACTCCCGGCAGAGGTTGTCCCCGTTTTGCAAAAACAACCCGGACCAGAGATTCTCATCCACAGTGGCGACGCGGGATACATCCCGGAAGGAACCGGCCGAATAGCCGCTGTGCTCCCTTGACGCGGGCGATTTGACATAAGCCCCGGCCAGCACATGCGGCAGCTGGGAGGTATAGGCAATCATCCGGTCATGCTGCGCCGGAGAAGTAATGGTAGCCGTCCGGCAGCCGATCTGCGCCGAGAAGGTCATCATGAAAGCGGTCAGCTCGGGATTTGTGCGCTCGGTCGGTGTCAGAATATAGCTTGCCCCCTCGAACAGACGGGCGTCGGCATTTCCAAAGCCACTGACCTCTCGCCCCGCCATGGGGTGTCCGCCGAGAAAGCAGAGACCATGGCGGGTGCAGATCTCCTCGCACGCGGCGACCACTCGGCGCTTGACGCCGCAGACGTCGGTGACCCATGTGCCGGGAGGAAGCTGTCCGGCCTGCTCCCGCAAAAAGGAGACGGCTGCCTCGGGCGGCAGGGCGAGAATAATAAGCTGCGCCCGCCGGAGCAGCGCCGGTCCGCCCGTCTCATCCGCCGCGCCGGCAGCCAGAGCAGCCTTGCAAACCGCCTCCTCCCTGTCGACGCCGAGAAGAGTGTATCCGGTTTTCTCCTTCGCTGCCATGGCCAGAGAGCCGCCGATCAACCCCAGCCCGACTATACCGATGGTTTTTATTTCCCGCATGTCGAAAACTCCCTGTCGAAGGCGGGTGCGACCGCCTGGATTTTTTCAGCCAGCGCGCTGAACTGCGCCGGCGTGATCGACTGCGCCCCGTCGCAGAGGGCGGCCGGCGGATTGTTGTGCACCTCAACCATAATGCCGTCGGCGCCGGCCGCGATGCCGGCCATGGACAGCGGCTCAGCCATCCAGGCGATGCCGGCCGCATGGGAGGGATCGACGATGACCGGAAGATGAGAAACCTTTTTCAGCAGCGGTACAGCCGAAACATCCAGCGTGTTGCGGGTCATGGTCTCAAACGTGCGGATTCCCCGCTCGCAGAGGATGACCCGATCGTTTCCGGCGGCCATGATATATTCGGCGCTCATCAGCAGCTCCTCTATCGTATTGGCAAGCCCCCGCTTCAGAAGGATGGGCTTGTCGGTCTTTCCCAGCAGCTTGAGCAGGGCAAAATTCTGCATATTCCGCGCGCCGACCTGGATGATATCCACATCCGCAAACAGCGGAAGCTGGTCGGCCGACATGATCTCGCTCACGATGGGAAGGCCGGTAGCCTCCCGCGCATGGCGGAGCAGATCGATACCATCGGCTCCCAGCCCCTGGAAGGCATAGGGAGAGGTGCGCGGCTTGAACGCGCCGCCCCGCAATATCTGCGCGCCGGAGGCCTTCACCGCCCGGGCAACCTCGGTAATCTGCTCTCTGGTCTCGACCGAGCAGGGGCCGGCTATCACAGTAAGCGCACGGCCGCCAATGCGAACCCCGCCGACCTCAACCACCGTGTCCATCGGATGAAACTTGCGGTTGGCTTTTTTATACGGCTCCTGAATCCGGGTGACCGATTCGACCAGCGGTTTGGCCTCAATCGCCTCCATATCCATTTCGGAGGTATCCCCCTCCAGCCCGATGACGACCGAGTGCCGGCCGCGGGAAACACTCGTTTTTACCCGATTTTCTTCCTCAAGCTGCCGGGCGAAGGCTTCGACCTGCTCCTTCGTCGCTGTGCTTTTCAGTACAATAATCATTTTCTTTTCCTCCTTTTGGTTTTGCCGTCGCAAAAAGCGAAAAACGAACGCCGAACAAACTCCAAAAAAAACGGAGCCCACCCGTGTGAGCCCCGTTTTCATGCATACATCAAAATCGGCGGTTATCCACGGCGCGGCAGAACGAAGCTGGCCCAGCGAAAATACACGCTGCAGCCGTAATAATCGTAATATCGTCCGTTAAACAGCACCGGGATTCCCTCCCTTTTCTTTGATTATCATTATCATACTACACGACAGTGGTCTCTGTCAAGCTTTTTTGCTTTAAATCGCAAAAGTTTTTAAGACGCATCCGGATGAGCCGACTGAAAACACGCCGAGCAGGGCTTCCGACAGGCTGGGGCCGGGTCGTACGCCAGCAGAACAGCAGAACGTATCCCACGAACAACCCCGGCAGGCTCTCACCAACCTACTCCAACAGCATCCCGATGTGGGGGATCCCGTCCTCTAAGAACTCCTCCGAGACCTGCCGAAATCCCCTGGTTTCGTAAAACCCTTTGGCGTAGGTCTGCGCCTCCACCCGGATGGCAGAGGCGCCCAGCCGTTCTCTCGCGAGCCGGATCCCCTCTGAAAGAAGCCGACCGCCCAGCCCGCAGCCCCGTCTGACCGCAATAACCCGGCCGAGCATCGCCTCCTTTGCCGCCACGCCCGATCCCAGCACCCGGAGGTAGGCCTGTAACCCCTCCGCATCGCGGAAATACACATGCAACGCCTGCTGATCCCTAC
The DNA here is from genome assembly GCA_050946935.1 of Candidatus Howiella sp. Lineage (GTDB taxonomy): Bacteria > Bacillota > Clostridia > Oscillospirales > Acutalibacteraceae > UQRS01. The sequence continues at coordinate 17,158 of JBMNVR010000007.1, forward strand.
CGTCCAGCTCCTGATACGGGCAATTCTGCTCCACAACAAAAACCGATACCCGCAGCCGGAGTATAGCGTACAGCTCGTCGGCCGTCAATTCCTCAAACCGCTTTACAACCGTCTCCATCCTTTGTATTCCACACCTTTCGATCAAAGCTGCGCCATACCAGCGGTGCACAGAAGAGTCCCGCCGGTCAGTCTTTTTGAAGCACCTTGATAATCTCCCCGACAAACATGCGGTGAAAGTCCTTTTCCGGATACCATTTTTCCACAATCGCTTTATCGAGGAAGCCGCCCTCCCGAATGTCCTGCACATACAGCTTTTTGCAGATGAGAACCAGCTCCGCCTCCTCAAAATACACCGTCCCGTCGGAAAAAACCGGCGTCAGCCCGGCGGCCGCCGTCTTGTCGGTCGTCCGACCGGAGGTCGAACCACACACCTTGTGCACCGCTTTATTCTCCCCATAAAAGCTGAGGGCAAAATTCTCCTCCCGCTCGACAAACTCCAGTGTGTACCGCTGCGGCCGGATGACACAGGCGGCACAGTGGCTCCCCCACATCTCCCCCGCAAAACCCCAGCTTGCGGTCATCATGTTGTAGCTGTTGCGGCCGCCAGCCGACACCAGCATCCACTCGTTCGCGATCCGGTCGATCAGATTCCCTGAAATCCCGGTTGCGGGAATTTCTCTGAACATCATATAAACACTCCTTTTTTATTCTCTGTCGATAATTTTTATTATATGATACATTATATACAGGAAATTCCAAAATAGAAAGCAGTTTTATTGAAAATTTTCGTAAAAGGCTGTATAATGTTTTTTATTGCGGCTGGATTTTAGCACATGAAACGCTTTTTAACACGGCGGCGCGCGTTTTTTTGTGCAATCGGTAAAATATGCAAGCAACTGAATATTTTTACACTTTCCAGCTTGACATTTCGCATATATAGTGTATAATTATGTATGTTGAATGAATATTTTATGCAAATATACATTTTGGAGGTAAATGGAAATGGGAAACATCAAAAAAGTGGTTTTAGCCTACTCGGGCGGACTGGACACATCCATCATCATCCCCTGGCTGAAAGAAAATTACGATAACTGTGAGGTTGTCGCCGTCTCGGGCAACGTGGGGCAGGCCGACGAGCTGGAGGGGCTGGAGGCCAAGGCTCTCGCCACCGGCGCGTCCAAGCTGTATGTAGAGGATCTGACCAAAGAGATGATCGAGGAGATCGTCTGGCCCTGCATCAAGGCCGACGCCAAATATGAAGGCAAATACATGCTGGGCACCGCCTTTGCCCGGCCGATCATCGCCAAGCGTCTGGTCGAAATCGCCAAGGCGGAGGGTGCTGACGCCATTTGCCACGGCTGCACCGGCAAGGGCAACGACCAGGTTCGGTTCGAGCTGGCGATCAAGGCCTTCGCCCCCGGCATGAAGATCATCGCTCCCTGGCGCGTCTGGGACATCAAGTCCCGTGATGAGGAGATTGATTACGCCGAGGCGCACGGCATTCCGCTCAAGATCAACCGCGAAACCAACTATTCCAAGGATAAAAACATCTGGCATCTCTCACATGAGGGGCTGGATCTCGAAAGCCCGGCCAATGAGCCGCAGTACAACAAGCCCGGCTTTTTGGAGATGGGCGTCTCCCCCGAGATGGCGCCGGACGAGCCGACCTATGTGACCATTGGATTTGAAAAGGGTATCCCGGTTTCGGTCAACGGAGAAAAACTCGGCCCGGTCGAAATCGTCGCCAAGTGCAACGAGCTGGGCGGCAAAAACGGCATCGGCCTGCTCGATATGGTGGAAAACCGGCTGGTCGGCATGAAATCCCGCGGCGTGTATGAGACGCCCGGCGGCGCGATCCTCTATGCCGCGCACGATCAGCTCGAAACCCTCTGCGTCGATCGGGAGACCCAGCACTACAAGCAGCAGATGGGCCTGAAGCTGGCCGAAATTCTTTACTACGGCCAGTGGTACACCCCCCTGCGGGAGGCTATGTCGGCCTTCATCGACAAGTCGGAGGAAACCGTCACCGGCGAGGTCCGGCTGAAGCTGTACAAGGGCAACATCATCCCGGCCGGAATGACCTCTCCTTACACACTGTATGACGAGCAGACCGCCAGCTTTGACGAGGACGACGATTACAACCAGGCCGATTCGGCAGGGTTTATCAACCTCTTCGGCCTGCCGATCAAGGTCAAGGCCACCCTCGACGAAAAGCGCAAGGCCGGTAAATAAATCCGGACCGTTCAACATAATTTGCCGAAGCGTAAAAAGGATAACCGCCGTTTTTTCGGCGGCTATCCCTTTTCGGGCTTTATAGGAGGAAATATTTTGAAGCTCTGGACAGGCAGGTTCTCGAAGGAAATCGACCCGAAAACCAACGATTTCAACAGCTCCATTCCCTTCGACAGCCGGATGTATAAAGAGGATATTGAAGGTTCGATCGCCCACGCCGCCATGCTGGGCCGGCAGGGGATCGTCTCCGGCAGCGAGGCTGCCGCCATGATCGAAGGTCTGGGCGGCATCCTTGCCGACATTGAAAGCGGGGCGCTCTCCATCGACCCGTCGGCCGAGGACATCCACACCTTTGTAGAGGGGGAGTTAACCGCCCGGATCGGCGACGCCGGCAAGCGGCTGCACACGGCACGCAGCCGCAACGACCAGGTGGCACTCGACGACCGGCTGTATATGCGCGGCCTGATCGACGGCCTCTCGGCCCAGATTCGGGAGCTGATCGGCGTCCTCTGCAACAAGGCGGAGGCTTATGCCGACGCCGTGATGCCGGGCTACACCCATTTGCAGCGGGCGCAGCCGATCACTTTCGGGCACCACCTGATGGCCTATGCCGAGATGCTGCTGCGCGACCTCGGACGGCTGGCCGACTGCCGACGCCGGATGAACATCTCGCCGCTCGGCTCGGGCGCGCTGGCCGGAACCACCTATCCCCTCGACCGGGAGAGCGTGGCGTCCGCGCTGTCAATGGACGGGGTGAGCATGAACAGCCTCGACGGAGTGTCCGACCGGGATTTCTGCGTCGAGTTCGCCGCCGCATTATCGTTGGTGATGGTACATCTTTCGCGTTTCAGCGAAGAGATCATTCTTTGGTGCTCGTTCGAATTCCGATTTATCGAACTGGACGACGCTTTTTCGACCGGGTCGAGCATCATGCCACAAAAGAAAAACCCCGACATCGCCGAGCTGGTCCGGGGAAAATCCGGACGGGTGTTCGGCGATCTCCTCACCCTGCTCACCGTGCTGAAGGGGCTGCCTCTGGCCTATAATAAGGATATGCAGGAGGATAAGGAGGCCGTTTTCGACGCCGCCGATACGGTGAAGCTGTGCTTGACCGCCTTCACCCCGATGCTGGAGACCATGCGGGTCAACACCGACCGGATGCGGGCGGCGGCGGCCGGCGGCTTTATCAACGCGACCGACTGTGCCGATTACCTGGTCGGCAAGGGGCTGCCCTTCCGCGACGCCTACAAGGCGGTCGGAATGCTGGTTGCTTTGTGCATTGAGAAAAGCACTACGCTGGAGGAACTGCCGCTTGCAGAATATCGGAAGGTCTGCGATCTCTTCGACGACGGGGTGTACGAGGCTATCTCCCTCGAGCGGTGCGTCGGCGGGCGGCGTGTACTCGGCGGCCCCGCGCCCGACTGTGTGCGCGCGCAGGTAAAACGGGTACGGGGATTGCTGTAGGAAACGCGCCGCCCCCGGCCGCCCTGTTCTGCGAAAAATCATAAAGCTGAAACGGACGTCTTTGACAGCTTCGGCTTTTATAAAGAGGAGTTACTGCAAAATGACCATTCGTGTTGGAATTATCGGTGCAACCGGGTATGCCGGCGCCGAGCTTGTCCGCCTTCTGCTCTCCCATCCGGAGGCGGAGCTGACCGCTTTGGGCTCCAAGAGCTTTGCGGGGCAAAAGCTGTCAGAGGTCTACCCCGCTTACCGGGGCCTGTGCGACCTCATTTGTGAAGAGAACGACGCGGTGATTGATAAAAGCGATGTTGTTTTTGCCGCGCTGCCCCACGGCCTCTCGCAGGAGATTGCAAAACACTGCGCCGACACCGACAAGGCCTTCATCGACATCGGTGCCGATTTCCGGCTGGAAAAGGAAGCCGAGTATAAGCAATGGTACGGCCTCGACTACCGCTATCCCGAGCTGCACGCGTCGGCCGTCTACGGCCTGCCGGAGCTGTTCCGGGAAGAGATCCGAACCGCCCGTATCATCGCCAACCCGGGCTGTTACCCAACCTCGGTCGGGCTGGGACTCTTCCCCGCGCTGAAGGCCGGACTGGTCTCCCCCGACGGGATCATCATTGATTCAAAATCCGGCACGACCGGAGCCGGGCGCGGCCTTGCGCAAAACACCCACTTTCCCGACTGCAACGAGGGGTTCGCACCCTACAAGGTTGCCGCCCACCGTCACACGCCGGAGATTGAGCAGACCCTCTCCCGCGCGGCGGGACGGCCGGTATTGGTCACCTTCGTTCCCCATCTGCTTCCCATCAACCGCGGGATTGTTTCGACCATCTATGCCCATTTGTCCGACGGTGTAAATGAGGAGGCCGTGCGCCGTCTCTACACCGATTTTTATAAAAACGAGCCGTTTGTCCGCCTCCTTCCCGCGGGGGAAACCGCCAGCTTAAAATATGTCAAGGAAAGCAATTTCTGCGACATATCCCTGCATTTCGACGGACGAACCGGAACATTGATCGTCGTCTCCGCCATCGACAACATGGTCAAGGGCGCGGCCGGGCAGGCGATTCAGAATATGAATCTGCTCTTTGGTTTGGCAGAGGATACCGGTCTGCGACTGACGCCCCCCGCCTTTTAACCCGATGGATCAAGAAAGGAACAAATATGAACATTACTTTTATAGAAGGCGGCGTCTGCGCCCCCGCCGGATTCACAGCCGGCGGCGTGCACTGCGGCATCCGCAAGAATAAAGAAAAACGCGATCTCGCCCTGATTTTCGCCGACCGAAGCTGTGCGGCCGCGGCGGTGTACACACAAAATTTAGTGAAGGGCGCGCCGCTCCTGGTGACGCGAGAGCATCTGGCGAACGGACGGGCGCGCGCAGTCATCTGCAACTCCGGCAACGCCAACACCTGCAACGCCGACGGCGTATATAAAGCAAAAATGATGTGCGACATTGCAGCCGAGGTGCTCTCCATCCCGACCGAGGATGTGCTCGTCGCCTCCACCGGCGTGATCGGGCAGGTTCTGCCTATCTCCCCTATTGCGGAGGCGGCCGGCGCGCTGCGGGCCTCGCTCGGCGACCATTCGCTCGACGCGGCGGAGGCCATCATGACCACCGACACCCGGCCAAAAAATCTTGCTGTAGAGTTTGAACTCGGCGGCAAAACCTGCCGGATCGGCGCCATCGCCAAAGGCTCCGGCATGATTCATCCCAACATGGCCACCATGCTCTGTTTCCTCACGACCGACGTCGCCATCCAGCCCCAGATGCTGCAAACCGCCCTCAAAGCGGTGGCAGACGATACCTTTAACATGATCAGCGTCGACGGGGATACCTCCACTAACGATATGGCGGTCATTCTCGCCTCGGGCGCGGCCGGCAATCCCGAGATCGCTTCAACAGACGGGGAAGGATACAGCCGCTTCACCGCCGCGCTGTTCGAGCTGATGCGAGCCGTATCCAAGCTGCTGGCCGGCGACGGCGAGGGCGCCACCCGCCTGATCGAATGCAATGTAAACGGCGCCGCCACGACGGCCGACGCAAAAATGCTGGCCAAGAGCGTGATCTGTTCCTCTTTGACCAAGGCGGCGATTTTCGGCGCCGACGCCAACTGGGGCCGGGTGCTCTGCGCCCTCGGCTACGCGGGCGCGGAGCTGGACGTCGAGAAGGTCGGGGTGGAATTCCGCTCGGCAGCCGGGAGCGTTATCGTCTGTGAAAACGGCGCCGGGGTCGATTTTGACGAAGAAACGGCCAAGCGCGTTCTCTCTGAGGAGGAGATCGTCATCGACGTCACACTCGGCGACGGAGCGGGCGCGGCGACCGCATGGGGATGCGACCTCACCTACGACTATGTGAAGATCAATGGGGACTACCGCACCTGAAAATTTGAAGCGCGGCAAAGGCGGAGGTCTCCCCTCCCTCTTTTTGCCGGCGGAAAGGATTTTGGATACTGTATGGATATTTCCAATCTGGAACGGGCCGATGTGCTGGTGCAGGCGCTGCCCTATATTCAAAAGTACGCCGGACGCACCGTCGTCATCAAATACGGCGGAAACGCCATGGTAAACGAGGATTTGAAAAACGCCGTGATGTCGGATATCGGCCTTCTCTCCATTGTCGGGATCCACGTTGTGCTGGTACACGGCGGCGGGCCGGAGATTAACGACATGCTCTCCAAAATCGGCAAGGAGAGCCGGTTTGTCGGCGGCCTGCGTTACACTGACGCCGAAACAATGGAGATTGTACAGATGGTGCTGGCCGGCAAGGTAAACAAGGGGCTGGTCAAGCTGCTCGGCAGCCACGGCGTGCGGGCAATCGGGCTGTGCGGCCTCGACGGCGGGATGCTGCGAGCCAAAAAATACAGCGCCGCCGACATCGGCTTTGTGGGCGAAATCACTGAAGTGGACACGACGCTCGTTACCGACGCAATCGCCGCCGGATATGTTCCGGTCGTCTCGACCATCGCGGCGGGCGAGGGAGAGGACGCCGACTCGGTTTACAACATCAACGCCGACACCGCGGCGGCGCAGCTTGCCGCCGCCCTGGGCGCGGAGAAGCTGCTGCTCATGACCGACATCAGCGGCCTTTTGCGAGACAAAGAGGATGAATCCTCCCTGATTCCGGCCGTCCAGGTCAGCGAAGTGCCGATGCTCAAATCCTCCGGCATCATTTCGGGCGGCATGATCCCGAAAATCGAGTGCTGTGTAGAGGCCGTCCGCCGCGGCGTCAAACAGACCAACATCATCGACGGCCGCATTCCCCACGCCATCCTGATGGAGATGTTTACAGACGAGGGCTGCGGCACCATGTTTATCTGACCGGATGTGTAGAGGAGGGCCTCTTCGCCCTGCCGAAAGCAACGCAATAATCTCCCCGGATTTTCCGGGCATGAAGGGCAGAAAATATACCATGAATTTTGATGAATTAAAGAAGACCGAGGCTGAAAACCTCATGCCGACCTACGGCCGATTCCCGGTCGATCTCGATCACGGACAGGGCGCAACCGCCTGGAGCGGCGACGGAACGCCTTACATAGACTTTGGCTCCGGCATCGGGGTCAATGCTCTCGGTTACTGCGACCAAGGCTGGGTGGAGGCCGTCGAACATCAGCTGAAAAAGCTTCAGCACACCTCCAACCTCTATTATTCGGCGCCGCAGATCCGGTTGGCCGAAAAGCTTTGTCGCCTGACCGGCATGGACAAGGTCTTTTTCGGCAATTCGGGGGCCGAGGCCAACGAGTGCGCCGTCAAGCTGGCACGCAAGTACAGCTTTGATAAATATGGACCCGGCCGGGATAAAATCCTTACGCTGGTCAATTCCTTCCACGGCCGGACGGTAACCACGCTTTCCGCCACAGGACAGGCGGTTTTTCACAACTATTTCTTCCCTTTCACCGGCGGTTTTTCGTATGTGGAGGCCGGGGATCTCGCAGCAACGGAGCAGGCGGCCGACGACACCGTCTGCGCTGTGATGCTCGAGCTGATCCAGGGCGAAGGGGGCGTTCGGCCGCTGGATAAGGCTTATATCGACGCCGTCGCAAAGCTGTGTGAGGCGCGTGACATCCTCCTGCTGGTGGACGAGGTGCAGACCGGCGTCGGCCGCACCGGCACCCTGCTCGCGGCCGAGCAGTACGGAATCTCCCCCGACGTGGTAACGCTGGCCAAGGGACTTGGAGGCGGGCTGCCGATCGGCGCCTGTCTTTGCGCCGCCCGTCTGGGCGGTGTGATGGGGCCCTCGACCCACGGCAGCACCTTCGGCGGCAACCCGGTCGCCGCGGCCGGCGCCGCCTATATTCTCGACACGGTCGGCACCCCCGGCTTTCTCCAAGGGGTGCGGGAAAAGAGTGAAACCATCCGCACCCGGCTGACCGCTTTGCAAAATGTGAAGGAGGTTCGGGGCCTCGGCCTGATGGTGGGCATCGACCTTGTAAACGGCGACGCCAAAACCGCGGCAGGCCGCTGTCTGGAGCAGGGCTTGCTGGTGCTGACCGCCAAAAGCTCGCTCCGGTTGCTGCCGCCGCTGAACATCAGCGGGGAGGAATTGAATCGCGGTCTCGACATTCTATGCGGCGTGATCGGATCTCTTTCCTGAGCCGCAGCACCGTTTTCTCACAAATTTGATTATTTGGAGGATTGTACCATGAAACACTTGTTAAAAATGCTTGACCTCTCGTCCGAGGAAATTATGGAAATCTTAAATCTTGCCGATCAGCTCAAATATGAACGTAAGCACGGCATTCCCCATCCCCACCTTGCCGGCAAGAGTCTCGGCATGATTTTTCAGAAATCATCCACCCGCACCCGCGTCTCGTTTGAAACCGGCATGTACCAGCTCGGCGGACAGGCGCTCTTTCTCTCCGCGAACGATTTGCAGATCGGGCGGGGCGAGCCGGTCGAGGACACCGCACGGGTGCTTTCCCGCTACCTCGACGGCATCATGATCCGCACTTTCGAGCAGCAGGAGGTCGAGACGCTGGCCGAATACGGCAGCATCCCGGTCATCAACGGGCTGACCGATTTCTGCCACCCCTGTCAGATTCTGGCTGACCTGATGACCATTCGCGAGCGCAAGGGTCGGTTCGAGGGCCTCAAGATGTGCTTTATCGGGGACGGCAACAACATGATGAATTCCCTGATCGTCGGCGGTCTGAAGGTTGGGATGCAGGTTTCGGTCGCCTGCCCGAAGGGCTACGATCCAGCTGCCGAGGTTCTTGAGTTCGCGACCGGCTACGGCGACAGCTTCCACCTCTTCCGCACACCGGAGGAGGCGGCTGCCGGCGCCGACGTCATGATCACCGACGTCTGGGCTTCCATGGGACAGGAGAGCGAGCGCGAACAGCGCGCCGCAGCCTTCGCCGGATACCAGATCAACGACGCCCTGATGCAAAAGGCGGCCGCTGACGCGATGGTGCTCCACTGCCTCCCCGCCCACCGGGGTGAGGAAATCACGGCCGAAATCTTTGAAGCTCACGCCGATGAAATTTTCGAGGAAGCTGAAAACCGCCTCCATGCGCAGAAAGCCGTCATGGTCAAGGTCATGTCGTAAACGGATTTTCCCTTAACAACATCGTCCAGGCGCCGTATGTGTGCGGCAAAGCACAAGAAATTCAAAACCTCCGGCTTAACCGGAGGTTTGATTAAGCCCTAAAAGGGCATTTTACAGACGATTGCCCCTAAAGGGAACCCCGAATGGTTTGCCGACCGCATTCCAATCACGGGGTGCCCCTTAAGGGGCATTTTCTATGCCTGTTTGTTCTCGCGACCCGTAAACAGGTCACATATTCCTTTATGCTCATTTGGTCAGCTAACAAGAATGAAGCCCGTCTGCTCAAAGCAAGCAGACGGGCTTTTCATCATAATGGGTTACCGTTATTGACACAGTTTCTGATAACTCCCTTGTACGCCGCATACCGACAAGCCGATACATTGCCAGCAATCGTTATCCCTTACCCAAATTTGCACATCGTCGTTATAGCGCAGAATTGCAGCAAAATCAATATTTTTGCTGCAATTTTCCTGGTCCTGCACATTTCCGGTTTTGTGGCGGACACGCAAAAATCCTCCGCCTTTTCGAGCGCGAAGAAGATTCGCCCTCCCGCCCGGCACCTATTCCGCTTTATACGCGACCAACAGGCGGGAGACCAGCGCCCGCGACTGCTCAGCGTACGCGGCGGCCTCTTCGTCTCCCTCCAGCGCGGTATCGTCATATCCCCGCACACAAAGGTACCAGGCCGCCGGCATCACATTGCCAAAGCGGCTTTGAACTGCCGCATCCATCGCCGTTCCATTTAAAGAGAGCGCCCTGCCCATCTTTGCGTCAAACCCCTCCGCCGTGCCGAACAGCCCCATAGCGTCCAGGTTGGAAAAGGAGACCTCATCCAGAATGAAAAGCACCGTTTCCGGCATCATGAGGCGGGCCTGCAGCTTGCCGAGCTGATTGATCCGCACGCTGTCGTTGCTGCCGTAGGTACAGTTGATAACCTCCACCGTGACGACGCCGTCGCCGTTAAGGTCTTCACCAAACTGCGCCAGTTCCCCGGCCAAAAGGTCGGCTGTCGGCTCTTCCACAACGGTCGCCATATTCAGCACAACGGCGTAATCATACCTCTCCTTTGCCGCACACTGAGAGAAGAGCACCGCCAAAATTGCGATAACTACAACCGCGACAACGGTGTGCACCTTGTAATAATACCAGAAATTGCTGAGCTTTTGGCGGATTTTCTGCATGGTTCAGTGTCCTTCATTCTATCGGCTTCATAGTAGAAAATGGCGTCAGATTTTTTACCGTCCGCAAGCAGCTTTGACAGGCCTTTCACGGAGCGAAACAAGGCGCGGCACGGTAACGCTTCTTATATGGACAAACCGGAAAGAGATTGCTCAGGCGAGGGGTTTCATCGTCGGAAAGAAAATAACATCCCGGATGCTGTCGGCGCCGGTGAGCAGCATCACACAACGGTCGATGCCAATGCCGAGGCCACCGGTCGGAGGCATACCATACTCCAGCGCGGTCAGGAAGTCTTCATCCATCATGCCGGCCTCATCATCTCCGTTGGCTCTGGCTTCCACCTCTTTCTGAAAGCGCTGACGCTGGTCAATCGGATCGTTCAGTTCGCTGAAGGCGTTCCCCATCTCACTGCGGCAGATGAAAAGCTCAAACCGCTCGGTCAGGCGGGGATCGCTCGGGCTGCGCTTGGCCAGCGGCGAGACATCCACCGGATGCATGGTAATAAAGGTCGGTTGGATCAGCCGGCTCTCCACCTTCTGATCGAAGGTCTCATACAACGCACGGCCCCAAGTCGGCTCCACCTCGTCCATATCCACGCCGGCGGCCCGGGCGGCCGCCACCGCGTCCGCGTCCCCGTCAATGGCCATAAAGTCCACGCCGGTATACTGCTTGACCGCCTCCGCCATGGTTAAACGGGGCCAGCCGGGGGCGAGGTTGATATCCTCCCCCTGCCAGGAGACAGCGTAGGTGCCCAAAATTTCCTTCGCGGCGCCCGACAGCAGCGCCTCAAACAGATCCATCATATCGTTGAAGTCGGCGTACGCCTCATACAGCTCCACTGTGGTAAATTCCGGATTGTGCTTGGGATCCATCCCCTCGTTCCGGAAGATGCGCCCCACTTCGTACACACGCTCCAGCCCGCCGACAATCAGCCGTTTCAAAGGCAACTCCGTAGCGATACGCATATACATATCAATATCCAGCGTGTTGTGGTGGGTGATAAAAGGCCGAGCGGTCGCACCGCCCGAAATGGTGTTGAGAACCGGCGTTTCAACCTCCATATATCCGCGTCCGTCCAGAAAAGCGCGCAGATATTTGATAAAGGCGCTGCGGATTTCAAAATTGCGGCGAACCTCCGGATTCACGATCAGATCCAGATACCGCTGGCGATAGCGGGTCTCCCGGTCGGTAAGACCGTGGAATTTTTCCGGCAGAGGGCGCAGGGATTTAGAAAGCTGTTTTACCTCTTTGCAATGGATGGAGATTTCTCCCCGCCGGGTGCGAAAAACAAAGCCCTTCACCCCGACAATATCGCCGATATCCCATTTTTTCAGGTCGTTGTAAGCCTCTTCCCCGATCTCGTCAATCTTGAGATAGAGCTGGATGCGACCGCTTTTGTCCCGCAGATCCATAAAACTGGCCTTACCCATGTCGCGCCAGCTCATCAGTCGGCCGGCCACGCTGACATCCTTGTTTTCCAGTTCGTCAAAGCCCTCCACAATCTCGGCGGCGTGATGGGTTGCGTCAAATTTGGTCACCTGAAAAGGATCCTTGCCCTCCGCCTGCAAAGCAGACAACTTATCCCTCCGGATTTTGAGCAGTTCGCTCATCTCCTCTGCTGAAAGCCCGGTCGCTTCCTCCGGGGTTTGTATGTTCTTTTTCTCCTCCGACATTTGACCATCCCTTTCCTGAATCTTAATCCGCTGTGCCAATACGTACAAAGCGGACAGGAAACTCCTGCCCGCCGAGTGGTTTATCGCATAATCTCCAAAACCTTGAACTTCAGCTCGCCCTGCGGCGTCTCCGCCACGACCTTGGCGCCTTTCCGGCTGCCGAGCAGCGCCTGACCCACCGGAGATTCATCCGAAATTTTGCCGTTTACAGGGTCGGACTCGGCGGAGCCGACGACCTGATACACGACCTCCTCCTTGAACTCCACATCCAGGACGCGAACAGTGGATCCGATCTCAACCGTATTGCCGTCGCTGATGGATTCATCCACCATTTTTGCATTTTTCAGCATGGCCTCCAGATCGGCGATGCGCGCCTCCACCTTGGCCTGTTCGTTCTTGGCTTCGTCATACTCGCTGTTCTCCGACAAGTCGCCGAATGACCGCGCAATCTTAATTTTTTCCGCAATTTCCTTGCGTTTATGGGTACGGAGTTCTTCCAGCTCATCCTCAATTTTTTTAAGGCCGGCCTCCGTCAAAACGATTTGCTTTGCCATTTTTTCATTTACACCCTTTCACAGGATACTGTACGGGAGGATTCTCCGCCCGCATAATAAATACATTATATGCAATCCGCCCGACTATGTCAAGCAAGAAATTGTGAAAACCAAGCCGCTGACCGAACTTTTCCCGCCTCCTTTACAAAGGACGGGACATATCTTCCCAACAGGCAGCCGTAATTCGCATTTTTCGTGCAAGGCCGCAAGCATTTCAAGGGGAGAAATGCCCTGCGGAACCAGGTCGCGTACCTCCGGCGAAAGCGACAGACATCCATCCTCCAGATAATACCCGCCGTCCTCTTTCCTGCCGAGCAGCACGGCGCGATCCGGCAGCCGCACCCCGCCGACCCCATGCGGTGCAAGAACGGCCACTGCGCTTTGCAGCGATCGTTCGCTTTCACCGAGAATTGGGGAAACGCCATAGAGCAGCTCCGCCCGGCGGATAAAATCCAAATATTTCGCGCTGTTTTGGGTTGAAATAATCAGTTGCGGCGTCAGCGGCAAAAGCCGCTCGGCCGTATTCTGCAAAACCCCGTCCCGGTCAATCAACACGGCCGGACCGACAGGGCGCGGCTGATCACGCAAAACTCTGCAAAACATCCGGGTCAGTATCTGCGCGCAAAAGGCCGACGAATCATATCTTCGTATTCCCACATCCGGCGGAGGCGTAAGGTCCGTCGGAAAAATCAAATGGTGCTTCTCCCGCCCGAGCACACGGCAGAGCTGTTTCCAATCGGGTCGGCCGGCCGGACAATAATGATGAATAAGATAATACCAGCCCTCCCCCGCCGGGCGCCGCTGCGTTACACAACTTTGAAAGCGGCGGCGCCAAAGTGCGCCCGGCCGCCGCGTGCAATCCAGAGTCAAAACTGCAAACATTCTTGTTCACCGCCTTTTTATAGGCTATGCAAATATGCATCCGGATAACACAGGTAAAAAATCGAAATAGTCAATAACATTTATGCAAATACCCGCCACAGGAGGTTTTGCGTATTCAGCCATGGTTGGACCGATATTTTTTACCGACGCCCCCCGGACGCCGCGCCAATTCGGGGGTGAACAGGCCAAAATCTTCCATGATTTTACGAAAACGCGGTATAAAAAAAGAAGCCTCAATCAGGGCTTCTTTTTTTAGAGAAATCACTTGTCAGAAAGATTGTCGTCAGAAGACTCCGTATTCTCTGTACCGGCGCCGACATCATTGCCGATATCCTCAACCGAATCCTCAGGATCATGGAAGCCCTCCTGCGTAACAGAGGCGTCATCCGATGGCTTTTTCTTTGTGAATTTGGGCAGCAGTAAACATACAATCACCGCCAAAACCGCAACCACCGCGACAACCACAAAAATCATTTTGAAGCTGTCCCCGGTACGCGGAAAGACAAACGCCGATGCAAGATCCAATTGATTTATAATCTCCATATCTTTTATCCTATCCTTTACAATCGTTTTTTTCATTATAGCACACAGAATCGGTCTGTCAACCGAAAAACGAAAGGAAAACAGGAAAAACCCCTCCGCTCAACCGAGCGGAGGGGTTTGTTGTTCAAGCTATAAGCGATTTTTTAAAATCAGCTTATCTCTTCTTCATGGTTACGAAAGCAGCACCAGCCGCAACAACCATCAGAGCGCCAACTGCCAGCACGCCAGCATCGCCGGTCTTCGGGTTGGTGGTCGAAGCAGTAGAAGCCTTCGAAGCAACAGAAGCGGCAGAAGCAGTGGAAGCGGTGGAAGCAGTAGAAGCAGTGGAAATAGTGGAATCGGTCGAAGGAGTAGACTCATCCGGAGTGGAAGGAGTAGACTCATCCGGAGTGGAAGGAACAGACTCTTCCGTCTTCTCAGCCTTGGCCAGGACAACCTCGCCAGCGGTGATCTGATCGCCGAACTTGTTCTTCGCGGTGTCGCAAGCATCAACAACGGTCACAGTGGCCTTAACCTCAGTGCCCTCAGCGATGTCAGCAGCAGCCTTGAAAACCAGAGTGCCAAGAGTGATATCGCCAGTCAGAGCGATAGCAGCCTCGCCATCCAGCATGAACTTCGCGCTGTCAGTAGCGCCAGCCGGAGAAAGCGCGCCGGTGCAGTTGAAAGCAACATCCTTCATCTCACCGCTCAGAACATCTTCAACCTGGTACTTGAGCTCGGTGGCGGCGCCAACAAATGCCAGCTGCGCATCGTCGAACTTAACATTCAACTCAATACCGGCCATACCCTGAGCGCCGGTAACCTTATCCGCATTCTTCAGAACGATCGGAACAAGGATTCTGCCGTCCTTGGCAAAGCTCTCGGCTACGACTGTAGTGACTTCGATCGAAGCACCGTCCGCTGCGGAAGCGACAACACACATGGAAATCGCCATGCAGAGGGCAACAATTGTTGCAAGAATCTTTTTCATTTTGAAATTTCCCCTTTTTAAAATTTTTATGTAGCTTTCAGTTCCGCTACAATCTACTGCAATTATAGCAGATATGCCACCAATGTCAATATCTTTTTAAAAAATTTTTATAAAATTAATAGAATTTCCAACCCGACTTCTCTGTACAGTGCAGCCCCAAAAACAGTCGCAGCGGCCGTCTTTCCTGGCTTTCCCCCAAACAAATTCATTTTTTGAAGAGCCATACTGTTCCAGCATTTGGACACCCTCCTCCCCGACTGTCCGGACAGATTTTTGCAACTTATCAAAAATCTACCTTTTTACGTCCTGCCTTGCTTAAAATGCAACATAAAGCAGGCGTTCCACCGTCCGGATAAAATTTTAAGAAACTGCTGCTCCATTGACAATCTCCCAGGGATAGGCCGGATCGCTGAACTTGATAAGAATAAAATCTCCCGCGTCGGCCGCGCACCCCTCCGCCGGCCAACAGGGCATCTCCTCCGCCAGAAGCGCGCCCCGCTGAATTTGATCCGCGTCTGCCGGGAGGATCGTGTACCCCTCCGCGTTCAGAAAATCGCGCATGCGGGCGATGTTGCCGTTGTCCCAGGCGAAGAAGGAGCCGCCGGCGGAACAGTCGGCGGAAAGATAAGCGTTCTGCGGCAGCATACCGATAAACACGACCGGTTTTTTCGAAGCATCCATCCCCTCCCCCGCTATGCGGCTCATGATCTGCGCGGCCTTGGCCTGATCCTCGGTATACACGCGGTAGCTGTTATAAAAAAGGTTGTTCATATACGCCGCGTTTATCAGAAGCACGCAGAGCAGCAGACCGCCGGCGATCCAACGGGAGGCTGACGGCTTCGGAAGGAGACGGGCGGTATCGACGACCAGAACCGCCTGCACGCTCATCGAAAGCGGGAGAGCCAGCAGCGTCCTGCCGATCAACGTCGGCTGAGCAAAGCCGAACAGCATGGAAAATGGCGCAAGCAGAAGCGCAGCAAACCCGACGATCAGGCCGGCGGCGGCGCGACCGTTCCTCTCCCGGATCAGGAGGACGAGGCGAATACAAAACGCCAATGCCGTCAGCACCGTGAGCAGCAGCAGCGCCTTTCCGCCGTAAACCTCCCTCCCGAGGAGGACCCGCGCCGTATTTTTAACGGCCGGCAGAAGGGGGACAAGCGGATTTCCTCCATCCCAGCCGATAAAATTATTTTCGAGATAGGCGTCCGCTCCGGGATAAAGAACCCGGGTAATATAAGCGTTGATCAGAAAATACGCACCGACGCCGGCCGCGAAAATGCCGACGGAGCCGACCAGACTCCTCCAGAACCGGCCGCCGGAGCCGTAGATCAGCGACAAACAGACGTAAGCGGCCATCGCCGTAATATACACCGTGGCAAAGGCCTGATAAAACGACACGCCGGCAAAAAGGAGGAGCGCGGCGCCTGCGGCGGCCATTCCACGGCGGGTACGGAACCAGAAAAAGGTCAGCGCGGCCGAAGCCGACACCAGCAGCATGGCCAACCCCTGCTGTAAGCTGAACATGGAATAGGAGAGCAGCTCTCCCACAGCCAGCGGAACCGTGGTAAACATAGCCGCGAAAACGCCCACCGACAGGCGAGAAACAGCGGACACATACCGCGTCAGGCAGAAGCAGAACACCACGCCGCCCGCAAACCAGAAAACGATCCCCAAAAAATCCCAAAGGAAGGGCACATACCGGCCAAGCGGCGTAAACACCGCATCAAACAGATAAAGCCCGAAGCGCCCCTGCAGCATCCATATCTTCTGAATCAGCGCAGGATCGGTGTTGCAGATCCAGGTCTCCTCATCGATCGTCAGGGTATAGTGCGTCAACATAAATCCATAGCAGACCAGCGTAAAGCAGAAGGCCGCGGTCAACGCCCGGCGATTCTCACACAGGAAGTTTTTAAAGGAGGCCGCCGCACGCCGCAGACACTCCGCTTTTAAATTTTTCGTCATTCTTTTCATCCAGATACACCCTGCATTCTGTCCGTCCCGGTCAAAAAATATGCCCGGCCGTTTGCCGGGCAAAAAGATTGTATCATATTCACTCTGAAAAATCAAGGCGGAGCGAAGGGATTGAGAAAACGGCGAAATTATAGTATACTATTATAAAATGTATAAAATGAAACTATATTTTAAAGGAGGCCGCTATGTCTGAAGGCAAACAACCTGAAACCGCGGAGGAGCGGCTGCGCCGCCTGCGAAAAAAAGCCATGCGGTTGCCGCTGACCCCCGGCGTGTATATCATGCGGGACAAAAGCGGCCAAATTATCTATATCGGAAAGGCCAAGGCGCTCAAGAACCGGGTCAGCCAGTATTTCGGCAGCCA
Source organism: Candidatus Howiella sp. (assembly GCA_050946935.1). Classification (GTDB taxonomy): domain Bacteria; phylum Bacillota; class Clostridia; order Oscillospirales; family Acutalibacteraceae; genus UQRS01. Next base: position 34,538 of record JBMNVR010000007.1, read on the forward strand.
GACCAACCATGCGCCGAAGGTCCGCCGCATGGTCTCGAATGTGGAGGATTTTGAGTATATTCTCTGCGACAGCGAGTTTGAGGCGCTGATCCTCGAATGCTCGCAGATCAAGCAGCACATGCCCAAATACAACATCCTGCTCAAGGATGACAAGGGCTACAACTATATCCGCATCTCGGGGGGAGAATGGCCGCGGATCACCACCGTCTTTCACGCCGAAAAGGATGGCGCGGCCTACATCGGGCCGTATAACTCGGGCTGGACGGTTAACAAAACGGTGGAGGAGGCCTGCAAAATCTTCCGCCTGCCGACCTGCGGCAAGGTGTTCCCCCGCGACATTGGAAAGGGGCGCCCCTGCCTCAACCACTTCATCGGGCTGTGTCAGGCTCCCTGTTCCGGGAAAATCCCAGCCGAGGAATATCGCGAGTCGGTGCGCGCCGCCGTCGATTTTATCAAGGGAGGGGCCGCCTCCTCGGCCGCGCAGATCAAAAAGGAGATGGAGGCGGCGGCCGACGCCCTCGAGTTTGAGCGGGCAGCCAAGCTGCGCGACCGGCTGCGCGCCATGGAGCGGATCGGCCAGAAGCAGAAGGTCATCGCCTCGACCTACAAGCGGCAGGACGTGATCGCCGCAGCCAAAAACCCAACCCACGCCTGCTTCGCCGTCTTTGTGTTTGAGAACGGACGGCTGAGCGACTGCGAGCATTTTCTGCTCGACAGCTTCACCGAGGAGGGGGCCGCCCGCTCCGAATTTCTCAAGCGGTATTACTCGATGCGCGGCGATATCCCACCGCGCATCGAGCTGGACGCGCCCTGCGATGACGAGGCTCTGATCTCCCGCTGGCTTGGCGAGCGGTCGGGCCGCGCGGTGCACATCGTCGTCCCGCAGCAGGGAGAGCAGCTCCGGCTGGTGGAAATGTGCCGCGCCAACGCGGCCGAATATCTTGCCGAGAAATCCGGCCGCAAGGGGCGGGAGACGGCCGCCCTCGACGAGTTGGCACGGCTGCTCGGCCTGCCGAAACCGCCGGAATATATCGAAGCCTATGACATCTCCAACACGGCGGGAAGCGGCAACGTGGCCGGCATGGTCGTCTTTGAAAACGGGCGGCCGCAGAAATCCGCCTATCGCAAATTCAAAATCAAGAGCTTTTCGGGACAGGACGACTACCGCTCGATGGCCGAGGTGCTCGACCGCCGCCTCTCGGAATACGAAGCGCACCGGGAAGAGGGCGAAGGCTTCGGCCGGCTGCCCGATCTGGTCCTTCTGGATGGCGGGCTGGGCCAGGTGAACGCCGTCCGCCCGGTGCTGGAGGCACACGGCCTTTCCTCCGTCCCGCTGTACGGCATGGTCAAGGACGGCAAGCACAAAACCCGGGCCATTGCGGCGCAGGGGGGCGATATCGTCATCAAATCCAACCGCAGCGCCTACACGCTCGTTTCGACAATACAGGAGGAGGTGCACCGCTTCGCCATCGGCTATCACCGCAAGGTCACGGGCAAAAACACCCTCACCCTCGCGCTGGAGGAGATCGACGGCATCGGCAGGACGCGGGCAGCCGCCCTGCTCCGCCATTTCAAATCGGTCAGGCGGATCCGGGAGGCCTCCCTCCCTGCCCTGCTGGAGGTAAAGGGGCTGAACCGCCCGGCGGCCGAGGCGGTCTACCGCCACTTTCACCCGGAGGAGAACGGCGGGCCGGACACCTCCGCACAGTAAAGCGGCGCCTCTTTCTCCGGCACATTCCTGTTTGCAAAAAAGAAATCAACGCGTCTGCTTTCGATGGCAGACGCGTTGATTCTTTCATAAAAGGGGAACCCAAATTATCCTTTGACGATCCTCGCACGCAGCTCTACCACGTCCGTGACGGTCAACGCCCCATTCTCATCCAAGTCACCGGCCGTCAGCTCCCACCCGGTATTCTCTCCGGAGACAATGGCCTGCCGCAGCGCCACCACGTCCGAAACGGTCACCGACCCGTCCCCATCCACATCGCCCGGCATCACCGGGTCGGATTCGGGGAGGGTGGCGAAGATGGAGGTGAAAATATCCTCCGACCCCGAGGCGGAAAGCAGATCAAACTCCCACACGCTGGCCCAGACCCCTCCGGTAGTCGCTGTAACTGTAAAACGGAGATACCGGGCGGCGGCCGCCCTGCTTACCGTATGCGTCTCGCCGTCGGCGGTCATACGGAAGGTTTCGGAGATATATTCATTCCATTGCACACCGTCGTCCGACAGTTCCACCGTGTAGGTCCAGTCGCTCGGCTTTTCAAAGAGGATCGAAATCCCCTCAAAGCTCGTCTTCGCGCCAAGATCGAAGGTCACCGTCTGCGGCTTCTCCTCCCCCGGCGGGCAATAGCGGGTGTTTTTGTTCCCATCAATCATCGCAAAGGCCGAGTCCCCGACCTCGTTCACCGACGAGGCGGCGCAGAGCTTCCCCTTCGCCAGGTTGACGCTGCTGCCTGCTTCACACACCTCAATCTCCCTGACCGAGGCGTACCCTACCCCGGCCGAGTCGGTTAGCAGCAGAGCGACGTACCGGACATTCCCTTCGACGTTTTCGGTAAAGATCGCGCTGCTTTCAGCGTTTTCGCTTTTATCGGCCAAGAGGATCCACGCCTTCCCGTCGGAGGAGCCGAGCACTTGATATTTCCAGGCCTGCTGGCTTGGGAAGGTGACCCGGATCGTGCCGACCGCCGCCTCTTCCCCAAGGTCGACCGCAAGCGCCTGCGGAAAATCGGCCGCCCCCGCGACCCAGGCGGTATCCAGGTCGCCGTCAAAGGCGGCCGCCGCGCTCTCCCCCACTGTGCGGGTGCTGGTTGCGCCGGCCAGCCATCGTTTGAAGTTTCCGGCAGTATTGTCCGGCGCCTCTCCTACAAAGACATAGGAGGTCATGCTCCCCCGATTGGAACGGGCATAAAACGGGATGGCCGTAACGGTGGCCGAGCTCAGCCTGCCGGAGGTGTTGTAATAATCCCCCGTCATGCTCAGGGTGACCACACCGCCCAGCAGCGCCGGATTATAAGCGGCGGTGATCTCCGCCTCCGGCCGGACGCCGAAGCAGAACTCGCCGCTGTTCCAGTTGGCGATATAGGGGTTGTCGATCTTTTCAAAGCAGTAATTCAGCGGGCCCCAGGCAAAGGAAACCATCCCCTCGGTAGCCTTGACCTGCGGGTCGTTGTAGACCCGCCGCGCCTCCATCGGCAGAGTGAGGGTCACCGTCTCTCCGCTTTTTACCGGGACGACGGCGTAGCCCTTCTCCAGCGTGAGGGCGATCGCTGCCTCCCCCACCGTGAGGGAGACCCGGCCGGCGTCGGCCCAGTCGGGGATACGGATACGCAGAGTGGTGTCTCCCCCCTCAACCCGGATGGAGGTAACGCCGCCGAAGGGCATCTCACTCTCCTGCGTGACGGTCAAGCCGGAAAGGGTCAGGCGGCTGGATGCAAACTGGTTTACATAAACATCTGTATCGGTATAGGAATAGAGATAGGCCGGCAGCTCAGAATAAAACTTCAAAAACATCGGCGGGCAACAGGGGGTGTAGTCGATCCACTCCCACCGCTGGGCGTTTTGGGCAGTCAGCGGCTGGACATAGTAAAAGCTTTTACCATCCTCTCCCGCGCAGCCGAGAACACCATTATACATATATTTTTCCACCGTGTCGGCATACCTGGACTCACCGAAGGTCAGGCCCAGGTATTCGCTGAAAAAGCCCATGGCTGCCTGGGCGCAGGTCTCGCAATAGCCGGTGTTTGGCAGATCATAGTCGGGGCCGTAGGCCTCCTCCGCGCCGCTGACGCCGACTCCGCCGGTCACATACATCTGCTTTTCGGTGATGTTGTCATAGAGGGTCTTGGCCGCGCGGATATAATTCAGGTTGCCGAATTCCCGCCCGGCGGCCGCCAGACCGGTATAGAACAGGTTGGCGCGCACGGCATGGCCGGTGCCCTCCGTCTGCTCGTAATAGACGGCATGATCCTGCGCGTAGGTGCCGTAGTTCGCGCCGTTTACCCGGCCGTCATACACGCCCCGGTTTTCAATCCAGAACCGCACCAGCGAGGCATACGCCTCCTCGTCAATTTTCAGTGGATACGCGCTGTTGTAGCCTTCGATCTTCGCCTTGAGCGCCGGCTCATCTCGGTAAAGGGTATAGAGCTTCAACAGCATCTCCTCCGGCCCCTCGTGGGAGGGAACCATGTTGATTTTCGGGGTGCCGTCGGCCTTTGTACCATAGCCGTAGTTGTCGGCGATAAACGCGGCAAACCGGGTCACGACAAACAGCAGGCGCAAACTGGCCGCGCTTCCGCCGGTCGCCTTGTAATAATGCACGGCCGCCTCGGCCATGCAGCCGAAATTATAGGCGTCGTGATACCACCGTGCGTCGCCGGTGGCGTCGAAATACTGTCCCGGCTTATCCTGCATGGCGGCGGTGCTGAGATATCCGGTATCGCTCTTGAGCGAGGCGGCGTAGATCCGGTCAATATAACCGTCGATCTGCGCTTCAAGCTCCGGATCGCGCTGCACCCGCAGAAAATCGGCGGCGGCGCGGATGCTCTCGAACAGCAGGCCGTCGTTCCAGGGACAGGTGCGGGTGGAGACGCTGGTTCCGTTCGCCACATTGTCAAAATTTTGCAGTGTGCCGCTTTTTTCCAGGTTGTCAAGCACATGCTTCACGGTGGTCGTGCGGAAGAGCTCCAGCTTCTCTTTCCAAAAGCCGCCGGTGATCTCAACCTGTTCAATTTCGGGCTGTTTCAAATTCATCACATCCGTATCCAGTATTTCAAATCGAATTGTAAAGGTTTTGGTCCGGCCGTCCTCCCCCACTGTGACGGTCGCCGTCCCCGGGAGGGTGGCCGCCTGCGTTACCTCGGCAGGGAGGTTGAAATCGGCGGTAACCCGCGGCGGCTCAGTTGTCCCCTTCGCCACCGTGTAGCGGTAGGTGGTAATCTCCTCACTGAACGGCCGAAGCGGCTCGCCGTCGATGGCGATCTCCCCCTCTAACGCAAGACCGGCGTCGATCGCAACGCCCCATTTCTGTGCGAGATAAAGGTTGACCTCCCCCGCCTCGGCCGCGGTAAGGCCCCGGTCAAAAAGAAGGATCTCACAAATATCGCCCTCGACGCTCCAAGCCTCGCCGTTCGCGCCGCAGCCGCCGATATATACCGGATCGTCGCAGGCGCTGGCCGCCGGGTCGGAGGCGCTGCTGACCAGACTGCCGAGCGCCTTGCCGTTTATGTACAACTGGCCGCGCGTTCCCGCCTTGGTTCCGGCAAGGATGTATTCGGTATTGGCCGAAACCGCGCGGTCAGTGCCGGTATAGTCGTGATATCCCGCCGCGTCGTGCCAGCCGAAGTTAAAACCGTCCTTGATGTTAAAATACCAGCTATGATGATGCGGACTGCCAAGCTGCAATTTTGAAAAAATCTGATTGCTGTCTGCCGTGCCTTCTATCGCGTCCAGATTTGTGACGGCAAAAATCGAAAAATCAGCGAGGTTAACATCCCCCTGCAGTTTTAGAAAGCTGGACTTGGTCAGACGGACAGCCGGTTTTCCGCCTACCTTTCCCGCGGCGGTATAGACGGGCTGCCGGGCGGCGTCGCTCTGCACCGCGTCGAGGCTCCCCTCCCCCGCCTGGTTGGGCCAGAGGCCGACCGCCGCCCCATCCTCCAGCGCGAGGGACGACGCATCGTACCAGCCGAGCAGTCCGGCAAGTTCATCGGGCGAGAAGCCCTCTGACCCGCTCGCAAAAGCCGGAACAGCCCCAGCGGTCGCACAGAACAGGACGACCACTATAAGCAAAAGACTGATATATCTCTTCACAATACTTCCCTCCTCATATTATCGCTTTGCATTAACGTTAACGCTCTTTATGTTTTATCATAACAGAAACCGTACATTTTGTAAAGCAGAAAGTGAAAAGTTGCAAAAGTGCACATACCCGATTTTCTCGATTTTGCAAAACGGTGATTTTTGGTTGACATCCAGTGGGATGAGCGGTATAATATGTCCCGGCTGATCCGTTGTTTTTTATGCCGCTGTGGTGAAATCGGCAGACACAAGGGACTTAAAATCCCTCGCTGGAAACAGCATACCGGTTCAAGTCCGGTCAGCGGCACCAAAAAAAAACGACAATTTTCGACAGAAGATTGTCGTTTCTTTTTGTACTTTTCTCTTTTCACTTTTTCGTTCTTCTCTGTTCTCTGAAAGAAAATTATCGTTTCCGGATAACGGATTAGAGAGAACAGAGAAAAATCAGAAACCTCTGTTTAGTCGTAGGAATAAGATCTCACCCGATTTTGGGAAAAATCGTGATTTTCGCACTTCCAAAGAGCAGCAATATGATGTATATTGTAAAATGGAGTGATATGATAATAAAATTCACCTTGTTTTACAGTTCGTTTTGGATTTCAAAGATGGTACATCGCGGGAGGTTATCGTATGCCCAATTTCACAAAGCAGGCGATTAAATCGTCGTTTATAAAGCTGCTTAATGAGCGCCCATTAAATAAAATCAGCGTCAGAGATATTGTTGAGGATTGCGGGATCAACCGGAATTCTTTTTACTATCACTTTCAGGATATTCCTTCTTTGATTGAAGAAATCATATCGGAACAAGCGGACAATTTAATTAAAGAATATCCTTCCATTTATTCTTTGGATGAAGGCTTTCGGGTCGCTTCCCGGTTTATTCTGGAAAACAGGAAAGCCATTCTTCATATATATAACTCTGTCAATCGGGATATCTTTGAACAGTATTTGATGAAAATGTGCGAGTATGTAGTAACGACATACATAGATACCATTTCCGCCAAGGAGCATTTAAGTGTTCAGGATCACCGCATCTTTATCCGCCTTGTCAAATGTGAATGCTTCGGCATCTGTATTGAATGGATGAACAACGGCTTGAATGACGATATTACAGAAGATTTACAACGATTCCTTGAAATCGGAGAGGATATACTGAAAAAACTGTTACATTAAGCTGAGCCGAAAAAGCAGACAGTATGGGTTCTATAATCCATAACTGTCTGCTTTTTTATTAGGCAAACATCCCCTGTTTGCCCAGTTTTTTGGCAGCAGGGCTGTCATTGCCCATTTTATTTGGAATTTAAGCCTGCTATACTCACTTCCAAAGGAACTGATTGTGTTCAGCTCATTTGAAAGGAGGCATTTTTTATGCGTTCTGTTGCGCCTGTGCGAACAGCTAAAATCGGATATATTGTGATTTCATCGGTACTGTGTTTGCTTGGAATTTTACTGATTGCCATACCGGGATTTTCTGTGAAGGCTCTCGGCGTCATTTGCGGGATTATCCTGCTTGCCTTCGGAGTAATCAAGCTGATTGGATTTTTCTCCAAGGATCTTTTTCGGCTGGCATTTCAATATGACCTCGCTTTCGGAATTCTGATGATGATTCTAGGGATTCTTCTGTTCGTTCATCCTGACGGATTGATGAATTTTATCTGCATCGCGATGGGTATTTTCATTCTGGCAGAAGCGCTGTTTAAGGTTCAAATTGCACTGGAAGCCAAGCCGTTCGGAATAAAAGAATGGTGGCTGATTATGGCTTTTGCCGTGTTCGCCGGAATATGCGGACTTCTGCTTCTGTTCCGCCCCGGTGAGAGCGCCAGGGTATTAACCGTGTTGGTCGGGATTACGCTGTTGGCGGAGGGGCTTTTGAACCTGTGTACCGTCATTACATCGGTTAAGATTATTCATCATCAGCAGCCGGATGTAATAGAAACAGACTTTTACGAAGAAAGAGAGGACTGAAAACGATGCGTTTTTCCAAAGCGGTTGTGAAAGGCCGCATACCGATTTTAATTATAACATTACTTTTGATGATCCCGTCCGTGCTCGGAATGATCGGCACTCGTATCAACTATGATATGCTCGATTATCTGCCGGAGGATATGGATACGGTCATCGGACAAAACGAACTGCTGGATGATTTCGGCAAGGGCGCATTTTCCTTTATTATTGTGGAGGATATGCCTGACAAGGATGTTGCTAAACTGACTGAAAAAATCAAGCAGGTAGACCATGTAGAAACGGTGCTTTGGTATTCCAGCCTTGCGGATGTATCTGTGCCGAAGGCGCTTTTGCCCGATAAGATTTATGATGAATTCAACACCGATAAATCGACGATGATGGCGGTATTCTTTGATACCTCCACCTCGGACGATTTAACGATGGACGCAATCCGGGAGATTCGCTCCATTGCCGGAAAGCAGTGCTTTGTATCGGGAATGTCCGCACTGGTAACCGATCTGAAAGACCTTTGCGAAACAGAGGAACCAATCTATGTCGGGCTGGCTGTACTGTTTGCCTGCCTTGCAATGGTGCTGCTTTTGGACGGCTGGCTGGTGCCGTTTGTTTTTCTGGCGTCCATCGGTATGATGATTGTTCTGAATCTCGGAACAAATTACTTCTTCGGCGAGATTTCCTACATAACCAAAGCGTTGTCCGCCGTTTTGCAGTTGGCGGTTACAATGGACTATTCTATTTTCCTGTGGCACAGCTACAATGAACAGCGCGAACGGTACAGCGATCATAAAGAAGCGATGGCTGCGGCAATCCACGAAACGCTGACCTCGGTTGTGGGAAGCTCGGTTACCACCATTGCCGGATTTGCGGCACTCTGTTTTATGAGCTTTACGCTGGGGCGCGACCTCGGACTGGTTATGGCAAAGGGCGTTTTGCTCGGTGTGATCGGATGCGTAACGGTGCTGCCGTCGCTAATTCTCGTATTCGATAAGCCGCTGCAAAAAACCAAGCATAAATCGTTGATCCCGGATATGACGAAACTATCCCGGGGCGTTACCAAGGTGTTTCCGATTTTCCTGATCGTTTTCGCTCTTTTGGTGCCTCCTGCATATTACGGGTACAGCAAGACCAACAACGAAGTCTATTACGATATGGGGCAATGCCTGCCGGAAGATATGGAATATGTGATTGCAAACTCCAAGCTGTCCGAAGATTTCGATATTGCTTCCACCCACATGGTGCTGGTAGATGCCAAGCTATCTCCCAAATCGGTACGGAATATGAGCAAGGAAATGGAACAGGTAGACGGTGTGAAATATGTGTTGGGATTGGAATCGGTGGTCGGCTCCCGTGTTCCGCAAGAAATTCTGCCGGACAGCATCAAGGACATACTGGAAAGCGACAAATGGGAACTGCTTCTCATCAATTCTGAATATAAGGTTGCGAGCGAGGATGTCAACACACAGATTGACAACCTCAACACCATTCTGAAAAAATACGATGAAAGCGGAATGCTGATCGGCGAAGCGCCCTGTATGAAAGATATGATCGAAACCACCGACCGTGATTTCAAGGTGGTAAATGCGGTTTCCATCGTGGCAATCTTCCTCATTATCGCTTTGGTAGAAAAGAGCATTTCGCTGCCGTTCATTCTGATTTCGGTCATTGAACTGGCGATTTTTATCAACCTCGGTCTGCCGCATTACTTCGGACAATCGCTGCCATTTATCGCCCCGATCTGCATCAGCACCATTCAGCTTGGTGCGACGGTGGACTATGCAATTCTGATGACAACGCGGTACAAAGCGGAGCGGGTTGCCGGAAACAGCAAGCGGGATTCCGTTACAACGGCGCTGACCGCCTCAATTCCTTCCATTATCGTCAGCGGTATGGGACTTTTCGCCGCCACCTTCGGCGTTGCGATTTACTCGGATATCGACATCATCAGCTCGATGTGTATGCTGATGGCAAGAGGCGCAGTTGTCAGTATGCTGTGCGTTATCTTCATTCTGCCGGCGCTGCTGATGCTCTGCGATAAGCTGATCCGCGTCACTACACTCGGGATGAAGATCCCCAAAACAAATAAAGAAAATACGGAGGTAATGTAACCATGAAAAGAAAATGGATAAAACCGCTTTCGCTGGTGCTTTGCGGCGCGTTGATTATAGGCGGTACCGGAGCCGTTGCGTTTGCACTGGGTTCCGATAAAAAAGAAGAACCGATTTCAGAACAGTCTGTGTCCGCTTCGGAAGAAGATGCGGATATTGTCAAGGATGAAACCGTCTATGTCCTGGCAGGCGCTGACGGAAGCGTGCAGAAGATTATCGTCAGCGATTGGATTAAAAATGCCATCGGCAGCGAGACCGTAACCGACAAATCGGAGCTGACCGATGTAGAGAATGTCAAAGGCGAAGAATCCTATACGATGAACGGCGACAATATGCGGGTATGGGATGCAAAAGGCAACGATATATACTGTCAGGGCAATATTGAAAAGGAGCTGCCGGTGGGTCTTTCGGTTTCCTACAAGCTGGACGGAAAATCAATATCACCCACTGAGCTTGCCGGAAAGAGCGGTAAGGTTACAATCCGTTTTGATTATCAGAACAAACAGTTTGAAACGGTGGAGATTGACGGTAAGCAGGAAAAAATCTATGTTCCGTTTGCTATGCTGACCGGAATGCTGTTTGATAACGATGTGTTTACTGATGTGGAGGTCACCAACGGCAAGCTTATCAATGACGGCGACCGTATTGCGGTTGTAGGCATTGCGTTTCCCGGTTTGCAGGATAACCTGAATCTGGATGAAGACAAGCTGACGATTCCCGATTATGTGGAAATTACTGCGCAGGTTAAAAATTTTGAGATGACAAATACCGTTACGATTGCCACAAATGAAATCTTCAATCGACTGAATACAGATAAATTAAATTCTATTGATGATCTTACCGATTCGCTGGACGAACTGAACGATGCTATGGGACAGTTGATGGATGGTTCCTCACAGCTTTATGACGGTCTTTGCACTCTGCTTGATAAATCCGGCGAGCTGGTAGACGGTATCAATAAACTGACAACCGGAGCCGAACAGCTCAAAACAGGTGCAGGCGATTTGAAAACAGGTGCGGCCGCATTGGCAGACGGCGCGCAGGAACTTTCTGACGGCCTCGGCGAGCTGACCGCAAACAACGACACCTTGAATGCAGGTTCCAAGCAGGTATTTGAGTCGCTGCTCTCTATGGCAAACAGCCAGCTTTCAGCAGCCGGCTTATCGGTGCCTACATTGACAATCCAAAATTATGCCGAAGTTTTGAACGGCGTCATTGCTTCTCTTGACGAAACCAATGTGGCAAATCAGGCGCAGGAAACTGCACGCAAAACGGTTACCGAAGCTGTGAATGCGCAAAAAGACGCGATAACCGCCGGAGTGACCGCTAAGGTGCAGGAAGGTGTGACAGAAAAAGTTACTGCAGCCGTTCGTGACAATGTGGAATCACAGGTGCTTGGTGCAATGGGAATGACAAAGGAGCAGTATGACACCGGTGTATCAGAGGGTACTATCGGCGAAGAACAGCAGGCACAGGTTGCGGCGGCTATTGCAGCACAGATGGACGTCGAAACGGTAAAAGCGACCATTGCCGCCAATGTGGACGGCACGATGAAATCTGCCGATACACAGGCTTTGATTGCCTCTGAAACAGAAAAACAGATGGCATTGCTAATCGAGCAGAATATGAATTCCCCTGAGGTGCAGGCGAAGATCACCGAGGCGCTGGAAGCGGCAAAATCGGGTGCGGCGAGTATCAGCGCTCTGAAAGAGCAGCTTGACAGCTACAATACCTTTTACATCGGTCTCGGTCAGTATACCTCCGGCGTGGCTTCTGCCAAAGGCGGTGCCGATCAGTTAAATGCCGGAGCAGTACAGCTCAAAGCCGGAACTGCCGAGCTGTATGCGGGAATGAGCGAACTGTATGACGGCATTCTGACACTGAAGGACGGTGCACCCGCTCTGATCTCCGGTGTAACCGAACTGCGCGACGGTGCGATGAAGCTGTCGGACGGCTTGAAGGAATTTAACCGTGAGGGAGTTCAGAAGTTAATAAGCGTGGTGGACGGCGATATCGGCGGACTGATTACCCGCTTCAAGGCGACCGCCGATGTATCAAAGGATTACAAATCCTTCTCAGGAATTTCCGATGAAATGGACGGTCAGGTGAAATTCATCTACCGTACCGAAGCAGTGGAAACAAAAGCTGAGTAAAAGGAAAAAGAATATCGGCGGTAACTGTCGCAAACGGTTGCCGCCGATTACTGTATATATCCTATCCAATTTTTACGGCAAAAGATTATAGGTAAGTATATTGTTGATTTCTACTGTGCTGAAGCAAAATTGATCGTGGAGCTCGACGTGTCTCCGCATTACGAGGATTCCCGGTAATGTGAAGTGAGGATCGTTTCACGATGCTTGCTAAGAAAATACCAGGGTGATTACAAGATCATCCTGGTATTACTTGTTTATTTGCGGTTTGTCTGTTCTGCAGAGAATATAGTCGATACTTACATGATAAAACTCTTCCGCGGTTTATCCCTGTACAATTTGTCGCCGCAGCATTACAACGTCCGAGACGGTCAGCGCGTCATTTTTGTCCAGATCGCCTGCCTCAAGCTGTTTGTCTGTCCACGTTCCGCTAAGAATGAGCTGCCGGAGCGCGACCACATCAGAAACGGTAACGTACCCGTCGGCATCGACATCACCCACAATCTGCGTTTCAGGAATCTCTTGGGTCATTGAAACATCATAGCTTCCGCTGTCCAGTTTGAGCGCAATCCGTCCGTCCGCCAGCGAGACATACTCGACACCTTCCACGGCGATGTCGCTTATGTGCGGAATCTCTGTGAAAGGATCCCTGGTTACAGCCGTGACAGGTGTGAAAAGCGCATAGGTTTTCCCGTTCACGGTGACGTACTTCGCCCCCTCCATCACCGGGAGGGTCAGGGTCGCCGTGCTGTTGGCCGGGATCTGCGCCGTATAATCCAGCAGATGGGCTTCGGTGCTCCACTCGCTGCGGATCAACCCGTACCGGCTTTGATACGCGCCCTTGACGTAGGTGATGTTCTCCTGCCCGGACGGCAGCTCACTGCCGGTTCTGGTGTCGATCTGCGGCTCAAGGAGGAAGTGCGAGAAGCCGGGATTTTCCTCGTCCGCCCGGATACCCGCCATGGACTCATACATCCATTCAGCCACCGCGCCGTAGGCATAGTGGTTGAAGGAGTTCATGGATACATCGCCAAAGCCGTTTGCGATGGTATAGGAGTTCCATCGCTCCCATACGGTCGTCGCCCCCTGATGCACCGAGTACAGCCAGGAAGGGTCGTCGTCGGTCAGCAGCAGACTGTAGGCCTGGTTACTGCGGCCGATCTCACTCAGGGTCTGCGCGATGATCCCTGTCCCGACAAAGCCGGTGGAAAGCTGGTTGTTGTTCTGCCGCAGCTTTTCAATCAGCCGGTCGGAGATCAACGTCCTCGAGGCGTCGTCCGGCAGCAGATTAAATTTCAGTGCCAGCAAATACGCCGTCTGCGAGGTCTGCTTCATACTGCCGTCGGCATTGACGTACCGTTCGATAAACGACGCCTTAATGTTTTGGAACAGCCGGCGGTATTTCTGCACATCCTCCGTTTTGCCCAGCGCCGCCGCGATCTTGGCCATCAGCGCGGCGTCGTACGCGTAGTAGGCCACGCTGATCAGCCGGGCGTCAGTTCCCTCATACGCCAGCCAGTCGCCGTAGGTTGTATACGGTCCGTCATAGGTTCCGTTGTCCAGCCAGTCCATGTATTTTTCCATCGAAGCATAATTGCTTTCGAGAATGCCGATGTCCCCATAGGCCTCATACACCGTCCAGGGCGCGATAATACCGACGTCGCTCCACGCGCCGGCACCCCCGCCAACCAAGTTAGAGACCGGAATCACATCGGGATACGCACCGTTCTCCCATTGAGAGTCCACGGCGTCGTCGGCCCATTTGCGGTAGAAATTGCTCACATCCGCATTATAGACCGCCGTGCCGACGAAAATCTGCGTGTCCCCGCTCCAGCCCAGCCGCTCGTCCCGCTGAGGGCAGTCGGTCGGCGCTGAAAGATAGTTGCCCCGCTGTCCCCAGAGAATGTTGCTGAACAGCTGATTAACGTCGGCGTTCGAGGTTTCAATAAACCCTGTTTGTTCTGCGTCGCAGGTTACGACCTTTCCGCTGATTCTGTAAACCGTTACGGTGTCATCGGCCGTCAGCTCCAAATACCGGAACCCGAAATAGGTCATGGTCGGACTGTAGGTCTCAATCTCTCCGCCGCCGGCCGAAATGTAGGTAAGCAGCGATTTTGCCGTGCGGTAGTTGGCGGTGTAGATGCTGCCCTCCGGCCCGTCATTGCCGCGGGATTTCTGCCCCGAGTCGTTGAGCATTTCCGCAAAATTCACCCGGACATGGGTGCCGCTCTCTGCCCGGAGGCTGAGCTGCGGCCAGCCGACCATATTCTGCCCCATGTCGAGCAGGAGGGTTTGTCCCTTTTCGACCGTGACGCCGTCGCTTAGAGAATCATAACGCTCCAGAACATGAATGCGGCCGTAGTCGCTTCCGTTGTCCTCCGCACCGCTGTACAGTGTGATGCGCTCTGCTTGGCGGGTGAGCGCCTCGTCCACCCGGATGTTGGAGCCGTTAAAGGCGCTGAGCGTCCCCTGAAAATCGTTGGAAACGGCCGCCTTGTCCCATTCGCTGTCGTCGTAGCCGGCCAGCATATAATCGTTGCCGTACCGCGCGTCGTAGGTTTCCCCGCCGTATATGTCCGCGTACCGGACGGCCCCCTCGGTCGAGGCACTCCAGCTTTCGTCGGTCGCAACGACGTACCGGCTGCCGTTCGCATAGGTCAGCACCAGCTTGGCCATAAAGGCACAGTCCTTGCTTCCGTAAGTTCCGTGCGCGATTTCGCCGTTCCACCAGCCGCCGGTCACAATTCCCGTGATGACGTTTGTCCCGCTGACGATGTAATCCGTAACATCGTAGGTATGGTAAAGCACGCGCTTATTATAATTGCTCCAGCCCGGCTTCAGCTCATCATAGACCTTTCCTGCATCACCGTCGGTGCCGACACGCTCGCCGTTGATAAAAACGTCGTAAACGCCCAGCGCCGTCGAATAGAGTCGCGCCGATTTCGGCTTTGCGAGCAGAATGCTCTTCCGAAAGACCGGCGTTCCGCCCTCATTCGGTTCGAAGTAGACGTAGGTGCTCGTGCCGGTGCCGCCGTCGCAGTCCAGCTTTCCGGCCGTCACCGTTCCGCCCGAGAAGAGATTGGTTTGCTCAAAATCATAGAATCTCTCGTCCGTCTTGCCACCGGAATAGGTTGTAACCTTTACATTATCCAGCAGGGCGTGCTCGTGGTTCTTTCCGTCCGAGCTGACCCGGATGCCAACCATTCCGTCGCTCACACCCGAAACGGCATAGGTGTTGACCAGCGCCCCGTCGATGTACGTATCCACCCTGTCGGCGTATACATCCAGGGAAATGTGCTTTTCCTTCCCAAGGAAATCCGCAGCCGGCACCTTGTTTTCCAGCTCGATGTCCTCGACGCGGATACCGCCGTTTTCCCATATATGCGGCCGCAGATAGAGCCGGCCGCCGTAATTGTAGGTGTTAAACTGCCAGGCGAACATATTGGAGGTGTCTCTTGCCGAAAAGACGATGGCGGCCGCATCGCTGAGCAGAGTCAGATCCGCTTCAACCGTATAATGCAGGGCGGCGTCAGATTCCTCCGGCAGTTTGATCCACTCCGCGTCGGAGAAGGCGTCTGCAAAGTATGCGGTTTCAAAATAATGCGGCTCACTTACTGCCTCCGCATTCTTTTCGTCCCACACATGGACCGTGTAGGCGTACTCCGTCGTCTCCTCCAACTTGTCCCCGGCGTAGACGATGCCGACCGAGTTGGAAGCCTCGACCCTCCCGCTGTCCCAGACGGTCGTTTCATCCACCGCCTTTTGAACGACGATCCGATACGCTGTCTGCTTCGCCCCGGTTCTGTCCGAAACCATCTTCCAGGAAAAAGCAGGGGTTTGATGATCGGTGCCCATCAGAAATTCCTCCCCGTCGGCCGTGATGTCCGTAATGATAAATTCAGCCGCGCCGCTTGCCGCCGCAAACGAAGAAAAAAGCGCCGCCGTCATGATGATCGCCGCCATGCATACGGCGACAGCCGCCTTTGAAATCCGATGCATTTTGCAATCTCCTCCCACCTTTTAAAACGTTTTAATTCCTCTTTAATATATACTTCTTTTTTTCATCTGTCAAGTAAAAGAACAGAGGATATATTTGTTCAATTTGCCACGTGACACGTTCCGGATTCCCTGCGCCGCGCAACATTTCTATTTAACCTGCTCGCATATCGCGCATTTTCCGGATCACCCGACACGCTGTTTCAGCTTCGTCGGCTCGGGGAACAAGAGAAGAAAACAGCCGGCACAGGGGATCCGATAGATATCCCGAGCCGGCGGCTGCTTTATACATATATGATTACCATTCCAACCGCCAGGCCGATCAGCATGCCAAATGCCGGCGCCTTGGATTTCCACATCAAGATGGATTCCGGCAAAAGCTCGCCAAACACCACATATAACATAGCGCCGCTGGCAAAGCTCAGCGACAAGGCCAAGCTGAGCGGACCGATCGTTCCGAGAGAATATCCAAGCATCGCGCCAAGAATGGTCGGCGCACCGGTGACGGCCGTAATCAATACCGCTTTCACCCGGTTCACACCACCGGCGATCAGTGGAACCGAAACCGACATACCCTCCGGTATATTGTGCAGACCGATCACAACCGCTAAAGCCATCCCGCCGGTAAACGTGAAGTCAAAATTCCCCTCACACGCATAGGATGAGCCTATTACCATCCCTTCGGGCAAATTATGCAGCGCAATGGCAAAAGCCATCACCATACCGCCGATAAAGAGGCTGCTTGCAGTTTTTTGCTTCTTATGTTCTTCATAATGATCGCTGTGGATCAATTCGGAAAGCTGGTCAGCGGTTTTCGGATGCTCGCGATCGATGTGAGATACCTCGTGATTTGCGGAACGATCAATCAGATAATTCAGCAGATAAATCACGCCATATCCTACAAGCACCATGCCAATCACCAAAAACACATGAGATGTACTCCCGGGATTTTGTGCAATCGCATTTTGCAGCAAATCAAAACAGACAACGCTTAACATCACTCCTCCTGCAAAGCTCAGCAGAAGGCTGACGGTTTTTTCGGAATTGCGATTAAACAGCGCTCCGATCAGGCCCCCGATTCCCGTTCCACCAACGCCCGCGACTGCTGTAATGATAATAACCCACGCAAAAGCACTCAAGATGAAAACGTCCCTTCCCAAAAGTACGCTTTTTGGCGCAACAAGGACAAAGGCTGAAAAGCTCCGGCAACAAATCGTTTTATTCTTTCAGACTTCGACTTGTTATTTTAATATTTTATCATATTGCGCCGGCTGGTTCAACACCTTACGCGCAAAATAAAACCGATCGCCGCCTAAAAATCTCCCGTGAAAACTTTTGAGAGCCTCGTATGCGATCCCTTCCTCGCCAAGAGGGAGCCGAACCCCCTGACCCGCGCAGCCCGCAGGGGGAGCTTTCTGCCTCTTGTTTTTCTCCCCGCCTCTGCGGGCTGCTTGAAAATCCCTTTCGGGATTTTCGGCAGGTCGGGTACATGAATCCCTTTGACGTAAAACAGGAAAAGCCCCGCTTGATGCGGGGCTTTTCCTGTTGGCGCGCCAAGAGGGACTCGAACCCCCGACCTACTGCTTAGAAGGCAGTTGCTCTATCCAGCTGAGCTATTGGCGCAAAGCAAGAAAACACAAGTAAAAATCGCCCTGCCCAAAAAGGGAGGGCGATGGAGCGGGTGATGGGAATCGAACCCACGTAACCAGCTTGGAAGGCTGGAATTCTACCATTGAACTACACCCGCAGATAAACGGCAAGATGTATTTTACCACACACCCCGCCGTTCGTCAAGCATTTTAATCAAAATTAGAGATAATTTTGATCTCTTCCCCATTCATCGAAATGTCGATCGAGGTAACCACATCATTACAGTGCGCAACGAGAAGATTCACGATCTGGTCCTCCACATGACGGCGGATATAGTTCCGCAGTTCCCGCGCGCCTCGCGGCCCGCCGACCGTCTTTTTGGCAAGATGGGCGCAGACCGCCTCGCTGTAGGTCAGGGCAATCCCCTTCTCCCGGAAGGCAGGGACAAGGTCTCCCAGCATCAGCCCGGCGATCCGGGTCATACTCTTCTCATCCAGCGGTTTGAATACCACAACCTCATCCACACGACCGATAAACTCCGGCCGAAGGAATTCCTCCAGTGCCTTCATCGCCTTGTCGGCCGAGGCCTCGCCCGCCGTTTTTCCAAAGCCCATCAGCGCGCCGCTGCGGTCGCTGCCGGCGTTAGAGGTCATGACGATGATGGTATTTTCAAAATTGACAGTCCGTCCCTGCGCATCGGTCACCCGGCCGTCATCCATGATTTGCAGCAGGATGTTGAGCACGTCGGGATGGGCCTTCTCAATCTCATCAAACAGGATGACCGAATAAGGCTTGCGGCGCACTTTTTCGGTCAGCTGACCCGCGTCGTCATAGCCGACATATCCGGGCGGCGCCCCGATCAGGCGGGAGACCGAGTGCTTCTCCATAAACTCCGACATATCGTAGCGCAGCAGGGTCTCCGGCGTGCTGAAGAGCTGCTCGGCCAGCACCTTGACCAGCTCGGTCTTGCCGACGCCGGTCGGCCCGACAAAGATAAAGGTCGCCGGCCGCCGGTGGGTGCTGATCTGCACCCGCGAGCGCCGCACAGCCGCCGCGACGGCACGCACCGCCTCATCCTGTCCGACCACCCGTTTGAGGATTTCCTCCTCCAGCCCGGCCAGCTTTTCAAGGTCGCTCTCCTTCACCTTGGAGGCAGGAATGCCGGTCCACAGCTCAATGACATGCGCGACATCCTCCTCGGTCACCCGGTTGTCGGCCGCAGGGCCGTATAACGTCTCCGCCCGGTCGCGCTGCTTGGCCAGGCTGGATTTGACCTCGGCCAACTGCTCGTAATCCGGGTTTTCCACCTCAGCCTCGAGCGCCTCCTCCTTCGCGGCGAGGACGGCGATCTCCTTATTCACCTTATACAGCTCGTCGACCGCCTTGTTTCGCAGGCTTGCACAGGCGCAGGCCTCATCCATCAGGTCGATGGCCTTATCGGGCAGAAAACGGTCGTTGATGTACCGTTCGGACAGCACGACGGCGCGGCGCACCACCTCGTCCGGGAGGGTGACGCCATGATAGCCTTCGTAATAGCCCTTGATGCCCAGCAACATCTGAATCGTATCGGGGATGGACGGCTCTTCGACCACGACCGGCTGAAACCGGCGTTCGAGCGCGGCGTCCTTTTCAATATACTTGCGGTATTCCTTGAAGGTCGTGGCGCCGATGACCTGCACCTCCCCGCGGGAAAGGGCGGGCTTTAAAATATTTGCCGCGTTCATCGACCCCTCGGCGTCACCGGCGCCGACCATATTGTGTACCTCGTCAATAAAGAGGATGATATTGCCAGCCGCCTTAACCTCTTCGATCAAGCCCTTGACCCGGCTTTCAAACTGACCGCGGAACTGGGTTCCGGCCACCAGCGCCGTCAGGTCGAGCAGGTGAATCTCCCGGTCGAGCAGACGCGCCGGCGCGTCGCCCGCTGCGATACGCAGGGCAAGCCCCTCCGCGATGGCGGTCTTTCCGACCCCCGGCTCTCCAATCAGGCAGGGGTTGTTCTTTGTCCGGCGGGAGAGAATCTGAATCGTCCGGCCGATCTCGGTATCCCGGCCGATGATGACGTCCAGCTCACCCGCTTTGGCCTTGGCGGTCAGATTGGTGCAGTACTGCCCCAGATATTTGCGTTTTTTCTCCTTCGGTTTCTTCTTTTCCCCTTTGCGGGAAACGCGCTCCCCCTCCTGCTCTGCGGGAGGGACATTGCCGCCGAAAATATTGTTAAGAAAAGGAAAAGTCGGCGCGCCGCCAAGGGAAAAGTCCTCCTCTTCCCCGTCGGTTTCGGCAAGGGCGGTTTCCTCTGTCCCCTCGTCGTCCGCCGCATCGGATGATTCGCCCATCATCTCCATAAAATCGGTCATCTGATCACTCATCATGTCGATGTCCTCGTCGGTGAGGTTCATCTTCTCCAGCATATCGTTAATCGGCTTGATCCCGGCCTCCTTCGCGCAGACAAGGCAGAGACCCCGCGGCGTGGCTGTGTCGCCGTGCATCTCAGAAATAAAGACGACGGCCGGGCGTTTTTTGCATTTTGAACAAAGCTTCATCATAGTGTAAAAACTCTCCGTTTCCGTAAAACGGCGGAAGCCGCCGTGAAGAGAATGGCTCTTTTTCAAGCGAGAGGTATTTCTCCCCTCTCTTTAAAAATTATAATAGCACAAAGCGTCAGGCTAATTTCTTAACTCCCTGTAAATTTTAAAATAATATCCGCCGAAGGAAAAGGCGATGCTGAAAACAGAAAGCATAATCAAAGTACCGGTCAGCATCCGCGGAAGCGTGAAAATGTCCGACAAAACTACCGTAAACACAGTGGCATAGATAATCACAGTCGAGAGTTTGCCCCACCAGCGGGCCGAAGGTGTCTTTTTAACCCCTTTCTTTTTCAGCACAAGCGCGCCGGCCAGCATGGTCAGTTCCTTTGCAAAGAGGAGAACGGCCATAAAAATCATATCGTTATGCCGAAAGCAAAGGCAGATCAGAATCGCCGCCTGCGTCAGCTTGTCCGCCATGGGATCCAGAATTTTCCCCAGTTCAGAGCACATATGGAAGCGCCGGGCAATAAAGCCGTCGACCACATCGGTAAAGCCCGAAAGCACAATCACACCCGCCGCTAAAGCAAAGTGATTTTTCACGCTTTCCGCAAAATACAACGCCGCAAACGCAGGGATCAGAACGATCCGAAAAACCGACAAAAGATTGGGAATGGTCAGCTTTTTATTCATAACTTCCTCCTCTAAACAACATCCTGTGCATTATGAAAACAGGCCAAACTGACTGAAAAAGCCGTAAACATAAGAGGTATGCAGCATCTCTTCCTTCACAAAACCAAAACCGGAAGGACTTACGCAAAACAGCAGTGACAAAACAATGCAGATCAAAAAAACCGCAAGCAACCCCTTAAACAGGCCGAGCACACCGCCCAGCGCGCGATTGAGGGCGCCGAGTATATGGAAGCTCAGCAGCCGGTTGAGCCAGACGGCTGCAAACCGCACCAGAATCATACCAACCGTAAAGACGGCGGCCACGACAATCCAGTGCAAAATCCCCTTGCAAAGCGGAGCCACCACACTCCGCACCACCTGATCTGAGACGGCGGACGCTCCTTCCTCCACGGCGGAGGTCATGGAGGAAATCACCTGTCCCTTGCTGATTCCCATCAGCTCCGCGCCGGCCGTCAGGAAGGTCGGGAGCTGCTCCCATACCTCCTCCACCGAGCCGCCGGAGGGTGACAGAGAGGCGTTCACAACCTCGCTGGTTTTTTCGACCACCGGTTGGCTGAGAAAGCGATCATAAACCCCGTCGGCAATCGGCTGTGAAAAGCTCATGGCAATATACAGCATCAAAAGCCAGCCGGCAAGCTCAATCGCCGTGCGGACAAAGCCCCGGCGGGCGGAGGACCAGATAAAAGCGATTACAATAAGCAGCAGTACAATATCCAGAACCAGTCCGGTTCCCATCCCTTGCACCTCCAAAATTCAGAATATAAGACGCCGCGCGGCCGGGATTATGTTTTCACGCTGTCGGCCGCCCGCCGCTCGGAGGCCGAAACCGGCTCGATCATCTCAATTTCCCGCAGACCGGAGAGATACAGCTTTCCGCCGGTATACCCGACGCCGTTCACACTGAAATCGCAGTCGACCGAACCGGCCGCGTTTCCCGAAAAAGTGTAGAACCAGACCTTGCTGTCGGTCAGCAGCGCGACCGAATCCCCGGCGACGCAAACATCCTTGATATTCATCCGCACGGTGAACACACCAAGGCTGTTTCCTTTTTTATCCAGGACGCTGACGCAATAATCGCCCGAGTTGCCGGCCAGTTTATCCACCACGGCAATCCGGTCGTCGGTTTTCCGGACAAGGTGCAGCGTTCCGGTCGCCGCCACGGCCGCTTTCTGCGTTCCGTTCCGATCAAGCAGCAGCACCCGGTCGTCGCAGACAACCAGGAACGCCGAACCGCCGACCGGTTCAATTGAGATAATCGCCCCGCCCTCAATCGTCAGGGAGGAGAGCGGTGCACTTTGCTTTGTATCAAAAAGATAGACGGTCGAGCGATAGGCGCCGCCCGACACCGTGACGCCGCCGGCCGCAATCCGCCGGCCGTTGTCCGCAACGCCGACCGCCGTTAAGGTCGCGTCGGCGCTGTACCAGTTAAAAATATTCTCCATCTTTTTATTATATACCTGCAGCTCGCCACTGTATTCCACCGAGGACAGGACAAAGGCCGAGACGCCGCTGCGCCCCATCGCGGCGTTATAGATGTTGCCGCTCATCGTTCCGGAATACAGGACGCGATCCATGTTCTCCACCGAATAGCCGGTGCCGCCGCGGTCGAAAACAACCAGCCGGGATTCCGACTGGGCGACCGCCGGGTTGGAGAAGCCGTGCCGCCGCACAAAAATCTGCTTACCGGAGGCGTTGTAGCACTCGTTCTCGCTCCCGCCCACCAGAAGCAGAACGCCGTTTTCCGCCCGGAGACCGGCCGTTCCCTCCTCCGAAGCGAGGAGCGGAAAACCGCTGCCGCTTCCGGTTTTGGCGAAGGCGTTCTGGAAATACTCCACCACGCCGGTCGGGGTTGAGATAGCCGCCAACAGCAACAGCAGCGCCAACAGCCCGCCAAACCCCAGCAAAATCCACCGTTGCCGCATTTTCAGCAATTTTCGTCCTTCCACCACGGCAAAGGTGGTGTTCCCCTGCGGATCGACAAATTTCGCCGGGCGGCGGGGAGCATACCGCTTGACCGGCGGTCGGGATTTGCGCTGTTCCTTTTCGCTCATGTGGGACTGTCGCTCTTTCTCGGGCAGGCGGCCGGCCTCCCGCAGCAACTCGCGTTCCACCTCCGACGGAATCGGCTCCGGAGACGGCTTGCGCACCTCTTTTGCAGATGCGGAGGACATATTTTCTTTTTCCCGCAGCGCGTCGGCCCGATCAGACCGGCGGCGAGCGGCCATCTCCTCATCCCGGCGGCGCTGTTCTTCCTTTTCGCGCTCGCGCGCCAGCTTTTTGGCCCGGCGGGCGTCGGCCGTCTCGATTGGGAGGGCCTGTACCGCGATCGCTCTTTTGCGGGTGGAATCTTCCGGTTCCCCCGGCCTCACCATTGCGGGCGGGACGGATTTGCCACCCGTCTTCCGGCTGCGGCTGACCTTGATTCCCTTCTTCTTTTTGTATTCCGGCATAGGATACACCTCCGCCGCGGTGTCTGACGCGGCCGTTGTTTTGATGATATCATGAACGCGGCGCGTCCATGGCTGGAATCCGAATGGTTTTACGGCTATAGCACATTTTGTCCGGCGGGCAAAAAAGACGGCGTATACTATGCGCCGTGCGGACAAACAACCATCTTGCCTCTGCCTGCTCGCAAAAGGCGGTCAGCCCCCTGCGGCCATCCGCTGTAAATATACTACGCATACCACACTTTTTCAAGAAAAAGCCCCTGCGGCGGCGCGGTGGGTCCCGCCTTTGCCCGGTCGCCGGAGGCAATGATCTCCTGCAAAGCCTCCACCCCGATCCGGCCGGCCAGCACCTCAGCCAGCGTGCCGGCTATGATCCGCACCATGTTGTACAAAAAGCCGTCGGCCGTGATAAACAGACGGAGGAGCGACCCCTCCCCCTCCACATAACAGTCGGAGACGGTGCGAACCGTGTCGGTCACGCTGCTGCCCGCGGCGCAGAAGCCCCGGAAATCATGCCGCCCGACAAAGGCGGTGCAAGCCCGCCCCAGCAGCGCGGCGTCAGCCCTTTGCGGAATGCGCCAGGCATACCCCTCTAAAAACGGGTCGCGCAGGCGGGAACACAAAATCTGATAGCAATAGGTTTTCCCCTTGCAGGAATACCGGGCGTGAAATCCCGCCTCTGCCTCCCGGCAGGCGAGCGCGGCCACATCGGCGGGCAGACGGGTATTCAGCGCCAGCGGCACCCGGTCAGCCGGCATGGGAAGAACCGCGTCAAAGTGGGCGCAGAATTCCCTTGCGTGCACACCGGCGTCGGTGCGGCTGCATCCGGTCAGGGCCGGACGAAAGCCCAGCACCCCCTCCAGCGCGTCCTGTACCGTCTGCTGCACCGAACGCGCGTTGGCCTGCACCTGCCAGCCGCAGTAGGCAGCGCCGACATATCGCAGGGTCAAAAGATAGCGCGGCATTTTTCTCACCCTCCAAGCACCGGAAGCGCTGCGTACAAAACATTCAGGCCGATCACCCCGGCGCACAGGAGCACCACGCTTCCCAGCAGCAGCCAGTCGCGGCCGCCGAAATGCAGCCGCTTCATTCGGCTGCGCCCCTTTCCGCCGTTGTAACAGCGGCTCTCCATCGCCTCAGCCAGCTCATACGCCCGGCGGAAAGAGGAGATCAGCAAAGGGATCAGAATCGGCAGCATGGCCCTGATCCGTTTGAGCAAGCCGCCGCTTTCCATATCGGCGCCCCGCGCCTTCTGTGCGCTCATGATTTTCTCGGTCTCCTCAATCAAAGTGGGGATAAAGCGCAGTGCGATGGTCATCATCAT
This sequence comes from Candidatus Howiella sp., assembly GCA_050946935.1. Taxonomy (GTDB): domain Bacteria; phylum Bacillota; class Clostridia; order Oscillospirales; family Acutalibacteraceae; genus UQRS01. Next base: position 59,132 of record JBMNVR010000007.1, read on the forward strand.
GGCCATGGTGTGCACCGCCGTTTTCAGCCCGATGTATCCGAGTGGGGAGAGCAACAGCTCGATCGCGTCGGTCAGGGCGGTCGGCGTGGTCGTGTAGGTCAGCAGGGCGCTGGCCAGGACCAGCAGAACAATGCGGACGGCGATAAAGGCCGACTGAGAAAGGCCGCCGGTCGTGATCCGGATAAAGCCCCAATGTACCAGCGTCATGCCGCGGTCGACATAGAAGATATTAATAACCGCCGTAAAAATGATGATCGGCAGAATGGTCTTGACATTCTTTAAATAAATCTTCAGCGGCACCCGGGTCATCAGCATAAAAACAAAGAGCGAAACAACCATCACCGCCATTGACAGCACATTGTTTGCAAGAAAAACAAAAACGATGTACAAAATGGTGATGAGAATTTTGGAACGCGGATCGGCCTTATGAAACAGGGAATCGGCCGGAAAGAACTGTCCCAGCGTAATATCCTTAAGCACGGCCGTCACCCGCCTTTCCCAGTGCTTTCAGCAGGATCGCCTCCGCCGCATCGACGGTATAGGCGTCCTCCCCGGTAAGGAGGCCGCGTTCATGCAGCCCCATAAAAATCCGGGTGACCTGCGGCACGTTCAACCCGATGGCCGACAGTTCAGCCGCGTGGGAATAAACCGCTTCTACCCGATCAAACATTTTGACCCGGCCCTCCGCCATAACCAGCACCCGGTCGGCCACGCGGGCCATATCCTCCATACTATGGGAGACGATGATCACGGTTGAGCCGGTGGCCTTCTGATACTCCTTCACGCGGGCGAAGATTTTGTCCCGCCCCGAAGGGTCGAGGCCGGCAGTCGGCTCATCCAGCACCAGCACGTCCGGCCGCATGGCCATAACGCCGGCGATGGCGGCCCGCCGTTTCTCCCCACCCGAAAGGTCGAAGGGCGATCGGTCGAGATGATGCGCCTTGACCCCGACCAGCTCGGCCGTCTCCCGCACGCGGCGGTCGACCTCCTCCGGCGAGAGACCCATATTGATCGGACCAAAAGCGATGTCCTTGTACACCGTTTCTTCAAACAACTGGTACTCAGGATACTGGAACACCAGGCCGACGCGGAACCGCACCGACCGGATTTCCTTCGGGTTTTCCCAAATATCCCGCCCGTCGAGCAGCACGCGGCCGGAGGTCGGCCGGATCAGCCCGTTGAGATGCTGAATCAGGGTCGATTTGCCCGAGCCGGTATGCCCGATGATTCCGACAATCTCGCCCTTTTCAATCTCCACATTCACATCGCGCAGGGCGTGCATGGCGTAGGGCGTGCCCTCCCCATAAATATAGGATAGATTTTCCACCTTGATGATCGGCAACGCAGTTTCCCTCATTTCGCTAAAATCCCGGCAAGAATGTCGATGCATTCGTCGGTGTCGATGACCCCGTCGGGGAGGTCGACGCCCTTTTGCCTCAGCCGGTAGAGCAGCTCGGTCGGCTGCGGCAGATCGAGGCCGGTCGCCTTGACCGCCTCCACCTGGGAAAAGACCTCCCGCGGCGCGCCGTCCAGCAAAATCTCGCCCTTGTCCATGACCACCACCCGGTCAGCGCCGGCCGCCTCGTCCATATAATGCGTGATTAGAAGGATGGTGATCCCCTTCTCCCGATTGAGGCGGTGGATGGTCTCAATCACGTCACGGCGGCCGCGGGGATCGAGCATGGCGGTCGGCTCATCCAGAACGATGCAGTCCGGCTCCATTGCAATGATGCCGGCAATGGCGACCCTCTGCTTCTGCCCGCCCGAAAGCTTGTGCGGCGCGTGATCCTTATATGCATACATCCCCACCGTGCGCAGCGCGTCGTCCACCCGGCGGCGGATTTCCTCCGGCGCGAGGCCGAGATTCTCCGGCCCGAAAGCGACATCCTCCTCCACCACGGTGGCAACCAACTGGTTGTCGGGATTCTGAAAGACCATGCCGACCTTCTGATGAATCGCAATATCCAGCTTTTCATCGGCCGTCTCCATCCCGTCGACCAGCACCCGACCCTTTTGCGGCCGGTTGAGGCCGTTGAACAGCTTGGCCAGGGTAGATTTGCCTGAGCCGTTGTGCCCCAGAATCGCAGTAAAGGAGCCGCGCTCGATCGAAATATTAAAATGCTCCAGCGTGCGGGGCGCGTCCTCCTCATCACTGTAGGAGAAGGTGACGTCCTCTACCTTTATAATCTCATCCATGTTGATAAATCCCTTTTCCTAACATTAAAGTGCCGTCTCTCCGTCGGGGAGCCAGACGGTCGTATTGCCACAGGGCAGGATCAGCGGCTTGTCGGTAACCGGCAGGCCGATCTCATCACTCGCCGTGCGGCCGCCGAATGCGCCGCCGACCGTGCGACTGACCATAAAATTGAGCAGGGTATGCGAAAAACCACCGGTATAGGAGTTGAGCAGGAAAAACAAAGGCCGCTCGGACAAAAGCCGCGCCGTTAAATCCAGCAGGTGAGAAAGCTGCGCCTCCAGCTTCCAGACCTCGCCCCCCGGCCCCCGCCCGTAGGACGGAGGATCCATAACGATGCCATCATAGGTGTTGCCGCGCCGGATCTCCCGCTCGGCGAACTTGACGCAGTCGTCGACCAGCCAACGCACCGGCCGTTCGGCAAGGCCGCTTGCACGGCTGTTCTCCTTTCCCCAGGCAACCATGCCCTTGGATGCGTCGACATGGGTGACTGCCGCCCCCGCCGCGAGGCAGGCCAGCGTCGCCCCGCCGGTATAGGCGAAGAGATTAAGCACTTTAACCGGCCGGCCAGCTTTCCGGATCAAGCCGGACATCAGTTCCCAGTTGACCGCCTGCTCTGGAAAAAGGCCGGTATGCTTAAAGCCCATAGGCTTCAGATTGAATTTCAGCCCCTCGAAACCGATCGTCCAGACGTCGGGCACCTTCCGGTAGCTTTCCCAATATCCCCCGCCGGAGGCTGAACGGTGATACCTCGCGTGCGCCTGCTTCCAGCGCGGGTCGGTTCGATCGTCCTCCCAGATAATCTGCGGATCCGGCCGGATAAGGAGGATGTCCCCCCATCTCTCCAGTCGCTCCCCGCGGGAGGCGTCGATCAGTTCATAGTCGGCAAAATGTTTGATATATCGCAAAAGTGATCTCCTCCTCCCGATTCGTTCTTCAGCGGTTGTGTGTACAAAATTTTGGGGATAAATCGTTCGTTTGGATTGTGAAGCGAACGGGATCCGGGTGCTCGTTCTCCGCCTTTCGGAAAAGCGACCGCCCGGTTCAGACCGCCCGCTCTTTGATGACGGCGGCGACCCGATCGGCGATCCGCTCGATCCCGGCCTGATCCTCCCCCTCCACCATGACGCGGATGAGCGGCTCGGTACCCGACACCCGGACGAGAATGCGCCCGTTTTCGCCGAGTTCTTCTTCAGCCGACCGGATGGCGGCGGCAATCTCGGGATCGGAGTCCCACTTTGCCTTCCCCTCCGGCGTAACGGTGACATTCAACAACACCTGGGGATAGACCCGCATCACCGACGCGAGCTGTGAGGCTGTTTTGCCGGTTTTGGCCAGCACGGCAGCAAACATTGCGCCCGAAAGCTGTCCGTCCCCGGTCGAAGCGTAGTCTTTGAATATAATATGTCCCGACTGTTCCCCGCCGATGCTGAAATCATTTTGCAGCATATTCTCAAGCACATAGCGGTCACCGACCTTGGTTGTCTCGACCGCGATGCCGTTCTCCTCGGCGAACTTTAAAAAGCCGATGTTGGTCATGACGGTCACGACGGCCGTGTTGCCTTTCAACCGGCCTTCCTCTTTCAACGCCTTGGCAAAAATCGCGATCAGCCGGTCGCCGTCGACCGGCTCTCCCCTCTCGTCCACGGCGAGACAGCGGTCGGCATCCCCGTCGAAAGCGAGACCGAGGGCGATATCCTCCCGCTCCCGGACAAAGGCGCAAAGCTGCTCCATATGGGTCGAGCCGCATTTTTTATTGATGTTCACCCCGTCGGGGGTGTCGCTCAGGATAAAGACGGTGGCACCCAGCCCTTCAAACAGCTCGCGCGCCGTTACCGAAGAAGAACCGTTGGCACAATCCAGGGCAATCCGCATCCCGTCGAGACGGCAGCCGACCGACCTTGAAATATGTTCAATATAATCCGGCACCGCCCGATCGGCACAGGTGACGCGACCGATCTCCCCCCCAATAGGAGCGGGAATCGGGGTCGCGCTGTCCAGGACGATGGTCTCAATCTCCTCCTCCAGCGCGTCGGGAAGCTTAAAGCCGCGGCGATCAAACAGCTTGATACCGTTATACTCGCACGGGTTGTGCGAGGCCGAGATCATCACGCCGGCGTCGGCGCCGTATTCCCCGACCAAATAAGCCACCGCCGGAGTCGGGACAAAGCCCGCAAGCAGCACGTCCACCCCAACCGAACAGAAGCCGGCGACCAGCGCCGCCTCCAGCATATTGGAGGAAATCCGCGTATCCTTGCCAATCAGCACCTTCGCTTTTTCCTTCTGGTGCCGGGTCAGGACCAATGCTGCCGCCCGGCCGATATTCATGGCCAACTCACAGGTCAGCTCGGTGTTGGCGACACCGCGCGCCCCGTCTGTTCCGAATAATCTGCCCATTTTTACAATCTATCCTTTCCGAAATGGTTGTGTGATTTGTTTTGATCTGTCATTCAATAAACTGCTGACCCGGCGGCTGGATATCCAGATGCCGGTACGCGGCCGAGGTCACACAGCGGCCTCGGCTGGTCCGCTGCAAAAATCCAATCTGCATCAAATAGGGTTCGTAGACATCCTCAATGGTGACAGCCTCTTCCCCCGTCGCGGCGGCCAAGGTCTCCAGCCCGACCGGGCCGCCCCCATAGTTGCGGATAATGGTACGCAGCATGCTGCGGTCAAAATCGTCGAGGCCGAGTTCGTCAATCTCAAACCGGTCGAGAGCCAGGCGGGCGATTTTCTCATTCACCACGCCGGAATGACAGACCTGCGCCACGTCCCGTACCCGCTTGAGCAACCGATTGGCGATACGCGGCGTCCCCCGCGAGCGGGAGGCGATCTCCAGCGCGCCGTCCTCCGAAATCTCAATGCCCAATATACCGGCCGACCGCCGGACAATGACGGCCAGTTCTTCCGGCGAGTAAAGCTCCAGCCGGAAGAGGACGCCAAAGCGGTCGCGCAGCGGCGCGGTAAGCTGCCCCGAACGGGTGGTCGCGCCGATCAGCGTGAATTTATTCAGGTCGATGTGCACCGAGCGGGCGGCCGCCCCCTCCCCGAAAATGATGTCGATGGCGCAATCCTCCATCGCCGGATACAGAATCTCCTCAATCGCTTTGGAGAGGCGGTGAATCTCATCAATAAACAGCACGTCGCCCGGCTCTAAATTGGTCAGCAGAGAGACGAGATCCTTCTTCTTCTCGATCGCGGGGCCGGAGGTCTCCCGCAGGTTGACCCCCATCTCGTTCGCGATAATTTTAGCCAACGTCGTCTTACCAAGGCCGGGCGGGCCGTACAGCAGGGTATGATCGAGCGGCTCGCCCCGCATTTTGGCCGCCTGAATATAGATCGAGAGGTTGTCCTTCACCTTCTCCTGCCCGACGTATTCATTCAGCGTCCTGGGACGCAGAGAGACCTCGGTTGGCTCATCCTCGGCCGAATATTGCGGCGCGACCGCCCGGCTGTCGAAATCGACATCGCCGTAGCGATTTTCAAAATCCATATCTTCCAAAGAAACAGCCTCCGTTTCACAAATCACATCAGGGCCTTGAGCGCCTGCTTAATCAGAGAGTCGGCTGACAGCGTGGGGTCGAGCGCGCCGACCGCCCGCGCCGCATCGGCCTGTGCATAGCCGATCGAGACCAACGCTGCCACCGCGTCGGCAATATTTTGCCCGCCGGCTGCGGCCGCAGCGGTCGCGCCAATCTCCACGCCGGCAAACTCGCCGGCCAGCTTTTCCTTCAGCTCCAGCACAATACGCTGCGCCGTCTTGCCCCCGACGCCGGGTGCCGTCGTGATCGACTTTGCGTCGCCTGCCGCGACAAAGAGAGCCAGCCGCTCCGGACTGTGCTCGGACAAAATTGAGACGGCCGCCTTCGGCCCGACCCCGCTGACCGAAATCAGCAGCTTGAAGCAGCGCAGCTCGTCGGTATCGTGGAAGGCGTACAGCTCGACCGCATCCTCCCGCACCGCCATGTAGGTGTAAACAAAAACCTCTCCCCCCGCCTTGGGCAGGCGGCCGATGGTGGTCGCGGTCGTACGGCAGAGGTAACCGACACCGCCGCACTCCACCACGATGGTGCCGGTCAAAACGTCGCTGTGGATCAGTTTTCCGCGCAGGGAGTATAACATAGCAAATCAAAGCCTTTCCCAAAAATGATGTGCCGGAACGCAAAACCGTTCCGCCGGCCGTCTGCGCGTTCGGCGCGCAAACGGTGAGAGAAATTATCGCCCCAGCCTGTGCAAAAGGGAGCCGGCCGTCTGCCCGTGGCAGATCGCAATGGCCAGAGCATCGGCCGTATCGTCCGGCTTGGGCGCCTTATCCAGATGCAGAAGAACGCGGGTCATTTCAATAATCTGTGCCTTTTCCGCCCGGCCGTAGCCGGTGACCGCCTGTTTGACCTGCAAAGGCGTGTAGGCATACACCGGCACCTTATATTTCTGCGCCGCAAGAAGGATAACACCCCGTGCCTCCGCCACCTCGATCGCGGTGGTGGTGTTGGTGTTGAAAAAGAGCTTTTCAATCGCCATGGCCTCCGGCCTCCGCCGGGAGAGAATAGAACAAATGCCGTCGAAAATCTGTTCAAGCCGCTGCTCGAAGGGCATGCCGGCCGGCGTGGTAACCGCGCCGTATTCGACCGGGACAAACCGGCCGGGGCGGCAGTCGACCAGGCCGTAGCCGATGATCGCGTATCCCGGATCAATTCCAAGCACCAGCATATGGCTTTCTCTCTCCCCTTCTTCAAATCCGCGCAAAAAGCTTTTCAAAGAATTATACCACACGAAAGCCGCTCCCGCAACTGTTTTTGCCGTCAAATCCGCAAAGGGAATTTCCTTACGTCTGTTCAAAGCCAACAAAAACAGGAATGCCGGAGTTCTCTCTCAGCATTCCTGTTTTTTTCGGGTATTTCTTTTGGATTAAGCGGCGCACGGCCGCAGAGTCCGGCTGTCCTTAAAAATCAATCTCCCGATCGTAGTAGACGGCAAGCAGCAGCTTCTCCATCTCCTCCTGCGTCGGGATCCGCGGGTTGGAGCCGGTGCAGGCGTCCGAGATGGCCAGCTTGGCAACCTCCGACAGCTTGTCGTTGAATTCCTTTTCGTCGATGATGCCGCCTTCATATTCCCTCACGCAGGTCGGGATGTCGAGATCGGCGTTCATCCTGCGGATTTCTGCAATCAGCGCGTCGACCAGCGCGGCGTCGTTCTCGCCCGAAAGGCCAATGAATCGGGCGATGTCGGCATAGCGGGAGGCCGCCTCCGCATTCTTTGCATTATAGCGGATCACCTTGGGCAGGTACATGGCGTTGGCGCAGCCGTGCACAATGTGTCCGCCGGAATAGGCGGCGCCGGTTTTGTGCGCCATCGAGTGCACGATTCCAAGCAGCGCGTTGGAGAAGGCCATGCCGGCGAGACACTGCGCGTTATGCATACGGTCGCGCGCCTCCATATCGCCGTCATATGATTTTTTCAGGTCATTGTGAATCATTTTGATGGCATGCAGGGCCAGCGGATCGGTATAATCGCAGTGCAGAGTGGAGACGTACGCCTCGATTGCATGGGTCATGGCGTCCATGCCGGTGTGTGCTGTCAGCTTCTTGGGCATGGTCTCGGCCAGCTCAGGATCCACAATGGCCACGTCGGGCGTGATATTGAAATCGGCCAGCGGATACTTGATTCCCTTGGCATAATCAGTGATGACCGAGAAGGCTGTCACCTCGGTCGCCGTGCCGGAGGTCGACGGAATGGCACAGAACTTCGCCTTCTGCCGCAGGGTCGGGAAGCTGAAGGGAGTGATCAAATCCTCGAAGGTTGTTTCCGGATACTCATAAAAAGCCCACATAGCCTTGGCCGCGTCAATCGGGCTGCCGCCGCCCATCGCGACGATCCAGTCGGGTTCAAACTCCCGCATGGCTGCGGCGCCACACATGACCGTCTCCACCGACGGATCGGGCTCGACATTCTCAAAAAGCTGAACCTCCATCCCGGCCGCCTTCAAATAATCGACCGCCTTGTCCAAAAAGCCGAACCGCTTCATGCTGCCGCCGCCCACGACGACGATCGCCCGCTTGCCCTTCAGGTTGGCCAGCTCGGCCAGCGAACCTTTCCCGTGATACAAATCTCTCGGTAATGTAAAACGCGCCATAATGATGAACCTCCGTCTAAATGATAAATTTTGCTGAAACAATTGTTAATTTTTCGACAATCTTTGCCCGATTTACAGTTTAACATAGATTTTTTGACCAGGGTAATATATAATAGGAATGTATTTCATTCCCCTGATTTATGAAAGGAGACCCGCCGCATGAATTTACAGCAGTTGGAATTTGCAGTCGAAATCGCCAAAGCAAAATCCATCACCAAGGCGGCCAAAAACCTCTATCTCAGCCAGCCCAATCTGAGCAAGAGTATCAAGGAGCTTGAGCAGGAAATCGGTATTTCCCTCTTCACCCGCACGGCGAAGGGCGTTGTCCCGACTGAGCAGGGCGAGGCCTTTCTGGAATACGCCCGCAGCATTCTGGAACAGATGCGGCAACTCGCCGGCCTTTATACCGGCGATCCCGCGTCGTCGCAAACCCTGTATGTTGCCGTTCCGCGCGCCAGCTATGTGTCGGAGGCGTTCAGCCGCTACACCGGCACGCTGTCCCGGCCGCTCGACGTCCGGTATAAGGAGACCAGCGCTCTGACCGCGCTGGGCGACGTGGCGTCAGGCGACGCCCATCTCGGCATCGTACGGTTTCAGGAGGCGCACGCCGACTATTTTGAAAACCTCTGCCGCCAGCAAGGGCTGGCCATCTCGGTGCTGTGGAACTATGCCATGATGGTTTTAATGGACGCCCGACACCCACTGGCCGGAGAGGAGCCGCTTTCCTTCCACGCGCTTACCCGTTACCCTGAAATTGTGCACGGCAGTCTGACGCCGGTTCTCCCACCTGATGCGGGGCCGTCGCCCACGCCGGAGCACGCCAGCAACAAAATTGCCGTTTTCGACCGGGGCAGCCAATTTGACATTCTCCGTCATGTCGAGGGCAGTTATATGTGGGTCAGTCCCATGCCGCCGGAGGTCCTCCGCCGGCAGGAGATGCTCGCCCGCCGGTGCGACAGCGCAACCCGGTACTACGATGTGCTCGTGCACCACGCCGCCCGGCCGCTCACCGATGTGGAGAAGGGCTTCATCTCCGCTTTGCGGGAGGAAATTCGCTCCCTTCCCCAGACCTGAGGCTGCTGAGCAGCGCAAACCCTTTTGCTCCATTCAAAAAGCCGCGAAAAGGTACGCCCCGCGCTTGCAAAAGGACGGGCGCAGTGCTACAATACACATTGAATAAGCCGCCGGACAGAATCCGGCGAAAACAGGAGGTCTTGTTATGTCCAAGCCAATCACCCTCGCCGCACAGCTTTATACCCTCCGGGACCAGATGAAGGATAAACCCTCCGCGGCCGAGGCGCTACGCCGGGTCGCCGAAATGGGCTACGACGCCGTACAGCTCTCGGCCGTGCCGGTCGGGGCGGAGGATCCCACCTGGTTTCATTCGGTATGCGAGCAAAACGGACTTTCCATACTCTCCACCCACAGCGATTTCCGCCGTATGCGGGAGGAGCCGGACGCTCTGATCGCCGACCACCGGCTGCTCGACTGTAAAAACATGGGCATCGGCCACATGCCGCAGGAATTCCACTCCGCAGAAGGGGTGGTTGCCTTTGCCGAAATTGTGGAGGAAATTGCTCTGCGCGCCGCCGACGCCGGCATCCGTTTGCTCTACCACAACCATCGGTTTGAATTTGAAAAGGCGGACGGCCGCTGGTGGCTGGATATTTTGCTGGAAAAAGCGCCGCATCTCTTTCTGCTGCCCGATCTTTACTGGGTGGCGGCGGCCGGTGTGAATCCGTCGGATTTTTTAAAGAAATACCGCGGCCGCTACGATCAGGTGCATTTCAAGGATTATAAAATCGCAAACGATCAGAACACGTTTTGTGAAATTGGGCGGGGCAATATAGACTATATCCATCTGGCCCGCCAGTTGTACGGCTACGGCGTCACCAACTTTACGGTTGAGCAGGACGCCTGCGACGGCGATCCCTTCGACAGCCTGCAGATCAGCCTCCGTTATCTGCATGATACCGTCCTTCCCGCCCTGCATGAGGCATTCCCCGGCGACCTTCACAAAACGGCCGCCGCGCTGGAGCGAAAAGGCTATACCGTCCGCGTGTTTCAGACGGCAGCACAGGCGGCCGATGACCTCGACCGGCGGATCGACGGAGTCAGCGTGGCCTTCGGCGGGTCGATGACCCTGCAGGAGATGGGCATGGCCGACCGTCTGAAAGTCCACAACACCCTTGTCAGCCACTGGGACGTTCCGGCCGGCAAGACAGCAGAGCAGGTTCGGCAGGAAGCCATGAGCACCGACGTATACCTCACTTCGGCCAACGCGGTGGCAGAGGACGGCTCCATCATCAATCTGGACGGCACCGGCAACCGGATCTCTTCCACCCTGTACGGGCACAAAAAGGTCATCTTCGTCGTCGGGCGCAACAAGCTGGTCTCCACGGCGGAGGAGGCGGTCTGGCGCACGCGGAATATCGCTTCCCCCAAAAATGCGCAGCGCCTCGGCCGGAAGACCCCTTGCGCCGCGTGCGCCGAGCGATGCTATGACTGCACCTCGACCGAGCGCATTTGCAGCGGGTTGGCTGTGCATTTGAAGAAGATGGGAGGCTGCGAGATGGAGGTTGTCCTGATCGACCAGCCGCTGGGATATTGATTGTTTCAGAAGATATATGGAATTCAAGAATTTGGGCCGTCCGGGCACATAATATGATACCTCTAAAGAAGACAGATGAAATATCAAAATCTGTAGCTTTAGAGGTATTTTTATGCCGCGGTCAAAACACTCGCCTCGAATCCAAACGCAAAGCCCATCTTCCATCGTGATCGCGGGTTTCAGTACACGAGCAAATTTTTTCAGGCAAAACTTCGAAAACAAGGTATGATACAATCCACGCCCCGCGGGGCACTGTATTGACAACAGTCCCACAGAAGGGTTATGGGGCATCATAAAAGCAGAAATGTACTGTATGTATAAGATAACAGGTGAAAAAACACCATCCTTTTTTGAGATTGATGGATACATCGAATTTTATGCCGAAGAAAGACCGCAGGAAAGATTTCAATGTCAAACGCCCCGCGAAGTAAGACGAGCAGCTTTATCAACAGATGCTCTGGCACAATACCCTATTCCGAAAAACAAACGGGTCCAGAAATACAAAGCCAAATGGTGTGCGTGAGTTCGAAACTGTCTTTCGGTGTAACCATTATTCACCCAATCCTTCAATTGTTTTGTCTGGCAAAACAATAAACTGTACAAACGCCAAATGATCCATATTATATGCACGATGGGAATTATGGTTTGCAAAAGATTGATGCCCCTCTTGCCTGGGAAATTACTACTGGGCCTCATGACGTTCAAATCGGGGTATTAGATAGAGGCATCCGCAATCATCCCGACTTAAATGATAATTTAAAGCCGGGTTATAATTTTGTAGATGATGATACAAATACTTCTGATACCGGCGGGCATGGTACACATGTTGCCGGAATCATGTAGCCGACCGCAAGGCCGCCGTCGTCATTTGCATAGAGATAGTGGTTCTTTTGATCGGCGCACTGCAAGTAGGTGCGGCCGACAACCGCATCCAAACGAAGGATAGGCAGTGAAACCGGCAGTAGCTCATAAGGAAATATTACAAAAACTATGAGTTAAGCCGGGTAAACGGAAAAATGAAAACTCTATGCGACCACGAAATCTTTCGCATAGAGTTTTTTCTGTTTTGATACAGTTGGTTTATTCCTTTTTCAGCGTTCGCAGAACGCGCAGCCGTCACCGCAGGTGGCGATCTCAGGGGTTTGGGGATATGTCACCAACAAGCATGATTGCAGGTTTTCCGGGAACGGAAAATTTGCAATAATACGCAATCTTACGGAAGATTGCATTGCTTGCCGAATTTGTAAATTTGACAAAATACATATGTGCGAATAAAATATAAGTGTTGTATTGTGCGGATATGCGTATGTTATGGAGGGCGAAATGGATTACATATCAGTTAAAGAAGCAGCCGAAAAATGGAAAATATCGGAACGGTGAATTCAAAAGCTATGTGAGGACGGAAGAATTGATGGTGTTGAGCGATTCGGCAGATCGTGGATGATACCCAGGAATTCTGAAAAACCAAATGATTTACGAAGGCGCAGCGCCCAACAAGAAAGGCGGTGATATTCATGTATAACCCACAACTGGAAACTTTCATCCGGGTAGCTGATGCCGGAAGTTTCAATAAAGCGGCAGAACAATCCTTTATCACTCCTACGGCAGTTATTAAACAGATAAATCTTTTAGAGGCAGATTTAGGAGTGCAGCTTTTTGACCGCACCCACAGGGGACTTACTTTGACCAAGGCAGGAAAATCTCTGTATCGGGATTCAAAATACATTATTCAGTATTGCCGCGATTCTGTTGTCCGGGCAAAAAATGCCATGCAGGAGGAGGAACAGATTATCCGTATCGGAACCTCTCCTATGACACCGGCACAGGTACTATTGGCTTTATGGCCGAAAATTCACGAGCATTATCCTAATATGAAGTTTCAATTTGTGCCCTTTGAAAACACACCGGAAAACGCAAAGGAAATTCTTGCCAACCTCGGACAGAATATTGATGTCGTTGCAGGTATATTTGACGATACGCTTTTGGATTTAAGAAAATGCAAGGGTCTTGAATTAACACGCGCACCTATCTGCTGCGCTGTTTCTATCAATCACCCTCTGGCAGAAAAAGAGAAACTCAAAATTACAGACCTTTACGGAGAAAATTTGATGCTCATGCATCGTGGATGGAGCAACTATGTTGATAAGCTGCGGGATGACTTGTGGATGAACCATCCGCAGATTCATATAATAGATTTTGACTTTTATAACGTCAGCATTTTCAATCAGTGTGAAAACAGCAACGATATTTTAATGGCGGTTGATTCGTGGCAAAGCGTACATCCGCTGCTTAAAATCATTCCTGTAGAATGGGATTATACCATTCCGTTTGGGCTGCTTCACTCGCCGGAGCCGACAAAAACCGTTCAGGATTTCCTGTCCGTCATACAGGAAATAAAAAAATAAAAGAAAACCGTGAAGCTTTCTAATTTTGAAGGCAACACGGTTTTTCATTTTTGGTCGAAGTATTCGATCCGTCCTCTGTATTCGCTTTGGATAATTTCATTCATTTCTTCCGGTGTCTCCCGGCAGCCGCTGTTCAGCCACATCTTTACGATAGAATTAAATCCGCTTTTAAAGAATTCTATATGATAGTGGATAAAACGGTTGTCAAAATGATTTGCCGCCAGCTCGGTATCATATTTTACGATTTTAAACTGATTGTCGTACCCAAGCTTAAAGTATGTCTTATAGAACAGTTGATTTTCGGAGATATGCCGAAACAATTTCAAATAATCGTTGCTGTTAAAGTTGTTTTCCACCTCATTATGGTACAACTCGCTGACACTTTGCTCTAAGCTTGCTCGCACCACATCTGCCAGCTCGTAAATATCCACATAGTTGGCGTAAAAAGTGGAGCGATTCAATTCTGCCAATTTGCAGATGTCAGAAACCGTGATTTGTCCCAGTTCTTTTGTTTGCAGGAGTTCTACAAAGACGGACTCCATTTTTGCTCTGGATTCTCTTTTTCTTTTATTATTCTTCGTGTTCATATCAAAACCTCTTTATTCCAACACTTGTGCCGATATTGATGATTGTTTTTCTGTTTCGCTCCTATTATACTATCATTACAATAAACAAACAAGTGTTGTTTTAATGAAAATGGAGGTTTCTATTATGAAAAAAAGCAGTTTTGTAGCAATGGTTTTGGGTACGGTTAGTGGTGTCCTGTTTGCGCTTGGAATGTGCATGGCGCTTTTGCCGGAATGGAATGCGTTTAAGCCGGGTGTTGTATTCGGCTGTGTGGGTCTTATTCTTGGTCTCATCACCGTTATCATCTGGCGCAAGATGGAGGGCAAGCAGCCGGTGAAGCTCTCCGGCAAAGCAATTCTGACCGCCGTTATCGGCATTGTCGGCGCACTCGCTCTTGGCATTGGTATGTGCTTCTGCATGGTATGGGAACAGATGGTGCTGGGCATTATTATCGGTTTGGTTGGTATTGTCGTTCTGCTCTGCCTGATTCCCTTGACTAAGGGCATTAAATAACCGGCTATGTTGCGGAAAGTGAAAGAAAATGTGGTTGTAAAGCGAATATTTGAAAGTCAGCATGATCGAGTGACTATTTCCGCTGCTTTGGGATTTGGACTGAATCTTGCCTATGCTCTGTATCACGGAGTTGTTGGTATGATGTCTGCTTCCTTATGGCTGCTGTTACTCTCTGCATATTACATCATCCTTAGTGTGATGCGCTTTTCTGCTGTATTATACGACCACCGAAGTACAAAAAACAAAGCTGCTTTTTCAAAGCAATTTTTGTTCCGATTTCTCGGCGGAATGCTGACACTGCTTTCTGTGATTCTGGCACTTTCCGTATATCTCAGCTTTCGTTATGATGTAGCTATCGTGCATCAGGAAATTATGATGATTACCATTGCTACATACACATTTTATAAAATTACAATAGCAATCGTGAATGCGGTCAAGGCCAGAAAACAGCAATCCTTATGGTTGATTGCAATACGAAATATTGGTTGTGCCGATGCAGCGGCTTCTCTCTTAACTTTGCAGCGTTCCATGCTGGTGTCTTTTGAGGGAATGAACAGCCGGGATATAGAACTGATGAATGCGCTGACCGGAGCAGGCGTATGCCTGCTGACGACAGCTTTGGGAATTTATATGATTTTTGAGAAGGAGAAAGAAAATGGCAAAATCAAAACTGATAAAAGCAAATGAAAAAATTGCACAAGGCGTAACCGGTGGCTTTCAGAAAATACAGGATGCTGTTGTGGGTGGTTATACGAAAATTGAAGATAACTTTGTGGAACAATACCTGACTCGCGATGGCGAAACAGTCGAGGACGCTAAAGCCCGATTGAAACGAGAGCAGGAAGAGCGGGAACGCAAACAGCTAAAATAATAGTTATTACCTTTGGGTATAAACTGATGAACGAATCGAGACTTCTGCCGGGGTCTCGATTTTTTTATAATGTAAGCGTAAAGAAAATACCGGAGGTGATCGAAATGAAGAAAGCAACCATTCTTTTTATGATGTTTCTGGTGATTTCCTGTTTTGTAGGCTGTTCGTCTGAAGATACATCCTCTGCCGCCTCTGAAACAGAAAACACAGCAGAATCACAAATGGAGCAAATGAATTTGAGCAGCTTTGATAAAAATACCCGCATAGCAGATGCGATTAACAATTCTTCTTTCGGAGATTACGGCAGATTGATTTTTCCGGCTGATACCGGATATTACAGCGGCGATACGCTGGAGGAACTGGGGCTTACTTGGTACAACAATATTTCTCCCGACAAGACGGTGGAGATTGTGAACTGCTTAAAGAATCATGCCGATGCCGGAGAAACCGTATTCTATGATATTTATACGGAGGAAGAAAAGGCGGCAGACCCAGACAAAAAGGATACTGGCTTATTCTTTTTCAAAGGCAATCCCGGAGAAAAATTTGCAGTATGCAATGCAGGCGGCGGGTTCGCCTATGTGGGAGCTATGCAGGACAGTTTCCCTCATGCGTTGGAATTATCAAAAAAAGGCTATAACGCCTTTGCTTTGATTTATCGTCCCGGCGCACAAACTGCCTGCGAAGATTTGGCACGAGCAATCAGCTTTATCTTTGAACACGCCGAGGAATTGGAGGTAGATACCGATTGCTACTCTCTTTGGGGCGGATCGGCTGGTGCAAGAATGGTAGCATGGCTCGGCTCCTATGGTCCCGCTGCTTTCGGCGGCGATGATATACCCCAGCCCGGAGCTGTTATCATGCAGTACACAGGTCATAGCGACTACACCGAGAACGACCCGCCAACTTATGCCTGTGTAGGAGAAAATGATGGAATCGCAAGCCGGCGCACCATGCAGCAGCGGTTGGAAGTTTTGGACTCTCTTGGTATTGATACAGAATTCCACAAATACCCCGGACTGGCGCACGGTTTTGGTATCGGAATCGGAACAGCAGCCGAGGGCTGGGTGGATGACGCCGCTGCCTTTTGGGAAAAGCAAATGTGACAGAGAATAGATTTATTCTTTCGTCCGTATCAAATTGCTTACATACGGCTGTTTTCCGGAGAGAACATCATCATAAAAATTCTGTTTCCAATCGATGTAAGCGACACTGGCATTCAGTTCTTCGATTTCAGAGAGGAGGGCTGCTCGTTTCTGAGCGAGCATTTCTTTTCTTAATAAAATAGTTGACTGTCCCTCAAGGCACAGCGCAAGATATTCTTTCATTTCCTGTATGCTCATGCCGCATTTTTTCAGACAGGTAAGGTCTTTGATCCATTTCATATCCTGTTCATCGAAAATCCGGCGATTATTTGCATCACGCTTTACATTTGGAACAAGCCCCTCGTTGCAGTAAAATTTTAAGGTTTGGTATGTCATATCGAGTGCTCTGCATACCTGCATCATCGTGTACATAACGATTACCTCCTATGCGTGTAAAGATTTTGAAAATTTTTAAAAAGGGTATTGACCGGTAGTTACAACCGGTTGTTATACTCTGATTGTACCACAGAAATAAAGTAAAATCAAAGGAGGAATAACAGATGAATAATTTTATTTTTGAAAATGGCACCAAAATTTATTTTGGTAAAGGCTGTGTGAAAGAATATCTTTCCAGCGTTTTAAGTCGTTATGGAAAAACCGTTATGCTTGCCTATGGGGGTGGGTCTATCAAGAGAAACGGTATCTATAATGAAATCGTTGAGGCCTTGGCCGCCGCAGAGAAAACAATCATCGAGTTCCCCGGCATTATGGCTAACCCCACCTACGCAAAAGTTTTGGAGGGCGCAGCCCTTGCAAGAGAAAAAGGCGTTGATTTCATTCTCGGCGTGGGCGGTGGTTCTGTGATGGACTGCTGCAAGGCGGTTTCACTGGCTGCCCGGTATGAGGGGGATATATGGAATGACTTTTGGGCGCGAGCCGGTATTGTGGATTTTGAGCCGCTTCCCCTCGGATTTGTGGTTACGGTTACAGGCACCGGCAGCGAGTGCAACGGCGGAGCTGTTATCACCAATGAGGAGCGAAAAATCAAGACGGGGCGGGACTATCCTGCCTGTAATGCAAAGTTTGCAATGCTTGACCCCGCTTACACCATGACCGTTCCCTTGCGTCAGACCATTTCCGGTGGCTTCGATATTCTCTCTCATATTATGGAGACCTATTTCAGCGAGCCGAACGAAGATAATGTTTCCGATGATATTTCCGAGGCGCTGATGAAAAGTGTAATCCACAATCTGCGGGAGGTGATTAAAAATCCGAAGGACTATACTGCCCGGAGCAATCTTATGTGGGCGGCGACTATGGCGGAAAACCGTATCATCAAGCTGGGCAAGCGGTGCGACTTCCAGTGCCACCAAATCGAACATCAGCTTGGCGCTTACACCGACTGCAATCACGGCGAAGGACTGGCGGTGCTGCACCCGATCTACTATCGGCATATTTATAAAGATGGTTTGCCAAAGTTCATTCGCTTTGCAGAAAATGTCTGGAATATTCCCCGTGACGGCATGAGTGATGAAGAACTTGCAAAATCCGGCGTAGAATCACTGGCTGCGTTTATCGCAGAAATCGGCTTGCCTACTACGCTGACCGAATTGGGAATTACAGACGAGGCGTTGCTGGGAGAGGTGGCAGATTCCTGTAATATCGCTCCCGGAAGTTATAAAAAAATGACTGCCGAAGAAATCCGGCAGATTTTAGAAGAATCTATTTCATTTTAAGGAGGTACAAACCTATGAAAAAAGTAATTTCTATGTTCCTTGCGCTGACGATGATCTTTGCACTCGCAGCCTGCAGCAACAATCAATCCACAACTCAAAATCCATCCGAGCCTTCATCCACTCCGGCTACAGAAAGTACGCAGAAGCCCGACACTTCTGACGGAACAGAATCTACCGATACTCCTGTTTCACAGCCGGAATCGGATAGCAAATCTCTTGTCGTTTATTTCTCTATGCCGGAAACTACTGATCCAAACAACATGACACAAGAGGAGGCTAACAGCGTCGTTGTTATTAACGGAGAAGTTCTCGGGAACACGCAGTACATGGCATATGTAATTCAGAAAAACACAAATGCGGACATTTTCCGCATTGAACCAAAAACACCTTATCCTACAGACCATGACACCCTTGTTGATTTGGCGGCTGATGAGCAGGCTGAGAATGCACGCCCGGCTATCAAGGACACAATCCAAAACTTCGACCAGTACGATACCATCTTTGTGGGTTATCCCAACTGGTGGGGCGATATGCCGATGATCCTCTATACTTTCTTTGACACCTACGATTTCTCCGGCAAGACGATCATCCCGTTCAACACCCACGGTGGCAGCGGATTTTCCGGCACAATCAATTCCATTCGAGAAAATGAGCCGGATGCAGAGGTTTTGGATGGCTTATCTATTTCCCGGAACAGCATTCAAGACGCAGAATCAGAAATCGTGGATTGGGTTGAAAGCTTAAATATTGCAGAATAAGGAGAAAAGAATAATGAGCAAAAAAGTTTTGATTTTGTCCGGCAGCCCCCGCAAGGGAGGAAACTCCGATTTGCTGTGCGACCAGTTCCAAAAGGGTGCAGAGGAATCCGGCAATGAAGTAGAGAAAATCTTTCTCCGCAGTAAGAAGATTGGTTACTGCAACGCCTGCTACTACTGCAAAAAAAGCGGCGGTGTCTGTGCAATCAAGGATGATATGGCGGAAATCCTTGAAAAAATGCACTGGGCAGATGTTATCGTAATGGCAAGCCCTGTCTATTTCTACTCTATCGACGCACAGATGAAAACGGTGATTGACCGTACCGTGGCACAGTGGACGCAGATCAAGAACAAGGAGTTCTATTACATCATGACGGCTGCGGAGGAAAGCAGCACCGTTATGGATTGCACCTTAGAATGTTTCCGAGGTCTCGCCGCCTGTCTTTCGGGTTCAACGGAAATGGGCGTGATTTACGGCAAGGGCGTGTATGAAGCCGGTGCTGTCAAAAATACGCCTGTTATGGAAGAAGCCTATGAAATGGGCAAAGAAGTGTGAATATGGAATCAAGAATTTTAGGAAAAGATTTAACTGTTTCTGCTGTCGGTCTTGGCTGTATGGGGTTTTCTCATGCTTATGGTGTGGCGACAGAAAAGAATGCGGCTATAAAAGCAATGCAATCAGCGTTTGAAGCTGGTTACACCTTCTTCGATACAGCAGAAACCTATCTTGGAACAAATGCTGACGGCAGTATTTCCTACAACGAAGAATTGGTAGGTGAAGCGTTAGCTCCTTATCGCAGCAAGGTTCAGATTGCGACGAAGTTCGGTGTTCACCACGAGGGCAGAACCATTGTAACGGACAGCCGCCCGAGAACGATTCGTAAATCGGTCGAGGGCAGCCTTCAGAAGCTGGGGACCGACCACATTGACCTGTATTATCAACACAGAATTGATACCACGGTACCTGCTGAAGAAGTAGCCGGTGTTATGGCCGACTTAATCCGTGAGGGCAAAATCACCCATTGGGGTATTTCCGAAACCACGGAAGAATACTTACGCAAAGCTCATGCTGTCTGCCCGGTAACCGCCATTCAGAACCGCTATTCCATGATGTACCGTGATTACGAAAAGCTGTTCCCCGTTCTGGAGGAACTGGGCGTCGGCTTTGTGGCATTCAGCCCTATGGCGAACGGTTTGCTGACCGGGAAATACACGGCGGATTCTAAATTCTCTCAGGACGATTACCGCAGCGTAATGCCTCAGTTTTCCGCTTCTGCAATGGATGAAAACCGTGAGCTTCTGGAACTGCTTCACAGTCTTGCAACAAATAAAAATGCGACACCGGCGCAAGTGTCTATGGCGTGGATGCTCTGCAAAAAGCCTTATATTGTTCCGATTCCTGGCAGTCGTAAGGTGGAGCGTCTTATTGAAAATGCCGGTGCGGCAGCAATTAAGCTGACTGCCGACGAGGTACAGAAACTGGATACCGCACTTTCCAATATGGAAATGTCTGCCGTGTTCGGCGGCTCTAAAATAAAAGAAAAGTAAGAAAGGGTGAAAGGTAATGAAAGTATTACTTGTAAACGGAAGTCCTCATAAGGAAGGCTGCACTTATACGGCACTTTGCGAGGTGTCCGAAGCATTAAATAAAAACGGAATTGATACCGATATTTTCTGGATCGGCAACAAGGCAATTTCCGGCTGTATTGCCTGTAAAGCCTGTGTGCAAAAGGGTGTGTGTGCCCTTGGCGGCACGGTAAATGATTTTTTGGAGATTGCCGGAGATTATGACGGATTTGTATTCGGCACTCCTGTCCATTGGGGAGCAGCCAGCGGCGGTTTGACTTCTTTCCTTGACCGTGCGTTTTATGCTGACCTCTGCGGCGGCGGAAACCGCTTCCTGTTGAAACCGGCTGCGGCTGTTGTTTCTGCCCGCCGTGCCGGAACCACGGCAACCTGGGATCAGATCAACAAGTATTTCGCTCTGATGCAGATGCCGATTATTTCTTCCCGTTACTGGACGATTGTTCACGGTGCTACCCCGGAGCAGGTGAAGAAAGACGAAGAAGGTATGCAGACAATGCGTATCCTCGGTAAGAATATGGCATACTTCCTCCATTGCATGGAAGCCGGTAAACAACTTGCTGTTGCCAAACCGGAACCGGAATCCGTTACATTTACAAACTTTATTCGGGAATAAGGATTAGCACAAAGGAGGTGAATCATATGAACCCAAAAGCACTTAAAAAGTTAACATTGGATTTCATTATGACAATCCTCCTGCTTCTTCTGATGACCTATGAACTGATAGGCAGAGAAACTCATGAATGGCTTGGAACAGGAATGCTTCTGTTAGTGCTCATTCATCATATTTTCAATCATAAGTGGAGCAAGGCTGTTTTCAAAGGAAAATATACGCCATGCCGTATGATGCAAACGGTACATGTAGCACTATTGGTATTATGTATGCTTGGCTCTATGATTAGCGGAATTATTCTGTCCCGATATGTGTTCGATTTTCTGCCGATTCAAGGCGGACGCTCCTTTGCCAGAAATCTGCATATGGTTTCAGCCTATTGGGGTTTTGTTTTCATGGCGGTTCATCTTGGTCTCCATTGGGGCATGGTGATGAACATAGCAAACAAGCACATCAAAAAACCGTCTGCAATCCGCAAATGGATTCTCCGAGGATTTGCATTGCTGATTGCCGGATATGGTGTTTATGCTTTTATAAACCGCGACCTCTTTCGTTATATGATGCTGAAGGAACAGTTTGTGTATTTCAATTATGAAGAACCGATTATCCGATTTTGGGCAGATTATTTGTCGATTATGTATCTGTTTGGATGCATTGGTTATTATATGAGAAAATATTCCAAAAAATAATTTAGTGGTGATTTTATGGGAAATTAGCTGTATTTGATATATCTGAAACCGGCATACAGATTGGTGAGAAATTAGCGCTTCTGCTTGATGAAAGACAGCGGAAAGAACTTGCACAATATCTTCTTGAGGATTTGGTATCAATCGCTGATACAGGAGTAAATTCATCAAAGCATAACTGGAAGCAAGATAGTCCTCTCACAGAAATAAGGGAAGGCGATTTATATATTTGTCTGGAGCAGCGTTTGGTGATAATCAAAGAGCGGGAAATTACTCTGACTGTAAAAGAATTTGATATTTTGGTTCTTTTGATGATGAATCCAAAGCGGGTATTTACCTATGAGCTTATCATGGATTTAATCTGGAAAGAGGACTATACCTATTATTCACGAAAAGCAATTAACAACCATGTATGTAATCTCAGGAAAAAATTAAAGATAGACCCAGGCGATCCTGACTATATCAAAAGTGTTACCGGAATCGGATATAAGTTTGTGTTGCCATAAATTCACACCATAGGGTAAAACCTGCGGTGTGAATTTTTTTATTTTCTCAGGACAGACGGCAACTTTCTCCTGAAATATGTACTGAATAATGGAGGGATTTTTTGGCCGCCACTTCTGACAGGGTAAATTGTGAATTTTTTGTGAAGTTTTCAAAAAGACCCCCTATTTTTGCCCCAAAAATGTACGGAATAGTGAAGGGATATTTTTTGACAGTCAGGAGGTGAAGCATATAAAAAACAAAATACCGGTCATGGATTACAGGCAGTACCGGAGAACAAGAAAACTAGTCCATGCGTGCTGCAATTATGATAACGGAAACTGCGTCATGCTGGATGACGGGGAGGAATGCGTCTGTGTCCAGAGCATTTCCTATTCGCTATTATGTAAATGGTTTCGGATTGCGGTTCTCCCATTGGACAAGCCTTTAGAAACAGCCCTGTTATACAGAGGAAGTATGAAGCGGTGTGTTGTCTGCGGTCAGCCATTTCTCCCCGGTTCCAACCGGGCAAAATACTGTAAGCCCTGTGCGGCAAAGGTACATCGGAAACAGAAGAATGCCAGCGATCGTAAAAGAAGGCTCCTGTGCGGACAATTAGAAGCGAAAAAACCTCGATATTGCTGGACGTTTCAATGCTTGTCAGCGGGCAGGCAGTATAAATCCCTTCTACATCCGGAAAGCAGGCTTGAAACTGTCCGAAGAGGTAAATTCACCTATCCGGGATTTTCCCGATTAGGTAGTATCTATTTCTCTTACATTTCATGCATTTTATAGTTCGCTCCAAAACGGGGTTATCCTGTCTTGGAATTTCAGAGATTGGAAAAGCTGCGCATCTGCACTGCCCCAAAGCTGTCTTTCCGGCAGTGGATATTTCGACGCTTTGGAGAGCCGGAAAATAGACGGAAATCAAAGAGAAATAAGTAAATTATATAATAGTTAATATCAATCCAATCAATCAGGATGGATTGATGGAAAGGAAAATATATGCAGAATAATATTTTTATCCCCTATAAAGCTGATACAACAGTACCGCCGTATCTTCCGTTTCCGCGTTTTTTGGTAACGCTCAATTTATCTAATGACGTGAAGGTGCTTTATGCCCTGCTCTTTGATCGGGCAGGCATTTCAAGGGAAAACGGTTACATAGAAACAGACGGAACGGTGCGGCTGTATTTTACAGTAGAAGAAGCAAAAGGGAAACTGCACCGAAGCCGTCAGGTAACGACCCGTGCGTTTCAGGAATTAGAGCGCAGCGGACTGATTATCCGTAGGAAACAGGGGCTTGGCAGACCGGCCGTGATTACCCTGAAGATTCCGGCGGCAGGAAAGGAGAACTGACTGAATGGCAGAGAAAAAAGATTCAAGTACACTTCCACAGTTTCTGAAACCGGAGGTGGCAGAACGTGTAGCAGAGCATTTCAAAGACGGCGTGTTTGAATTTGATTTTGATACCGAGGAACATATTGCGGTGGAGGGCAACACGGTTTACCATGTGATTCCCCATTATGCCGGTGATGATGCGGAAAATGTGCCGAACAAGCTGCGCCGGATGATTGCAAAAAACTTGGAGGAAATGTAAATGAGGGCGGCTGAAAAGACAGAAAGAATGCGTTATAATACAGGTAACCGTTTACCTGGCTGTTATCCCTTTTTCGGGAGGAAAGGAGCTACTTATGAACCAGCAGCCAGATAAAATCACAGCTTTATATTGTCGTTTAAGCCAGGACAATGCCCTTGACGGAGAATCCAACAGTATCACCAATCAAAAGGTTTTACTCTCCAGATATGCGGCGGAACACGGTTTCCGCAATACCATGTTCTTCGTGGATGACGGATTTTCAGGAACGAGCTTTCAAAGACCCGGATTTCAGGAAATGATGAAATATGTGGAGGATTATTCGGTTTCCACCCTGATTGTCAAAGATTGTTGTGCGATAATGGGACTAAATCAGAAAGACCTTGAAAATCAAGGGATTCTGGCTTAGTCCCTTCTTTTTTGACCTAAAAGAGGAACAATCGCTCAACAATCGGCGCACAGGATCAAAACCGGCTGGCGGTGGCTATGGAGGTACACTGCATAAGCCCTTCCCGTTGCGCTGCCCACAACGAAAGGAGTCCATCATGAAACAGGGAACTTTGGTTTATGACCACGCAACGGATCGGTACGACATTCGCTTTGACCTTGACTGCTACTACGGCGGTCTGCACTGCGGGGAATGCTTCGATGTCATGGTCGGGGGCAAGTGGAAACCCACCCGGATCGAGATGGCTGCGGACTGGTATCTCGTCGGCATCCGCACGGACGATTTGCAGGGATTGAGGGTGAGGATGTGAAGACTTTTCTCAAGGAAGTGCTGCTTCCTCTGCTGATTGCCCTTTGTCTTGCCGCATTCTTCAAGCCGGTCTATATGGCGGACGGCGTATGTGACTACTTCCTGATGTGGCTCTGTGTCGGCTTCCCATTCGGCATCCGCAGGATGTGTCTCTGGCTCGTCCCCTTCGGTTACGGCATATCCGGCACAGTAGGAATCTTCGCACTCAACATCATCATCGGCGGTCTTATCGGCGGACTCGCCCTGATTGTTGGGCTGCTGCTCGGCATCATCCATACCATCCGAGAAATCATCTGAATATCTGAAAAGCTAAGAGGGTTTGTTTCATTCTCCAATTCGGAGCATGAAGCAAACCCTCTTTTTTTGTTGCCCGAAAGCTGGAACAATCTGCCTCTTGCAGATGACGGCGGTGCGGCGAGGAAAGGAGAGAAAACAAAATGAGCTACATGACAGCCGGTAAGCTGCAAGCCTTTGAAGCCCTCATGAAGGAGGTACCCGGCCACAACCACTATGACAGCGGATGCGACGGGATCTGCCCGGAATGTCGGTCGTGCTGCTTCCATCGTCCCTACTGGAAATATCAAACCTGTGTCTTCGAGGAATGTCCCTATTCCCCGGTGAAGCTGTCAACGCTGCGCTGTCAGCCGGTGATGGCAAGGGAGGGATAACCGCATGGCAGTCTATCGCGTCAACAAA
>JBMNVR010000008.1:0-83909 GCA_050946935.1 Candidatus Howiella sp.
CTGCAAATTGTACAGGTAATAATACTGCGTACCGTTGTAGGTAAACCCCGTTCTCTGGCCATTTTCGTTTTATCACGTTTTGTGGAAAATCGAAAATGATCAGCAGGAAGATAGCCCAGACCGGCAGGTTCTATCCTGTCGGTCTAACCTTTTGCTTATTAAATTAATTCAAGCTTTTTTAAATAATAATATTTTAGAAAACTCATACTCCCTATACTAAAAAGGAATGAAAGAAAAATCAAAGCAACCGAGCAAAGAATAATTATAAAATTACCTGAAATAAATTTAGACAACACACGACATAATGTTACGCCAAACACTCCTCCTATTATAGAAAACGGAATTATATTTTTCGTTTCGCTATCAGGATTTTTTTTACTATAATTATTTTTTTTAATATTATATTTAACAAACAAAAAAGCGATTATTATACTAAATATCCACGAGCAAGTTAACAGTATAAACCATCTTGTATTTCTCCCATTTGCAAAGGTGAATATCTTATAAGAAAGCAATATAATCTGAACAGACAAATATGTAAATAAAGTGCCCTCGATTAACAATTTAGATGTTTTTTTCTTTATACCCCTAATGACAATAATCACACATAAAACCATATATCCAATATTAGCGCAAAGTAGAAAAATATTCATTACTGCTATTTTTCCGTCAGTAATCCAAATAAAGGCGCTTATTAACCATATAGTTAAATTACTATACATCAAATACTTGATAGATAACTCCCGATAATGATAATTAACAAAAGATAAAATGTTCTCTTGATGTAACATATGATCTCCTCTCTAAAATGAATCCTTCGCCCAAGTTTTCATGCTTTTTCCATTCACCATAGGTGTTTCAGTTACCACATAATATAACAATCCTACTACTAATCCAGACGCTGCTCCTACTACTGTGCCCGCAACAGGCACTGCGCTACCAACTGCACCACCTACAGCAACAGATGCTAATATCCCACCAGCACCAAATACAATATCTACATTCATATCCCAAGCAATTTTTTCATAAGTTGCTCCTGCTATATAATTACTCCCGGCATTTTCCCCCACTTCCACCGCTAAAGACAGTATAGACAGAGCTTGACAACCATAACCTGCAACTTTTGAAATCGTATTGATCTTAGAAATTGACGCTGATATTTGTTGTATATATAATCCTGTGCCAATATTAGCTGGTCTTGCCGAATTCGTATATGTATGCTTCAACCCAGATGCAAACAAAGCATTCCCTATATCTGCCATATTAGCAGCAGCATCCAAAGCGTCAGACAAAGACATTGGTGATCCACAGCAATCCACAGTGCCGTGCGTAATACATCTTCCGTTTGCGAACATACACAGAGGACCATATCCACCATTATCCATCGCATGACAAGATTGTCCTGTAGGATCAATATTGTTCACCGGGTCATCCAGACAATACGCATACATGTTTTTATCCATCAGACCCGTGCCGGTTTGCACCAGTCCGTCCGCATTGACAAATCTGCCCGTTTCGGGATCATAGTATCTGCTTTGGAGATAATACAGCCCCGTTTCGACATCGTAATAATACCCACGATAACGAATCGGATTGATGTTGCCAATAAATGTAGAAGCGGTTTGCACCGTGTCGGACGCATTGGTAACCGACAAAACTTTGCCCCAAGCATCGTAAGTATACTTTGCCACAATCTCTGCAAGAGAATTGGTGATCGCCACCACGTCCCCCTGCAAATTGTACAGGTAATAATACTGCGTACCGTTGTAGGTAAAGCCCGTTCTCTGCCCGTTTTCGTCGAACTGGTACAGGATTTTACTGGTTATGGTCGAACCGTTGCGCACGGTGCATTCGCCCACCATCACACCGTTTTCCACAAAATACGATGTGGCGCTGTCCTCCATCCCGCCGTATGTTTTCACCTTGGTCGCGCGCACGCCGTCCCGGTCGTAGGTGTAGCCGTACTGCCATCCGCTCGACAGCGTCACGTCCTTCATCTGCCGCCCCGCCTGCCACGTGAAGGTCATCCCCTCACGATAGGTCAGGGGGTTCCCGATCGCGTCATAGGTCATGCTCTGTCCGTCGTATGCGGTTAGCTGATCCTTCCATGTGCTGTTCCCATAGCTGTACGCCACCGTGTCGCTCGGCGTCAGGCTTGCCAGCGTCCCGGTCGTATATGCATAGCTCTTTTTGCTCGTCAGATTCCCGCGCGCGTCGTACGCATACGCCACCGTCTGATTCGAATACGGATTATCCTCCCGCACCAGGCGACCCAGACTGTCATAGGCATACGACGTCGTCCCGCCCGTCAGGTCGGTCACCGTCGCGATCCGCCCCTTCAGATCATAGAAATAGCTGTACCGCAGACGGCCACGCGTGCTTTCCCCCGATCCGTGATCGATCGTTTTCACCCGCGCCGTCGATTTCCCCGTTGTCGAATCGTCATAGCTGTACGCCGTGGTATACGGGCTGTATCCGTTTTCCAGCGTCCGTCCGGTCAGCCGTCCCAGGCTGTCGTAGGCATACCCCAGCCGTTTGACGTCGTCGTGCCATACCTCGTACACCTTTCCCGGGTCCTCTCCCGCTGTGAGATCCCCAAACTCCGCCAAAAAGCTCTGGCTCCCCAGAATCCGCATCTCCCGGCTGTACCCCGTCAGGCGGTTGGCCTCGTCATACACATACTGTGTAGTCAGCCAGTTCACTCCCGAAGTCCGGCGCTGGCTTGCCTTCGCCAGACGGCCGGCCAGGTCGTAGGTATAGCTCGTGTTGATCCCGTTCACACCGTCGGTCACCAGGCCGATGTTCCCTTGCTTGTTATACACATAGTTGTAACTGCCTGCAACGTCATTATAGCCCGCCGCCGTCAGCCTGTCAAGATTGTCATAGGTATAGTTCGCCTGCGACCCGTTGCCGTACGCCACCCCCGTCAGCAGGTTCCGGATGCCGAAGGTGTTGGTCACCAGCGTTTTGCTCGTGCTGCCGTTTCCTACAGTGACGCTTGTGTTCCGCCCGAAGCTGTCATAGCCGAAGGTGTACCGCACGATGCTGCTCCCGCTCCCGGACGTGATGGTCTTGAGCCGGTCGGAGGAATCGTAGGTATAGCTGTTCACGCTCGAGCCGCTAGACACACCGGTCACGCGGTCCAGGCTGTCATAGGTATACGCGGTCGGGCTGCTTGGCAGGTCGTCCTGCTCGGTCAGGAGGCCCCTGGTCTCCTCATACGTATAGTCGGTGGTGTTTCCGGCCGCGTCGGTCAGCGAGGTCATGTAGTTGCCGTTCTGCGTGTAGGCTGCCGACGTTTCGATATACTTGCCGCCGGAAGAGGCTGCGGAATCCTCCCCCGTTACGGTGGCCTTAACCGCGTTGCCGTTCTCATACTCGAACGAATAGGTCTGCCCCGCCGTCGAGGTGGCCGAGGTCAGATTGCGCGTTCCCTCCTCATACGTATAGACGTAGCTGCTCCCGCTCGGGCTGACGAGCTGGGAAAGCTGGTTGTTGTTGTCATAGGCGAAGGTGGATTTTGCATTGGCCTCATCCACCGCGCTGACGACGTTCCCGTTGTCGTCGTAGGTATAGCTGGTTCCATAGCTCTCTTTATACACATACGGTTTGGCGAAGTGCGCCCCGTTGATGTTGTAGTCATACGCCATAAAGTATCGCACCCGGGTATAGTTCGCGGGGGCGATGGCCTCTGCCCCGATGAACTGCCATGCGTTTGACGTGGAGTTGAACGCCGCCGTAACCGTGTCGCCGACCTTGGTCGTACCGTTATAAAACTCAAGCTGGAGTTCGAAGGTCGGCTTGTATACGGCCGAGGAGGATTCGAGATCCAGCCGGTTCAGATCGTTGACCGGGGCCGAAAAACCTTTCGCCCAGCCGCCAAAGGAGTAGACGTCCCCCTTCTTACCCGAAACATAGATGTAATTCGAATATACCCGGCGGCTCTCTCCCGCAGAGCCGGGGAGGCAGAAGCCCCGGCCGCCGCCCGGGAGGCCGTCGCTCTCGCTGTAATCCGAGAAACCGCCGCCCCAGGTCGAGCTCCAGTACGCGCTGTCGTTCACAAAACCGGAGTTGGGAAGCAGGTTGCGGGAATCAGCCGTCTGACCGTACTCGACCTGGAGGTCGTCAAAGTAGGCGGTGCCCCAGGTCGCGCCGTCATCATAGCCGATCAGGGCTTTAAGCCTCTGCCCTGCCGGAAGCTGGATCGAAACCGAAACCTTTTTCCATTCGGACGAGCCGGTAGAGGTCACCTTAGCCGAGCTGGCCGCGCCGGTGACCGTCGTGCCGCTCCAGGTCTCCAGCCGCAGGGCCGCGCCGGTGCCGCTCAGCGTGGCGCCGGCTGTGTGAACGTATCCGGTGAAGGTGTAATTGCCGGCCGCCAGCGTTCCAAGATCCTGGGTATAGTAGGTGTAGCCGCTCGACACGGCGCTGCTGCGGGTGATTTTAGCCGATCCGGTACCGATGTTGCCTTTGGAATTCCACCCCATGGTTTTGCTTGTGCCGCTGTCCTCCACCGTATAACTGGTTGAGATCGTACTGCTGTCGAAGCCGCTGTTTTGCACAAAATTCACATTGCTCTGCTGCACCTTTGAAACCTTGGTGGTCTTATTGGCAGTGGGATTCACCGTATTCCCGGCGGGCAAGAGACCGGGTGCGCCCTGTTCATAATATTCCGCCAGGCCGGAGGTGCGGTCGATGATGCCGGTCGTCTGACCATAGCTGTTAAACTGATAAGTAACCGTTCGGCCGGAAAGGTCGGTGATATCGGTCTCATTCGCTTTGTAATCAAAGGTATACTGGATATTGGTCGCGCCCGACGTTCCCCAGGAGAGAGAAGCGGCTCGTGTCCCGCCGGCATGATAGGTAATCAGCGCGCGGGTTCCGTCATGCCGGTCGATACAGCTCATAGGCGTCACCGTGTCGCCGGAATTATAAGCGAACTCAACATACTGGTTATCGGAAAAGGTGACTTTCCAAAGCAGATCCCCGACGTAGGAGAGGGTCGCCATGCGACCGGCGGGATCGGTGATGCCAGTGATCCGTGCCGCGTTGGCCGAATCGCCGTATTGGAAGGTATAGGCGCGCCCGACGCCGTCCAGCACCCTGGAAATCCGTTCCTTCTTCGGCGAGGCAAGGCTTTCATACTCCACCCGGATGCTGTGGCCGTTGGTATCCTTGATTTTGATCAGGTTTCCCGGACCGTTGAACAGCATTTTACCGCCGTCCTTATCCTCAATCTGATAGTAATAGATATCCCCACCGTCGTTTTGCGGACTGTCATAGCGCGTGAAGGTATAGCCAAGGCCGTCCTCGGACGTGCCGGTATAATACGCACCGCTCTCTGCGGAATAGAAATAGTGCTTCGTTCCGTCCGAGTCGATAAAATAGTACATATAATGCTCGATACCGGAACAATATACGGCCACGTTATAATTGGTCCGCCAGCCGATGCCGCTGTCCGACACCGAAGTAATCCCGTTCGAACCAATCTCATTCCCGCTGTTGTACACCATCGAGATCGAAACCGGCAGGATATTGCCAGACACACCGCAAATCGGCTGCACCATCATGAAATTTCCGCTGAAATGATTGACCGAGGCGCTGCCCGACCGGCCCGCATCAATCGAAGTAAAGGTCCAATAATCCTCCGCCCCGTTGGTGTTGCGGTAGGCGATAGTGAAATAAGGGAAACACTCCCGTGTCAGGCCGCCGACATAGGCCGAGAGACGGCCACGCAAAAACTTAGCCGCAAAATGCTGGCTGGAGGAGACGCCTTCATCCTTGGCTTTCAGCATAAAGCCATACTTTGAGGCGGGATTCAGATACCATTTCTGGATCACGCCGGTGATATCAAAGCTCCCCCACACATAGTTGTTGTCACCGGTGTTTTGAACGATATGGTAATCCGTCGCGTTGGCACTGCTCGACGGTTGCGCGTTCCAGGTTGTTGTATCGGAATGATAGGCCGAGGTCAGTTCGTACAGATCCACCTCCCGCTTGGCGCTGGTATCACTGAAGCTGGTGGTATAAAACAGGTTCAGATAGCCGCCGATTGGCACACATCCCGGGTCCAGCGTCGGCAGGGTAATATCGATAAATCCCCTCGAGGTTGTGGTGTTTTGGCCGTCATGATACCTGCCGACCTCCATCCAGACCGTTGTGTTCATCGCTGAGGTCGGATAGGCCGAGGATACATAGGAGGAACGGATCTGCTTCTCATCCTGCTCGGTTTGGATGGCCGGGTCAATGACGACGGGGAAGGCGCGGTCAGCGTCGTTGATCCATGCGGCGTCGGCTGCCGTGCGCAGAAGCCAGCAGCCGTCCGCACCCTCGCGCAGTTCAAAATGCACGGCGGAGGAGACGTTTGCCCCCGCGTCATACATAAAGGGAACCGGGATAACAAAGACCGCCGCGTCCGCTTCCTCCGGCGCAGTACCGTTTTTTGCCGCGCCTTCCGGGAAAGCGGCGACGCTCCCATCCTCCAGCAGACGGAGGACGAGGCCGGGCGCATCAATCGAAAAATCGAAGGCATAGCTGTCCAGCCGCTCGGTCACGACAATATTCTCTTTCAGCGTATTGCCCTGAAGGACATACTCCAGATTCACATGGTCGAAAAGGCCTTCATACACCGCGGCTGAAACGGTATTTTTTAAAGAAAAATCCGGATTATACGGCACGCTCTCCTCTGCCGGGATCGCACTTTCCGACGCAGCCGCTGTATTCGGCTCTGCGGCTGCCTTTGCCGCAGAGCCGGCTGCGGCGGCATTCATTTCGGCTGCCGCGCGATAGGTGCCGCTCGCCTTATCATAAATTTTGAGTCCGACGTTTTGCGGCTGCCGCGTCGTCGTTGCTTCGGTTGAAAACGCGCGTTCTCCTGCGGACGCCCGCTCCGACGCCTGATCGGTCGTCGCCGCGCGGAAAGACAGGCTGTATGCGCCGCTGGTCAGCTTCATCAAATAATCTGCCTCCGAAGTTCCTGACAGCTTGATTTGCAAACCATTCCCGACGTTGACATATCCGAGCACGCTGTCCGATTGATCGGTGGTCAGGGTATTGTCAATATCGACCCATTCGCCGTTTTTTTCATAATGCACCGCCGTATCATATGAGACCGCCCGGACGGTACCGTCGCTCATCTCAAAATGCTTGACCTTCTCCTCCCGCAGGTCGGTCAGCTCACGAAGGATCATTGCGTCGGCCCGCCGACCGGAATCCTCCTCACTTTCTGCCACACCGTCATCCGCCGCGGCAAACCCCTCCACCGGTACGGCGCCGAACAGTATACACAGGCAAAGTGAAACCGCCAGCATTTTGATCCATGTTTTTTTCATCTTGTTCATATTTACCCCTCATTTTTTGGATTTTCGATCCACAATCTTCACTGCGCACGCGATGATTATTGATTTTTGTCCCTAAAACAAAATGTTGGTGTCACAATGATAACAGAAGAATTGATTGTTCGCAAGGTCTGTGTCACGTGATTTTGATTTTTGTTAGCCTTTATAATTGCACATGCGTTTTTATATGTATATTTCACAAATCCTCATTTATTTCGACACAGAAATAGCTTTATATTTTCTCTTATACGTTTCAGCTTCGGTGCGTCATCCCATCTTTTCCGCCCGTCAGAGGAGAATGCCCCGCCGAAGCCGAATGGCAGGCGGAAAAATCCAGATTCCCAATCAGATTTTCCCTTGCTTTTTTCAGCCCCGCATGATTCAATAAAGCGTAGGAAATGAGGGATCAATATGCAGGTTTGGGCCGGCGCGTT
The DNA here is from genome assembly GCA_050946935.1 of Candidatus Howiella sp. Classification (GTDB taxonomy): domain Bacteria; phylum Bacillota; class Clostridia; order Oscillospirales; family Acutalibacteraceae; genus UQRS01. Next base: position 7,772 of record JBMNVR010000008.1, read on the forward strand.
CCGCAACATTTATAATCCGTCCGACCAAAAGGAAGCGTGGTACATCAACGACCATACCATCATCCGGGGAACCGACGGATGGCACCTGTTCGGCATCACGCACAAAGAGCCGGCCGATCCGCTGGATGAAAAGCTGTGCGCCCACGCGGTTTCATCTGATTTTCCGCACGGACGGTTTTGCAGATTACCCCCCGCATTTGCAGCCGATCCGGCATATGGCGAAGCGCATTTCTGGGCGCCGCATGTGATCCGGCACGACGGCCGGTATCACATGTTTTACTGTGCCGGCAGCCTGGAGGGGCACGATCGTTATCAGATCATGATGGCGGAGTCGGAGGATCTCTATCACTGGGAACGCTTCAGAGAAAACCCACTGGTCGTCGACGGCTTTGACGCCCGGGATCCCATGGTGATTCGGGAAGGGGGACGGTGGCTGCTCTATTACACCTGCACAACGGCACCGGAGGGCGGAAACCACTGCGTCGCCGTGCTGGAGAGCGAGGATCTTCACCATTGGGTCAAGCTGGGGAATGTTTTTGTCGACGCCATGGTCGGCACCTACGCCGGGCCGTGTGAATCTCCCTTTGTGTTAAAGAAAAAGGATTGGTTTTTCCTTTTTTTAAGCCTTCGGGGCGGATATGTCGGCACGGACGTTTTTGCCTCCCGTGATCCGCTGGATTTCAGCGAACAACGGTTGGTTGGGCATATCGACGCCCACGCAGCCGAGGTCATCGAGGTCGGAGACCAACTCTACATCACCCACTGCGGCTGGGGACAGGGGGGCGTTTTTCTGGCCCCCTTACAGATTGAATGGTAAAATGACAGCCGTGATTCCAATGCCGTCCCCTCGCCGTCACCTGACGCGCAGCAGCCGGGGGACACGGCGATAAAAAAGATTTAAACGCCAAACTCTCGCCGTGCGGGGAGACGCCGCAGCCGAAATTTACAGCAGTAAAAACAATCTGCCGGACTGCGTCATACCCGGCCCGGCGTTCTTTCCCAATTTTAAAACAGCGGCCGTTTACCGGACAGCCATCCGGAAAAACAGCCGCTGTTTATCGTTTTCTGTTATAAATCCCCGCCGGACGGAATTCCGACGGGGATTTTTCCTGCAAAAGATCAGAACAGGTAGCTGCCCGGTTCTACCTCATATTCTCTGCCGTCGATGCGGATCGTGGCCGGAGACGGCGTGGTAATCTCATACCGCCAGCCGTCCTCGAAGGCATACCAGCGCGAGCGGACAAGACCCTGCCGCGTCTCGATCGAGGCGGTCAGCCAGCCGAGGCGGCGATCGGGATGCGGCTCGATCACGATTTTTGCAAAGCCGGGGGCCTCCTCCACCGTCTGAATGCCGGCCGCCACGCCGTAAACCCAGTCGGCCACCGCGCCGTAGGCATAATGGTTGTAGGAATTCATACCGGGACTCCAGATGCTCCCATCCTCCTTAATGCCGTCCCAGTGTTCCCAGATCGTAGTCGCGCCCTGCTTAACCGAGAAAAGCCAGGAGGGATAGCCCTCTTGCAAAAGAAGGGTATAGGCGAGGTCGGTATAACCGTTCTGCGATAGGGCGTGGAGCAGGTAGGGCGTACCGACAAACCCGGTGTTGAGACGGTTGCCATTCTCCTCCACCAGGCGGGCGAGAGCGGCAGCCGTCGCCGCCTTATCCGCTGCTACGCCGAAATAAAGGGCGAGAGCATGCTCGGTCTGGGTGGACAGGACGGGGAACCGCTCCTGAATTTTGGAGACAATCTTGGGATAGAGCGCCTCATACCCGCCGACCTCCCGGCCAAGGGCCCTGCCGGCCCGGATCAGAATATCGACCGCGTTGGCATAATAGACCGAGGCGATGAAATCCTTATCGGAGGCGCTGTCGGTCGTCTCTACCCCAAGGTCGAGGGCACACCAGTCTCCAAAATGCCAGCACCCGGACCAGAGGAATTCCTCCTTGCTCTGTGACTCGATATACCGCACCCAGCCCTGCATGCTTTCGTACTGGCGAGCCAGAACCTCCCGGTCGCCGTAGGTCAGATACACCTGCCAGGGACAGATGACACCCGCGTCGCCCCAGGCCGCGGAGCATGCCTGATCCTCTAATATATACGGAATGACATGGGGGATGCCGCCATCCTCCCACTGGTCGGCGCGCATGTCACCGAACCATTTTTTAAAGAAGCGTTCGGTGTCGAAGTTGTAAGTCGCCGTGCGGCAGAACACCTGCGCATCGCCCGTCCAGCCCAGCCGCTCGTCCCGCTGGGGGCAGTCGGTCGGTATGTCGAGGAAGTTGCCCCGTTGTCCCCAGACGACGTTGTGGAAAAGCTGGTTGAGCAGCGGGCTGGAGGATTCGAGATATCCCGTCCGCTTCATATCCGAATGAACGGCAATGGCCTCAAAATCGTTCAGGTCGATCTCGCCCGGGTACTCGTCCACGCGGACGCGCCGGAAGCCGTAGAAGGTGTGGGTCGGCTTATAGGTCTGCTCCCCGTCACGGCAGACGTATTCCAGCGCAGCCCTGGCATTCCGGTAATTTTCGGTATAGACGTTGCCCTCTTTATCCAAAATTTCAAAATGGGTAAGCCGAACCCGGTCGCCCGCCTTACCCTTGACGCGGAAGGAGACATAGCCGGTCATCTCCTGCCCGAAGTCGATGACCCGCTCCCCCTTCGGGGTGACAAGATACGCGGTTGGGCGGACATGCACCTGCTCGGAAACAATCTCCCCCTCCTGCTCGATCAGGTTGTCTTTCGGAAAATCGGGCAGCAGGCGCACCGGGCCCTCCGGCTCCTCTGTTTTGGTCGCGTCGTACAGCTCGCCGTCGTAAATCTCGCAAAAGCGCAGCGGACTTTGCTTTGCCGTCCAGCTTTCATCGGTGGGACAGACCTCTTTACTGCCGTCGGCATACTCCAGCTCCAGCAGGGCGATCAGGGACATCTCCCCCGGCAGGTATTTGCAGTTCGACCAGGCCATCCGGCTGAGATACCAGCCCTTGGCCACCGTGACCTCCAGCAGATTGTCGGCGCCGATCAGAGCAGTGACGTCATACCGCTGCACCTGGTGCCGCTTTTTGTAGGAAGTCCATCCGGGCGCCAGGACAAAATCCCCCACCCGCGCACCGTTCAGCCGTGCGGTATAGACTCCGACGGCGGTAATCGTAAGCGTGGCGGCGACAATCGGCCTTTGGCAATTGAAACGTTTTAAAAAAACAGGAGAAACGGTTCCGAAATCCTCGGAAGGAGCGATCCAGTTGGCATTTTCCAGCATAAGAAATCCCCTTTCGCGTGATGAAAAATTGATGCGGTCCGGCGGGAGGACGAGGACGTCCTCCTCCCCCGGCAAAGCAGGAAGAGGGCGGCTTTGGCGGGAAAGAACAGGGCAATCCGCTCTTTACCTTCCACACAGGGTACAGGCGCCAAGCAAGCCAAAGGCCGTGGCCGGACCGATACACAACAGTAATATATCAAAAACGTTTTAAACCTGTCAATGGGCATATGGATTTTTTATTGCTCTGTTCTTCATGCGAAAGCCGTACAGCCGGAGCGGCGTCTACGCCTTGGCCGGCGGAAGCGCCGCATTTTTAGCGGGCTTGAAAGAGATAGCAAAACTCCCTCGATTCGGCCAAAGAAACAAAATCGTCGCCGCCGACGATGATATGGTCTACCAGCGCGACGTTAATGGTTCCCAGCAGATCACGGATTTTCTCGGTTGCGATGATATCCTGATGAGAGGGAATGGCCAGACCGCCCGGATGGTTATGACAGATCACGACCGAGGGCGCGTTGGTGCGCATCACAACCTCTAAAATCGAGCGGTAGCGGATGCCAGCCGAGCTGATGTCCCCTTTCCCGATAATATCAAAGGAAATGATATGGCAAAGACTGTCCAGCGCCAGAACCGATACGACTTCATCCGTAAAGCCCGCATAACAGCTCAACAAATATTTTCCAACCAGAGAGGGATTGTCGAGCGGCTGATCCTTGATGTCGAGGTTTTTATGATAATAGCGGAACAGCGGGGTCATCAGCTTGAGCAGAGTGGCTACATTTTCCCCCACGCCGTCAATTTTCAAAAGTTCCTCGTACGGCGCGTCAAGCACCCGGTTAAAGGTGCCGAACCGGTCGATCAGCTTATGCGCCAGTTCATTGGTATCCTTTTGCGGAACGCCGAAAAACAACAGAAGTTCCAATACATTGTGGGGTTCAAACCCCTCCAGCCCGTTTTGCAGAAAACGGGTTTTCAAGCGCTTGCGATGATCCTTGTGCAGCAATCCGTCCATAGCTTTCCTCCATGACAAAGGCAAATGTATAAACGTCCGGCCGCTTTGAACCGGACATTCGAATCCAACAGGATGATTATTTTTTATTATATCGTATTTTTCCTGTTTTGAAAAGTTTCTTTTTACACAAAGAAATGATATAATATCCTCACCAATACAATCCAAATCAAAGATTTGGCGTGTTGCGGGGAATATCGTATCTTTTCCGCTTTGCACAACGCGCTTCAAGGGAAAAACATTTTTTCTGCTCAAAACTATAAAAATGCAGGTGTCATATATGAAAAGCTTTACCATCTCTCCCACCGACGCCGGAATCCGGGTAGACAAGTTTGTCGCCCGCGTGGCGCCTACCCTGCCGAAATCCCTTCTGTACAAGTCCATCCGCCAGAAAAACATCAAGCGCAACCGCAAACGGGTTGAAGGCTCCGACCGGCTGTGCGAGGGGGATGTGCTCGACCTCTATATCCCGGACGAGTTTTTCGAACCGGCCGCGCCGCGGTACGATTTTCTTTCGGCCGGGCCGCTGACCGGAATTGTGTACGAGGATGACAACATCCTGCTGGCCGATAAAAAGCAGGGGCTCATCGTCCATCCCGACCAAAACGAGTACCGCGACACTCTGATCGGCCGGATTCAGAAGTATCTGTACGAAAAGGGAGAGTACGATCCCTCGGCTGAGGATGCTTTCTGCCCCGCGCTGGCCAACCGGATCGACCGCAACACCGGCGGCATCGTTCTGGCGGCCAAAAACTCGGCCGCGCTGCGGTTGCTCTGCGATAAAATCAAACGGCGGGAGATGGACAAATACTATCTCGCCGTGGTGCATGGGCGGCCGCGCGAAATGTCCGGCGTTTTAGAGGGGTATCTGGAAAAAAACGAGGCGAAAAACCAGGTCTTTGTTGTAAAGCCGGGCACCGAGGGAGCCAAGCTGGCCCGCACCCGCTACCGCGTGCTGGAAAGCCGGGAGGGCCTCTCCCTGGTGGAGATTGAGCTGCTGACCGGCCGCACCCATCAGATTCGGGCACAGATGGCGTCGATCGGCTGCCCGCTTCTCGGGGACGGAAAATACGGAAAGAATGCCGAGGACAAGCGGCTCGGCTTCAAGCACCAGGCGCTGTATGCCTACCGTCTGCGGTTCCGTTTCACGACCGACGCGGGAGAGCTTGCCTATCTCAACGGCCGGACGTTCACAGTGCCGCGGGTCTGGTTCGCGGAGGAGCTGTTCGACTACCACTCCGACGCACAGCCTGAGGCGCCTTTCTCTCCACCGGAAAGCGATGCCCGTGCAGGGCGAAGGACGACGGATAAGAACGATCGACGTATCCCCTGAGTGCCGGTTTTTTTCTTCGCACAGGATATTTTCGCACCGTTCTCGCACACTTGTTGTCTCCATATTTACATATAAAAGGCGGCAGACACTTTTTGTGTCCGCCGCCTTGCTGCAATTTCTATTCAACAAACCTCCGGGATCCTGTTTGCTTCACGCCAATGCGCATGCGGCAGCAAAATTCAACCGAAAATTCGGCATGACCAGCCGCACCCGGTCATAAGCATCCGCAAAACCGGCGAACCGGTCGGCATTCTTCTGTTTCAACGCATCCTTCATACATGCCACGCCTTACCCGGGCGCCCAAAGCGGCGCACAAGCGCCTCCCCGGCCAATATTTGCGCAGCAGACGAGATGTGCGGCCTTTATTTGACAGCCTGCTTCATATGATCTATCGAGAGGCTGACATTGTGCCGGATCGGCTTCCACTCCACTTTTTTAAAGAGAGCCACAATCGAAATGGGAATATAGGTCAGCATAAATACAGGAAAGGTGAAAAAAGAGAAAATTTTTCTGGGAGCCGAGGCGCGAATCTGCTTCCACTCGGTAATGCCGGTGATAAGGCCGATGCCAAACAGCATCAGATAGCTGTTGCGCAGCGTCTCCAGCACCGAGAGCAAAATGGTCAGCACATCGCCGTGCAGCAGCAGGGCAGGCATCAGCGCCGCCGCGTTGATCAAAAAGCTGACAATGGTCAGCACGGCCGCCGGCATGATGTTCATGGTCATGTCGGCGCAGGCAAAGCTGCCCCCGGCGATTCCGCGCAGCAGACGGCCGCCATACTGCCGGAAAACCTGATAATATCCCTTGGCCCAGCGCAGCCGCTGGGTCCAGCTCTGCGAAAAGGTCACCGGCTGCTCATCATACAAAACAGCGTCATGGCAGTAACCGATCCGCTCGCCATTCAGAATGTTTTCAACCGTGAATTGAATATCCTCGGTCAAAAGAAAATACTTCCACCCGTTCGTCCGGTTGATAATATCCCGGTGAATCAGAAAGCCGGTGCCCGACACGGCACAACTTGTCCCAAGCGTCATCCGCGCGTTATTGAGGTGCCGTGCCTCCCGCAGAAACCAGAGCGCATAGCCGGAGGAAATCCAGTTGGTCCCGTAATTTTTGGAATTACGGTAGCTGGTCACAATCCGGAAACCGGACGAAAAGGTTTTATTCATCTCGCTGATATAATTCTCATCCAACAGATTATCTGCATCAAAAATAAAGTAACCGTCAAAATGTGTGCGGCCGTACCGCTCCAAGACCTGATCGAATAAAAACTCCAGTGCATAGCCCTTCCCCACGCAGGTTTTGTTCTGCCGCACAAAGACGGTCGCACCTGCTTTCGCGGCGACGGCGGCCGTCCGGTCGGTGCAGTTGTCGGCCACGACAAAAACCGAAACCAGCCCGGCGGGGTATTTCTGACGCCGGATGCTTTCAATCAGGTTGCCGATCACCGCCTCTTCATTCCGGGCGGAGATCATAACCGCATACCGATGCGGCGTAATCCGCGTCGGCCGGCTTTTGACCTTTTTCAGCGTACCGACCAGCAGGTAAAAAAACTGATAGGCATAGCAAAGGACAAAGACGGTCGAAATCACAAAGTTGGCCGTAAGCAGATAATCCACAACCAATCCCCCTCAAAACAAGTGAACTTCCTTTTATGCATCCATTATCCCATCCGTTGATTTAAGAAACAAGAGAGGAAACTTTAAGGTTCCTTTAAGAACCCGGTCTCTCCTTGGATTTTTGAATGTGATAAGAAATCCTGAGCATTGCTTTTTCCGGCAAAAAACGGCCGCCGAACCGCGCCAGCTTCATCATAATCCCAGGCTGGATAACCAGCTTGCCCCGCAGCGTCCCCCGTACCGCGCAGCGGGCGACATACTCGCTTGAGAGGCCGCGCAGCGCAAACCGCACCCCGGCAACCCGGTTGAACTCGGTATTCACCGGGCCGGGGCAGAGCAGGCTGACCGTCACCCGGCTCTTTTTCCGACGCAGCTCCTCATAAATCGCTTCGGTCAGCCGGACGACATAGTTTTTCGACGCATAGTAGCCCGACAACATCGGCCCGGCCATAAACCCGGCAGAAGACGCGACGTTAAGAATCCGCCCGCTGTCCCGCTTTACAAAATCCCGCAAAAACAGCTTGGTCAATATATGCACGGCCGTAATATTGGTGGAAATCAGTTCGAGATCCCGCTCCAGCCCGGTTTCGTCGAACCGGCCAAAATGGCCGAACCCGGCATTGTTGATCAGGAGGTCGATCCCCTCTCCCGCCGTTTCGTGATACAGGCGCAGGCACTCCTCCTGCTTGGAGAGGTCGGCCGCGATCACCCGGACGCTGGCACCCGGCAGCTCGGCTGCCAGCGCCTCCAGCCGGTCGAGACGCCGGGCAATCAGGATCAGCTCCCACCCCTCTCCCGCCAGAACGCGCGCCATATCCCGACCAATGCCGGAACTTGCGCCGGTAATCAACGCTTTCATCTCACCATTCCTCCTCCAGCACTTTAACTGTACTACTTCAAAGTATACACTTCATGTTCCACATGTCAAGCAAAATATAAATCCGGTAAAATTGACAGTCATCCGAAACGGCGATATAATATGAAAAAACAGGCTGAACCCGGAAAATGCTTTCAGCGCCGGGAAAACATACGGTATCCCGATTGCATCGTCTGCAAAAAGCCTGTCCAGAAAATTTTTGTGAAACGAGGCCGCAATCATGCAAAGCTATCATACGCTTCTTCTCGGACTGAACCGTCTGGTCATCTTCCGGCGCCTGCTGGAGGACGCGCCGATCCGCGCCCTGCGCCGCCTGCTGGAAACCGACCCGGCCGACGAGCTGGAGACCACCTCCGCCTACTGCGCCTTTGCCGCGGCACTGTTTGCCGAGGATACCGATTTCAGCCGGTATCTTCTCTCCTTTTTACTGGAGGACGAGAACCTCTACATCCGCGGCCTGCTTTCCGGAAAAACGGAGCCGGCGCTGGCCGATCTGCTCGACCGCGAGCTTGCCTTCATGAAACGGCTGGCCGCCTTTGACGGGTCGGAATACCGCGCCGCTCTGCCCGACGGGCAGACTCTCCCCAAATGGGAAAACTCCGCGCTGGATTTTCCCGCTCTTTATGCCGACCGGATTCGCCAAATTCCCACCAAAGGCTTCGGAATCTTTGCAAAGCATTCGGTCTTCACACTGGGAGAGGACGGCAGGCTGCTTCCGGTGCGGCACCCCGACCCCATCCGGTTGGAGGATCTGTACGCATATGAGACTGAACGCGGCAAGGTGATCGCCAACACCAAAACGCTGCTGGAGGGGAAAAACGCCGGCAACGTACTGCTCTACGGCGACGCCGGCACGGGCAAATCCAGCACGGTCAAGGCGATCGTCAACCAATATAAGGAGAAGGGGCTGCGCCTGATCGAAATCAGCAAGAAACAGATCTACTGCCTGCCCGAGCTGATGGATTCCCTCGCCGGAAATCCGTTGAAATTCATTTTGTTTATCGACGACCTCTGCTTTGAGTCCGACGACCGGGAGTTTTCGGCTTTTAAAGCGATCCTGGAGGGCGGAGTCAACGCCCGGGGGAGGAACGTTGTAATCTACGCCACCAGCAACCACCGCCATCTGGTCAAGGAGCGGGTACGCGACCGGATGGAGGAGGAGATCAATCTCGGCGACACGTTGCAGGAGCTGTCCAGCCTCTCGGCGCGGTTCGGGCTGACCGTCACCTTCGAGCGTCCGAACAAAGCCCGGTACGGAGAGATTGTCCGCCGCCTGGCCGCGCAATACGCGCTTGATCTGCCGGAGGAGGCGCTGCTGCTCAAGGCCGAGGCCTTCGCCATGCGGGCCGGCGGCCGTAACGCCCGGGTCGCGAAGCAGTTTGTGGAGCTGCAAAAGGCCGGCGTCCTTTCCTGAGAATACGCCGTTCCCGCATACCGGGAGGCCGCACGTTCCGCTTTGCGCCCGCAATTCCATCCGACGCGCTTACACACCGGCAGCGATCCATTTACGCAGCTCAATCGCATCAGCAGCGGAACAAAAAATCTGCCAGCTTAAAACAAAAAACCAGCCTCCGGAATTGTGGATCGATCCACAGTTCCGGAGGCCGGTTTTGCCCTTCAGCGATACGAGGGCGCGTATTCTTTCCCATCGGACGGCTCCTGCCCTTCAAAACCGTTTCTTCTGCGCAAACAACCGCCCAAACGGCGCCTTTCTCCCACGCGCGGCTTTCGAGCCTTTCGCTTACTCCATATTCATCATCGCCAGTGGAGAGACCCACGTCCCGTCCTTTTTCATGGCAAAATGGAAATGGGAAGCATCGGCGCTTTCGCACGGAATATCGGTCAGAGAGCCAAGCTCTGTTCCCGAGAGGACGACATCGCCCGCCTCAACCAACGGAACATTATTCAGCCCGCAGTAATAACCGTATACTCCGTTTCCATGGTTAATCACCACTGTGTTGCCGTACAATCCGTCGGCGTAGATTTCCTCCACCACGCCGTTGCCCGCCGATTTGATCAAAGTGTCCCGCGCGGCCTCAATATCAATGCCGGTATGCAGGCGCATGTCGCCATAGGTTTCGGAATACTGCAATTCCTCGGCGTTGTATTTTTTTAAAATATTCCCGGTCACTGGCATGACAAAAAAGTGCGCCACCGTATCCGGCGCGTCCAGTACCGGCGTATCCGCCTGCGCCGCCGGCTCGGGCGCGGAGGAGGACGTCTCCGCCGGCTCGCTGCTCACCTTAACCTCCGCGTTTTGCACCGGCGCATCGGAGGCAATCCCCTCCCCTGCGCTCGACAGATCCGCCGTGTCTCCCGGCTCCTGCAAAGTAACCGTCGCACTCCAGGCAGCGGCCACCACCGCCACCATGCAAAGGCTCAAAATCAAATAAAACAGCCCGGATTTGGCTTTTCGCATATTTGCTTCGACGCTTTTGTTGGACTCAGACATAGAAAAAACATCCTTTCTTGGCCGCACGCACCGTCCGGCACAACTCCGCGCGATACTACACGCGTTCTGATAACAATATTCTGGCCAAATCAAACGGCTTTTATGCGACGCACGCAAAAAAGCCGCACTTTTCGAAATGCACTTCGATTTATCTCTGTTGAGTTTCACACATGCATTGCAAAAAAATAAAACGTTAAAAATTTGTTTACATTTATATCACAATTTAGAAGAAAGCCTTTGTTATAGTAAGTATGTACTTCAAGAGGAAGTAAGAAGCCGCATCTTACTCGAAGTACTTTTACCCTCCTCAAAAACACCCCTCTGAAGCACCGCCGGCCTTTGGTCGGCGGTGCTTCTCCTTTTTGCGGAAAAATCCCGAAAGTCACATTCATCCTCCAACAAGTATTTGACAAACCTGTCAAATCTATGTATAATATTGGGAGGTAGACGGATTTTTATATCCTTACCTTTTCTTTCTGTATTTTGAATCATTTCCTTGTGCGCCCAGAACGAGTATCCGGCGCATTTTTTGCTATACTATTACCGGACGAAAAACATAGATGGGAAGTGTAACGCGTCTTGGATAAGTTTGTGATTACCGGCGGCGTTCCCTTACAGGGTGAGGTAGAGATCAGCGGCGCGAAAAATGCGGCGGTCGCGATCCTGCCGGCCGTGATCCTGTCGGACGGGGTCTGTCGGCTGGAAAATGTTCCGAATATTTCCGACACGGCCGCTATTCTCCGCATTATGCAGGAGTTGGGCGCCGACATCAAATACATCAACAAAAACACGGTGGAAATTGATCCGAGCCACATCCGCTCCCACACCGTGACGTACGAAATGACCAACCGTATGCGGGCCAGCAGCTATTTCATCGGCGCGATCCTGGGCCGCTTTCATAAGGCGCTGGTTGCCCCGCCGGGCGGCTGCAACTTCGGCGTGCGGCCGATCGACCAGCATATCAAGGGGTTTGAGGCGCTGGGCGCCAAAGTCTCCATCACGCACGGCATGGTCGATGCCGAGGCCGAGCGTCTAACCGGCTGTCCGGTCTATCTCGATGTGGTGTCAGTCGGTGCCACCATTAACATTATGCTCGCCGCGGTGAAGGCCAGGGGTCTCACCGTGATCGAAAACGCGGCGAGGGAGCCGCACATTGTCGATCTGGCCAACTTCCTGAACTCGATGGGCGCCGATATCATGGGCGCCGGCACCGACGTGATCAAGGTCCGCGGGGTTGACCATCTCGGCGGCGCCTGCTACAGCATCATCCCGGATCAGATTGAGGCCGGCACCTACATGGTCGCCGCCGCCGCCACAAACGGCAACGTGCTGATCAAAAACGTCATTCCGAAGCATCTGGAATCCATCTCCGCCAAATTAGAGGAATGCGGCGTCACGGTGGAGGAGGAGGACGAGGCTGTCCGAGTTATCGGACACGGCCGCCCCCGCCGTTGCAACGTCAAAACCATGCCGCATCCCGGATTCCCGACCGATATGCAGCCGCAGATTCTGACCCTCCTCTCGGTGGCGGAAGGGACAAGCATCGTCACTGAAGGGGTATGGGACAACCGTTTCCGCTATGTCGATCAACTGACCATGATGGGCGCGCAGGTTCAGGTGGACGGCCGTGTCGCCGTGGTTGAAGGAGTTGAGGAACTGCACGCCGCACCGGTCTGCGCCACCGACCTGCGGGCGGGCGCCGCTCTGATCATTGCGGCTTTGATGGCCCACGGCACGACCGAAATCGGGGATATCGTCTATGTCGACCGGGGGTATGAGGACGTGGTGGAGAAATTCACCGCCCTCGGCGCCCAAATCCGTCGGGTGGAGGATTTCAACCCCGCACACCAGCAAACCGCACTGTAAAAAGCATTTGATAAGCCGGAATTCCTCCGGCATGAAAATGGGGATGGTCCGCCGTCCCCGTTTTTCCGTTTTATAATATTCTGCCCGCCCACCGCGACAGAGAAGCAGGAGGTATTGCCCGGCACATTGCCGGCTCATCCTCCCCGCGTTTGAATTCGTTTCCCAAAGCCTGAGCAAAACCCATGGCTTTTTAAATCCCCGCCCATCCCACCATATTGCAAAAAAATAAAGGAGCAATGATTGAGTATATGGCAAGATTCTGCCCCCTGTTCAGCGGGAGCAAAGGAAACAGTACATACATCGGCTGCTCGGGCGCCGGCATTCTGATCGACGCCGGCGTCAGCTGCAAGGCCATTCTGTCGACGCTGTCGGCACGGGACATCCGGCCGGAGGAAATCGGCGCCCTCTTGGTCACCCATGAACATATTGACCACATCGCCGGACTGCACGCTGTGGCCGCCAAACTGCACCTGCCGGTCTACGCTTCGGGTGGGACGCTCGCGGCGCTGGAGGGTCTCGGCAAGCTCCGGGGGCTGGAGGTACATGAGCTCGGCGCCAACCCGTTGGAAATCGGGGGGATGACCGTCTCCCGCTTTCCGACCCCGCACGACTGCGCCGATTCCAGCGGCTTTGTCGTGCAGTCTCCCGACGGACGGCGGATGGCCGTCGCGACCGACATGGGCTGCCTGACTGATGAAATCCGGCAGGCTCTGCTCGGCTGTGACCTTGTGATGATCGAATCCAACCACGATGTCATGATGCTGGAAAACGGAACCTACCCCTATCCGCTGAAAAGGCGCATTTTAAGCGACACCGGCCATCTTTCCAACGCACGGTGCGCCGATTTTCTGCCCGAACTGGTCGCCGCAGGCACGACGCGGCTTGTGCTCGCACATTTAAGCCGGGAGAACAACCACCCCTCGGTCGCCCTGGAAACGGCCCGCTCCGCGCTGACGGCCGGCGGCTTCCGGGAGACGACAGATTACCTTCTCAGCGTCGCACCCCCGTCGGGCGGCAAAGCCATCCTGCTTTGAAGCGATCCTAACCCAAAAATACCCTGAAATGAGGTGTGTTCCCCGTGCTCCGGATTACCCTGATTGTCCTTGGCCGGCTGAAAGAAGACTATCTGCGCCAGGCCGCGGCCGAGTATGCCAAACGGCTGCAAAGCCTCTGCCGGTTGGAGACGATTGAGCTGCATCCCGCTCCACTGCCCGACCGCCCTTCTTCGGCGCAGATCGACGCCGCGCTGGAGACGGAGGCTCGCCGGATTGAGGAAAAGCTGCCGGCCGGCGCAAAGCTGATTCCCTTGTGTATCGAGGGAAAAACCCTGTCAAGCGAGGATTTCTCCGCCCGGCTTTCAGACATCGGGATGGGGGGCGGAAGCGTCGCTTTTGTGATCGGCAGCTCTTATGGCCTGGCCGACCGGATCAAACGGCAGGCGGATTGGAGGCTCTCCCTCTCTCCCATGACCTTTCCACACCAGGTGGCCCGGATTCTTTTGCTTGAGCAGATTTACCGCGGCCTGAAAATATTGGCGGGCGGAACCTATCACAAATAACGCGGCAGATTGTCCAAAACAGCAGGTATGTTTACGCTGAAATATACCTGCTGTTTTCATTTTCACCGTTTTGCAAACGATGATTGGAGGTTTTTTTATGCTACTGCAAACCGACCGCCTCCTCCTGCGGGAGATGGAGGAAGCCGACCTTGACGCCCTGCGCCGTATTTTGCAGGATCCGGAGGTCATGTACGCCTATGCCCACGCCTTCTCAGAAGAAGAAGTGCAGGCCTGGTTTCAAAAACAAAGAGGCAACTACGCCCGTTACGGTTACGGTCTCTGGGCCGTTGTGCTTTCCGCTACCGGAGAGATGATCGGCCAGTGCGGCCTGACTCCGCAGCCGTGGGAAGACCGGCAGGTAACCGAGATCGGCTATCTCTTAGCCAAAGCTTTCTGGCATAACGGCTATGCCACCGAGGCGGCAATCGCCTGCAAACGCTATGCCTTTGACGTTTTAAAAGAAAAGGAGGTTTTTTCCATCATCCGGGATCAAAATCTCCCTTCTCAGCGGGTCGCCCGGCGAAACGGCATGCAGATTTGCGGACGTATGGTCAAGCAATATTACGGCATGGAGATGCCGCATCTCATTTTCTCGGTTCGGCGGGAGGAATAGGTCTCTATTCCCGAACGGCGCCGGGCGTATTTTCTCTTTTGCCGCCGCATAGGATAGAATGTTCGGCGGTGTCTGTCCACGATTGATAAAAAATTAACAAAATTTTGGCGTAAATTTATCGAAAAAGCCTGGAAATCGGCAAAAAAATGCCAAAAACCCATGGATTTTTAATGCCAACTCTGCTATAATTTTTTTGTTATGGACTGGGTGGGCCGGAGAGCGCACGCCCCGGCCGGTTCCGATGCTAAAAAACAGCCGGCGTCCAGCCAATATCTGAACAGGAGGACAAACGTTCATGAAGAAAAAAGCAAGTTCGATCCCCTTCTCCGGTACGGCCGAGCAGGAAGCGCAGCTTCGCGCGGTCATTGCCGAGCACCAGGGAGACAGGGGCGCTGCGCTTCCGGTCATGCAGGCGGCACAGGACATTTATGGTTATCTGCCGCTTGAAGTGCAGGAAATCATCGCCGAGGGACTCGGCCTCCCGGTAGAGGAGATTTACGGCATCGCGACCTTCTATGCCCAGTTCGCCCTCTCTCCCAAGGGGGAGTACAAGATTTCGGTATGTCTCGGCACTGCCTGCTACGTCAAGGGTGCACAGGCGCTGATCGACCGGATCACGGCGGTACTCGGCATCGGGCCGGATGAATGCACGCCTGACGGTCGCTTCTCGCTGGAGGCCTGCCGCTGTATCGGCGCCTGCGGCCTCGCGCCGGTCCTCACAATCAACGAGGACGTGTACGGACGGCTGACCGAAAAAGATGTAGATGATATTTTAAAGAAGTACATGTAAATGAAAGAGCTTTCGCTGAATGTCCTTGACATCGCGCAGAACTCGGTCACGGCCGGTGCAACCCTGATCTCCATCGACACGGTGGAGGATCCGGCCGCCGATCTTCTGACTATTTCGGTAACCGATAACGGCAAGGGCATGACCAAAGAGTTTGTGGAACGGGTCACGGATCCTTTCTGCACCACCCGGACAACCCGTAAGGTCGGCCTCGGTATTCCGCTGTTCAAAATGGCGGCGGAGATGGCCGGCGGCAGTTTCTCGATCGAATCGGAGCCGGGGTGCGGCACAAAGGTCACAGCGACCTTCATGCTGTCGAATGTCGACCGCATGCCGGTCGGCGATATGGAGGGGACGGTATCCGCCCTGATCCAGATGAATCCCGGTCTCGACTTCCTCTACCACAGGGCGAGGGGGGCGAAAAGCTTCACCCTGGACACGAGGGACCTCCGCGAAACGCTGGAGGATATCCCACTCGACAATCCGGAGGTGGGCGCCTGGATCCGGGACTATCTTGCAGAAAACCTTGCACAACTGAATGTATAAATAATCATTGGAGGTTAAGCCATGAAATCCATTGAAGAACTGAAAGCCATCCGCGACAAGGCCAGAGCTTCGGTCAACGTGCGCGGCGACAATTCGGAAGATATCCGCATCGTCGTCGGTATGGCGACCTGCGGCATCGCCGCCGGCGCCCGTCCGGTGCTGAACGCCTTTGTAGAGGAAATCAACGCCCGGGGTCTCTCGAACGTCATCGTGACCCAGACCGGCTGCATCGGCGTCTGCCAGTTTGAGCCGGTGGTCGAGGTATACGTCCCCGGGAAGGAAAAGGTCACCTATGTGAAAATGACGCCTGATCTGGTGCCCGGCATCATAACCGAGCATATTGTCAACGGCCGCGTGGTCGAGAGCCAGACCATCGGCGCCTATACCAAATAAGGAGGAGTATCAATGTATCGTTCCCAAGTGCTCGTATGCGGCGGTACCGGATGTACCTCCTCAAACAGCCCGAAAATTATTGAAGCCTTCAAGGACGAGATCAAGGCCGTCGGCCTTGAAAACGAGGTCAACGTTGTTCGCACCGGCTGCTTCGGCCTGTGCGCACTCGGCCCGATCGTCATCGTCTATCCGGAGGGCAGCTTCTACAGCATGGTCAAGGTAGAGGATGTCAAGGAGATCGTCGACGAACACCTGCTGAAGGGGCGGATCGTCAAGCGTCTGCTCTATTCCGAGACGGTGACCGAGGATGAAAATGTCAAATCTCTCAACGACACCGCCTTTTATAAATCCCAGAAGCGTGTGGCGCTGCGCAACTGCGGCGTCATCAATCCGGAGATTATCGACGAATACATCGCCTTTGACGGCTACGCTGCTTTGGCGAAATGTCTGACCGAGTACACGCCGGAGCAGGTCATCCAGATCGTGCTGGATTCCGGCCTGCGCGGCCGCGGCGGCGCGGGATTCCCGACCGGGCGCAAATGGCAGCTCGCCCGCAATATCGTCCCCGACGCCGATCAGAAGTACGTCTGCTGCAATGCGGACGAGGGCGATCCGGGCGCCTTTATGGACCGCTCGGTGCTGGAGGGAGATCCGCACGCCGTGATCGAAGCCATGGCCATCGCCGGCTATGCCATCGGCGCCAACCAGGGCTATATCTACGTCCGGGCAGAGTATCCGATCGCCGTCAGCCGTCTGCGCATCGCCATCGGACAGGCGCGTGAATACGGCCTGCTCGGCAAGAACATATTCGGCTCCGGCTTTGACTTTGACCTCGATATCCGGCTGGGCGCAGGCGCTTTCGTCTGCGGCGAGGAAACCGCTCTGATGACCTCGATCGAGGGAAATCGCGGTGAGCCGCGGCCCCGTCCTCCCTTCCCGGCGGAAAAGGGTCTCTTCGGCAAGCCGAGCGTTCTGAACAACGTCGAAACCTACGCCAACATCCCGCAGATCATCCTGAACGGGGCGGAGTGGTTCGCCTCTATGGGCACCGAAAAATCCAAGGGAACCAAGGTGTTCGCCCTCGGCGGCAAGATCAAAAATACCGGCCTGGTTGAGATTCCGATGGGCACCACCCTCCGCCATATTATTGAGGATATCGGCGGCGGCATCCCGAACGGCAAGAAGTTTAAGGCGGCGCAGACCGGCGGCCCTTCCGGCGGCTGTATCCCGGCCAGCCTGATCGACACCCCTATCGACTACGACAACCTGATTGCCATCGGTTCCATGATGGGTTCGGGCGGCCTGATCGTCATGGATGAGGACAACTGCATGGTCGATATTGCAAAATTCTTCCTCGAATTCACCGTGGACGAGTCCTGCGGAAAATGTACTCCCTGCCGGATCGGCACCAAGCGCCTGCTCGAGTTGCTCACCAAGATTACAAACGGCAACGGCACGATGGAGGATATCGACCGGATGGAGGAGCTTTGCTACTACATCAAAGACAACGCTCTCTGCGGCCTGGGACAGACCGCTCCCAACCCGGTGCTCTCAACCCTGCGGTATTTCCGCGACGAGTATGAAGCCCATGTGAAGGAGAAACGCTGCCCGGCCGGCGTCTGCAAGAAGCTGGTCTCCTACCACATCGACCAGGATAAGTGTAAGATGTGCACCGCCTGTATGCGTCAATGCCCGGTCGGCGCGATCGAAGGCGCCGTCAAGCAGCCGCACACCATCATTCAGGATAAATGTATCAAGTGCGGAGCCTGCTTCGAGAAATGTAAATTCTCCGCCATCGTGAAACAATAAGAAAAGGAGTATGCCAACAATGAACATGGTCAACATCAAAATCAACGGCATGCCCCTCAGCGTACCGGAAAATTACACCATTCTGGAGGCCGCGCGGGAACTCGGGATCGAGATCCCGACCCTCTGCCATATGAAAAATATGAACGAGATCGGCGCCTGCCGCATCTGCGTGGTGGAGGTCAAAGGCGCCCGTTCTCTGGTCGCCTCCTGCGTATATCCGGTATCCGAGGGCATGGAGGTCACCACCAACTCTCTGCGGGTGCAGAAAGCCCGTCAGAACACCCTGAAGCTGATTCTTTCCAACCACGACCGCAAATGTCTCTCCTGCGTGCGGAGCGGCAGCTGCGAGCTGCAAAAGCTCTGCTATGATTTCGGCATCGACGATGAAACCGAGTTTGACGGTGCCAATCCGCGGTTTGAGATCGACTACAGTGCACCGCACATGGTTCGCGACAACAACAAATGTATCCTCTGCCGCCGCTGTGTCGCCGCCTGTAAGGCGCAGCATGTCGCGGTTATCGGCGCAAACGACCGCGGTTTCGACACCAGCATCGGCTCTCCCTTCGACAAGCCGCTGAATGAGATGGCCTGCATCTCCTGCGGACAGTGCATCGTCAACTGCCCGACCGGCGCGTTGTATGAAAAGGACGACACTGACAAGGTCTACGCTGCGCTGGCTGACCCGAGTAAGACGGTCATTGTACAGACTGCGCCCTCCATCCGCGTCACGCTGGGCGAGAGTTTCGGTATGCCGATTGGCAGCATTGTGACCGGCAAGATGGTCGCCGCCCTCCGCCGGCTGGGCTTTGACAAGGTTTTTGACACCGATTACTCAGCCGACCTCACCATTATGGAGGAGGCCAACGAGCTGCTCGAGCGGGTGCAAAACGGCGGCGTGCTGCCGATGATCACCTCCTGCTCACCCGGCTGGATCCGCTTTTGTGAGCAGTACCATCCCGATATGATTCCCAACCTCTCGACTTGCAAGTCGCCGCAGCAGATGTTCGGTGCGGTGCTCAAAACCTGGTACGCTGAGCAAAACGGCCTCAAGCCGGAGGATATTGTCAGTGTCGCCATCATGCCCTGCACGGCCAAGAAGTTTGAGGTCGGGCGGGAGGATCAGAGCGCGGCGGGCGTACCGGACGTCGACATCGCCCTGACCACCCGCGAGCTGGCCCGCATGATCGACCGCGCGCATATCAACTTCAATCTCCTCCCGGACGAGGCATTCGACAACCCGTTGGGAGAGGCCTCCGGCGCCGGAGTCATCTTTGGCGCGACCGGCGGCGTGATGGAAGCGGCTCTCCGCACCGCGGTGGAAACGCTCGAGGGCAAGCCGCTTGACAACCTTGAATTCACCGCCGTCCGCGGCACCGAGTCGGTCAAGGAAGCCGCCCTCAAGGTGGCCGGCCTTGACGTCAAGGTCGCCGTCGTCAGCGGGATGGAGGCGGCCAACGACCTCCTGCTCAAGGTGAAAAACGGCGAGGCGGATTACACCTTTATCGAGGTAATGGGATGCCCCGGCGGCTGTGTGAACGGCGGCGGACAGCCGATTCAGCCCGCCTCAGTCCGCAGCTTTGTCGATCTGAAAGGGCTGCGTGCCGCCGCACTGTATGCCGACGACGTCGCCAACCCGGTACGCAAATCACACGAGAACCCGATGATCAAAAAGCTGTATGACGAGTATTTGGAGAAGCCCGGCAGCCATAAAGCGCACAAGATTCTCCACACCTCCTACGTTGACCGTTCGAAGGATTACATCAAGTAAATTCTCCTTGGTTGCCGTATAGGACAAAGTGTACAGGATTCAAAAAGCCGGCCGAACCCCAAAGTGGATCGGCCGGCTTTTTATCCGCACACCTTCGGCCGGCGAGAGCGATGCACCGTCCGCTGCATCTCCAATTGGCTGACGGCTGTACCGCTGCGATAAAACTGAATTTCAAAACGGCCTCCCCCTCGCCGCCTATATGCGGCAACCGGAGGAGATGCCGACAAAAAATATCCGCCATCGGGAATTTCTATCATTCAACCCCGATTTGGCGGATATTTTTATTGCTTCGCAATAAAAAAACACAATTCTAAACGTCCTCCCCCTCACCGTCTATATGCGGCAACCGGGGGAGATGCCGACAAAAAAATATCCGCCATCGGGAATTTCTATCATTCAGCCCCGATTTGGCGGATATTTTTATTGCTTCGCAATAAAAAACACAATTCTAAACGTCCTCCCCCTCGCCGCCTATATGCGGCAACCGGGGGAGATGCCGACAAAAAATATCCGCCATCGGGAATTTCTATCATTCAGCCCCGATTTGGCGGATATTTTTATTGCTTCGCAATAAAAAAACACAATTCTAAACGTCCTCCCCCTCGCCGCCTATATGCGGCAACCGGGGGGAGATGCCGACAAAAAATATCCGCCATCGGGAATTTCTATTATTCAGCCCCGATTTGGCGGATATTTTTTATGTGCAAATGTGCAGACACTTACGCTTCTTCAGAGAACATGTCTTTGCCTACACCACAGACAGGACACACAAAATCTTCCGGAAGATCCTCCCATTTGGTGCCGGGAGCAATTCCGTTATCCGGATCGCCGACCGCTTCATCATACACATATCCACAGACATCGCAAACATATTTTTTCATACATAAACTCCTTTCAAGTTTCTAACTCTATTTTACCCTTTTTTACCCATATTGCAAGAGCTTTACAGCTTGTTACAAAAAGATTTTTTTCCCATCTTTAAACGCCCGAGGCATCATCATCACAAAACGCCGCGATCAACCATTCGCGCAAGGTTATTATACCCACCTTGCTTTGTGAAAGCCACCGCAATAAAATGATAATTTTGTATTTAGCGCATCCGTGGACGGCCACCTTCTTTTCTGATAAAAATACAAAATGTGTAATTTTCTACTTTCCAAAGTATCGGGATGATTCGAAAAAAACGCTATATTTTCATCTTGGCGCCATTTCGCTGCACCTTATCAAAAGATCATATTTTCAAGCCAAGGCCACGACACGCGTGTTCCCCCTTGACATCTGGAGAGAGGAGATGTTTTTTAATCTGAAAAACACGCCCCAATCAAAAAAGCTGATCGGGACGTTCTGATTTATCATTTTTAAAAAGCATTTATTTCTGAAACTCTTCAAACAGTTTCTTTGCGCAAGAGGCGCAAACAAATTGTTTTTTGAACTGAGACCGGCAACTTTTCCCACAAAATACACAACCGGGGTCATGTTTTTTTAATATAATACGTGCATCTTCAATATATATATCCAACGCATCCACATCATCCACTATATTAAAAGTCTTTCGTATGCCTTTGGGAATCACGACACGACCCTGACGGTCAATGGTACGGGGAATGCCCATACCGCTTTCTAAATTTGTCGGATTGAACTTTCGAAGTACGATCGCACCATCTTCGGAAAAAAATTCAAATTTATCAACACCATCTGTCATATGAAAAAAATCACGAATCTCTTTCGGTATAACTACTCGGCCAAGTTCATCAACATTACAATTTATGCCGATATGTTTCATATTCTCCTCCTTTGCAGGATAATCTTTTCAATATATACACGAAACCGCAAACTTTGATAGTTTAATTTATTATATCACCATAAAATGTAATATCAACCATAAAATGTAAAAAATAAAATAAGAATTGGAATTTAAGCAAAAAACTGATAATACTTTTCTCGGCTTACAGCAACATATAAATACAGTTAAATAAATTGAACTATTTAAAATTAAAGCGTTTCAATGTGAAAAAACGATTATAAACCAGAACATATACGGCATTAACCAAAAGATATACAGTATACTTTTCCTCATTCTTTATGAAGATAGGTGTAGCAAGAACCGCCCCTATTCCACCGCAGATTCCGGCAAATGACTGGCCGGAAGCTGCGAAAAAACAAACCCGGATATTTCTTATTCCATATGCAAGGGGCAGACGGTAACCCGCCTGCCCCTTGGGATTTATAATCCATTTACAGAAGGTGAGACATTCTTACTCTGCAATCGTAGCAACAACCTCATCCACCGTGCTGAGTACAATGAAGGTCTTTCCATCGAATTCATACTCCAGGTAGAACATAGCGGCACGGGTCTTCTCCGCCACAACGTTCTTCAGCCGGAAACCGAAGTTGGTATAAATATCAATGTTATCACCCTCGGCAAAAATCTTCTGACGGATCTCATCCGCGGAAGCATTTTTGTAATCAGCCAGGGTTTCTCCCTCCATAGCGTAGTACACGCCATAGGATTTGAATTTAATACCCGAAGCATTGATGTCTTCGATCGAAGTGCTGCTGCCAATCACGATGTTTGCATTCCATGTGATGTCATATCTGCCTTCCATGGCAGAAGAAGCGGTCACCATACCAGTGCTGATTGTGATGTCCATCTCTACCGCACGGTTGACCAGGTTTGCAACAGCTTGGTTGATCGCAGCGGCATAACCGTCGACAATCGCCTGGTCAATCTTCTTCAGACCGAGAACAACCGCATTTTGCGCATCCTTTACAGCCTGTACGCTGGCGGTGGTGTAAACGTCATTGTCAATGTCGGCCGGGATCGCAGCGATCGCGGCATCCACCAAAGAATAATCCGCGTCATCCACCACAAGACCATCAGCATTCAGCTTGCCATACTGGAAGAGAATCTCGGTTTCCGAAACGGAGACCAGATCGCCGACTCCAGCTCTTTCCGCATCCGAAGCGTTGGCAAAAGCTTCCGCCAGATCGCCGGTGACCGTGTAGTAGGATGCCTCCATCTTGGTAGCATAATCATCCTGATCGGCAACGGTTACATCCGGTGCAGCAGAAATCTGATCCACGGTAGTGAAAATGTACGCATTGCCCTGCGGCCCGACATAGTGCTGATAACGGGTATTGCCGCTCGCGGCAGCCCATTCGCTCTGCGGGAGGCCAAGCGTCAGGCCGTCCCAACGGTTATCCTGACTGTACTTCGCATACGCATAGCGGAAGATGTTCTTATTGGTCTCGGTATCGTTTGCTCTTTCTTCCGGATGAACAGCAGATTTGTTGGTGGCCGGAACATCTGCGGAACTGGACGGCTCTACAGAATCGTAGGAACGGGTGTCATCCCACATAACCTGATAGGTTTTCCCATCCATCTTGAAATACTCGCCGACAGCCAGCGCGCCCTCAAAAGCATAATTCTGGGCAAAGGTGGTATCGACACTGAAAGCAATGCCCGGGAACGGAGCGACCGCCATCGTATACCTGTTTCTGTAATCCTGCTTGTTATAGTTATCATCGCTCTGCTCGTTCTTAATATGCCAGAAGCCGTAATTATCGGTCATCCAGGTATCGTAATCAGAGGTGGTATCCCCGTCGATCTTTCTGCCCTGAGCATACTGATACTTTGTAGCGTCCTCAATCGCCGCGCGGGTCGCCGCCCAGATCTCATCCGAGCAGGTATACACCCAGGCGTTCTTGGTGATTTTGTCATTCGCACCAGGACGATCGGCCTTGGCCGTCCAGACAAAGGCGTCGATAATCGCCTGGTATTCAGAGCGGGCCTCTGCGATCCGGGCGAAATTGGTAACGCGAGCCTGTGCCTCCGACGACAGGGCAGCGTAAGTATTCTCCGCAGTCGTAATAACCGCCAGGCTCTTATACGTAATGTTGCTCAGATTGTCATAAATGTAATGGACAAGCTCGATAGCCTCGGCCGGATCGTTGTCATAAATGTTTTTGAGCGCCGCCTCAGCCCCGGTCAGCTTGGTGGCGTCGACACCGGACTGGGCAGTTTCGCTGATCTCATCAAAGCTGGCGCGGGCCGCTTCGATCTGCGCCTTATGGAAGGCCTGCACGTCTGCGGCAGCGGGAAGCGCGTCGACGATCGCCTGCACACGAGTGATCGCGGCAGAATCGCTCTCGGTGAAGCCGTCAGCAGTCAGCGTACCGTTGGCAAAAACAACCTCTGTATCCGAAACAGAGACCAGGTCTCCGGCCTTCTCAAAGAAGCTGCTCGTATTTCCGATAGCGGCAGCCATATCGCCGTTAATCACATAAGCGGAACCATCCAAAGCCGCCTGGAAAGCGGCACTGGTGGTATTCTCATCCACCGTAATGGCCAGAACATCCGCCATCAGGTCGGTATTGGTGATGATATAAGCATCTCCATCCGGGCCGTAGAACTTCTGATAATAGGTCTTGGTGCCGGAAGCGGCAACGTTGCCGTCCGGCGCACCGACAGTCTTGCCCTCCCACTTATGCGCCAT
The DNA here is from genome assembly GCA_050946935.1 of Candidatus Howiella sp. Classification (GTDB taxonomy): domain Bacteria; phylum Bacillota; class Clostridia; order Oscillospirales; family Acutalibacteraceae; genus UQRS01. Next base: position 32,156 of record JBMNVR010000008.1, read on the forward strand.
GCTGTACTGCGCATAAGCATACATGAAGGAGTAGCCCTCGCCGATGGTGGCCTTAACCGTCTCGTCCTCAGTGGAACCGGGACGGAAGCCCCAACGGGTAATGGCCGTACCGCTGTCGCTGCGGCCGTCGCCGTTGGCATTGGCATATTCCCTGGTGTCATAGAACTTCATGCCGTTCATATATACCTGATAGGTTTTGCCGTTATACTGGAACGGCTCGCCCAGCGGGCACGGGAAATCCCAAGTCTCCGCCACATACGGGTCGACCAGGAAGGCCATACCGGCAAACGGAACAGCCGTCATCGAATACGGCGTCCGGTCATGCATCGGGAACGCAACGTTGTCGTTCGGTCCTTCGTTCAGTTCCAGACGATAAGCGCCGTCCATCCAGGTGGACATGACCGCCCCATCACCTCCAACATAGGTTTTGCCGTTGGTAAACCCAACGTTATAGCCGTTGTAGTACCACAGCTTGATTTCGTCAACCATGGCCGCCTTGGTGGCTTCCCACTCTTCCTCGGTCTGATTCGGAACCCATTTGGAAGCGACCTTGCCGTTCTTGCTCCAAATATTAAGATTCAAAGTCAGGCTGAATCCATCCAGAATCGCCTGATAGGCATCTTTGGCATCGCTAAGGATCTGTCCATAGGAAGCAAGCGCCGTTTTATCATTTTCGCTCAGCGCGTTCCAGGCCTCTTCAGCGGCAACAATCGCCTTTTCGCTCTTGTAGGTAACCTCACCGATTGCTTTGATCGCATCCAGAGCGGCCGTGGCCTTCTCCTTATCCTCTGCGTCGAGGACAAGAATCTGCTTCTCCGCATCGACCAATTTGGCAAGATTCTGCACCGAAGCGCTCACGGCGCCCAGCGCATCGGCATCCGCACGGGCAGCTTCGACTGCGGCAACGTCATCCGCCGTGATGACGTCCGGCAGAGCGGCGATGGTATTCTCCACCGTGACGATGGCCGAATAATCATAGCCCGAAAGCACCAGCTCGGCAACCTGGAAATGACCCGAGCTTCCACCGGCAAAAGTCGAATACACCATCTTATAAAAGCTGTAGGCAGCCGGCGTATCCACACGGAAATCGTCGTCGTAATAGATTTCGGTCTGATTATAAACCTTATAATCCGAAACCGAATCCAGCACAACCCATTCGCTGCCGTCGACCGAGCCCGAGAGGGTCCAGCCGGTGGGCTGACGATTGTTCCAGGCACCGTCGTCATTGGTACCCATGGTATAGGCGGTGATCGTAACCGGTTCGGTTGTCTGGAATGCAACGGTCACGCCGGCCTCACCCGGCCAGCCGCCCTCCATCTTTGTTGCTAAATCACTGTCAAACAGTTTTTCCGGCGCACCAAAGCCGGCAGAATCCAAGCTTGTCAAATCGACTTTACTTACCAGATTATCATAGTAAGTGAGTCTCCCCTCACCCAGTGTGCCGGAAGCGGCGACAGCCGACAGGGACGCGATCGGCAGCATCGAAACAACCATGCACAAGGCAAGCAAAAGCGCCAGGGATTTTCTTGCTTTCATACTGTGTCTCCTCCTTCTGATTCTGTCCGACCGCACGATCAGGTTTTGTAACGTTTCAATACAGCCGAACCAGTTCATATTCATTTTAACATATTATCTAAAAATTACTATATGCCATTTTAAGAATTATGAAAAATGGCAATAATACTTTAAAGTTTTTTGTACGATCCTGACATTTTGAGTGATAATATAGCTCATTTCCCTTTGCATTACATTATCGTTATCAAAAATTAAAATTTTAACAAACTTATGTAAACAGCAAACCATATTCATCACAAAGGCCGAAAAAAACTGTGCGATTTATACACTTGAAAATCGCGGTCTCCCGATCGGACATCCGCATACCGCACGATCAAAACCGTTTCTGCTTTTCTTTTACCGGTTGCACCATTTTCCTCCCTTCCGGAGACAAAGGGAATCCGCAAAATCCGGGAACAAAAAGCGCCGAACCAGGTTGCGCCGGCTGCGCGGCCTGGTTCGGCGCCAATACGCCCGAATATTGCGGGATGCTTTTTCCGATTTCAGGCGGACGCATTCCCTGCAGAGATCAACGGTGTCCTCTTATAATCCCTGCACAATCTTCTTTCGCAGTTCCACCACATCGGAGACCGACAGGGTCGCGTCTCCGTCCAGGTTGCCCGCAGCAAACTCCCGCTCTGTCCAGGCGCCGGCCACAATCAGCTTGCGCAGCTCAACCACATCCGAGACGGTCACCTTTCCGTCGCCGTCCACATCGCCCGCACGGGAGATAACGCTTCCGCCTTCGCTTGTGTATTCATCGGCATCGTACCAGAATACAACCTCGGACGAGCTGGGATTCACCGCGGCATTTTTCCCGGCGAGATCGGCGTCATAACGGGCTTTGATCTCCGCCTCGCTCAAAGCGCGGCTCATCACATGTGCCGCCGCCATCGAGCCGCGGAGCTGTTTGCTCGCGTTTCCGGGATCATAGCACTTACCAATGCCCAGCGGATAGCTGCCGCTGTTGATCGAAGCCGACAGGCTCTTGCTCCCGACCAGATTTCCGTTGACATAGAGGCACATCATGCTTCCATCATAGGTCGCGGCGATATGACTCCATTTTCCGGCTGTGAAATCCTTCGGGAAGGGGACGTCGATAACCTGCCACCCGCCTGAATAGATATAATACTCCAGCCCGGTGGAGGTAGTCTTGATGCTGACCTGATTATCCCCCTTCATAATAAAGGCGTTGTCAGCCGAAAGATCGCTGGGATTTACCCAAACCTCCATAGTGAAGCGGGCGCTGCCCGACAGGGCTGCATTGACCTTTCCATCGTCGTCCGGCACCTGGAAATATCCTTTAAAGGCATAGCCCAGGGGAGAGGTCGCATCCTCATAAATCGTCGCCGTTTCGGTGATTTCAGCATCCCGGCCGGCGGCGCTTTGATCCGTGATATAGGCCTTCGCGCCATAGAGGGTGTATACCTTCTCCTCAGCCGCAGTCAGCACATCCAGTTTGGTGACCAGCGCCCGCTGGGCGGCGGTCAGCCGATTGTACTGGGTTCGAACGGCTTCGATATCCTCCAGTTGATTATAGCTGAGAACCACCGACACCGTGTCGATCAGCGCGTCCATCTCGGCCGCGGTCTGCCGATCAAAGGCGTCCTGATCAAAGCTCTCACTGTCGCGCCAGAGCTTGGAAAGCGCCATCACGTCGTCCGACGCGGTCTTATAAGGCACGATGGTGTAGCTGTAGGTGTAATCCCGTCCGTCGTTGAGCAGCTTATACTGGTCAAGGGTATCAGGGCCGCAGCTTATGCCGCCCGTTCCTCTCGAGCCATAATCCACATTCAGAATGGTATAGTCGGTCTTGGGCATCTGATACACGGTTGCCGCGTCGGCATAATCAGCCGTGGAATAGTGGAGAGCGGACGCCTCCATCTCGCTGTCGCTGACCACCATCAGCCCAACCGGGCTGTCAGGATCCTCCAGCGCGATAAAGCGCACCGCCGTCTTGTTGCCGGAGGCCTGCGGCTTCAGATAGGGGTAGAAGGAGTCAGACACGGTGGATTCATACACACCGATCCGGCCGCCGTACTTCCGGTCGGAGAGGGTTTCCTGCGGACCGTTGCCGTACCAGGTGATCTGCTCATATCCTTCAGGCAGGGTGATCTCCGCCCCGTAGCGCAGAAGCTGCGGCGCACTCGTGTCAGGATTCAGAGTTGCGGTGACCTCAATCTCTCCTGTGTTATGGATCACATATTTCAAAATCTGCTGCGAGCTGTTGCCATACAGATCCAGCACAACCGCCACAGTACAGCTTGCGCCGTCCGCGCTGGTTGACACGTCGCAGGAGGAAACGGTCATCTTACTGTTTGCCTTTTCCCAGGTGCGGTTATTGTTGATCGTGCCGTTTTTCCAGTCGTTGTCGAGGAGTCCGCGCCAGTAGTTCGGGGTCGGGCCGGCGGTCATCACCGTCTCCCCCTCGTAGGTGTAGGATTCAATCAGACCGGTAGACTGGTTGAACGCGAGGGTGAAATCGTCGCCCGACAGGGTCAGGATGCCGTCCTTCTCACTCTGCTGAATGGCCGCCGCACCATCCGACGACGGCGCGGGCAGATTTTCCACCTCCGCCGGGACGCGGAACTGCTCATAGGCCACCTCGTGCCCAACCCCGGCCCAGAGGGTGTCCTCCTTCAGCCGGACCGAAAGATTGAGATAATATTCGGCGTCCGCCTTGATTTGCACCGGCATTTTGAAGGGAATGGTCACCGTCGTGCTCTCCCCCGCCGGGCAGGAGAGGTTCAGAATGCCGCTGTCGACAACCTCGCCGTCCTCCAGCAACTCATACACGGTTTCATAAGCCGAGAGGTCGGTAATGCTTGACTCGTTTGTAATATTGACCTTGTGATTCAGGATGTCGATGGTGTCGGCCGTAAACCACAGCTTCTGATAGACGTATTTGACCTCGTACAGCTCATCCTGCACGCTGCGGTCGGCGCCTACCAGGCCGTTTTGGCAGAAATCCCCGTCGTTGATAACGTCGCCCCAGCAGCCGCCATAGGCATAGTATTTTCCGGCCATGTCGGTATTGCCCTGCTCGGCGTAATAATCATACACGTCGCTCGTCACGCTGCCGGTCGTCGCCTTGCTGTAATCCAGCCAGAGCGCCACGTTTCCGTCAGCCGGCTGAATCGCATAGTCTCCCTGGCCGAGATCGGCCTGCATCTGCGCCGAAAGCTCGGCCGCGGTCAGCGCCCGGTCATATACCCGAACATATGCGTACTTGTTTTCGCCATCCCGCTCGCTCGTATGCTCTTCCTCTATTCCGACGCCAAAAGCATAGTCGCTGGAGGCGATCTCTCCCGAAATGGTCTTTTCACCCCCGCCGGTGATATTGGTCAGCTCAACCCCGTCACAGTAGAGGCGCATCCGACTCCCGTCGACCACGGCGGCCAGATGATGCCAGTTCCCGATCCAGTTTTCGGGCATTTCAAAATCATTCTGAATCCAGCTTCCTCCCGCGTAGACATAGAAGGTCAGATTGTTCTCATACGCCGAACGAAGCGCAACCTGATGGTCTCCCTTGGCCAGAATGGTGTTGAAGGCCTTGGAGGACTGCTGGTTGACCCAGACCTCCAGCGTGAAGGAACTGCTTCCCGACAGAACCTGATTCAGGCGATCGGTGCCGCCCGTGTTCACCTTGCTGCTCAGGAGGGAATTTCCGTCCAGCGCCTTACCGCCGGGTGCCGTGGAATCCGAAACGACCGACCCTTCCAGTGTGCCGGTCAGGCCAAGGCTTCCCTGGTCGGCGCTGACGGTTTTTGTGCTTGCTCCGGGAATCTCGGTCGCGATCGACTGATCCACCCAGTCCCAGATAAATCCGCCAAGGATGTTGTCCGAGCTGCGGTACCCCTCCCAATATTCATACAGGGTGCCGACCGAATTGCCCATCGCATGGGCATACTCGCACTGCAGATAGGGCATATGGTTTTGCACCGTCCCCTTGGCATAGACCCCGCTGATGCCGGCGTACATCTGGCTGTCGACGTCGGTGCCGCCTCTGCCGCCCAGGCCGCAGTAGTGGATCGGCCGGGTGTGGTCGATCGCCTTCATAACATTGTTGATGGCCTTTTGTATAATCTTGGTGCTCGATGTCTCGCCGCTCTCGTTGCCATAGGACCACATCACGATGGAGGTGCGGTTTTTCTCAATATTCATGTGCGAGGTCACACGGTCGTACACGGCCTGCTCCAGATAGCTGTGCGTATTGTCAGAATCTGTACCGTGGCACTCTACGTTGCATTCAGCCATGACGTACAGGCCGTATTTGTCGCAGAGGTAGTAGAGATATTTGTCATCCGGATAATGCGAGGTACGGATGGCGTTGATATTGTACTGCTTCATCAGCAGGATGTCCTGCTCATAGGTTTCATGAGAGACATACCGCCCGGTATCGGGAGACATGTCGTGCCGGTCGGTGCCGCGGAATTTGAAGGGCTTCCCATTGATGGTCACCGTCTGGTAATACTCAGTAATGTTGTTGTAATTCTCGTCCACAACGGTTTTTGTGAAGGTGATTTCCCGGAAGCCGAGGGGCTGCGCCACGCTCTCGTAATACGCACCGGTCGAGGCATTGTACAAAGACAGCACCAGCGTATACAGGTACGGATCCTCATCCGACCAGAGATGGGGGGACTCGATCTCGGCCGACAGGTCGAGGGTGACGCTCCGGCTGCTCGAAACGCGGTCAAAGCTTCCGCGCAGCGGTGAAGAAGCCAGGATGTTGTTCCCGTCGGCATCGAACAGCTTAACATCCAGCGCAAAGTTGGACGCCGCCCGGGCGCTGGAATTGAGCAGATCGGCCGAAATGCGCAGGGTCGCGTCGGTAAAGGTATCGTCAAGGTCGGTCTCTACCTTATAATCCTCCAGATAGACCGAGGGGGTCGAGTATACATAAACATCGCGGAATATGCCAGCCAGGCGAAGAAAATCCTGATCCTCGATAAAACTGCCGTCGCACCAGCGCACCACCTTAACCGCAAGCAGATTGTCCTTCCCGTCCGCGTTCAGGAAAGGGGTGATGTCAAACTCGGCTGCGTCGAAGCTGTCCTCGCTGTAGCCGACCTCGTGCCCGTTGACGTAGAGGTACATGGCCGACTCCACCCCCTGGAAGGAGATGAACACCTTGCGGTTCTGATCCATCCAGGCGCTGTCGACATCAAAGGTATATCGGTAGAAACCGACCGGGTTGGTCACGGTCGGGGCGTAGGGCAGGCTGGTCCCGGAGTTGCCGTAGGCGCCGCCCCATGGAATGCTGACATTGCTGTAGATGGGGAAATCGAAGCCCTGCGTCTGCCACGAGGCGGGCAGGGTGACCTCCTGAAAGCCGCCGTAGTAGGCTGTGCTTCCATAAACGCCCACCGTTCCCTCCCCCTCGTATTTCGGGGCAGCGGACATATCGTAATCGGTTTTATAAAAGCTGTCGAGGACACCGGCCGCCTTTGCCTTGTCCATATTCTGGTACACAGCAAGCTGCCAGGGCTTTCCTTCCCCGGTCAGAAGCTGGTAATTGGCCGAAATCTCGGGCGTGTAGTTGGCCGCGCCCTCGAGTGCCTTTTCGACCGAATCATAGGGGATGGTCTCGCTCGAATGAGCCTCCATCCGGTTGACCTGCACCACATCGGACTGGCGAACGGTATTGCCGTTTATGTCCTTACTGTTTACTTCACCGGTCCACTCCTTCCCGGTAAAATAGGTCTGCCCCGGCTCAAGCGTACTGATCGCCGGCAGCGTTCCCCACGCAGCGTCAGCATCCCACGGATCACCGGTGCCGTTTTCTCCCGCGGCAAGCACGCCCGAAAGCGGCATAGCCGTCAGCAGCAGGCTGGCGCCCAGCAAAACCGCCGTGATTTTCTTCACAACTTTCATACCTGTGACCTTCCTTTCAAGCATTGTGCATTGATCTGGATCCCACGCATATGGCGGCCGGTATTTGACCGTCCATCTTCTTATTTATGATATTCGTGAATTTATCCAAAGTCAATGGCAAAATTAAAACAAATTTTGTTATTATGTTATTTTTTGAAAAAGTTTCTTACAATTTTTTCGTTTAAATCGTTTTGAACACGCGGGGCGGCGCATAAAAGCGTCCCGTTTCATAAAATAAAGAAGGTATTTCCGGCCGGTTGACGCAGGATACGCTTTCGGATTTACGACAGGCAAACCGCCTGAAAACCGGGAACCATCTATTCTCCCCCTGCATATTCTGTACAGAGAACGCAACCCATATTGTGAGGGATTAAATATGGAACAAAACAAACAACGGGTCATCGCCGTCATTGGCGGAGACTCAAGACAGGCGCACCTGGCCAACATGCTGGCGCTGGACGGCTACTGCGTCGTCGCCGCCGCGCTGGAAAAGTTAGAGGAGGTTTCCGCCTCCTGCTTTATCGGCAGCGTAGGAGAGGCCATCGCCTCGGCTGATATCCTCATTCTGCCCATGCCGGTCAGCAAGGACGGCGTTACCCTCGTCGCCCCCTACAGCTACAACACCATCTACCTGAACGATATCTGGGCCTCGGCCGACAAAACCCGGCTGATCCTGGGCGGCATGATCCATTGCCCACCGCAAAACAAGCTACATATCATCGACTATGCCGACCGGGAGGAGCTGGCCGTCCGCAACGCCGTTCCCACTGCTGAAGCAGCGCTGGAGATCGCCATCCGGGAAACCGACATCACCCTGTTCGGCTCCACCTGTACGGTAATCGGATACGGCCGGATCGGCAAGGTGCTTTCCCGCCTGCTTTCGGCCTTTGGCGCCAAAGTGACCGCCACCGCCCGAAAGCAAGGCGATCTCGCCTGGGCCGAAGCCGAGGGCTTTGCCGCCCGGCGCACCGCCGATCTGCATGAATACATCGGGGACGCCGACATCATCTTCAACACGGTGCCGAACAATGTGATCACCCGGCGGGAGGTTGTCGCCTGCAAAAAAAGCGCTCTGATTATCGACCTCGCCTCCGCGCCGGGGGGAACAGATTTCGCCGCGGCCGAACAAAACGGCATCAAGGCGATTTCCGCACTCTCACTCCCGGGGAAAACCGCGCCGGTCTCGGCCGCGCGCATTGTCAAAGATACCATCACCGCCATCATGCGGGAGGAAGGACTGCAGGCATAGCCGGTTCACATGCCGGCGAACTCAAAGTATCCTCTCCGCATTTGACCGGGCGTCTTCAGCCGGCTTCGGCAAAGCGGCCGCCGGCAAATAAAATATGAATCCGAAAGAAAGGAACGGTACTATATGGAAGGAATTACCGTGGGATTTGCTTTTTGCGGCTCATTTTGCACCCTGTCGGGCGCAGTGGCGCAACTGGCCGGTCTCAAGGAAGCCGGTATGGAGATTATTCCAATCATGTCGGACGTCGCCTATTCGACCGACACGCGATTCGGCACAGCCCAATCTTTTATCACAAAAATCGAGGACATATGCCAAAACAAAATTATTCATACCATTCAGGAGGCGGAACCCATCGGCCCGAAAAAGCTGCTCGACCTGCTGGTGATCGCCCCCTGCACCGGGAATACAATCGGTAAACTGGCTCTTGGAATCACCGACACGGCTGTGACCATGGCGGCCAAAGCGCATCTGCGCAACGCACGGCCGGTTCTGATCGCCCCCGCCACCAACGATGCTCTCGGTGCGTCGGCCAAAAACATCGGCATGCTGATGAACTGCAAAAACATCTATTTTGTCCCGATGCGGCAGGACGATCCGTATACCAAACCCACCTCGCTGGTGGCGGACTTCACCAAAATTCCCGACGCGATCAAGGCCGCCCTGCTTGGCAGCCAGTTGGAACCCTGCCTTTTTTAATTGCTTAAGAAAATCGGATCTCACCGTTCGGCCGCCGTTCAGAACGGCCGGCGGTTATTCCCTTTTCCCGCGCCGAAGAGAACATAAAAACCCGCGCTTTCAAAAAGAAAACGCGGGTTTTTATCTTTGCAAAAACTTTCAGCAAAACAAAGAGGGTTGAAAACCGGCCTTAATCCAGAACGTTGCCGGTGCAGCTTCCCGGAACGCCGGCGGCGTTGGCCTCGTCCGTGTCGAGATGCATGGCCAGTTTGAACTTCCCGCTCACCCGGGCGACCACGTCGCCAAAGATCAGGCTGCGTCCCTCGGTCGGAATCTCCACCTGCACGATCTGCCGGTCGGAGATACCATAGTTTTCAGCATCCTCGGGCGTCATGTGAATGTGCCGCTTGGCTACGATCACACCTTCGGACAATTCGACCTCGCCGCAGGGGCCAACCAGCTTGCAGGCGCCGCTTCCGGCGACGTCTCCCGACTCCCGCACGGGGGCGGCCACGCCGATCGAACGCGCGTCGGTCATCGAAAGTTCCACCTGGGTCGCCGGGCGCACCGGTCCCAGAATCGAGACGTTTTTCAGCTCCCGCTTGGGACCGATCACATCGACCCGCTCCTCACAGGCGAACTGCCCGGGTTGGGAAAGATCCTTTTTCCGGGTCAGCTCGTAACCTTTGCCAAAGAGAGTCTCGAGATCCTCTTTCGTGACATGCACATGGCGGGCGGAAATTTCAACAAGTACAGGTTTTGACATTTTCCATTCTTCTTTCTTGACACAAATTTGCGCGTCGGAGCGATTTCCCGGCGCCTTGGTATGCGGGGCATAACATATTTATTGTATCAGCAAGCCGCGCGGAATGCAAGAGGAGAAGTGTGCGGCCGCTTTTGTTTTGTCTATTGGTTGGAAACGGAGGGGTGCGCTCGGTCGATTTTTTCCCGCCGCGGAACGTTCGGCATACCGAACAGCCGCCAGAGCCACTCGCAGGACATCGACATCCAAGCCGAGACCTCCGACCCCGGAACCCCGTCGGAAAAGTGTCCCGTGAGCGGATTGGCCAGCGAGATGCCGTGTCCCCCATCCTTGAAAATATGCAGCTCAAACGGCACGTCGGCTGCAGCCATCGCGCCGGCAAGGGCCAGACTGTCCTCCACCGGGACGGCGTTATCTTCATATGTATGGAAGATAAAAGCAGGCGGCGTGTGCTGCCCGACCTGTTTCTGACAGGAGAGGAGCGGCAGGTTTTCCGGATGCGTCCCCAGAATACGGGGCAGAGCACCGCAATTCTCCATCCAGGAGGTGGTGATGACCGGATAACCAAGAATCATGGCGTCCGGCCGGTTTTCCTTCCCCGAGAAGCCCTCCATAGTTTCCAGCAGCGGATGATTCCACAGCGTCCCGAGCGAGGCGCAGAGATGTCCGCCGGCCGAAAAGCCGCAGATAGCGATACAGTTCGGAATAACGCCCCACTCCTCCGCATAATCGCGGATGGTCTTTAACGCCAGGGAAAGCTCATACAGCGGGGTGGGAAACGCCACATCGTCCCCGGTGGCGTAATAAAGTACAAAGGCATGAAAGCCGGCCGCAGCGTAATGCAGGGCGATGGGATCCGCCTCTCTCGGCGAGCAGTAGCCGTAGCCGCCTCCCGGACAAACTACCACGGCCGGACGTTCGCAGAAATCGGACATGTCGGGATGCGGCTCATGCAAATAGCAGACCAGCCGCGCCTTGTCCTGATCGAGTTTGAGTTCCTTTACCAGCATATCGGTTCTTCTCCTTTAACACGGATTATTTTAAAAATGCGTATGTGGCATAAAGACCGTCAGGCTTGCACCCCGGCCTGTTTCGCTGAAAGAATTTTGGCCGCCATCTCCCACTCCGGCTCATAGAGATATTTCAGCTCCTGCCGGAAACCGTAGGGCATGGTGTTGTAGGTTGCGCGCAGCGCCTTAACAGCCGCGTCGAGTCCTTCGGAATCGACGCCGTCCGGCGTAGCGTAGGTATAACACATGGCGGTCAGATTCGCCATGCCGACCGCGTACATGGTCCGGGCGTCTTCCTCACTGCCGTACCGCTGCATCTCGGCTACCAGCGTCTGCAGATCGGCGAACGCCTCATCGCTCAGCGCCTCGGCCGAGGACATATAAGCTACCGCGTGCACCTGGTTATACAGCCGCAGACAGTAGTCCATCGCCGTATTGGCGTCCATGCCGCCAAGCGAAACCGGCGCGGCCGAAGTGGTTTCCACCGGCGCGGAGGCCTCGGCAGTCTCCTGCGACGAGGCGGGGGTTCCGCCAAACGCGGCACAAGCAGCAAGGCTGAAAAACAACGCGGCGGACAAAAGGGCACACAAAATTGTCTTAAACGTACAAATCCCCTCTTTACATAAAATATCTTTTTCCGCAAGGCTTTTAAAGCAAAAACGCGATGAAAACCGCCTCGGCGCTTACAGTTCTCCCCGCTGGCGCAGGGCGTAAACCTTCATCACCAGCGCCTGGGTTTTAGCGTCCTTGATCTCTCCTGCAAGAACCATGTCGACCAGTCGGTCAAGCGGAATCTTCTCCACCTGCAAAAACTCGTCCTCATCGGGGTGCATGTCTCCGGCTGTAAGCCCGGTGGCAAGGTAAAGATAAATAATCTCCCCCACATAGCCGGGGCTTGGATACAGCTCACCCAGAAAACGGAAAACAGCGGCCGTAACGCCGGTTTCTTCGGTCAACTCGCGGCGGCCGCAGGGCTCGGGATCCTCCCCCCACTCCCGCTTGCCGGCCGGAAGCTCCAGCACAACCTCCCCATACGGATAGCGGAACTGCCGCACCATGTACAGCTCACCCGCTTCGGTCAGAGCAGCAACGCAGACCCCGCCGGGATGCTCAATAACCTCCCGCGTTGCGGTGCGGCCGTTCGGCAGGGCGGCTTTGTCCACCCGCAGATTAATGATCCGTCCTTTGAATATATATTCGGATGAGAGCTGTTTTTCCTCTAAATCTTTAGGATTCATGAATACAACCTCCGCGTCATATAGTTAGTAAAGACCTTTGAAAGGGGAACAACAATGGAAGGAAACAAATATATCGCCGATCATTTATATGTTACCCGAAAACTCATGGAGCTGGAGCAGGCCTACCCGTTTTTAAAGACCGAGCGGCTCGGCCAGTCGATCGCCGGCCGGGACATCACCGCCCTGATCTTCGGCAAAGCAGAGCAGTACATCCTCTATGCCGGGGCGTTCCATGGGGCCGAGTGGCTGACGGCCGCCCTCCTCCTCGAATTCGCGGCCGAGTTGGCCGCGGCGGTAAAGGCGGATGACGCGATGGCCGGCGTCCCGGCCCGCCGGGCACTGAGCGGCCGGGGGCTGATTGTGGTTCCGGCCGTCAACCCGGACGGATGTGAAATCTCCCTCCACGGGGCGGGCGGCGCCGGCTACCGCGCTGCCAGCGTCCACCGGATCAGCGGCGGAGAATACGCCGCCTACAGCGCCAATGCGCGCGGCGTCGATATCAACCACAACTTTGACGCCGGGTGGGAGACACTGCACAGACTGGAGCAAAAAGCCGGCATCTACGGCCCGTCGCCCCGACGTTACGGCGGACAACGGCCGGAAAGCGAACCGGAGACGCGGGCAATCACCACCCTCTGCCGGAGGAAAAACATCCTGCACGCGCTGGCGTTTCATTCCCAGGGGGAAGTAATCTACTGGGATTACGGCGAGCATACGCCGCCGAGATCCAGAAAGCTGGCGGAGGTTCTGGCCTCCTCCTCCGGCTATGCGCTGGAGGAACCGGAAGGGCTGGCGGCCGGCGGCGGCTTCAAGGATTGGTTCATCCAGGAATTCTCCCGTCCCGCCTTCACAATCGAAATCGGAAAAGGAGAAAACCCTCTCCCACCCGAGACGCTGCCGGACATCTACAACCGTCTGCGGGAGATGATGATGTTCGCCCTGATGCTGTAAATCTGTTTCTCGACTATTATACCACACATTTTCTCTTTATCAAATCGGTTTTTGAAAAAATATCCGTTCAATCGGATTTCAAAAAAGAAAGCCCCGGCTGCGGATTTTTCATCCTGCCCCCCGGTTGCCGCACGCGTTTGACGCTTTTGCTGTTCCTTTAAAAAACGAACCGTCTTAGGAGACGCACTCTGGAGGACAGTAAAAAAGCTGTGTGGAAATCCCACACAGCTTTTAATTTTGTCTCATACTATAACAAGCAGGGAAAATGTACGTCACATTTTCCACTTGTTAAGAGAACCTACAACCCTTTAAGCATTATAATACGCTAATAGTATTTTTACACTTATTTATAGCATAATCCAAGGCGATTTTGGTGCCGCTTTTGGATTGGTATTCTGTAATATCTCGGCGGCAGTTTCTACGGCGGGGCGGGGCATAGTTTTCGTCGCAATAAACGACAACGAATTCACTTTTATCTATCATCTCATAGTTGCGCTCGACATAGGATGCCTTTCCTGCACCTATCATTCGTTGCGGATAATATGTATCTTCATAGTCCTTTAAGATATACTCTCGGTACGATTCGTCAATAAACGGATATTCTGCTCGTACATAAATTCGTTTTATGTGCGGGTATTTTTCTTTTAGTTCTGTTACGAGTTCATGGCACAGGCTATTAAATCGGCTCCTACTCCCGAAAAGAAATGCATCAACTTTTTTATCCTCAATTAGTTTTTCAATAATTTCAATTAGTTTTGATTTTAGTTCCTCAGTTTCGTTTATCGTTCTATGTCCGAAAAAGCAACAGGTTTTTTCTTTCATAAATTCATCTCCTGTGTGCGATATATCGCAATTATAACATAAAAGCTTCAAATTTGCGATATATCCCACACGATATATCGAATATTTTTATAAAATTTAAGTAACGATATATCGTAGAGGTGGAGTTGTGAATACTAAAAATGCTGTTGCAGAACGTATTGTTAAATTGTGTAATCAGAAAAACATTGCAATAAATGCTTTAGCCAATATATCGGGTATATCTCCATCAACTCTTTACAGTGTTTTGAATGAGAAAAGCCAAAATCCCGGCATTGTTACTATTAAGAAGTTATGTGACGGGTTAGATATTTCACTCCGTGAGTTCTTTAATGACGATATTTTTGATGATATAGAGCAAGAAATTAAATAACATTCTATTAACAAAAAACTCTCTGCTGAAATTCAGCAGAGAGTTTTACTATCCTTCAGGGAACAACTCCTAAGACGGTTCGTTTTTTCTATGTAATACTGCTTTATGAGGGGTTACAGGCGGGGCCGACCACCCTGCCGGGACGGTTCGCCCGGGCTTTTGGGGAAGGCGTTTGAGGAAAACGGTTTTATCTTGACTCCATCTCTTTCAGCATTTCCTTCGCGCCGGCATGGTTCGGAGCAAGCTTCAAAACCTCGCAGAGACTGGCGCGCGCCTTATCCGTCTCTCCCAATCCACAGTAACCCAGCCCCATCATATAATGGCAGTGGATGGCGTTTTTCTCATCCAGATCGGTCTCGAAAACCAGAAAATCGGGGAGGCTCACCGCAAAATAATCCATCGTCTGCTTTTTGAAAACGTTCTGCTCGCCATAGGTCACCAGCTTATAAAAGCGGGAGCGCGCCTCCGCCTCCCGGCCGAGTGCTCGGAGCGCGCAGCCCTGAAAATAAATCATGTGGGGCGGCTGGTCATTATAGTACATGGCGCTGGCAGGCTCCGACAGGCCGGTGGAGGCTTTCTCAAAGCATGCGGCCGCCTTCTCTTTGTCCAGATGCATGTACGCCTCGCCAAGATAATAATAGATATTGTTTTCCTGCGCGCCGGGCAGCTTGCCCTCGCCGAAGCTTTCCTCATACACCGTGGCGGCAGCAAGGTGGCTGACGGCGCTTTCATACGCTCCGCGGCGCATCGCCTGTTTTGCGAGGCCGATCCGCGCTTCGATGTGCTGGGCGGGCACCTTGCCTTCGCCCCCCTCCCACGGGTGGAATTTGCGCGAGAGCAGCAAATCCAAAGCCTCTGCATACCGCTCCAGCCCGTTGAGGATTTCCGCATACAGAATCACAAGATCGTCCCGCCGGTTTACAAGCTCCATATGGCTTTCCATATTTTCAAGCTGAAAGGCGAGGGACTCTCCCGTTTTTTTATAAAGCTCGCAGATTTCATAAAAGATTCTGGCGTCCGAAGGATTCATGGCGAAAGCCTTTTCCAGATTTGTCCGCGCCGCCGCGTAATCCTTTTTCTTGTTGGCGCAGTACAGAGCGAGATTCCTGTAAACAGCCGGCACAGTGCATCCAAGCCTTGCCGCTTGCTCCCAGCAGGCCGCGGCATCGTCGTGCCGCTTTTTGTCATACAGAAAGCATCCGGTGTAATAAAGGGCGTTCGCGTCGCCGGGGTTAATCGCCGCAGCCTGCTTCAGCGCTGCATAATCGGACAAGGTGTTGGGGAAGCAGTAATCCGGGCAGGCCCGTGCCGCCGTTGCCCACGCCGCTTTGGCACGGGCCTTGTCGATGTGCGCCAGGTTCTGCGCCTTGTAATAAAACAGCATGGCATAGGGGGGTTCCGCCTGTGCGATGCCGGCCTCCAAAATCTCCACCGCATCGCTGTAGAAGCCCAGCTCCGCATAGCTTTCAGCCGCTGTGATGAAATTGTGCGGATCGCCCCGCATAAGCCGGGCAAAGCGGTCGGCGTCACCCAACTCCCGGACGGCGACAAAGTCCATCGGATCCAGCGCGAGCGTTTCGGCCGCGACGGCTCTGGCTCCCTCGTCGTCCCGCAGATGCCGCAAAACGATGGTGAGGAGGTTCCTGGCTTTATAGTTTGTATATTTGCCCAAAAGGGACTCCCGCGCAAATTCAAGCGCCTGCGCATACTCCCCTCTGCGGCAGGAGATCTGCGCCAGCTTGAGATATCCCGCCGACTGCCAGGCGTCGCTCCAGACCGATTTGTAGAAGGCGTCGAACGCCTCGGCTTCCCGGCCCTGCCACAGGAGGGATTTTCCGAGATTGTAAAAGGCCTCCCCGTCATAGGGGTTGGGGCTGTGCCGGGTGGCGGTTTGAATGGCCCGGCGGAAGCATGCCTCCGCCTCGGCAAAGAGGCCGCGCCGCAGCAGGAGGGTGCCGTAGGCATTGTTGATGCGGATGTCGCCCTTGTCGCGCCGCATCCCCTCCAGATAGTACGGATCCGGCTCATAGGTCGCGTGGCGGTACTGCTCCAGATGCAGGCCGGCAAGATAGAGCGCCTCGTTGCTGCCAAGCTGCGCGGGATCAGCCGGGATGGCGGTGGCCGGCTCGGGGAGCGGCTCCAGCGTCTCCGGCTTCAGGGTATAGGTGAGAAGGATTTTTCCCTCCTCGTCCCGAACGGTCGCGCAGAGGGAAGGCGCGTCTTTATCCACAGGAAACCGGCGGGAGAAGAACTGCTCGGGAGAGACCTCCGCGCTTTCACTGAGGTATTCCGCATCCCCCGCCGCGACGGTGATCCGCAGCTTCTGCGCCCGGGTCGCATACACCTTAACCTGGGCATATTCCGCCTCCTGCCGGAGGTCGAGCAGGACGTCCCGGCTGGCGGCGGAGACCCTCCCCATCTTTTTATAGGGCAGAAAATACTGGGTAAACCGTTTTTCCTCATACGGATTCAGCCATGTGAAATCAGGCTGGTTATCCGTAAACACGCCGGTCATCAGCTCGATATACGGGCCGTCCTGATCGGTCAGGTTGCGGTCCCACGCCTTTCCGAACGCGCCGCAGCCCCAGGTCCACTGTTTTTTCCCCGGGGAGATGTGATGGTCGGCGACATGGAGGATGCCGGCCTCGGCCTTGTAATCGTATCCGCCGACAAAATCGAAATCCGAGTGGTACGCCATATAAGATGTAGGGACCGGAATGTTTTTGTAACGGGAGATATCGACGCCGGAGGAATAGTCCATCTTATAATACCGGCCGGTGGCGATCGGAAATGTGGACACGTCCCGCTTTCCGTGATCCATTACGGCGTGGACATCGGGCGGAAAAACGGACTGGGTCTCCTCATGAACGGACACGGCGGGATTCGCCCACCAGAGAAAGGTCTGCGGCTCGCCGGTGGGATTGTAGAGCCTGGCAGAAATCTCAATATACGCCCGGCCTGCATGAAGGGTAAATCCGGTCGTCACCTTGGTCCCGTACATCCGATCTGTTTCGCTTACCCACAAGGTCTTTTTATCCGTGTGAGAATCGTCCGTCCAGAATTCGACCGGACCGTAGGTGTTCGGCCGGTGATGCTGCGGCCAGTTGAACTCTATGCCGCCGGAGATCCACGGCCCGGCGAGGCCGACCAGCGCCGGCTTGATGACCCGGTTGTAATAAACGAAATCATAGTCGTTGGTTTTGTCCAACGCCCGGTAGATCCTGCCGCCCAGTTCGGGCATGATCCAGATTTGCAGATATTCGTTTTCCAGAAAGATCATGCGGTAGGTTTGGTCGGTCTTCTGATCCTCGATTTTGTCAATGACAGGGTAAGGATATACGCGACCGGAGCTGCCCTGATATACCCGTTTTTCCAAAAACATGGGATTTTTTTCTTTTTCGCCCACCCCATAGGTGGGAATCTGCACCTCCTGCTCCCAGATTTTTACACCGTATTCTGCTTGTCTGGTCATTGGAAAGTCCATCCTTTCACACCGGAAAACGTTTTGTCCGGTTCTCTGTATCGTTTTTGTACCGGGCGGCCTCGCTTTTTGCGGCCTTCACGGCGCTAATTGCTTTTGTCTCCGACGTTGTAGAGGCGGAATTTGTAAGGCGTGACCTTCTCTCTTTGCACAAAGGTCTTGATAAAATGGCTGGAAGTGCCGAAGCCCACCTTCTCCGCGATGACGTCCATAGAGGCGTCGGTCGTCCGCAGCAGGCGCTTGGCCTGCGTGATGCGGTAGTTGAGCAGGTATTCATAGGGACTGCACTGCATGTGCTGATGAAAGACCCGGCAGAAATAAAACTTGCTGATATTCAGCTTTTTGCACAGATCGTTCAACGTGATTTTTTGCGCGTAATTCTCCTCAATCAGGGCGACTGCGTTGGTCACCAGCGCGGGAAGCTCTGTTTTAGCGTCTCCCGCCCTTCGGGAAAGCAGCATGAACTGCGAAACGAGGGCATGCAGCTTTATAGAAGAATAGATGTCGTGGTTGGGCGGCTGTTCTTTACTGATCGAAAAAAGGTCGTCCAGGATTTTCTTGATTTCGGGATCGGCGTATCGAACGCCGTTTTCCATAACCGACTCCACCGCGCCGGCATTGACGCCGTTGAAGTGAAGCCACTGGAATTCCCAGTGGCCGCCCGTGTCAGCGGCGTAGCGGTGGAACCGGTTGCAGTCGATTAAAACCGCATCCCCCGGGTTTAGAATATACTCCCGGTTGTTGTAGAGCAGTCTCCCCGCGCCGCGGATGGTATAAAGAACAAGATAGGTATTGAATTTCTCTCGCTCGGTATAATAGCTCGAATCCACCGAGTAGACGCCGATGCTCCGCACATAGGCAAGAATCTGACGTGTCTTGATGCCGGGCGTAAAATCCAAAGACCAGCTTTGCGGAACAGGCTCCGGCGGCTGAACGATAAGCATGGCAACCTCCTTTACAGGGTTTCGGATTTCTTCTACCGATATTATAGCTTTATGCAGGATGCATTTCAAGAGCAATATCATGCTATTTATTTGGCAATATATACGATTGATTCTTGGAATTCACCCATATATACTAAAGATACAAACTAAATACGGGGAGGGCAATGTTATGATAAATTATACGAGTGCGATACAAAAAATGCTCAAAAGAATCTGTTCCATCTTGATAACCGGGTGTCTTATGATTCCCGCCGTACCATTCGGCGTGTTCGCGGCCGACGAGTCGTATGTCCCAAGAGCAAAAATCGCCAATATAACGGCCAGCTCGTATCAGGATGACCCAAGCTGCTACCCCGAAAATGCGGTCGACGGCGTCGAGGGTGTGGACAATTATTGGCACACGCCCTGGACGGGCGACCAGATACCGGATTTTCCGCACTGGCTGCAGGTTGCGTTTACCGAGCCGCAAACTATACATAAGATTGTAGCGGTCGCCCGGAACGCCAACACCTCCAATCTGGAGCGGTACGAGGTCTGGGTGAGCGAGACCGGGGAAGAGTCCGGGCTGCAAAAGCTGACCGAGGGTACGATCGAAAACCGGACGGTCGACGCCACAATAGAATTCGAGGCCGTCACGGTCAAAATGGTTCGGCTGGTTGCCCTGTCCAAGTTCGGAACCGAGGCGGACAACAGCTTCTCCATCAGCGAGATCAAATTCGGACTGGAGGAAGGCGGCGCGGGTGTGTACGACGACCGAATTCACAGCATGCTGGCACGCATAGACGCCGCCCTGGACTATACCTCTCAGGATACCGGGGAGGGCGCGCACCAATTTTCTCCAGCCGAGGCAGCGGCGCTGTCCGATGAAAAAGCCACTCTGCAAAACCTCCTTGGCACCGCAGACACAGAAAGCGCCCAGGCCGCGCTGGATTCGGCCGGGCAGGCGCTGGAAAGGCTGCTCGCCTCCAACAAAGCGGAGGAGGAAAGCCTGACCGTCCCACTTCCAAAAGGCTTTCTGACGGCGGAGGCAAACTCCTGGCAGAGCGGGTATGAGGCATCCCGTGCAATCGACGGCTCTCTTTCTACCCTCTGGCATACCCAGTGGCAGCCGGAAAATTCGCCCTTCCCGCACACCCTGAGCCTGACCCTGCCCCGGGAGATGCTGCTGGATCAGGTGTACATTTATCCCCGCACCGATATGGATACCGGCCGGATTGTAAGTGGGGAAATCTGGGCCGGCGCAGATGAGGAAAGCCTGGAACTGGCGGCCTCCTTTACCGGCGGTTCCTCCTCCCCCACCGTGGTGGAGCTGCCGCTGACCACCGCGAAGGTGGTGCAGATCCGTGCCTTGTCCGGCAACTCGCCCAATACTGCGGTTGCGGAGGTAGAGGTCTACACCTATGACCGGGGCTATGTTTCGCTGCTGGAGGCCTGGCAGGCGGCGCATACCGCGCTGGAAAGCGCGGTGGCCGGCGAGGGGCTTGGGCAGTATCCGCAGTCCGCGATCGACCAATACGCCGGGGCGCTGGAGGGCGCCCGCGATCCCGAGGAATGGGCCGCCTTGAAAAACAGTGAATGCTATGCTGCGGCGGCCGAACTGAACACACTGAGAGAGGAGTTTTTTGAAAACGTGAACATTTATACACTTGATACGCTGAACGCATATATCCGCGAGGGAGAGGCTTTGCTGGCCGCCGCGCCGGATGCTTCTGACCGGGCCGCGCTGGAGAACGCTCTGCAAACCGCGAGGGCGGTTGCGTCCGATGCCTCCGCCGATAAAATGTCGATCCATGAGGCCGCGGCTTCCCTGGAAACCATACTGGACGGCATACGCGCGGCCAACGCCGCTTCGCTGGACCTGTCCGGCGTCTGGCAGCTCAAGCTCGGAAGCTACAGCTCCGGCGGCAACGTGTTCGACGATACCGCCAATCTTCCGGGCAGTCTGGATGAAAACAAAAAGGGCGAGACAAACGAGTACGCGGATATGCTGCGGCTCAGCAGATATGTAAAATATACCGGTCCGGCGCTGTATCAGAGGGATATCTATCTTTCCGGCGGATGGGACGGCCGGCAGATCACCCTGCTTATGGAGCGCACAAGGGTCACGAGAGTTTGGGTAAACGGCGTCCGGGTGGACTCCTCTGACCGGCTGATGCTCAGCACTGCGCAGAAGTATGATTTAAGCGCGGCGCTGAAGCCGGGGGCAGTAAATACGCTCACCATAGAGGTGGACAACGATTTGTCGAGTTATGCGTCGCAAATGCCGGCGGGAGGAATCCTGAACAGCCATCTGGCCACCGAGGAGACCCAAACCAACTGGAACGGAATCGTCGGCCGGTTCGAGCTGGAGGCCGATCCGATGGTCAGTATCGACGGACTGCGGGTCTATCCCAACGAGGACCTACGCTCCGCCAGAGTAGTGGTGGAGGTCAAAAACGCCACCGCGGCAGCGGTGGATGAAGCAGTGACAGTGCAGGTACCGGGCTTCTCTCCGGCGTCCGCGCAGGCGAAGGTGCAGGCCGGCGAAACAGCCCTGGTAGAAATACAGTATGAGATGCAGGGCGAAATCAAGCTCTGGGACGAGTTCGAACCGAATCTCTACAACCTGACCGCCCGGCTGGACGACGGGTCGGAGAAGACTGTCCAGTTCGGTATGCGGCGGTTCGGCGTCGATCCCGACACCAAACAGCTCACGATCAACGGCAAAAAATTCCTCCTGCGGGGAGAGGCCAACTGTGCCGTATTTCCGCTGACCGGCTATGCCCCGATGGACGAAGCCGGATGGGAGCATCTGTTTGCCTCTTACCAGTCCTTCGGGATCAACACCGTGCGGTTCCACAGTTGGACGCCGCCCGAAGCCGCCTTTACGGTCGCCGACCGGATGGGCATGTATCTCCAGCCTGAGCTTCCCTGCTGGATGGGCAATCTGTTCGGCGATACGGTTCAGCGCGAGTATTACAAGGCCGAGGCCGAGGCGGTGTTCAAAGCATATGCCAACCACCCCTCCTTTGCAATGTACACCTTTGGCAACGAGCTTTCCTTCAGCACGACAGTGATCGACGGCATGGACGGAATTGCCTATGCCGACTGGCTGATTGAGAGCCTCCAGGCCGACGACCCGACCAGGCTGTATTCCTTCGGTTCCAACGTCAACTTCGGGTATAAGGAGGCCACCGAGCATTCGGATTTCTTTACAGGCCAGTCCATTCTCGGCTCGAATATCAGAGGGGCATTCGCCGGGCCGGGCGGACATATCTACAACAACTATCCCTCCAGCACCCCGACCTATGACGAGGGGATCAAAAAGGCTACCGACGCCGGCAAAGCGATTTTCAGCTTTGAGGTCGGCCAGTTCCAGGTTTTCCCCGACGTGCTGAAGGAAGTCAGCGAATATGACGGCGCACTGGAGCCGCGCAATCTTCAGGAGACGCTGAAAAAACTGCGGGAGAAAGGCATTTCGGATGAAACCATCCAAACCTGGATCGAGGCCTCCGGTATGATTTCCCGTATCGGCTACCGGCAGGAGATTGAAGCGGTCTACCGTACAGAGAATATGAGCGGTATCTCCCTGCTCGGCATACAGGATTTCAGCGGACAGGGAACGGCTCTGGTCGGCATGATCAATGCGCTCGGCGACGCAAAGCCGTACGATTTTGCCGATCCGGAAGCCTTCTCGGAATTTTTCGCGCCGGTCGTTCCGCTTGCTGTGCTGGAGAAGTTCTCCTGGAAATCTGAGGAAACGCTGCACGCCGATATTCTGCTGGCAAACTTCGGCCCAGTGGATCTCAGCGGCCCGGTTGAATATACGCTTACCGACGGCGACAGGGTTCTCGGTGCCGGCAGCCTTTCTGTGACCGATTTCCCGCAGGGCGCGACCTCCAGCGCAGGCAGCCTGGATATATCGCTGTCAGACGTTTCACAGCCGTCCCAGCTTAAACTGACCCTGCGCCACGGCGACCGCGAGAACAGCTATGACCTCTGGGTTTATCCGTCCGAGCAGGTGGATATGGGCGACGTCTATGTGGCCGAGTATCTGGACAGCACGGCTCTGGAGGTTCTGGCCGGGGGCGGCAGCGTTTTCCTCAGCCCACCGGCTACTGCGTCCAATCTCCCCAACAGCACCTCCGGGCAGTATATGAACGCCTTCTGGTCCACCATGTTTGCGAACGGCACGCTTGGGGCCTATATGGATCCGGAGCATCCGGTGTTTGACGAATTCCCCACGGAATTCTACTCCAATTTGCAGTGGTTCCCGATGGCCAAGTACGGCCGTCCCATGCTGCTGGATGAGGTCCGGGATACAAACGGCAACGCAATTGAACCGCTGGTGGGCGTGATTGACGGCTTTACCTCCCTTCAGCAACTGGGGCTGCTGTATGAGGCGAAGGTCGGCGGCGGCAAAGTGATCGTTTCCTCTATGGGACTGGAGGAGCTGCAGAGCCAGTATCCGGAGGCAAAGGCGCTTCGGAATTCCATCCTGGCATATATGACCTCCGATGCCTTTGATCCGCAAACGGAACTTTCAATTGAAACCGTGAACGATCAGATCAAAGGCGAAGAGAAGCTTAAAAACTTCAAGCCGAACAACGTCGCCCTTGCGGAAAACGGCGGCGAGCCGTTCAAGAGCGACGACACGGATACCTTCAGCGGCGATTACGACCACAAGCATGCCGACCGGCTGTATGAGATCAACGACGGCGATGTGGACGCTTCCTGGAATTACCGCGCCTGGACCGATTGGAACGGTACCGAAGCCTATCCGCGCGACGCGGTGATCGGCGTATCCTTCGACAAGGATTACCTGATCCATGAAATCAAACTGACCTTCTATGAGGATTCGGGATGCAAAGCACCGGAAACTGTCGCCCTGCAATACTGGGACGGACAAAACTTTGTCGATATACCGGATATGTCCAGGACTGACGGGTTCGGCCAGGGAGAGAACACGATCTCCTTCACGCCGGTCAGAACCTCCCGCATACGGGCGATCCTGCGCCACGCAGAGGGTATGGCCGTGGCGATCAGCGAATTTGCGGCGTATGAATGCAGGGTTTCGGCCGAGGTGTTGGTCAGCAAAAAAGCCGGCAAAGCAAAATATGCGATCAGCAACCCAACCTCAGGGGACAAAACGCTCGACTGCGTGATGGTCGCCTATGATGAGAAGGGCGACATCCTTGCGGTAGAGAGAAAATCCTCAGTCGTGGTCGCGGCGGGTGAAATGTTTACAGTGGACATCTCCCTGCCGGAGGAATACGCAAAAATCCGCGCATTCGTGCTGGATACAAAGAAGCAGTTCATCCCGACGCCGGACGATGACGCACCGGGCGACGTGGATAAAAATGGCCGGGTAACCGTCAGCGACGTGGTGGCGCTCAGGCAGCAGATTGTCGCGTCGGGATGGAGTGATGCGGAACTGCTCGCGGCGGATTTTGACGGAAGCGGCACGCTGACCGTATCAGATGTAATCGCTCTCAGGGAATTTATCACCAAAGTGATCGGATAGCATTCTTAACACGCAAAAGCCGCCGCGAACCGAGTTGGTTTGCGGCGGCTTTTAGCGTCTTTGCCCCGGCTGTTTATCCCACGGCGCCAAGGAGGGCCGCCGGCGCGCGGTTGCAGGGAGATGAACAAAAACGCAACGACCTGCATATAAAAAGAGAAAAAGGCAGGTATTTTACGATTCCGGCACACCCGTTTTGCGTTTGCGCATAGAATATACTAATCTCTTATGAAAGGAGGTTAGGATGTGTCAGAATGTACGAACTGCAATTATTCCATTGTATCTGCGATGCTTTCTGAGGAAGTAGAGGGCAGTTGCCCTGCTGTTGGATATCAAAAAGTTGGCGTTTGCATCCCGGTAACGGTTACACCGTTTGCACGCACCGGCATGACAAAAACCAAATGTTGCGGCGACGCAATCGTTGTTGCGGGCGAGAAACCGTGTCCCGGAAAGAAAAACGGCGCGTGCATGTTTACGATCAGTCAAACACTTTGTGTAGAGGTTCCGGTGGTTTTTGGCGCGACCGCTTCGGTCGGAGACACGTATGTGGAATGTCTGGAGGCCTCGGCCAAAGATATTTGCACAAATTGTGAAAGGCATGAGGAGGAAGAGGCATAATGATTGGGGAAAATGCGTTGGGGTATCCACCTTACGAAGCATCCTCTCCCTGCAACGGTCCGCCGCCGGACGGATGCGTTAAAGTTGGATATCAATACGCAGACATCTGCGTTCCGGTAGAGGTTAAATCAAATGCCGAAATCGGGAAAATCGAAACGGAATGCTGCGGAGAACCAATGGTTTCCTGTAAACAAAACGCTGCCGACTGCACCTGCGAAATACGCATTGTACAGAAGGTTTGCATTAAAATCCCGGTTCGATACAGCATTGCCGCCCGTGCCGGTGAGAGCACAATCGATTGTGCGTGCGGCTGTAACGATCTGTAAATTCATTTTGATCCGCGGAGAAAATTCTCCGCGGATCGTTTTGTACAGGCGATTTTATTTGCCGGAAGCCAATATGTACCGCTCGATTGCCTCTCCCACGCCGCCGTCGGCCGCCGGGCAAACCACCGCATCGGCGAGACGCTTGATCTCCTCCACCGCGCCGCCCATCGCCACGCCGAATCCGGCCTCCTTAATCATTTCCAGATCGTTGAGACTGTCACCCATCGCCACGCTGTCCTCCGGCGGGATTCCGACCGCCTTCAGCACGACGCGCATACCGGTCGCCTTGCTGCAGCCCTTCAGAACCGTTTCGGAGTAGCGCGGAAAGGTAATCAGCCGCATATCGCGGGTCAGCGCCTTTTTCAGTGCGGCTGACACCGGGCCGAACACCGTCAGTTTGGTCACGGCGATTCCTTTATAGCGGGTGAGAAAATCCTCTCCCCGTTCGACGGGAAGCCATCCATTTTGCGGGTTCTGGTCGTTGAGGTAGAGGTTTTCCGCCTCTCCCTCAAACATGCAGGGCACCCCGTCACGCAGCAGCACATCGGCTACCTCAACCAATGTTTCGGTCGGCACCCGCCGGCGGAAGAGAATATCCTCCCCCAGTTTAACAAACGAGCCATTGCCGGCCACGATCCCGTCAAAGGGCACGGAGTCCAGCACCTCCTCCGGGATGAAGGCGCAGGACCGCCCGGTATTGAGAAAGACCAGGTGGCCGGCGGCCTGCGCCGCCTCTACCGCGCGAACATTGCGGGCGGGCGGCACCGGCGAACCGGAGGTATAGGTGCCGTCGATATCCAGAAAAATGGCTTTACGCTGCAAGGAAATCTCTCCTTTTCATCAAACGAGTTCAAATGCTTTTGGGAAAACGAACCGCTTTCTGCCGGTTTTCAGACGACGCAATCCAAAAAACAAGATGGCATGTTCCCCAAAAAGGAGAGCCTGCCATCTTTGTGCATAGGTTGATCTCAGAACCGCCGTTATTCCTTAATCAGGCTGACGCCGGTCATCTCTTTCGGCTGCGGAATACCGAGAATGTGCAGCATGGTCGGCGAAATGTCGCAGAGCCGGCCGCCCTCCTTCAGCTCGCAGGGATACCCGACAACGCAGAAAGGAACCGGATTGGTGGTGTGGGCGGTAAAGGGAGTCGTCCCGTCTGCGTCAACCATGCGGTCGGCGTTGCCGTGATCGGCCGTGATGATGACCGCCCCGCCCATTTGCAGTGCCGCCTCAACCAGCCGACCGACGCAGGTGTCCACCGTTTCTACCGCCTCGACCGCGGCCGAAAAAATGCCGGTGTGCCCCACCATGTCGCAGTTGGCATAGTTCAGGATGATGACGTCGTATTTATCGGCCAGAATCTGTTCGACTACGGCGTCGCACACCTCGTTCGCGCTCATCGACGGCTTGAGGTCGAAGGTCGCAACGTCCGGCGTTGGGATCAGGATGCGATCCTCCCCGGGGAACTTGACCTCATTCCCGCCGTTGAAGAAGAAGGTGACATGGGCGTATTTGGTGGTTTCGGCGATGCGAAGCTGGGTCTTGCCGTACTTGCTCAGCGTTTCGCCCATGGTCATGGTCAGCTCCTCGGGGGCGAAGGCCACCTCGACATTCGGCATGGTGGCGTCATACTCGGTCATGCAGACGAAATGCACGCCAAGCAGGCCGCCCCTGCGCTCGAATCCGTCGAATGCGGGATCGACAAAGGCGCGGGTGATTTCTCTCGCCCGGTCGGGCCGGAAGTTGAAGAAGACAACACTGTCGCCCGGGCGGACGGTCGCTCCGCCGGCGATCACGGTCGGAAGCACAAATTCATCCGTCAGATACTTGCCGTCGGCGTCGATCGTCTCATACGATTTTCTCACGGCCGAGACGGCGTCAGAACCCTCGACCCCCTCACCGTATACCATGGCGGCGTACTCGAGTCCGACGCGGTTCCACTGGGTATCGCGGTCCATACCGTAGTAGCGGCCGGCCACCGTGGCAATTTTGCCCACCCCGATCTCGCGCAATTTCTCTTCCAGCTCGGTGAGATAATCGGCTCCCGAAGCCGGAGGCACGTCACGCCCATCCAGCAGTGCGTGGACATATACGTTCTTCACCCCGGCCCTTTTTGCCATTTCCAGCAGGGCGTAGAGGTGCGTGTTATGGCTGTGCACGCCACCGTCGGAAACCAGTCCGAGCAGGTGCAGCGCACTGCCTTTCGCATTCTCCATCGCTTGACGCAGAGCGGAGTTCTCAAAAAAATCGCCGTCCGAGATGGATTTTGTAATGCGGGTCAGCTCCTGATACACCACCCGGCCGGCGCCGATGTTGGTGTGTCCAACCTCACTATTGCCCATCTGCCCGTCAGGCAGGCCGACATCCATACCCGACGCACCGATCCGGGTCAGCGGGTACTCTTTAAAATAGCGGTCGAGGTTCGGCGTTTTGGCCGCGGCGATGGCGTTGCCTTTTTGCTCCGGATTGATGCCGAACCCATCCATAATTGCTAAAACCAAAGGCTTTTTCATAGCTTCGATTGTTCCTTTCTGTTGCGGAGCGTTTGCACATTCCGCTCTGTGGTGCCATGACGAATGTTTGTACGACGTTTTGCGATT
The DNA here is from genome assembly GCA_050946935.1 of Candidatus Howiella sp. Classification (GTDB taxonomy): domain Bacteria; phylum Bacillota; class Clostridia; order Oscillospirales; family Acutalibacteraceae; genus UQRS01. Next base: position 60,131 of record JBMNVR010000008.1, read on the forward strand.
TCGCCTTTCGGGCGAAATTTGCGGTCTTTGCCGCAAAAGCGAAACGCGCGGTTAAAAACGCAGCTTTTAACCTATTTTCCGGCCGCCTTCACAATCGCGGCAAAGTCGGCCGCTTTCAGAGACGCGCCGCCGATCAGTCCGCCGTCGACATCCGCCTTCGCAACCAGCTCGTCGGCGTTGCCGGCATTCATCGAACCGCCGTACTGAATGGTAATGGCGTCGGCCGACGCCTGACCATAGAGGCCGGCGATCACGCCGCGGATCACGGCGCAGACCTCCTCCGCCTGGTCAGCAGTGGCGGTTTTGCCGGTGCCGATGGCCCAGACCGGCTCATAGGCGATAATGACATTCCGGAGCACCTCGGCCGAGACGCCCTGCAAGGCGATCTTGGTCTGCATCGCGACAACCTCCGCCGTGACGCCCTGCTCCCGCTGCTCGAGATATTCTCCGACGCAGAGGATAACCTTCAGCCCATTTTCGAGCGCGGCCAGGGTGCGCTTGTTGACGGTGACGTCGGTCTCCCCAAAATAGGTACGGCGCTCGCTGTGGCCGAGGACGACATACTCCACCCCCATAGCAGCGAGCATCGGGGCAGAAATCTCTCCCGTGAAGGCGCCGGATTTTTCAAAATGGCAGTTCTGCGCGCCGACGGCAATGTTGCTGCCGGCAGTTGCTTCCAGCGCGGCCTGCAGATCGACAAAGGGGACGCAGACGACCACACCGCAGTCGGCGCCGGCCACCAGAGGCTTGATTTCTTCAATCAAAGCGGAGGCCTCCGCCGGGGTTTTGTTCATTTTCCAGTTGCCGGCGATGACCGCCTTGCGAAGTGCTTTATTCATCGTATAACCAATCCTTTCAGAAAATATACCTTGTATTTTGAAAACAATGTGGAATAAGGGATAACCAATGTCCGGGAAACAAAGCAAGAGGCGGGAAACCCCGCCCCTGCCGTAACAGCTTATTTATCGTTGAGCGCAGCAATGCCGGGCAGTTCAAGCCCCTCCAGGAATTCGAGGGAGGCGCCGCCGCCGGTCGAGATATGGGTCATCTTGTCCGCGAAGCCGAGCTTCTCCACCGCCGCGGCCGAGTCGCCGCCGCCGATGATTGAGATCGCTCCGCTCTCCGCAACGGCGGTAGCGACCGCAATGGTGCCGTTTGCAAAGCGCGGGAACTCCGAAACGCCCATCGGACCGTTCCAGACAACCGTGCCAGCGCCCTTCAGCGCATCGGAAAAGAGCTTCTCGGTCTTGGGCCCGATGTCGAGACCCATCCAGCCTTCGGGAATCTCGTCGCTCGGAACCTCCTGATAATTGCAGTCGGGATCGTACTTGTCGCCGACGCGGTTGTCAATCGGAATCAGGAATTTAACCCCCTTGGCTTTGGCGTCGGCCATGATTTTGTCCGCCAGTTCGACCTTGTCCGCCTCTAAAATCGAGTCGCCGATGCTGTGGCCCAGCGCCTTCATAAAGGTGTAGGCCATGCCGCCGCCGACAATCAGGGTGTCAACCTTGTCAAGCAGGTTGGTGATGACGCCGATCTTGTCCGAGACCTTCGCCCCGCCGAGAATGGCGACAAAGGGACGCTTGGGATTCTCCAGCGCGCCGCCCATGATTTTGACTTCCTTCTGAATCAAATAGCCGCAGACAGCCGGCAGATAATCGGCCAGATCGGCGGTTGACGCCTGCGCCCGGTGGGCGGTACCGAAAGCGTCGTTGACGTATACCTCAGCCAGAGAGGCAAGCGCCTTGGCAAAGGGAGCGCGCTCGGCCTTATCCTTGGCGGTTTCTTCCTTGTGGAAGCGGACATTTTCAAGCAGCATGATCTCGCCCGGCTGCAGCGCGGCAGCCAGCGCCTTTGCGCTGTCGCCAATCACGTCGTCGGCCAGCTTGACCTCGACCCCCAGCAGCTCGGAGAGGCGGGCGGCAACCGGATTCAGAGAATAAGCCATGTTGAATTCGCCCTTCGGGCGTCCCATATGGGAGCAGAGAATCACGGCGGCGCCGTGCTCCTTCAAATATTTAATGGTGGGCAGCGCCTCGCGGATACGCTTGTCGTCGGTGATCTTCCCGTCGGCCAGCGGCACGTTGAAGTCACAGCGTACGAGAACCTTCTTGCCCTTTACGTCGATGTCCTCAATCGTCTTTTTGTTCATAGCGGTCATCTTGTGAACCATCCTTTCAAAATAGAATCGGGATTGCAAAAAACAGATTGTTAAAATTGCCACAAGCTATTCATTATTGTAACCGATAAAGGGAATTTTTTCAATATGCGCGGAAATATTTTCAAAATTTTTGAAAATAAGCATTAAAGCCGCCGGACAAGCCGCCTCTTCCTTGTAAATTTTGCCCATTTCAAAAGCAAAAAAACGGACAATCTCTGCCCTGGAGGCGGCGGTGTTTCCTGAAATCGGGCGGAGATGGTTTTTCGCTACATCTTCCACGGCCGCCGCGCGCCGCGGCAAGGGGAGAGATAAAACCGCGCTGTTTCTTGCCCCGCAGTAAAAATCCGGGCACCCTCCTGAAAAAGGATGCCCGGATCATATCCATACGTCAAAGGCGGGGCAAGCAGGAAACAGGCTTACGGCTCAACATGGGTGATGTCCCGCGGGAAGAGGCTGGCATACCGGACGTTGGGCAGGCCGATCAACTGCATGACAACCCGCTCCAGCCCGATGCCGAGGCCGCCGTGCGGCGGCATGCCGTATTTGTGAATCTGCAAAAAGCTCTCGAAATCGGCCGGATTCAGCTTCATCCGCTCCATCTTGGCGACCTGCTCGTCATAGTCGTGAATGCGCTGCCCGCCGGTCGTAATCTCCAGCCCGCGGAAAAGCAGGTCGAAGCTTTCGGCCACGCGGCTGTCCTCCCGGTTGTCCATGGCGTAGAAGGGACGCTTGGCCGCCGGAAAATGTGTGATAAAGACAAACTCGCTCCCGGTTTTCTCCTGAATCAGTTCGCACACCTTTACCTCGTCCGCCGGGTCAAGGTCGTGCTTTTTGGCGTTGCCGCCGCAAAGCTCAATCGCCTCCAAAAAGGTCAGGGAGGGGATGGTGTCGATCTTCGGCAGGACGGCGCCGGTGATCTTCAGCTCGTGGGCATAGTGCGCCTCGAGATACGCCAGCACATGCTTCAGCATGGCCGTCTCCATCTCCATCACGTCGTACATATCCTTGATAAAGCCCATTTCAAAATCCAGGCCGATGTACTCGTTCAAATGGCGGGGGGAATTATGCTTCTCCGCCCGGTAGACCGGCGCGATTTCAAACACCCGATCGAACGCGGCCACGCAGGTCTGCTTATAAAACTGCGGGCTTTGAGAGAGGTAGACGTCCTTGTCGAAATATTTCAGCTTGAAAATGTTCGCGCCCCCCTCGGCCCCGTGGGCGACAATTTTGGGGGTGTGAATCTCGGTAAAGCCGTTTTCGATCATGAATTCCCGGAAGCCGCCGCAGACCCCTTCCGCAATTTTAAAGGTAGCCCGCTCCCGCGGGTTGCGCAGCGCGGTGCTGCGGTATTTCAGGTTAGCGTCGATCGAGCAGCCGAGCTGCCTTGCCGAAACGTGGAGCGGATATTCCTCCTTCGGCTGGGAGAGCAGCTCGAAATGATCCAGCACAACCTCTACCCCACCGATGGCACGCGGCTCCTCCCGCACGGTGCCGGTCACGGTGATATAGCAACCCTCTTTCAGATCCGAAAGGCTGCCCTTCGTCTCCTCTCCAAAGGTGGACTGAAAGACATACCGCCCGGTGCGGAGCATAACAAAAGCGAAGCCGCCCATATTCTTGACCTTGTGCACACAGGCAGAAAAGGAGATTTCCTCCCCCACATGCGCTTTCACGGTGTCGAGATCTATTTCCGGCAGCGTGTGCGTTCCGTCGATTGTTTTCATCAGCAATCCCTCGTTTTCCGGTTAAATATTTTGAAGCTTTTCGGTCAGCCGCTGGCGTACGACCTGCGGATTGGCCGATTTTCCAAGCTGTCTTGCACACTGACCCATCAGGAAGCCAAAAACCTTCTGACTCCCCTCTTTAAACTCGCCGACCGCCTTCGGATTTTCGGCCAGAACAGCGTCGATGACGGCGTCGACCGCGGCAGTGTCGTTTTCCATGATTAGGCCGCGCGCCTTAGCGATTTCCTCGGGGTGGCCGCCCTCCTCAAACAGATAGCGCAGAACCTCCTTGGCGGCGTTTTTGCTCACTTTGCCGTCGTCGCTGAGCTTGACCAGCGCGGCGAGGTCGTCAGGCGCAAACTTCAGCTCCTCCACCCCGGCGCCGGCGTCGTTCAGACGACGGAGCAGCTCGACGATCACCATATTGGCAATCGGCTTATAGGCCGGATAGATCCCGACCGCCGCGTCATAAAAGTCGGACAGCGCCTTGTCGTGAACCAGGAGGTTGGCATCCGCCTCCGGCAGGCCGTACTGCTCGGTATAACGAGCCTTGCGGTCGCGCGGCATCTCGGGCATCTCGGAGGTGATGCGGGCGACGTCCGCCTCCGACAGAAGAACCGGCGGGATATCCGGCTCAGGGAAATAGCGGTAATCGTGTGCCTCCTCCTTCGAACGGAGAGGCTTGGTGGTCCCGTGATTTTCATTGAAATGCAGCGTCTGCTGAATGACCCGGCCGCCCTTGTCCAGCAGCTCGGCCTGGCGGGTGCGCTCATACTCGATCGCGCGGACGATGGATTTCAGAGAGTTCAGATTCTTGATCTCGGTCCGGGTGCCGAACTCAGACGCCCCCTCCGGCATCAGGGAGATGTTGACGTCGCAGCGCAGGGAACCCTGCTCCATCCGCGCGTCGCAGACCCCGGCGTATTTCAGGCGCAGGGCAATCTCCTCCACCAGCGCCCTGGCGTCCTCTGCCGAGGAGAGGTCGGGCTCGGTGACAATCTCGATCAGCGGGACGCCGCAGCGGTTATAGTCGGCCATCGACACCCCCTCAAAATCATCGTGCACCAGCTTGCCGGCATCCTCCTCAATATGGATACGGTTGATGCGGATGACCTTGGTTCCGATGTCGACACTGCCGTTTGTGCAGATCGGCTTGTCAAACTGGGTAATCTGATACGCCTTGGGCAGATCGGGGTAAAAATAATTCTTCCGGTCGAAGGCGCTGTAGCGGTTGATCTCGCACCCGAGGGCGAGGCCGGCGCGCACAGCCAGCTCGGCGGCATTCTGATTAAAGACCGGCAGGGTGCCCGGCAGGCCGGAGCAACGGGGACAGACCCGCGTGTTCTCCTCCCCGCCGAAAGCAGCCGAGCAGGTGCAGAACACCTTGGAATGGGTCAGCATCTCGGCGTGGATCTCCAGGCCGATTACGGTTGTGTAGTTCACTTTGCCGCCTCCTTCCGTTCAAAGCCGCGCTCAAAAGCGTCGGCCGCACCGATGATGGTCGCCTCGTCAAACGCGCGGCCGATCAGACTCATCCCGACCGGCAGCCCGGCGGCGGTGTAGCCGCAGGGGGTCGAGATGGCCGGCAGGCCGGCGATGTTGACCGTAACGGTACAGATGTCGCCGACATACAACTCAACCGGGCTTTGATCCTGCTGCCCGATGCGGTAAGCGGCCGACGGCGCGGTCGGTGTCAGAATCATATCGCAGGTGTCAAAAATCCCGGCATACTCGTCCCGGAGCTGACCGCGAATCTGCACCGCTTTCTTATAATACGCGTCGTAATAGCCACTAGACAGGGCGTAGTTGCCCAGCATGATGCGGCGCTTGACCTCGGCGCCGAAGCCCTCCCGCCGCGTGTTTTTAATCAGTTCCTCATATGACTCGCCGTTTGGCGAGCGATAGCCGAACTTGATGCCATCGTAGCGGGATAGGTTGCTGGCCGCCTCAGCCGAGCTGATCAGGTAATAGGCCGCCACGGCGTACTTCAGGCTGGGCAGCGAAACCTCCTTCACCGCACAGCCCATCTCCTCATACCGCCGGGCGGCAGCAAGAACCAGCTCCTTCACCTCGTCCGAAGTGCCTTCCCCGAAAAACTCCCTGGGCAGGCCGATGGTCGTCCCCTTGAGGGAAGCGCCGATTTTTGAGGTATAGTTGCACGCGGCCGCCTGCATCGTACCGTCGTTCGCGTCCTTCCCGGCGATGGCCGCAAGCAGCAGGGCGCAATCCTCCGCCGAGCGGGCGATCGGCCCGATCTGGTCGAGGGAGGAGGCAAACGCCACCAGCCCGTACCGGGAAACCGCGCCGTAGGTGGGCTTCAGCCCGGTCACGCCGCAGAAGGCAGCCGGCTGGCGGATGGAACCGCCGGTATCCGAGCCAAGCGCCGCGGCGCACAGGCCGGCCGCGACCGAGGCTGCGCCGCCGCCCGAGGAGCCGCCCGGCACATGCCCGGTATCATACGGGTTTTTCGCCCCGCCGAAATAAGAGGTCTGACAGGTGCTGCCCATGGCAAACTCATCCATATTGCCCTTACCCAGCATGACCGCACCGGCAGCCTCCAGCTTCTCCATCACGGTGGCGTTATAGGGGGGGACAAAATCCTCCAGCATTTTCGAACCGCAGGTGGTCCGAACCCCTTTGGTGCAGATGTTGTCCTTGATATTCAGCGGGATGCCGCAGAGGACGTCTCCCTCCCCCTTCGCAAGGCGGACGTCGGCGGCTTTTGCCGCCTCCATCGCCTGCTCGGGGCAGACGGTGATGTAACTCCCGATCCGGCCGTCGACCGCCTCAATCCGGTCGAGGTAGGCCGCCGTCAGCTCGGCCGACGAAATCTCCCGCTTATGCAGGCGGCCGGACAGGCCGGCGACCGTCTCCACAGCGACCGTGTCTTTGTTCAGCTCCATAGATTTTCTATCCTTTCCACGGCAAAAAGACGCACTTTTTGCCGGTCAGTAATTTTCAAACGAAACAGGTGTGACGGGCAAAATCCTATACAACCTTGGGTACAATAAAAGCGGTGCCGTTGTTTTCCCTTCCGTTTTGCAAAATCTCCTCCCGCGGGAAAGAGGACTGCACCTCGTCCTTTCGCAGATCGGCAAATGCGACCGCATCGTTGACAAAGCCCTCTCCCTCGGCCGAAAAATCCGCCACCGTGTCCATCAGGGCGACAATTTCATCCATTTCGCCCGTGATCCGGGTGAGCTCCTCCTCTGTAAAATTCAGCTTGGACAGCTCGGCCAGGTGGGCGGTTTGTTTTACATCAAACATGTCTTTTTGTAAACCTCCTGTCTTCTGAACGCCCGGCGAAATGCATACATCCGCGCCAGGCGGCAAATATCCGATTCGATACTTCGCGCATTTTATAATGTATTATATTACCATCTTTGGATGGGAATTGCAACCTTGTATCCTCCCTATTTTAACCTGTTTTGAAAAAAATACTTGCTTTTTCCCTTTCGCTGTGTTACAATTTCTATCGTTGGATATTGTGGAATGGTGAAGAGTGGGGCAACCCGCTCTTTCGTTTTTATCCGGACGATTTTTAAAAAGCGGTAAGCAAATTGCGAAAGGCTGTGCCAACCAATGAAAATTGCCGAAAAAACCTGGGAACTGGCCGCGCCGGTGGCCGAACGGCTGGGTCTTACCCTCTGGGACGTCAAATATGTGAAGGAGGGGGCCTCCTTTTATCTCCGCATCTTTATTGATAAGGAGGGGGGCGTGTTTGTCGACGACTGTGAGGACATGTCGCGGGAAATGAACCCTATCCTGGATGAAGAGGATTTTATTGACGATTCCTATTATTTTGAGGTTTCCTCCCCCGGCCTCGGGCGGGAACTTTGCCGACCGGAGCATTTCGAGCGTTTTCTGGGCGCGGACGTGCATGTCCGCTTGTACAAAGCCGACCGCGGGAAGAAGGAGCATCTCGGCCGGCTGCTCGGATATGGGGCGATTCTCCGGATTGAGGAGGACGGCGAAGAGCGGGAATTTCCCGCCTCGGCCGTATCGAAGGTCACGCTGGCCGACGACCTCTTCTGATCTTTTTTCATGTATATTTAAATGTATAAAACAATATCGGGGAAAGAAAGGCTTGCACAAACTGCCTTTCAGACAGCGGAAAGGAATGGTTATCACAATGAACAAGGAATTTTTTGAGGCGCTGAAGCTGATGGAGGCCGAAAAGGGGATCCCGGCCGAATATCTGGCTGAAAAAATTGCGGGCGCTATCGTCGTCGCTGCCAAAAAGGATCACGGCGGCCGGGACGTCGTGCACTGCGACATCGACCTCGAAAAACAGGAAATGCGCGTCTATCTCCGCAAAAACGTTGTGGAGGAGATCGAAGATATCTACACCGATCTTCTGCCGGAGGAAGCGCGCAAATACGACCCGACAGCACAGCCCGGCGGGTTCGTCGACATTCCGCTGGACACCAAGCAGTTTGGCCGCATCGTGGCCCAGACGGCCAAGCACGTCATCCGCCAGGGCATCCGGGAAGCCGAGCGCGGCCAGGTTTTGCAGGAATTCAAGGATCATGATAAAGAGTTGGTCACCGCCGTGGTGCAGAGAATTGATCCCAAAACCGGCAACGCCACCGTAACCATCGGCAAGAACGAAGCCGTCCTCCCCCGCGCGGAGCAGATGCCGGAGGAGATGCTGACCGAAGGGGATCACGTCAAGGTCTATGTGATCGACGTAAAGGAGACCGAGAAGGGTCCCAAAGTTATGATCTCCCGCACCCACGCCGGGCTGGTTCGCCGGCTGTTTGAAAACGAGGTGCCCGAAATCTACGACGGCACCATCCAGGTCCGCGCCATCGCGAGAGAGGCCGGCTCCCGCACCAAAATGGCCGTCTGGTCGGAGAACAGCGAGATCGACGCCGTCGGCGCCTGCATCGGGCAGCGCGGCGCCCGCGTCAACCGGATTGTAGAGGAACTCGGCGGCGAGAAGATCGACATTGTCCGCTACTCCGACGATCCGGTGGCCTTTATCAGTGAAGCCCTCTCCCCCGCCAAGGTACTCGGGGTAGAGATTGAAGAGGGCGAGGCTAAGGCATGCCGCGCCACCGTGCCGGACGCGCAGCTCTCGCTCGCAATCGGCAACAAGGGACAAAACGTCCGTCTGGCCGCGCGGCTGACCGGGTGGAAAATCGACATCCGGCCCGAAAGCGGCTTCTATGGCGAGGAAGAAGCCTGATTTGATTTTTCAATACATGTAATGGGTTAGAAAACGGTATGGAAAGCGGGGAAAAGCCTTGCAGCAGAAAAAGATCCCGATGCGCATGTGCGTCGGCTGTAATGAGATGAAGCCCAAACGCGAGCTTGTCCGCGTTGTGAAAAATAAAGAGGGCGTGATCTTCATCGACGCCACCGGAAAGGCCGGCGGGAGAGGGGCATACCTCTGCCGCAGCGGCGACTGTCTGGCAAGGGCGAGAAAGAGCCGACGACTGGAACGCGCCTTTTCGGCGCAGATTCCGGATGAGGTTTACGCCCGGCTGGAAGGGGAACTGCAAAATGCCGAATGACCCTCTTCTTTCGATGCTTGGCATCGCGCGCAAGGCCGGGAAACTCTCGGTCGGAACCGAGGCGGCGCATGAAGCCGTCAAAAAGCGGAAATCCCATCTGGTGGTTGTAGCCGCCGACATCTCGCAAAAAAGCGAGAAGGAGCTGCGCTACGCCGCGAGAGAGACGAATATTCCGGTACGCAGAATCCAACAGGACATATTTGCCGTATCCCATGCCATCGGCACAAAGGCCGGTATCCTATCGGTGGATGACAAAGGATTGGCTGAGGCGGTGCTCGCGCGCTGCCGCGATAACGGGGAGGAATTTGCTTATGATGATTAAATACCGTGTGAACGAAGTGGCCAAGGACCTCGGCCTTTCGGCGAACGAGGTGCTGGAGGTTTTAAACCAATACCTCGACCAGCCGAAAAAGCGCCAGACCGCGCTGGAGGAGAATGAGCTGGACATCGTATTCGACTTTTTCACGCAGAAAAACAGCGTGGAAAGCTTTGACGAATACTTTGCCGCGGGCGAGGCCAAGCGTAAGGCCGACGAAGCGCGCAAGGCGGCCGAAAAGGCCGAAGCCCTGAAAAAGCAGGCCGAGCTGGCCGATCAGCTCCGCGCCGCCGCAGCCGCACAGAAGCCGGCCGCGGCCAAGACGCCCGCCTCCTCCGCCGCACAGGAGGTCAGGGTCGCCCCCCCGAAGAAAGAGAAAAAGCCGGGCGCCGCGCCCAACCGCGGTCCGGCCGAAGTCCGTCGGGTGGACACCCGCGCCTCCAACGTGGATATGGAGAAGTACAACGAAAAATACCAGCGCATGGCGCCGGCGGGCGCGATGAAGGATAATTTCCAGCGCAAGCAGAAAATCAAGCAGAGATCCCGGGACTATGGCCGCGGCGCCGGCGTCAAACGGGAGACCGAAGCCGACCGCATCCGCCGCCTTCAGCTTGAAAAGATCAAAAAGACACCGATCAAGGTCACCATCGGGGATGAGATCACGGTCGGCGAACTGGCCGCCGCTATGAAGAAAACGGCCGGCGAAGTGATTAAAAACCTGATGAAACTGGGCATTATGGCCAATGTCACCCAAACGATCGACTATGATACCGCCTATCTTGTCGCGACCGAAATGGGCGCGGTGGTGGAAAAGGCGGTCGTTGTCACGATCGAAGATCAGATCATGGACGATACAGAGGACACGGCCGAGAACCTCAGGGATCGCTGCCCGGTCGTGGTGGTCATGGGCCACGTCGACCACGGCAAGACCTCCCTGCTGGACGCCATCCGCCACTCGAGCGTCACGGATACCGAGGCAGGGGGCATCACCCAGCACATCGGCGCTTATCAGGTCAAGCAAAACGGCCGGGACGTCACCTTCCTTGACACACCCGGGCACGCCGCCTTTACCTCTATGCGGCAGCGCGGCGCCATGGTCACCGATATCGCGGTGCTGGTTGTCGCCGCCGACGACGGCATCATGCCCCAGACGATTGAGGCGATCAACCACGCCAAGGCCGCCGGGGTTCAGATCATCGTCGCCATCAACAAAATGGATAAACCGGATTCCAACCCTGACCGGGTGCTCCAGCAGTTGACCGAGCATTCCCTCGTGCCGGAGGCGTGGGGCGGCGATGTCATCTGCATCCCGGTTTCGGCCAAGACGCACGAAGGCATCGACAAACTGATTGAAAGCATCCTTCTGGTCGCTGATATGCTGGAGCTGAAGGCCAACCCCGACCGCCGCGCTAAGGGCGCTGTGATCGAGGCGCGGCTGGATAAAGGGCGCGGCCCGGTGGCAACCCTGCTGGTACAGAACGGCACCCTCCATACCGGCGACATTCTGGTGGCCGGCACAGCGGTCGGCCGCGTGCGGGTCATGACCAACGAAAACGGTGTCCCGGTCGAGCACGCCGGTCCCAGCGTCCCGGTGGAGATCACCGGTCTTGCCGAAGTACCGGAAGCCGGTGACACCTTCGATGCGGTCTCCGATGAGCGGCTGGCGCGCGAGCTGGTCGAGCAGCGCAAGCAAAAGCAGAAAGAAGAAATTTTCAACGCAGCCACCAAGGTCACGCTGGATAATCTCTTTGACCAGCTTGAGCAGGGCGAAACCAAAGAATTGAACATCATTGTCAAGGCCGACGTCCAGGGCTCGGTCGAGGCGGTTCGGCAGAGCCTGGAAAAGCTCTCGAACGACGAGGTTAAGGTCAAGGTCATCCACGGCGCGGTCGGTGCGGTGAACGAGTCGGACGTCATGCTGGCCGGCACCTCTAACGCCATCATTGTCGGCTTCAACGTGCGTCCCGACCCGACCGCCAAGCAGTCGGCCGAGCGGGACGGGGTGGACATTCGGCTCTATCGCGTCATCTACGACTGCATCGAGGAGATTGAGTCCGCCATGAAGGGCATGCTGGCTCCGAAATACCGCGACGTCGACACCGGCCGGTGCGAGGTGCGCACAACCTATAAGATTTCAAGCATCGGCACCATTGCCGGCTGCTATGTGACCGAAGGGAAGATCACCCGCACCTGCAAAATCCGGGTGGTTCGCGACGGCATCGTCGTGGCAGAGGACGCGATTCAGTCTCTCCGTCGGTTTAAGGACGACGTGAAGGAGGTCGCGGCCGGCTATGAGTGCGGTATTGGCCTTGAAAAGTTCAACGACATCAAGGAAGGTGACATCTTCGAAGGGTATGTCACCGAGGAATACAGGGATTAGTCCCGCAACCCACGGGGCGCCGGCTGTTTGGCCGCGCCCCGTTTTATAAAAGGAGAATCAAATAATATGGCAGGTTTTAAGCTGGACCGGATCACCGGCGATATCCAGCGCGAACTGGCGGATATTCTGCGTGAGGTCAAAGACCCGCGGGTCAGCGGACTGCTCAGCATTGTGAAGGTTGACGTCTCGGGCGATCTCTCTTATGCGAAAATTTACGTCAGCGCCATCGAGGGGGAGGCGGCTACCGCCGACTCGGTCAAGGGGCTGAAGAACGCCGCCGGTTTTATCCGGCGCGAGCTGGGACATCGCCTCCAGCTTCGGAAGGTGCCCGAACTGCGGTTTGTCGCCGATGACTCGATCGCCAAAAGCGCGCAGATCGCCAGTATCATCGACTCGTTTGAAGAAGAGAAATAGGGGTTCAACCGGGTATTTTTCTCCCGGTCTTCCCCCACTGGATGCTTCTCGACGGTTCTTGTTTCGCGACCGGACATTTTCGTCACAAAAAACAGGTTTGGCCGGATGATGTTTCGTTCGGCTTTGAAAGGATCACGCAACCATGGTACAAGTCGATTTTGAAACGGCCGCCGCCTTTTTAAAAGCACGCGACCGGTTCGTCCTGCTCTGCCATGCCTTTCCCGACGGGGACACAATCGGCTCTGCCGCCGCCCTGTGCGAGGGGCTGCGGCAGTTGGGCAAGCAGGTCTATATCCGCTGTCCGCACGACATTCCGAAAAAATTCGCCGGCCTTACAAAGGGGCTTCTCTCCTGCGACTTTGCGGAGGAGACGGTGGTCGCCGTCGACGTGGCTGACCGCAAGCTGCTCGGCCATCTGGATGAAGAATACGGCGAGCGGGTCGATCTGTGCATTGACCATCATCCCTCCAACACCGGTTACGCGGGCAAGCTTTGCCTGAACGCCGACGCCGGCGCCAACTGTGAGAATATTTACCGAATTCTCACCGCGCTCAGCATCCGGCTGACCCCAGGCATCGCCACGGCGCTGTTTGTCGGGCTCTCGACCGACACCGGCTGCTTCAAATACGCCAACACCACGCCCGAAACGCATCGGATCGCCGCCGCTTTGATGGAGATCGGCATCCCGGCGGGAGAAATCAACAGAAACCTCTTTGAGATCAAAACGCGGGCCAGGATTGAGCTGGAACGACAGATTCTGGACGGGATGCGTTTTTATTTCGGTGGGGTCTGCGCCGTCGTGACCATCACAAAACAAATGCGGGAGGAATCGGGCTGCGACGACAGCGACATGGATGGCATTTCCTCGCTCGCGCGCACGGTCGAGGGTGTGCGGATCGGCGTGACCGTACGGGAGCGCTCGGACGGGAGATACAAAATCTCCCTCCGCACGGTGGAGCCGGTAGACGCCTCCGCCATCTGTAAGGTTTTGGGCGGCGGCGGACACATCCGCGCGGCCGGCTGCGAACTGGATGGCCCGATTGAAACAGTGATGGAAAGGCTGCTTTCCGTAATAAAAGGAGCATTGTAAATATGGAAGGACTTGTTCTGCTTGACAAGCCCGCGGGTATTACCTCATTCAAAGCGGTCGCGACCGTCCGCTTTCTGAGCGGCGAAAAACGAATCGGACACACCGGCACCCTCGACCCTATGGCGACGGGGGTATTGCCGGTATTGCTTGGACAGGCTACCCGCCTGTCCAATCTTTTGCTTGGCGCCGAAAAACGCTACACCGCCCGGATGCGGCTCGGCGTCACGACCGACACGCTGGACAGCACCGGCCGGGTGACCGCAACCGCGCCGGTTTTGACGGACACCGACGACCTGCGGCGGGCAGCCCAAACCTTTGTGGGAGAAATCGACCAGGTGCCGCCCATGTATTCGGCTCTGCGTCAAAACGGCCGGCGGCTCTACGATCTCGCCCGCGAGGGAGTGGAGGTTGAGCGTCCACCCCGCCGGGTAGAGATCAAGTCGCTTGAACTTCTGGGACAGGTCGGCCCGAATGAATATGAAATCGACGTCCTCTGCTCCAAGGGGACCTATATTCGCAGCCTGGTCGACGACATCGGCAAGGCGCTCGGCTGCGGCGCGACGCTGACCGCCCTGCGGCGCACCATGACGGCCGGCTTTTCGGTGGAGGACTGCGTCCCCCTCTCCCGGCTGGAAGCGGAGGGGCTGGCTCCCTTCCTCCTTCCCGCCGACCGCGCGGTGGAAAGCTATCCCGCGGTGCGGGTAACGCCGGCGCAGGGGCTTCGCTTTTGCAACGGCGGCGGCCTCGCCCTCGGGCGGCTGAGTCTTCCCACTCTGGCGGAAAACGGCAGTCTGCTTCGGGTCTACGCTCCCGGCGGTTTCCTCGGCATGGGGGAAATCCGGCTGGAGGAGGAGACGCTTGCCATACGCTGCATCGTAGGAGGTAGAGCGGTTTGTTTATCGACAAAATAGAAAACGACGGCGCAAAAGCCGCGCCGCTCGCGCTGGCGCTCGGCACCTTCGACGGGGTGCATCTTGGCCATCAGGCGGTGCTTTCCCTTGCGCGGGAAAATCCGCACACCCTGCTCCCCGCCGCTTTGTTTTTCACCCCGCACCCGCGCGCCGTCCTGTCCGGTGCGGCGCCCGGCCTGATCCTGACCGAATCCGACCGGGAGAAGGCGCTGCGCGCCCAAGGTATGCGGGAAATCATCCGGGTAAATTTTGATACGGTTCAGACCATGTCTCCGGAGCTGTTTTTCCACCGTCTGACCGGCGCGCTGCCGGTCGGCATGCTCTGCTGCGGGTACAATTTCCGGTTTGGCCATCAGGGCGCGGGGAATACAGGGACACTGGCCGGCCTTTGCCGTGCGGCCGGCATTCGCTTTGCCGCAGCGGACGAGGTGGAGCTGGACGGCGCCCCCGTTTCCTCCAGCCGGATCCGCGCATGCATCGAACGGGGCGATATCCCGAAGGCGGAGGCGCTGCTCGGCCGGCCGCTGCTCTACACCCTCCCCGTGGAGGACGGTGACCGACGCGGACGCACCATCGGTTTTCCAACCATCAATCAGACCCTTCCGGCCGAACTGGTCCGGCCGCGCTTCGGCGTCTATGTTTCGGAGGTGCTGCTGGACGGCGCGTGGCGCCGGGCGGTCACCAACATCGGCGTCCGTCCAACCTATCGGGTGAAGCACCCCCTGTTTGAAACCTTTATCATCGGCTATTCGGGCAACCTGTACGGCAAAGAAATCCCCCTCCGCCTGCGGCGATTCACCCGACCGGAGACCCGCTTTCCCTCACTGGAAGCGTTAAAGAATGCGATCGAAGGAGATCTCGCGGCGGCGCTGTCGTTTGAGGAATAAGCAAACCGGATTCTTCACCCGACCCATTGGCCGGGGCTTGAGAAAATACGATTTTCATAGTATAATTACCGCCAAAGAGGCACCGCTTCGCTTCACGCCGCACCTTCGTGATCGAGTCGTCTTCGTTCGTCCCACAACCGCCTTTTCGCTGTTTTTACACCGAGTCGGGCGAAGACGGTCTTAGCGACTCTCCGCCGGCAATCTTTGCAATATGACTATATATCGCCGCATCTTCCGGCCCGTGTATGGACCGCGTCTATATACAGAATACAGAAATCTCATACCTGAAAGGATGGATGTCCCATGGCAAGCAAAAAAGTTCGAATCACCTGTGACAGCACCTGTGATCTTTCGCCCGCTTTGGTCGAGAAATACGGTATCCGGGTCAACCCCCTTTATATCGTCATGCACGACCGGCCGCTGGCCGACGGGATCGAGGTTACCCCCGACGACCTCTTTGATTATACCGAAGCGACCGGCCGCCTCCCCACGACGACCGCGCCGAACATGCAGAATTATATCGACTTTTTCTCCCCCCTGCTGGCGGAGGACTGTGCCATCATCCACTTTACCATCAGCGCCTCCATGTCAACCGCCTATAACAACGCGCGCCTGGCCGCGGCCGAGCTGTCGAACGTGTATGTGATCGACTCCAAAAACCTCTCAACCGGGTCGGGACTGCTGGTACTCCGCGCGGCCGAGCTGGCCGCATCCGGGATGGAAGCAGCTGAGATCGCAGCCAAAATCTCCGCTTTGACGAATTATGTGGACGCTTCGTTTGTCGTGGATACACTGGAATATCTGCACAAGGGAGGACGCTGCTCGGCGGTTGCCAAATTCGGTGCCAATCTGCTCAAGCTCAAGCCCTGTATCGAGGTCAGGGGCGGTGCGATGGGCGTCGCCCGGAAATATCGCGGCCGCCTCTCTGACGTGCTGGTCGAGTATACCGGCGATCAGCTCAGAAACCCGGATGACATAGATACCAGCCGGGTTTTTATCACCCACACCGGCTGCGACGCGGACACGGTCGCCCGCGTGACCGAAAAAATCCGTTCGCTTGTCGCTTTTGATGAGATCGTCGAAACCCGCGCCGGTTGCACCGTCTCCTCCCACTGCGGGCCGGGGACACTGGGCGTACTGTTTATCCGCAAAACGCCGCTCAAAGCATAGAAGCGGCGCACAGCCAAAGGAAGTGAACCACCCGGCCAAAGCGGGGCTGGCTGCCTTCCAGCCCCGTCCGAGAGCGCAAGCGGCCGATCCGCAGTCAGCCTCTGTTAATCCGGCACCGGAGAAAATCCCGCATATACACTGCGGTGGAAAGGTCGATTGGATGAAGAAAAAATACCTTGGAATTTTATATATCCTGCTGTCCGCCTTCTGCTTTGCGCTGATGAATCTCTTTGTACGGTTGTCCGGCGACCTGCCCTCCATTCAGAAAAGCTTTTTCCGCAACTTCGTCGCGCTGGGCGTGGCGGCTGTCATCCTCCTGCGGCAGAGGGAGGCCGGCACCGGCATGCGCCCCGGAGCCTGGCGATACCTTTTTATGCGGGCGGCGTTCGGTACAGTCGGGCTGCTCTGCAATTTTTATGCCGTCGACCATCTTGTACTGGCCGACGCCTCCATGCTGAATAAGATGTCGCCCTTCTTCGCCGTTTTGTTCAGTCTGTTCGTGTTGCGGGAACGCGTAACCCCTTTTCAGGCCGGCATGGTCGCCGCCGCCCTGAGCGGAAGCATACTGGTCGTCCGGCCCTCCTTCTCCAACGCCGACCTCCTTCCGGCGCTGATCGGCCTTTGCGGCGGCATCGGGGCGGGCGCAGCCTATACCATGGTGCGCAAGCTGGGCGAGCTTGGTGTGCGCGGGCCGTTCATTGTCTTTTCCTTTTCCCTGTTTTCCTGCACGGTAACCCTCCCCTTTGTCATCGCCGACTATGCACCGATGAGCGGAAAGCAGGTCGCGCTTCTTCTGTTGGCCGGGCTGGCCGCGACCGGCGGTCAGTTTTCCATCACAGCCGCCTACTGCCGCGCCCCGGCCAAGGAGATTTCGGTTTTCGATTACGCGCAGATTCCCTTCTCTGCCCTGCTGGGCTTTCTCGTTTTCGGGCAGGTTCCCGACGCGCTCAGCTTTGCCGGCTATGCCGTCATCATCGGCAGCGCGGTACTCCTCTTTTTCTACAACACCCGATGGAGCGCGACAGCAAAGACGCCGTCCGGGATTCAGCCGCCTCCTGAAGCAAACAGTAAGTCGTGACCGTCTTCGGGAAGAGTAACGTGAGCGAACTCATAAGGCATTCAAGAAAAAGCAAGCCAGCGCCTGTATGACGCTGGCTTGCTTTTTTTAAGCTGTAAGCGGTGTGATCTCCCCTGACTTAAAAAGACTGCTGTACGCCTCCCTCTCAAACCGGTGATCCCGCTTTAAGAGAATACCGTCATGGGCGCAGCGCGCCGACCGTGTAACAGCGCCCTGCGCGCCATTTATAGGAAAAAGGAGTTCACCTGAAATTTGTCAAAACTGTAAAAATATAAGAATTTTTAGAAATGATAATATAACATAGAAAGGGGTCGTTTTATGAAAAACAAGAAGTATCCGCGTTTCATTTTGCTCGGGTTGGTTTTCGTTATGCTTTGCGCGGTTGCGCCGCAAAGGCTTTCAATCACAAAAACGCCGGCTTGGAGAAAACCGGGAACCGAGATGATGCGGCGGAGGACGACGCCCCTTCGCGCAGCGGATATCTTCGGCCGAGGAGACTCAGCCCCGGAATACAGTGAAAAACCCGGCGTCCCGCTGTTCAGCAGGGCGTCGGGTTCGAGGTGAAGGGAGAGGTCTTACCCCTCCCCCTTGCCGGAGACAATCCGCCCCCGCAGCGCCACCACGTCCGATACGCTGAGCAGATAATCCCCGTCCAGGTCGCCGGCCGTGAAGGCGTAGGCGTCATATCCGCCCGACCCGGCGACAATCATCTGGCGCAGCGCCACCACGTCGGAGACCGTGACGCCGCCATCCCCGTCCACATCGCCGTACAGATCACTGTAATCTATTTCCACGGTCAGAGGCAGCGGCCGGATCTCCTCCCCCGCCGTGTAGGTCAGGTCGGACAGGGTCGCCGCCGTGTTGTTGGTTCCGATGCCGCTTGTGACATACACGCCGATTCTGAGGCTCCCGGCTCCTGCAAAGGAGGCAGGCAGCGTTCCGTCGGCGATTTTCTCGAACTGCACGCCGTCGTAGCTGTACCAGGCCGTGAAGCCGTCCGCCCGTTTTTCCAGCCGCAGCCAGGCCGGGGCGTCCTTTTGCATATCGGCCACAGCCGGCTCATGATAGTCCCCCTCATACCGCAGCGCCTCAAAGCAGTTGTTTGTGCCGGCTACGCCCAGGCCGTCGTGATACCGCCGCATGGCCGCGATCAGGTTGTCGGTGTCGGTCATGGCGCAGAGCGCGACCGTTTGATACCGGCCGTCAAAGCCGCCGGTGGTCTTGACGGTTAGGGTAAACGCCTCATCCTCGGTCGTTTGGCAGAAGAGGTTGGTGATGCCCGAGTTTTTGCCCGGGTCGCCGCCGGTCATCGTGAGGGTAAGGCCGCCGTCGTTTTGCACCGCCACATTCTCCGGCCGGGAATTATGAATCGTCCAGTCGGAAGAAACCTCCCACAGCGGCAGGCCGGCTGTGATCTCGACCGTGTCGCAAACGTTGTCATCAAAATAGGAGGAAACGGTGATGACTGCCCGGCCGGCGTTTACCGCGCGGAGCGTGCCGTCTGCCCCAACCTCGATGATCCCGCTGTCTGAGGAGGCGTACCGCAGCGCCGGCGCCGCGTCGATGTCGGCCGTGAAGCCTACCGAAAGAGGCAGGCTCTCCCCCACCGTCATGCGGGTCGCAGGGGTCTGGATCTCCACCGCGCTGACCCCTTCCAGCTCGGTATCGCCCGGCAGCAGTCGGAGCAGGAAACCGCCCCCGCTTTTGATCTGCACCGGCAGACGGGTATCGGCCGTCACGGCGGTCGCGCTGACCGAAAGCTCAGCGTTGGAGGCACCGTCGTTGTACAGCACGGCAAGGTACTGCTCTCCCGCTTCTAAAAAGGAGAAATCCAGCTCGATCTCTTTGTCCTGATTGGCCATGCCGGCCACCACCCACTCGTCTCCGAACCGGCGGGCGATGGTAAGATCGCTCCCCACCTCGCCGCCAAGGAATCGGGTCTCCTCAAAGCTTGTGGGAAAATCCCGCAGCAGAGAGACGTAGGGCGTCTTTTCCACGTCGTTGCAGGAAATCGCCAGCGTGTGCAGACCATTCAGAGCGATATAACCCAATGCGAGTTGAAAACCCATGCGGACGTCGCTGCCGCGCGGGATCAGATACTCGGTGATATCGGCTGTGCCGACTGCCAGCCGCGTGTAGCCGAGATAGACAAAATCGTTGGCGGTCACCGGACCGTACTCCTGCCCGCGGATCGCCTCCCGGGTCAGGACATTGGGATGGGTGCGCAGCTCGCCGGTCGATTTGTTTGCGCCGTGGCAGTTGACAACCAATCCCAACTCAGCGCACTCGCGGTAGAGCTCGTCATACAGCCGGAGGGTCTCCTGATTCTCATTATCAAAAAAATCGACCTTGATACCGGCGATCCCTCTGGCCGCCCAGTCGGGAAGGCGGGCCGCCCGCCGTTCGGCCGTGTTCAGATCGTCCGAGTGTACCCAGACAATCAAACCGATCCCCTTCTCTTTTGCATAGGCCGCGATCTCTGTAAAATTATCGTAGTAGCCAAGATATCTGCTGCCGTCGGAGGCGGCCGGCTGCCACCCCTCGTCCAGGAGATAATAGGACCAGCCCATCTCGGCCGCAAGGTCGATGTAGGTCTTGATCACCCCGGTATCCCGCTGCTTCTCCTGCTGTGTGCCGTCGAAAGCATCGTCCAGCCAGCTCCAGGAAACGGCACCCGGCTTGGCAAAGGAATAATCCATTGTTTCATCCGGCGGATCGCTCAGATCTTCCGCCATGTGGTTTTCCATGACCGCGGAAAGATCCCCGATCACCGCAAAGCGCCAGGGGGTGACCCCGTCGGTCAACTCGACCTTTCCCGTTTGCTCAGGCGTGAAGCGATAGGAGAGAACGGTGTTCTCCCCATGTGCCTCCGCCGCGAAACCGCTGCCGGCATATCCGCCGTTCAGGTTCGCCTCGCTCAGCAAAACATAGCAGCCGCCCGACGTCTCATACAGCAGCGGCATGTTGAAGAGGTCGGCCGAATCGCCCGGCAGCGCAGAGGCCGGGCTTTTCGTATACAGCGTCTCATAATTTACCGACCACCAGCGGGAGTGGCAGACCGTCCAGTCCCCAGCCAGGGTGTAGGAGGAGGCCTCCACCGACACCTCGGTGAAGCCGAGGTCGTAGCGATAGGCCAACCCGTTGTCAAAGCAGCGGAAGGTCAGGGTGCAGACGCCGCCCGACACGGCCGTCAGCAGCACCTGCACCTCATACCCCGTGTAGGAATAGACCGCCGCCTTGGCCGCCTGCATGGTATAACTGTCCGAAATTCTTCGCGCGGTGGAGGGCTTGGCCGATACGACTCCGGCCGAAAAATCCCCGCTGTCCGCAACAATTCCCAGCGCGGATGGGAGAATCACCGCCTCCCCCGCTTTGGTCACGGCATAGCGGGGCGTCCCCTCTTCCAGCCCGAACCAGATCGCCACGCTCCCGTCGGGGGAGGTGCAAAGCCGCTGCATATACGCAGCCGGCGGCGTTTCTTCCTCCGCGGCACCGGCCAATGGAACGCCGACGGGCAGAGCCAACAGAAACATCAAAAGCAATGCCATCACTTGTTTGCATCGCATTTTCAAAAACCTCCGATACATAAAATTTCCGAAAAAGACATCTTCAGTATATCCGCTCGCTCCGCAAAAGGACAGCCGATTTTGTTGCACAAAAATTGTAAAAATGTTTCCTATTCAGCCGTGTGTCCACTTGCGGGGCGAAGATTCATCTGCTATACTGAAAGCATTGGAACCAGGGGCGGCAAGAAAAAACGACGGTTCGGCAAAGCCGGCGCCCGAATTTGGTATAAGGAGGCCCTCTCATGCCCAGAAACTGCGCCGGCGTCCAGATCGGAGAAACCAGACGCGAATTTCCCTTTCGCGCTTTTGTCAACGACTTCATCCCGACCTACGGCCACTGGCACGCCGAATATGAGTTTGTCATGGCCGTGCGCGGAGAGATGGAGGTCTCGGTCGGCGGGCGCGGCTACACGCTGTCCGAAGGCGGAATCATGATGGCCTGTCCCGGCGACATTCACGGCATCGTCGCCTCCAACCACTCGCGCTATGTCCTGCAATTTTTGCCCGAGCTGATCGAAGGCCCCTTTCTTGATGCAGGTGAGGCGACCGGCCTCCACCGGATGATCGACAGTCTGCCGCGCACCAGTCTCTCCTGGCCGGAGGAGACGCGCAAAAAAATCGCCCGGCTGATCACCGAACTGGTCGAGGGGAGAGAGGCCGGCCTCTCCTACCGGCTGTTTGTCCAGTCGCGGGTATTTGAACTGATGAACCTGCTGGTCAGCGAAATCCCGGAGGAGGCCGAGCAGCACACCAAAGCCAGCCTCTACCAGAACAAGTCGGCGCTCGACCGGCTGGCAGTAATCCTCGATTACGTCAAACTCCACTACAGCGAGCCGATCCCGATCGAGAAAGCGGCCGCTCTGCTCGACATAACCCCCAACCATTTTATCAAATTCTGGCGCCGGTATATGGATATCTCCTTCCACGCCTATCTCAACGAGTACCGAATTAGCCGGGCCATGCATCTTTTTTATGGTATGGGCGGCCCGATCTACGAGATCGCCTACACAGTCGGATTCGAGAACGCTAAAACCTTCAGCCGGGTTTTCCGGCAGGTGACCGGCATGACCCCGGGCGCCTACCGTTCACTGCTGTCGCAGTATGAATAAAGCGTTTTAAGGGGAGACGGCGACCGTTTCGGTTTCACACACTTGTCTTTTTCGCACATCAGGCGTATAATAAAAATACTTTTTAAGGAGGCGTTTTAACCATGTATTTTAATTATTATATTCCGACCAAGATTCTGTTCGGGAAGGGACAGCTTTCCAATCTGCACAAGGAAAAGTTGCCGGGCAAAAGAGCGCTCATCGTCATTTCTTCCGGCAAATCGACCCGCGCGAACGGCTACCTCGCCCGGGTGGAAGAGCAGCTTGACCTCGCCGGTGTCTCTCATGTGGTATATGACAAAATCCAGCCCAACCCCACCAAAGACAGCGTGATGGAGGGGGCCGCCCTGGCCAGGGCGGAAAACTGCGATTTCTGCGTCGGATTGGGCGGCGGCAGCAGCATCGACGCCTCCAAGGCGATCGCCGTCATGGCGACCAATCCGGGCGATTACTGGGATTACATCCCCGCCGGGAGCGGCAAGGGACAACCGCTGGTTTCTGACCCGCTTCCGGTTGTGGCCATCACCACCACCGCCGGCACCGGAACAGAGGCTGACCCCTGGACCGTCACGACCAAGGAGGATACCAATGAAAAAATCGGCTACGGCTGCGACGCCCTCTTCCCCGTTTTGTCGGTCGTCGACCCTGAGCTGATGACCACTGTGCCGCCTATGCTGACCGCGTACCAAGGCTTTGACGCCCTTTTCCACAGCACTGAGGGATATATCAACAACACCCACTACAGCATGAGCGACCTCTATTCCATTAAGGCAATCGAACTGATCGCCGCCAATCTGCCCAAAGCGGTGCAGAACGGCGAGGATCTGGACGCACGGGCGGCTGTGGCGCTGGGAAACACCCTCTCGGGCATGGTGGAATCAACCTCCGGCTGCACATCGGAGCATTCGATGGAGCACGCGATGAGCGCCTATCATCCCAATCTGACCCATGGCGCAGGGCTGATTATGATCAGCCGGGCCTACTATACCCATTTTGCCAAAACCCATGCCTGCGACGACCGGATGGTGGAGATGGCGCGCGCCATGGGTAAAAAAGATGCGTCCGACCCGATGGATTTTGTCGACGCGCTGGTGGAACTGCAAAAAGCCTGCGGCGTGGACAACCTCAAAATGTCGGAATGGGGCCTGACCAAAGCGCAGATTCCCGATTATGCCCGCTGCGCGAGGGAGACAATGGGCGGCCTCTTTGCCGTCGACCCGGCGCCGTTGTCAGACGAGGATATCATCCGTATTTTAGAGGAATCCTATCGCTGATTCCACAAGATTTAAGCCGCACGATCATAGCATCTCCCCTGCCGGGGGGGATTTAAGAATAAAAATCCCCCGGCAAAGCCGGGGGTATTTCACATGCGGGCAAAGCCCTCTATTCCTCGCGGACACGTAAAACGTGTAATACGATCTGCCAGCTGCGCAGAGCCTGTTACTTGCTGCCCGTAA
>JBMNVR010000009.1:0-79536 GCA_050946935.1 Candidatus Howiella sp.
ATGTCGCGTCCGACCGGGTGCGTACCGCGATATTCTATCTGACTTACGAGTGCGACGGCACCCAGTACACCATTTACAGCCTGGCGGATACCGCTTCTACTCCGGCCGTAGTCGGCTGAATTTCCCGTGCGGGATAGCGCATATCAACAACTTTTTCTGCAAAAACCAACTGTTTTTCCAACTGTTCAAAACGCCCGGCAAAAAAGCCGGGCGTTTTTCGTTACTTCGCTTTCCGGTTGGGGTTCTCCTGCCCGGAGACCGGCGGGAAGGTTTTACAACATCCTTTTTAATTTTGCATATGTAAATACATATTTTAAAGAATATCTTTTAAATACATTCAACCGTCTTGCCTGATTTTCAAAATTCCTCCCCAAATCTCTTGAAAAACGCAAAATATGTATTTACATTTTGAGCATATCATGCTACAATACCTACAGAAAATCTTTTGGCATAAATCAAAGGAAGGCAGGTGCGTCATGTGGATGGCTTTTTATCGCTGGACGTCGGCGGTACAAAAATCAAATCCGCCATTGTATTGACCGACGGGCGGCTCCTCCTCCCGGCGAGGGAATGCGACGCCGGCGCCGGCGATCCGCAGGAGGTTTTGGTCAGCCGGTTTCTCGGCATTATACAATCCCAGCTTGTCTGCGCCAAGGCAAAAGGCGTCTCTATCCGGGCAGGATGCATCGGTTTTCCCGGCCCGTTTGATTACGACCGGGGCATATGCCTGCTCAAAGGCATCGGAAAATACGACGCCCTTTACGGCTTGAATTTCCGGCACCTGCTGGAGGGGAAATTCTCCCTTCCGTTCTACTTTTTCAACGACGCCGCGCTTTTTGTTGCGGGTGCCTGCAATCTGACCGAGGCCAAGCGGTTTCAAAAGGTTTTCGGCGTCTGCCTGGGAACAGGAATCGGATCCGCCTTTTATGATCGGCCGCGGCTGGTCCGGCAGGGCGATGGCGTCCCGCACGACGGGTACATTTACCATCTTCCCTTTAAAGACGGCATTTTGGACCAGTATCTTTCAGCAACCGGCCTGCGGCGAAAAATCGCAGAGTCCGGCCTCGACGCCGCAGATGTCCGGGAGCTGGCTGATCTTGCCCGGGATGAAAATGCTGCCGCGGTCCGAATTTTCGAAGATTTCGGGAAAGAGCTGACCGACGTCCTGCCGGATATTGCAGAAACCTTCGGCGCCGGATGTCTGATTCTGGGCGGCAAAATCTCGGGAGCGGCCGATTTGTTTTCGCCGCCTTTGCACCAGGCTCTTGAAAAGCGGCGGATCAAGCTGCTGATTTTACCAGATTCCAGCGATTTTGCACTGCGGGCGGCCGCTTTTTTGCTGTCCGAAAGCGGATTGCAAAAAAATTGCCGAATCTGAAAAAATGCTTTTATATCGCTACAGGAGGAAACATCATGTCCCTATATTCGCAAATCGCAGAAGAAATCACCACCATGATCCGTGAAGGGAGGTATAAACCGGGAGACCTTCTTCCAACCGAAATGGAGCTTTCCAAAACCTATAACGTCAGTCGGCCGACTGTGCGCGCCGCCATGCAGCAGCTTAGCGTAGACGGCTATATCCGCCGGGTCAAGGGCTCAGGAACCTTTGTCGCGAAACCCAAGCTGGAACAGGGCTCGATGAGTTTTATCGAAAGCTATAATCAGGAAATGAAATCCAAAGGCCTGACCCCCAAGACCGAGGTGCTCGAACTGCGGCGGATCCCAGCGCCGTCGATTCCGGCCGAAAAACTCAGCATTACCCCGGGCACACCGGTCATTAAGCTGAAACGGCTCCGCTTCGCCACGCCGGATTTCGACGACCTCCCGGTGCTGCTGACCACCGCGTACATCCCACTGGGTACGGCGCCCCATCTGCTTGAGCTGGATCTGGAAAACGTCTCGCTTTACGACACGCTGGAGGAAATCGGCATTAAGATTCACCGCGTCCGGCGGGAAATCGAGATCAAGCTGCTCTATGGAAAAACCGCCCGTCTGCTTGCGGCGGAGGAGAATTCTCCGGCTCACTTCATCACTTCGACCGGCTGCGACGCGGACGGCCGGATCATCGAATATGCCGAGAGCTTCTACCCTGCCGACCGCAACAAGTTCATCATCACGCTCAACCGATAAATTCCGGACGGTGCGGCGAACGCGCGTTGTTCACCAGCCGTGCAGGCATCCGGAAAACATAGTCCCCCACCCCGTACGAACAAAAAACAGTATTTTAATGAAGGGAAGAATTCACAGATGAACACAACCCCACGCTTTGTCATCAAGTTGCGGAAAATCCGAAGGGTGCTTTGCTGTGTCCTGTGCGCCGTTTTACTTTTCGGATTGGCCGCGCCGGCCTCCGTTCTGGCGGCAGACGACGCCGCGCTCTCCATCATCCAGATCAAACCCCGCCCCTTTGTCCGCAAAGACGGCCGGCAGGAGACCGACCTGACCTACCGCAACAGCGGCGCGGCCTTTACCGCCTTCGCCAAAGTTACGGTCGCCGGTCAGGAGAGCTATATAGTCCCGGTCGGCAATCTGTCCGCCGGCAGCGGCAGCATCATACTGCCGGTCACCGATACCAATGCCCTGCTGAACCCGGGCGAGACGACCACCCTCACGGTTGAGATATACAAGAACGCCGCCTGCACCGGGACGCCAGCCGCCTCGTTTACCGACAAGGCCTGGGCGCGTACCCGGCACTGGCAGTTCTACCTCTCGCAGGAGATGCACACCGACCTTGGCTACACCGCGTATCAGGAAAACCTGAAAAAAATCTTCTCAGGCTATCTCGATACGGTACAAACCTATATGCAAAATTCCGACGAGCGGGAAAGCGATCTGCAAAAGTATCTCTACGCCATCGAATCGGGATACGCGATGGGCGACGCCTATATGCAAAACCGCAGCGCCGATCAGATCGGCAATCTCCTTGACTGGATCAAGGCCGACCGCATGACCATCGGCGCAGGCGCCTTCAACTTCACAATGGAGAATTTCAGCGCGGAGGAAACCGCCCGCGCCGCCTATTACACCAACCGGCATCTGGTCGATATGCTGGGGATCGAGCCTTCCACCACCCAGCGGATGTTCGACAATCCCTCTTTCAGCAAATCGTATGTCGACATCGCAGCAGAGGCCGGCATCAAGTACGGCATACATTCGATGAATCCTGACCGGTCGCCCTACTGCCAGAAGAAGCAGTACGATTTATTTTATATGGAGGGGATGAACCCCGAAAATCGTCTGCTGATCTTCAACGGCAAGGCCTATTCGGACAACTATGGCTTCGGCGGCGACCATTTCAGCGCGGAGGGCAGTCCGGAGATTGCAACCAGCCGGCTGCTCAGTCTGATTTCCGAGCTGGAGGCGAGAACCGGCCGGAACGCCTATATTTACGACAAATTCCCCCTGCCGCTGGTTCCCTACGGCGACAACCAGCGCCCGTCAGAGGATCAGATCATCGTCGCCAACGCCGTCAACAAAAGCTGGGACGACGCGGGTTATGCCTGGCCGCAGATTACGACCGCCTTCCCCGAGCAGTTTTTTGAGGAGGTCGAAGCCGAATACGGCGACCTGATCCCGGTCGAGACCGGCACCGAGGAAAACTGGTGGAACGACGGCTGGGCGACCACGGCGTATGAATCGGGAATCAACAAGGTTGCCGGCAACCTCATCCCGGTGGCCGAGACCCTCTCCTCTTTCGCCACCCTCTTCGCCGGAAAGACCTACCCGTATGAGAATCTCAAGGAAGCGGTCGACCGCAACCTTGTCTATGACGAGCACACCTGGGGCGCGGCCGGATATGACGGCGGCGAACAATACAACAAACAATTTGAGTGGAAGCGCAGCAATGCCTTTGGCGCAATATCGCTGGCCGACATACTGCTCGACGACGCGATGCAGGCCATGGCTTCAACCGTCGCAACCTCCGGCCCGGCCGTTTATGTCTACAACCCGCTGAACTGGGTGCGGAACGACGTGGTCACACTCTCCGACCTCTCTGATTTCCCCACATATTTTGAGATTCTGGACGGCGACGTCTCCATCCCCTATACGGTGGAGGACGGTACGCTCACCTTTGTCGCGCCCGACGTCCCGGCGCTCGGGTACAAGACCTTCACCGTGCAGGAGGTTTCCGCCCAGCCTATCTTTTCGGGAGAAACGTCCGCCCATGGCAATGTGATCCAAAATGCATTCTACACGGTCACCTTCGCAGCCGACGGAACCATTGCCAGCATCCTCGACCGAAAGAACGGCGACCGTGAGCTGGTCGATACCGACGCGGCCGAGAAATTTAACCAGTACCGCTATTACGACGATTACGGCGTTCCTTTTGCCAATCAAGGGGCCGACTTTGGTCCGGACAAATGGGATCTCTATACCCCGGAGGAGGGCGCGGCCACTCTGACGGTCGAAAACAGCGCAGTCGGCGCCACCGCCCGACTGAACACCAGCACCTTCCGCGCCGGCACCATTGTACAGACCGTTACCCTGTACGACGGACTGCCGCGGATCGATATAAAGAACGAGGTTGTCAAGGCCGAGCTTCCCAGCCTGCAATCCAAGGAAGAGGCCTTCTACACCTTCCCGTTCGCCGCATCGGATGGGTATGAGATCCGGTACGATCTTCCGCTCGGCAACGTAGCGGAGGGCGAGCAGGTCTACGGCACCTCGACCGACTGGTACACGGTATCCAAATGGATCAGCGTACAGGATAAGGCGAACGGCTACAACATGGTCCTGGCGACGCCGGATACCGGCCTCGCCCAGTTTGGCGAGCGCCGCACCGGCAGTTGGTCGTTCGATTACAAATCGGAGAATCCCTACATCTACAGCTATGTGATGAACAATATGTGGCAGACCAATTTCCAGGGAGATCAGCCCGGCTATGTCTCCTTCCGATACGCCGTCTCAACCAACACCGACCAGGGCTCGGGTGAAAACGCCCGCTTCGGGTATGAGATCAGCGCCCCTCTGCAGGCTACCGTCATTCCGGCCGCTCAGACCCAGTCGGGCACGCGTCCGCTTTCGGGCAGCCTGCTCAGCGTGTCGGCCGACAACGTCCAGTTAACCACCATGAAGGCGGCGGAGGCCAACGCAGACGGAATGATTCTTCGCTTCTATGAAGTGACCGGACAGGATACCGCGTCCGTAACCGTCACCCTGCCCGTCGAAGCGGTCTCGGTTTATGAGACTGACATCATCGAAAACGACAAGTCGCAGGTCGGATCGGGTCAAAGCTTCACCTTCTCTATCCCGGCTTATGGAATGAAAACCTTCCGCATCCGCTTCGGAACCGCACCGGCAAAGGTTACCGGACTGACCGCTGTGGCGCCGGACGACACAACGATCAATCTGTCGGAGGCTGCGGTCGCCACTGCCTCCTCCTACTATGCCGACGACTACGCCCCCGACAATGCCAAAAACCTTGCCAACGGGAAGGATTGGGCTTCGAGGGGCGAAAAAACCGCCTGGTACCAGCTCACCTGGGACACACCGGTCACCATCGGATCCCTCAAAATCGCCGACCGGCCAAACGCCGACGACAACATCGACAGCGTAACTCTCCGTTTCTCGGATGGGAGCAGCCAAACGGTCACCGACATCCGTACCGACGGCACAGCCAAGGAGGTTATTCTGGACACGCCGGTCACCACAACCTATGTCAAGGCGGAGATTGTCGGAACCACCTCCTGCATGAATGTCGGCCTGTCTGCGCTCGAGACCTACGGGCCGGACGCCAGCGCCTTCCGCGCGTCGGGCACACAACTGAACTGGCAGGCGGCCGACGGATCCATTTTCTATGAGGTATTCCGCAGCACCGACGCGAACTTCACACCCGGCAGCGGCAATTATCTTGCCAGCGTAAACAGCACGTCCTATTTTGACGCGCAGGTCACAGCGAATATGGAGCACACCTACTATTATAAGGTGCGGGCCGTGGCCGCCGGCGCCAAGGGGCAAGCCTCGACCGCCGCGTCTCCGGTACCCGGCAAGCTGTACGACACGGAGGCACCGGACGTACCCATTCTCTCTGCGCAGACCCGCTCGGGCGAGCGGATCGACCTCTGGTGGACGCCGGTCGGGGATAACGTCGCCCTCGATCATTACGAAATCTGGCGGAACGGCGTCCTGATTGCCGAAACCGGAGACAACTATCTCGTTTCCTATCGGGACGACAGTCTTACCCCCCTGACCACTTACACCTATACGGTCAAGGCTGTTGACGCGAACGGCAACGTCGCGGAAAGTACGGCTGTCACGGCAGAAACCTTTGATACCAAAACTGCCTCTCTGACCGGGATCCGGGTATCCATGGGAACCATTTCGCCCCGGTTTAACGCCAGCGTATATACCTACAAACTGAATCTCAGCAGTGCTGTCGGTCGGACAGAGGACATCACTGTGACTGCCACGGCCGCCTCTGCCACAGCCGAGCTGACCGTCAACGGAAAACCGGTACAAAGCGGCGTCCCCTCCGACCCGGTCGCGATCGGCGCGGCAGGAGACCGGATTGTCATCCAGGTTAAGGAGGGCGCGGTCACCCGCAGCTACACGCTGACGGCCGGCGCGGGCGATCCCCTCATTCTGCCCGCCGGCGCCGAAACCGGAAACCAGTACGATCCGGAGGCGGGCGGACAGACCCCGACCCACCTGATCGACGGCAGCGGTATGTCGGGGCAGGCATCTCTTTCCGACACCCACGACAACCACAACAGCGCCTTCACCATGTGGCACACCGACGCAAACCCGGGAGAGACGGCCTGGGTGCAGGTCGATCTCGGCGATATTTATCCGCTGGATGAAATGTATGTCTGGAACCTCAACCAGCAAAACCACACCGAAAGAGGATTAAAAAACGTCCGGATCGAATACTCCCTGAGCGGCGCATCCTGGACCGAATTAACTCCGCCGGAAGGGGTGACCTTCCCGGAGGCCACGGACACCGACTATCCCTTCCAGCTTGCCAAAGCCAGCGGACAAAACGGCTGTACGGCAACCAACCTCAACGACGGCAGCAATACACCGGTCAGCTTTGACGGCGCGGTTGCCCGCTATGTGCGCATCACTGCCCAGCCGGAGGTTGGAAACGGCTCTTGGGGAGAGGAATATTTCGGCCTCTCCGAGCTGCGATTTACCCGAAAGATGGTGCTCAGCGACATCCTTCCGGTCAGCGTCATCCGTCTCTCGGCGGCCGGCGGAGAAGCGGCGATTACAACGCCCGGCGGCACACTTCAGCTTACGGCCGAGGTTCTGCCGGAAAACGCAACCTACAAAGAGCTTGCCTACACCGTGACCGACGAAAAGGGTGAACCGACCAAAATAGCGGTCGTTTCGGGCGACGGCGTTGTCCATGCCCGGGCGAACGGCCAGGTCAAGGTCACCGCGACCGCAACCGACGGATCGGGCGTTGCAGGAGAGATCACAATTGCTATCTCCGGCCAGCCGGTCATTTTGCCCGGCATCGCGGCCAAAGCCGGCGACGAATACGACAGCTTCCGCGGAGCCACTAACGTTGTAAACGATTCCGGCATGAGCGGAACCGAATCGGTCTTTGACACCCACGACAACGCCCAGCATGGCGATACCATGTGGCACACCGGCGCCAATCCGGGAGAAAACGCCTGGATCGAATTCGACCTTGGCAGCGTACAGAGCATTGCCGAAATGTGGGTATGGAACATGAGCCAGCGCGGCAACGAAGACCGCGGTTTAAAGCAGGTTAAAATCGAATACCGCAGCGATGACGCCGACGACTGGACCGAGCTGCGGGGCGAAGGCGCGGCCGAAGCCGGAGAATATCCCTACACCTTCGCCAAAGCAGAGGGCGACTCGGCGCTCTCGGCCACCAATTTGGAGAACGGCCGGCCGGTTTCCTTCGGCGTCGCGGCCCGCTACGTTCGCATCACCGCCAACCCGGTCGTCGGCGAAGGCTCCTGGGGAAGCGAATACTACGGCCTTTCGGAAGTGCGTTTTACCTCGGTCGCCAGCATCCCTGACGCCGAAACGCAGGCCGTGATTGACAAAATCGCCGCCCTGCCCGACACGATCACTCCAGCGGATCTGGAGGAGGTCGCAGCGGCCAGAGCCGCCTACAACGCGCTGACCGCCGAGCAGCAGCGTATGGTCACCAATTTAGACAAGCTGCTCGCAGCCGAGAAATACCGCAAGCGGGGTGACATCGACGGCGACGACAAGGTAACCGTCTCGGACGTCGTGGAACTGCGGAAGCAGATTGTAGCCGGCGATTTCGACCACATGATCTGCGATCTTGACGGGGACGGGAGCGTAACCGTATCCGACGTGGTGGAGCTGCGGAAAATCATCGTGCAGGGCGGCTGATCCCTGCGAAACCAAATCCCGAAGAAAGCAGAACCCCCGCCGGCCTGTGGCTTGCACAGGCCGGCGGGGGTTTGTTCTCCGGTGGGCGCGGAGACGGCATTCCGATTTTTATCCCTCCGTCTCCGCCCAGGCCTTGCGGTAAGCCAGCGGCGTGCGCCCCTCCCGCTCTTTAAACAGGCCGATAAAGTGACTGACGTTGGACATCCCGACCTCGGCCGCTACCTCGCAGACCGGAAGGTGGGAGTACCGCAGCAGCTCCTTGGCCTGCGAAATCCGGCGGCCGATGATGTATTCTCCCACCGAGGTGCCGGTGCAGCGTTTGAACTCCCGTGCGAGATAGTATTTGCTGACCGAAAACGCGTCGGCCAGCCGATCGAGGGACAGCGGCTCGGCAAAACGGTTGTCGACCATCTTCATAACGCCCCGAATAACCGGCGGCATCAGAGTGGACGGCAGATCAGCGGCCGAAGCGTCGATCAGCAGCTCAGCCAGCAGGGAGGAAATCAGCGCGGTGCCGCGGATCTCAGTGCCGAAGTCCCGCTTTTGGTAAACCGAGATAAGCTTCCGCAGATTCCCGGCAAACGTCTCCCGCTCGCGGATATTCACCACCCGGAAACCGTTTTGCACGAATTCATTATAATACCCCAGCGCGTTCGCCCCGTGAAAGTGCAGCCAAAGAAAATCCCAGCTCTCCCCCACCGTTTCATACAAGTGATGCTCGGTGCAGCGGAGGAAAAAGCACTGCCCCTCCCGCAGGCGGTATTCCTCCCCAAGATAGGTAAGCCGCCCCTCGCCGCCGATCGTGTACACAATCAAAAAAGAGTTCAGATGCTCCCGCTCGGTGAAATAGCCGGCGGTGGTTTGAAAAGCCCCAATCTCCTGCACCTGGAAATAGATCGAGGGAGTGCTGCGCGCCGGCGTCACGATCAGCCGGACCGAGTCGGCGCTCCAATTATAAGCGGCCTTTTCCAAAAACGCCCGGCCGCCTTGTTTCCCTGTCAATTTCGCACCCATCCTTCCTTTGCAAGATTCTGTTATTTTCAGGCAAATTTCTATAATGACATTTGCATTATAAACGATTATAATACAATTGTAAAGCCGTTTTGCGGCGAAACAACCAAAGAAAGCGAGAGGAGAACAATATGCTGAAAAAAACTATAGCTCTGCTGCTGTGCGGCGGACTGCTCCTCACGATGGGAGGCATGCATAGCATGGCAAAAAACGACGCGATCGATACCCTGTGGCAAAGCTTTGAAACCGTCCCGGCCGAGAATAAAACCCGGCCACTCTGGTTCTGGAACGACAGTTTGGAAAACACGACCAAGGCCGACATCCGGGAGATCATGGTGAATTCCGGGGAACAGAGCGGATACTTCGGCTTTGGCATTCTGCCGAACTGGATCGACAATTATCTGAGCGAAGAATACATGGAACTGTACGGTTACGCCCTTGAAACGGCCAAAGAGCTCGGCATGAGCATGATTTTGTATGATGAGAACGGCTGGCCGAGCGGGCAGGCCGGCGGCCTTCTCGCCCAGCAGCACCCCGAAGCCACCTACAAACGTCTGGATAAAACCGAGGCTACTGTCACCGGCCCCGCTTCGGGCAGCATTCCGCTTCCCGAAGGAGCCTACCGTACCTACATCGGCGCGGTGGCACAAAACCTCGACACCAACGAGGTGTTGGATCTTTCCGACGGCGTGCGGTATGCCGACCCGGAGGCAGCCGGAGTCTCCGCCTCCTCCCACCATCCGGCCATCGGAAGCGAGACCTACACCGCCGACAAGGCGTTCGACGGCGATCCCATGACCCGGTGGAACGCCGGGCAGGGCGAATATACCGACCAATGGCTGGAGGCCAGCTTCGGCCAGCCGGTCACAGTCGACCGTCTGGTTGTGCGAGAGGCACTTGACCGCATCACCGCCTGGTCGGTCGAATACTACGACGGAAGCGCCTGGCAGACGGCGGCCGAGGGGGACACCGTCGGCAGCGAGAAAACCATTGATTTTCCGGCGGTGACCGCCTCCCGCTTCCGCTTTGTCGCAAAGCAAACAACCGACGGAAATACCCTGGCCTCGATCTATGAGCTGGAATTTTACAACGGCGCGCAAAAGCTGACGCCGCCCTCCGCCGACAGTGAAAACACCGATCGGGTGGAATATTCCCTGCCGGCCGGAAGCTGGCGGGTCATGGCCTTTGCCACCGTCAAGGACGGCTACGCCTGCGTCGACTATCTTGACGCCGAATCGGTGCAGAAATACATTGATGTCACGTTTGAGGCCTATTACAGCCATTTCCCCGAATATTTCGGCACCGTCATTGACTGCGCCTTTTACGACGAGCCGGGTCTCTACCACGCGGGCGGACGCACCTGGACCGGAGATTTCAACCGGCTGTTTGAAGAAAAATACGGCTTCGATCCCATCACCCTCTACCCCGCGATGTGGTACGACATCGGGGAGGATACCGAGGCCGCGCGCAACCTTCTCTTCAGTTTTCGCGCCGAGCTGTACGCCGATTATATCGCGCAGGTCGACGCCTGGTGTCGGGCGCACGGCATCGAGCTGACCGGCCACCAGGATCAGGAGGAGCCGGCCAACCCAACCTGCATCACCGGCGATTTGATGAAGGTGTTTGAAAACCAGTCTATTCCCGGCGTTGATGATATCGTCACGCCCAACCGCAGCCTGAAAATCTACAAAATCGTCAGCTCGGCCGCCAACAACTACGACAAACCGCTGGTCATGAGCGAAAGCTTCGGCGCGATGGGAGAGGGCATCGGGGTCGAAAACCTCTACCGCGACACGATGGGCCTGTTCAGCCGGGGTATCAACTTTATCATTCCCCACGCCATCTGGCACAATAATAAAGAGCATATTGACAACCCGCCCGAGCTTTCCTACCGCAGCGAGCAGTACGGCCCCGCCCTCCCCGCGTTCAACGAGTACGCCGGCCGGCTGCAAACCATGCTGCAAGAAGGACGGCACGTCGCTGACATCGCGCTGCTGTACCCCATCGACAGCCTGCAAAGCAGCTTCTGTTTCGACACCGGCAACCCCTATGTCGGCGGTGTCACCCCGGAGGAGGCGGATTACATTGACCTCGGCGAGCAGCTCATGTCCGGAATCGTCCGGGACTTCACCTTCCTCCACCCCGACGTTTTGGCTGAGAAATGCAGCGTACAGGGCAGCACCCTGCATTTGGACAACACGACCAATTATGAGGATTATAAGGTTCTGATCCTGCCCGGGCAGACCACCATCAGCCTTGCCGCTCTGCAACAGGTCAAGGCATTCTGGGAGGCGGGCGGCAAGGTCATCGCCACCACCAAGCTTCCGAGCAAATCGGCCGAATTTGGTAAAGACGCCGAGGTCTGTGCCATCATCGAGGAAATGTTCGGCATCGGCCGGGAGGATTTCTATCCGCAGAGCAGCATCACCTACAGCGCCTCCTCCATCTACAGCGATTCCTACGCGGCCAAATACGCCTTTGACGGCGACTCATCAGAGGGAAGCCGCTGGAACGCCGCCGACGCTTCGGGCGGAAA
Organism: Candidatus Howiella sp.; assembly: GCA_050946935.1. Classification (GTDB taxonomy): domain Bacteria; phylum Bacillota; class Clostridia; order Oscillospirales; family Acutalibacteraceae; genus UQRS01. The sequence goes on from JBMNVR010000009.1 coordinate 11,885, forward strand.
CCAATGGCTTGAAGTAAACTTTGGCAAACAGACGGCCGTCGACCGGGTCGTGCTGGAGGAAGCCAACCCCTACCGCGTCACCGCTTTCCGCATCCAGTATTGGGACGGGAGCAAGTGGGTCGACGCCGCCTCGGGTGGGGAGATCGGGCAGAGCAAAGCCCTCTCTTTCGACCGGGTGGTCACCGACCGGCTGCGACTCTATGTGGATTCGGTTGTCAACCAGAGCGCCTCGATTCAGGAATTCGGCGTCTATTACGGCGACAGTGCCAACCTTGCCCTGGCGCAGACCGTGCGCACTGATAACACCAATGCGGCGGGCGGCCGGGCCATCTTCCTCGGTGTTTCCTACACCGACGCGCTGGAACAGGCGTTAGACGACTGTCTCGGCACCTATGATGTGGAGGTCGCCGCTTCCGGCCGGGAAAATCTGCAAAACGGCGTGCTGACCTATACCCATAAGGTACGGGAAGGACATGATCTCTTCTTCTTCGCCAACACAAGCGACACCGCACTGGAGACCACGGTCGAGCTGCGGGGAGAATATGATGACCTCTGGCTTTGGAATCCCCACACCGGAAAGCGGGAAAAGGCTCAAGCCGAGCAGATGGACACAGAAACCGGAACCGTCACGCGGATCAGTCTCTCCCTCGGCGCGGTCGAATCGGTCTTCCTGGTCAACCAGGCCGAAGCACCCGAACGGCTGACCGGCGATATTGACGGCGACGGAAAGGTCACCGTTTCAGACGTTGTCGAACTGCGAAAGCAGATCGTGGAAGGCAAAGCTGAACGGGACCTCTGCGACCTGGATGGAGACGGGAATGTAACCGTCTCGGATGTTGTGGAGCTGCGGAAAATCATTGTACAGGGCAGCTGATTCCGTTTTGTCTGTGGTATCCCCTGCACAATCCCCTGTGTCGTTGGGGAGCATTTGACAAAAATCGAATAGAACAAAAAAATCAGTTCTTGACCGATTGGTCGGAACTGATTTTTTTGCTCCGCAATAAAAAACGAGATTCCAACGCCCTCCCCCTCGCCGCCGCTGCGCGCGGCAACCGGGAGGGGGGGAGACGGCGGCAAAAAATATCCGCCGTCAAAACTTCCTTATAATTTGACCCCGATTTGGCGACTATTTTTCGGGCGTGGAGGGTTACGGCCACTTTTGCCAATGATATAAAGAAATGGCAGAAATTCAGTTTTCTGTCTGATATTCATAAAAAATTCAACTATCCGACGTTTTTTGTGCTATACTGTGAATAACGGCCGGAGCCTTCCGGCTCAAATCAGAAAAATGGAGGAATTGTTATGGCAAATCGGTTTATTTTGAACGAGACATCCTATTTCGGCGCGATGGCCCGGGAAAATCTGGTCCCCGAGCTGAAGGCCAGGGGCCTTTCCAAAGTTCTGTTTGTCACCGACCCGGTTCTGCTGGACTGCGGCGTAGCGAACAAGGTGCTGGATTGCCTGAAGACCGGCGCGGTTCCTTTCGAGATTTATTCCGACGTCAAGGCCAATCCGACCATTCAGAATGTGCAGGACGGGGTCGGTCGGTTTAAAGAGAGCGGGGCGGACGTAATCGTCGCAGTCGGCGGCGGCTCGGTCATGGATACGGCCAAGGGCATCGGAATCATTGCCGCTAATCCGGAGTTTTTTGACGTCCGTTCGCTTGAGGGGGTGGCTGATACCAAAAACAAGAGCGTACCGGTCATTGCGCTTCCTACCACCTCCGGCACAGCGGCCGAGGTGACCATCAACTACGTCATCACCGATGAGGAGAATAAAAAGAAAATGGTCTGTGTCGATCCGCACGACATCCCGGTCTGTGCCATTGTGGACAGCGATTTAATGATGGGTATGCCGAAGGGGCTTTGTGCCTCCACTGGGATGGACGCGCTGACCCATGCGATTGAGGGATATATCACCAAGGGCGCGTGGGAGCTGTCCGACATGGTGGAACTGCGGGCGATCGAGCTGATCTCCGGCAGTCTGTATGACAGCGTGCAGGGCGACCCCGCCGCGCGGGAGACTATGGCTCTTGCCCAGTATGTCGCCGGCATGGGCTTTTCCAATGTCGGTCTGGGCATCGTGCACTCGATGGCTCATCCGCTCGGGGCGTTTTATGACACGCCGCACGGGGTGGCCAACGCGCTGCTGCTTCCCTATGTGCTGGAGTATAACGCCGAATCTTCCGCCAAACCGAAATTCCGCGCGATCGCCAAAGCCATGGGGGTCAAGGACACCTGCGGCATGGGTGAGGAGGAAGCGGTTTCGGCCGCGATCGGGGCAATCCGCAGCCTGTCGATGTCCATCGGCATTCCGCAGAAACTGCATGAAATTGGCGTAAAAGAGGAGGATCTGCCCGCTTTGTCTCAGGCGGCCTTCAACGACGTGTGCACCGGCGGCAACCCTCGTGAAACCTCTGCGGCCGAGATTCTGGAGATTTATAAGAAGGCGTTTTAAAACACGGCTTTCTAAAAAAGGCAGGGGATATTGCCTGCTTTTGGTAAGGTTAAAACCGGGTGTGCCGGAGCGAGAGGCAATGCCTCCGCACGTGCCCAAAACCGCTGTATTCCCTGTGCAGCAGCGCCCCCGCCGTCTTATTGTTGTAGTTTCAGGGAAATGAAGATTTTCAGTAAATCCGGAGGGATCCCCCCTCCGGATTTATTTGCATTTATCCTTTTGTTTGATATACCGTTTGTGCGGTGCCGTGTTGCCGTAGTACAAAGCTTTCATCTTTGTCATAAAATTTGCCTCCTTTGCAGTGCACATATATCCCGCAAAGAAGGCAATAGGTTTGGAAAAATATTTAGAAATTTAAGCTTTTGACGCGACCAAGCAAATCTGAAAGCTTTTCTTTACAAAGCGCGATCTGTCGTTTACCGTGTTCAGTATCCGCCTCGCGGCGGATGGTGCGGCGAAGTAGTCTTGCATACCCGATAACCTGGGCTTTTTGTTCCACCGCACGAATGACAGATGCATCCTCTGTGCCAAGATATAAAGCCAGGGATTTTTTCCAAATCTGTGTGGTGATTTCGTACGGCAATCCCATAAATTTAAGGGTTATGTTGTGGTCAAGCTCACCGAAGGCAACAAACCCCAGGAACATTGAAGCAAGCTCGAACACGGGATGCCCGTGAGAAAGGGTGTCCATATCAATGAGCAATACTTCGCCGTTTTGCATTTCCACATTGTTGGTGTGGTAGTCCCCGTGAATCATGGTGTATCTGTCAGGTACCGACTCTATCAGGGAATACAGTTTATTTGCCTGTTCTTGCGGTAAATGGTCTTTTAAAAAATCAGCCCAATCCAGCGCCACCGCTTTTATATCCGGCATATCTTCGGGTTTCACTTCGGTAGAATGAATCTGTTTAAGCAGTTCTACAAAAAGGCCTATATAATAGTCTGCTTTTTCAGGCTCCGCCTTAATGAGTTTGGAGAAAGATTTGGCACTGAGTAATTCAAACACAGAGGCAAATTGATCTCCCACCTTTACCACATCAAATGGAATATTTTGCTCGTTATAAACATCTTGCACGGTGTCGTTTAACGCTCTTTGCATATCTCCACGAATGGTTTCATCACAACCGATAGAAAAACGATTCATTGCACAATAGTCGGTGAATTCTTCCGTTCCTAAAAGTCTGCACGAATTGCACCCCTCTTTTTGTTCCATGCGTTTTGCAATTTCAGCAAAAACCTCACGCATATGCGCGGCAGGAATGTCCAGGGGTCCCGGAACGTTAAGCTCAAACCAATCTGCCGTGAGTTCGATTTCCGACAAATGACGGTTGCTTATCACAATCAGGCTTCCGGTATTAACATCCTTAATCTTGGTGCATTTAAAGTTGAATTTTAATACTTTACCTTCATATTCTTTATACTTAACAATATCACCGACAGAAAAATATTTATCCCAAACAATGCCGATGCCGGCAATCCAGTCCTGCAAAGCATCCTGCAGAGCGAAGCCGACAACGATGCCGGCAATTCCGAGGCCCGTGGTAATAGATGACACATTCACGCCGTTGATGTTCAGAATAACCACGAAAGCAATCAAGGTCATCATGTACTTTACGGCATTGAGGGCAAGCTGGATATGCCCCTCTTTTCTGTCGTGAGGGCCTTTTTGAATGAACTGTTTTTTTACGAATTTTCTTAATCCTATCCAAACAAAAATCAGCGCCGCAGCAATCAGTAAACTGATATATGGTTTATAGGATAGAAAATAATTTTGTAATGTTTCCATGAAGCAACCTCTTTTTATCTATAGAGCGGAAATAACCTCAATTATCGCATTGTTTGAAGATACGCTGACTACAATATCTTTTGAAAGTTTGCTTAATATAGAAGTTTCCAATTCATCTCTCACGCTGTTTGGAGTTCCCTCGTTAAAGGTGTCCTTGTATTTTCCGTAAGACCAACCCATACCGTAATGGTAAGTAAAAAGCCCATAGAGTAATCCATTAATGAGTCTTGGTCAGGGCGGTATGTGCTGTCTATAAAGTAAGAACAAACGAAAATCCCCAAACCGGATACAATGCCGATAATACCCATAATCATACGGTAAACACCGGAGTCCTCAGTAGAATCGGGTTGAATTTCGGGGATAAGTACAACCGATACGCCGATAGATATCAGCATAAAGACTGCCTGCCAGATAAACACCTTGCCTCGCACAGTCTTCTCCAAGGTCTCCTCGTAGGGTATGGAGTAAAGCGAGACCTCTAAAAAGGCAACGCAAAAATCTATAAGGCAAAGAAACATCAAGAATCCGGCCGCAATGAAAAATTGTGAGGTTATAAAAGACGGCTTAAAGAAAGACAAGCAGAAGAACAGACCCATCAAAGGTCCGCAAGCACGAATATACGGAATTCTTCTGCCAAGCTTGTTATCGCTGCGGTCTGCAATGCTGCCGGCAATTAGGTTATCAAAGGCATTAAACAATACGAAAATCACCATAACAATTCCTGCTGATTTAATGCTCAGCCCCATGTTTTTTATATAAAAACAGGTTAACGCACCGTTCCAATAAATATCGGTTACGGTTGTTAAAAATCCGCCGGCGATCGATTGACTGAGAATCGAGCTGTTTTTCATATAAATCTTCCTTTTGGCTAATAACCCAGCTTACTATAGCGCTTAATTTATTTTACCAATGGAAGTATGACAAAAGGCAGACAAAATTAGGTAATATTAAAAAACAGCCGCCAAAAGGTGGGATTATATTAAAAGGGAACTTTGGCGGCGGATATTTTTTGCCGCCGTCTCCCCCCGGTTGCCGCGCGCAGCGACGGCGAGGGGGCGGGCACTGGAATCCCGTTTTTTATTGCGGAGCAATAAAAAATATCCGCCAAATCGGGGTCGAATAATAAAAATCCCCGGCGGCGGGTATTTTTTGCAGCCGTCTCCCCCGGTTGCCGCGCGTAAGCGACGGCGAGGGGGCGGGCATTGGAATCCCGTTTTTTATTGCGGAGCAATAAAAAATATCCGCCAAATCATGGTCGAATAATAAAAATCCCGGCGGCGGATATTTTTTGCCGCCGTCTCCCCCCGGTTGCCGCGCGTAAGCGACGGCGAGGGGGCGGGCGCTGGAATCCCGTTTTTTATTGCGGAGCAATAAAAAATATCCGCCAAATCAGGGTCGAATAATAAAAATCCCGGCGGCGGATATTTTTTGCAGCCGTCTCCCCCGGTTGCCGCGCGTAGCGGCGGCGAGGGGGAGGGCGTTAAACTCTCACTTTTTTATTGCGGAGCAATAAAAAAGCGAAGATTCCCACTCGGGCTCCTCCGCTTTTTTCAAAAACAAACAGATAATTTGTTCTATACGATTATCCCTGATAACCCGGGTCATCCTGATGATGAGATTGCAGCGGCGCAACCTGCCGGCCGTGAAAATGCCGGTCGGTATAATTCTTTGTAATCTTAATCACCACGGGAGAAAGAAGCAGTACGCCGACCAGGTTGGGCAGCGCCATCAAGCCGTTGAAGGTATCCGACAGATCCCACACCAACTGTACGCTCGACACTGCGCCGACAATGACCACCAGGGTGAAAACAATCTTATAAATCCGAACGGCCAGCAGACTATCCTTGAACAGATATTGCACCGCCCGGGTGCCGTAAATCGACCACCCCAAAATGGTAGAAAACGCGAACAGCAAAATCCCGAAGGTAATCACATAGCCGCCGACCGGGCCGAGGACGCTTTCAAAAGCATAGGACGTAATGCTGACCCCCTCCAGTCCCTGCCGGTGCGCGCCGGTTGTCAGCACGGCCAGCGCCGTGACGGTGCAGACGACAATGGTATCGAAAAACACTTCAAAAATTCCCCAGATTCCCTGTATAACCGGCTCCTTGACATCCGAGTTGGAATGCACCATAACCGAGGATCCAAGCCCCGCCTCGTTTGAGAAAACGCCGCGAGCCACACCGTACCGGATGGCCTGCGCGATTACATATCCCATGATGCCGGCGCCGGCGCTCTTAAAGCTGAACGCCTGGGAAAAAATCTCTCCAAACGCGGCGGGAATCTGTTTGGCGTTGCACAAGATAACAATCAGCGCGCCGATGATATAGAATCCGGCCATAAAGGGCACCAGCTTCTCGGTCACGGAGGCGATGCGCTTGATTCCGCCAAGGATAACGACGCCGACAATGATAGCGATCAGCACACCGATAATGAAGCCGGGCGTCATGGCGGCCAGCTCAGCCGCCTTTTCCGCCGAAAGGCCAAGGGAAGTGAAAAGCCCCTCGAACGCATGGCCACTGGTGTGGAAGGTGTTCTGAATCGAGGTGGAGATGCCGTTGATCTGGGCAATATTGCCGATGCCAAAGGAGGCGATCAGGCAGAAAACCGAAAACAGTACGGCCATCCACTTCCAGCCGAGTCCCTTTTCAATATAAATCATCGGGCCGCCGATATACTCGCCCTTCCGGTTCTTTTTGCGATAAAAGATGCCCAATACATTTTCGGCATAATTGGTCATCATGCCAAAAAAGGCCGAGAACCACATCCAAAACACCGCACCCGCGCCGCCGGCCGTGATGGCCGTCGCCACGCCGACAATATTTCCGGTGCCGATCGTAGCTGCCAGCGCAGTCGCCAGCGCCTGGAACTGGGAAATATTTCTCGTGTCCTCGGTCTTGACTACCTTTTTGTCCCGGAAGATGGCCAGGATGGTTTTTTTCATCACATAACCAAAATGTGATACCTGAAAAAAACGGGTTCGCACCGTAAAATAAATCCCGACAAACAAAAGCAAGGCCAACATCGGCGGACCCCAGACCAGGCCGTTGATCTTTTCGTTTGCTTTGGCAATCCATTCAAATATACCGCTCACAAAATTCCTCCCTTTATCTGAAAAACAAAAACGGCGGACAACATCCGGCCGACCCTGTTTTGCGCGCCGAAACCAGTCGCGCCGCGTTGCCCGCTACCCAATACATATGCGGCGTTATGGCAAAACACACCGCCGCCCGGGACAATACTTTAAAAGTTTACACGATCCACTTTGCAAAGTCAATTCAAGAAAAACAACTTTGTTGTATATGAAATAAGCCATTGTCCGAAATTTGTATAATTTTACCGAATACAAACCAAGCCGCCACCCCCTCCTCGAAAAAAAGAAGGGGCGACGGCCTGTACTTACTGAATTCTGCAACCGGATCGGGGCGAGAGGACCGCCCTCTATAATATGCGTGCGCAAGCGCACAACGTCGGTCACCATGAGGTTTTCATCGGTATCCGGATATCCGACCTTCCGTGCATGGCCTCCGCACCGCCGCTGACGATCACAGCGCGCAGCCGCACCACATCCGTTACGGTAACCTTTTCATCCGCGCCCAGATTACCAAGGCAAGGCAGATCGTCGACCGTGATCGTACATGACGCGGTTTGAGAAGGGTCTGCATCCGATACAGCCGTGATAACCGCCGTTCTCTTTGCCGCAGCGGTCGCCCGGCCGTGATCAGCGCTGTCCTCCCCTCCTCCGACGCGGCGCAGAGGTTAAGGCAGAGCAACCCGGCCAGCAGGATGGGAACAAGCTGCCTAAAAAACCGTTTCATTCTTTCATATTCTTATCAGAACTTCCGATTATAGAAAGATGTTTGCCTCTTCCGCGTTTTTCCAGAGCGCGCGGCCAGCCCGTTACAGCCGTAGAAATCCCTGTTCAAGCATCGACTGCGCCGCGAGAAGCACACCGGCCGCGCCGCTGTCAAAGTTCAGCCCGCCCTGCATCCAGGCGGCATACGGCTCGCGCAGCGGCGCGTCGGCCGACAGTTCAATCGACGCGCCCAGCGTAAAGGCGCCCGCCGCCATAATCACCTGAGAATCATAGCCGGGCATGTCCCACGGCTCGGGTGTGACGAAGGCATCGACCGGCGCCCCTTTCTGCATTCCCTGACAGAAAGCCACCAGCGCCTCCGGCGAACGTAAAATTACAGATTGTATAATATCTGCGCGCTTCTCATTACTGCTTGGCGTGACATCATACCCCAGCCGCTCAAACAGCGCGGCGGCATAGACGGCGGTTTTGAGCGCCTCCCCAGTGACATGAGGGGCGTGGAAAAGGCCCATGTACAATTCCCGGCTGTGGCCGAGGGTCGCACCGACCTCCCGTCCCACACCAGGCGCGGTCAGACGGTAGGCGCATTTCTCCACAAGCGCCGAGCGGCCGGCAATGTATCCGCCGGTGGGCGCGATGCCGCCGCCGGGATTTTTGATCAGCGATCCGACGATCAGATCTGCCCCGACCTCGCACGGCTCGGTCTTCTCGACAAACTCGCCGTAGCAGTTGTCCACCATCACCACCGTGTCGGGAGAGACCTTCTTCACCGCGCGGCAGAGGGCGCCGATCTCTTCAACCGACAAACTCGGGCGCAGGCTGTAGCCCCGCGACCGCTGGATATACGCCAACTTGTAATGGTTTTCCGAAAGCCGCCGGGCAATTTCCCGGAGAGCCGGGCGGCCGTCCTTCTGCAGCGCGGCCTCGTCATACGTCACGCCGAAGTCGGCCAGCGAGCCATCCGAGGGCCGGTCGATACCCAACACCCCGATCAGGGTGTCGTAGGGCCGCCCGGTCAGCGCCAGCATTCGGTCTCCCGGCCGCAGCAGGCCAAAAAGGGCGACAGTCAGCGCGTGTGTGCCCGAGACGAAATTGTGCCGGATCAGACTGTCCTCCGCCCCCATGACGCGGGCGAAAACCCGCTCGAGTGTCTCCCGCCCGCGGTCACCGTACCCATAGCCGGTCGAGGCGGCAAAATGCGACTCACTCACCCCCTCAGCGATAAAGGCCGAGAGAACCTTGAGCTGGTTATGACGTGTAGTTTCCTCAATTTCCGTCAGCATGGGCGTGATCTGCGTCCGCGCCTCCCGGTCGAGCGCGCAGAGCGGCTCGGCTATGTTGAAAAAATCCAAACTGATCTCTCCTGTTCTTTATATAGAGTCGCCCCGTGTAAAAAAACGGACGACCGTTTTTTTATTTTAGCTGGCCTGCCGCTGCCTCCCCAACCAAAGAGAATCCCAACCGGGCGTAGAAGCCGGCCGTCTCTCCTCTTGACAAGGCAAACACCGGCCGACCGGCCGGCAGCCGGGTCATCAGCCTTCCGACCGCCCGGCGGCCGAAACCCTGCCCCCGTTCCTCCGGCAAAACGGCGACACCCGAAAGCAGTGTTCCCTGCGGCGCGAGGAAGGAAGCCTGCGCCGCTGCGGCCGGTTTCCCCGAAGCGTCCCGCAGCACCTCCGCCATCGCAGCGCCGTGACGGATCCGGTGACAGAGGTCGGGATACCACACCTCATACAAAGGCGGGGCGGTCGCTTCCCCTCCGCTTTGCAGCAAGGCATAGAGGACGGGATACTCCACCGGCGGGGACGGCGCAGGCACCCCGCCCGTCCCGGAATGGCGGAGGACAGCCAGCCGCTCGATCCCGGTGAGGGAAAACCGGCCGGACACCTCCCCCGGCAACAGGAGAGAGCGCCCGCCGGCGCTTTGCAAAAAGGCCGCCAGCTCCTCAAAATCCGCCTCATCAGCCGTGTCCAGCGTAAAATCCCCGTCGCAGGCCGAAAGCCAGGCGACCGCCTTCCCCGACGGGGAAAGCTGCCGCCAGAACAACGCGAACCGCGTGTCGGTACCGTAGGCCGACCGCAGGCCGCAGATCCGTACAGCAAAAGGATTTTCCCGCCAAACGGGAAAATCCTTTTCTTCACATATCAGCCGGATCATCCGAGTGCTCCCGAGGCGATCTCCTCCGCCATGGCGCGCACCAGAGCGGCCGCCGCCTCCACATCCCGCAGGTCGGCGAGGCAGGAAGCCGAGTGGATATACCGGCAGGGAACCGATACAGCCAGCGTCCGCACCCCCGTACGGGATTTGTGAATCGAGCCGGCATTGTTTCCGCCGGCGACTGCCGCCTTGGGCTGGCAGGGGATGCCCCGCTCGGCGGCCAGGGCAGCCGCGGCGTCGTAGTATCCCCTGTCGTACAGCGTCCCACCGTCCATGAAGGAGAGAACCGCCCCCGCCCCAAGGCGGCAGACCTGCCGTTCGGCCGGCGTTCCGGCAAAATCAGCGGCCGTCGTGGCCTCCACCACAACGGCGGCCTGCGGATCGACCGCGTAGGCGGCCGTCTGCGCCCCGCGCAGACCGACCTCCTCCTGCACCGAAAAAACAAAGGTCATATCGTATTCCAGCTCGGACAGCAGCAGCGTAAGCAAAATAGCGCAGCCGGCCCGGTCGTCGATGGCGCGCGCCTTGATCCGATGCTCCCCCAGCCGGACAAAGTCGCTGTCGAACACCGCCATATCCCCGACCGAAAGCAGCGCCTCAGCCTCCGCCTTGGAGCGCGCTCCGATGTCAATATGCATCCCGTCGATGGGAGGGAGCTTCTTCCGCTCCTCCGGCTGCATCAAATGCACCGGCTTTGCGCCGATCACTCCGACGACCGCCCCGTCAAAAACCACCCGCCGGCCCAGCAGGACTGAGGCGTCGATCCCCCCGACGGTAGAGAATTTCAGCAAGCCGCCCTCGGTAATATAGGTCACGATCAGCCCAACCTCATCCATATGCGCGTCGAGCATCAGCCGTACCTTCGGCCGCCTTTTCCCCTTTTTAAACACGATCAGGTTGCCGGCCGCGTCGACCCGCGTTTCAGCCGCCGGCCCGATCTGTTTAATCAGAAAATCGCGGAGGCTGTCCTCCCGCCCCGACGGAGCCTCAAACCGGCAGAGACGTTCCAGTATCCGGATCATGCGGCGCCGCCTCCTTTCGCATAAACAGCCAGCAGGCGGCCGACCGCCTCCACATCCGACAAAGCGACCACCTCGGCCGCCGTGTGCATATTCCGCAGCGGGATAGAGCAGAGGCCGCAGGGTACACCCGATTTTGATAAGGCAATGACGTCCGCGTTGGTGGAGGTTTTTCCTCCCATCGCCTCCAACTGAACGGGGATACCGGCGTCAGCCGCCGCCCGCTTCAACCCGCGGGTGACCGCCGCCGACAGCACGGGAGAGACCCCGATCATCGGCCCGGCAAACAGCCGGCCGGTCTTTTCGGGCGGCAGGTCGGGACCGTCCCCGAAGCTAACGTCGACCGCGACCGCCTCATCCGGCGAGAGCGCAAAGGCCGCCGTCTGCGCGCCGAGGCAGCCCAACTCCTCCTGATCGCTGAACAAAAACTGCACGGTGCAGGCAAGGGTCTCCTCCGCCAGCAGGGCGGCCGCATGCAGCAGCGCGGCGCATCCGGCCCGGTTGTCGAGCGATTTTCCGGTCAGACAGCCGTTTTGCAGCTCGGCCGGCCGGCGGCGGAAGGTTACCCGGTCGCCGGGAGAAACCAGCTCTTCCAGTTTCTCCAGCCCGGTATCGATGACCATATCCGCAAGGTCGGGGAGGTTGTCCTCCCCCTTTTTCAGATGCGGCGGCAGGGTGGAGAACACACCCGGAAGCTCTTCTTTTCCGTGGACGACCACCTCGGCCGCCGGCAGGGTACGCAGGTCGATCCCGCCGGCCCCTGCCACCCTGACAAAGCCGCCCTGCACGCCGGTCACGACAAACCCGATCTCATCTGCGTGGGCATCAAAGAGGATGGTGCGCCCCCCCTCCCCTTTCAGGGTGGCGACGAGAGAGGCGCCCCGGCGCTCGACCATACAAGCCGGCGGCAGAGCGCGCTCAATCACCTCCAGCGCGCCGGTGAGCCCCCCCATCCCGTGGGCGGCGGATAGTTGCTTCAGCAGTTCCCTTTTCACGTTACAGCTCCTTTACAAGCGCCTTATAGCGGTTGCCCCGCACGGCAAAGTTCGGATAGGCGTCAAAGCTGGCGCAGGCAGGGCTTAGCGTGACGATGTCGCCCGGAGCCGCCTCCCCAGCCGCCAAGGCGACCGCCTCCTCTAAATTTTCTGCGTGCAAAATTTTTGGGGTTCCCTCGGCATAGCCCGGGTCGGCCTTAACCACTGCCTCAATCTTGCCGGCAGTCGGGCCGGTCAGAATCAGGGTTTTGACCTTCTCGACCACATAGGGGGCCATGGGGGCAAAGGGGATATGCTTATCATACCCGCCGGCCAGAAGAATCACCTTCTGGTTAAAGGCCTTGAGCCCCGCGATGGTCCGCGTCGGGCTGGTTGCGATCGAATCGTTGTAATATTTTACGCCGTCCTTCTCCCGGACGAACTCGATCCGGTGCTCGACGCCGGCGAACTCCCGCGCGACCTTACAGATCGCCTCGATCCCGACATGACCCCAGACCGCCGCGATCGCCGCCAGGTAGTTGGCTACGTTGTGGTCCCCCAAAATCGCAATCTCATCCCGGTGGAGGACACGGGTCGTCTCCCCCCGGAAGGCGACGTAAAGCGCGCCGTCCTCCCCCAGCCAGGCGCCATTCTCCACCGGAGTGTTCAGGCTGAAATACAAAAGCTGACCCCGCACGTCAGGGGTAAAACTGCGGGTAATCTCATCGCTGTAATTGAGCACGGTGCGGGAAAAGGCGTTCTGATGCAGCAGAATATTCTTCTTGGCCGAGACATACTCGTCCATATCCTTGTGTACGTCCAGATGGTTCGGGGCAACATTGGTAACCACCGCGACGTCGGCGCCCTTGCGCATCGAAATCAACTGGAAAGAGGACAGCTCGGCCACGACAAAATCGTCCGGGCCGATCCGCTCCACCTCGGGCAGAAGGGGCTTGCCGATGTTCCCGCCGAGGAACACCCGCTTTCCCTCCGCCTCCAGCATACGCGCGATAAGGGTTGTTGTCGTCGTCTTGCCATCCGATCCGGTCACGGCAAAAATCGTCGCGGGGCAGAGGTCGAAAAACACCTCCATCTCCGACGTGACAGCCACGCCGCGCCGCCTGGCCTCACACAGCTCGGCCAGGTTGAAATTCATGCCGGGCGTGCGGAAAATCACATCGACATCCAGATCTTTTAAATAATCAGGGCCGAGATGCAGAACCGCCCCCGCCTCCTCCAGCAGATCGGCCGTCTCCCCCAACTGGGCACGGTCGCGCCGGTCGCAGGCGTAGACAGTCGCCCCGCCCTCCAGAAAGCGAAGGATAAGCGGGGTATTACTGACCCCGAGACCGCACATGGCGATCCGTTTTCCTTTCAACTGACCCATAAACTGCTGATAATTCATACAGGACCATCCTTTCGTAAAACCAAAGGCTGTTTTTCCGCCGGCCATGCCGACTGTGTTATGCCGCGAAACAGAAGAGGGCGCGGCCGATAGACGGCGGGCAAACGGCGCTTCAAGCCGGGCGGCAGAACGGGTATTTTATGTTTATTATACCATGCCGGATGGAAATATCAAGAAAAAGCGGCGTTCCGCTCCCGGGTTTTGTTTGCTTTTTTCCTCACCGGATGGTATAATGTTTTTCGCAACCGGGCCGGGCAGTTGCGGACGCGCTGTGCGTCTGAGGAAAGTCCGAGCATCACAGGGCGGGATAACGGCTAACGGCCGCCGAGGGTGACCTTAGGGAAAGTGCAACAGAGATATACCGCCGCGGCGGATTTCCTCCGCGGTAAGGGTGGAAAGGCGAGGTAAGAGCTCACCGGCATGCGGGAGACCGCATGGCCCTGCAAACCCTATCCGATGCAACACCGACCAAAGCGATACATCTGCCCGATGTGCTTTAACGGGTGGCTGGAGCAGCGGGAGCAATCCCCTGCCAAGATAGATAACTGTCCACGACAGAACTCGGCTTACAGGCCCGGTTGCACTGCAAACACAGATATTGCCGGCTGTGAAAGATCGGAACTGCGGCAGAGGAGCAAAAAAGTTTGGAATCCTGCCCGGTCATGCCTTGACAATGGCAGTTCGTTTCGTTACTATAATGTATATTATAGATAGAAATCGCGGCCGATATACAGATATGCGCCGCCCAACCCCGTTCAGACTGAACGGAACAAATATCAATTCGGTCACTGTGGAGGAATACGGGAATGCAGAATTCAGAAAAAAGCATGGAAAAAATCGTCACGCTAGCCAAAAGCAGAGGGTTTGTCTACGCCGGATCGGAGATTTACGGCGGCCTGTCCAACACCTGGGACTACGGCCCGCTTGGCGTGGAATTTAAAAACAACATCAAAAAGGCCTGGTGGAAAAAGTTCGTACAGGAAAACCCCTATAATGTCGGGCTGGACAGCGCGATTCTGATGAATCCGCAGGTTTGGGTAGCCTCCGGTCATGTGGGCGGATTCTCCGACCCGCTGATGGACTGCAAAAGCTGCAAGACCCGCCACCGCGCCGACAAGCTGATTGAGGATACCGGCGTCAATCCGGCCGGTTGGTCGGATGCGAAGATGTCCGCTTATATTCAAGAAAAAAACATCGTCTGCCCCAACTGCGGGGAATGCAACTTTACCGACATCCGCAAATTCAACCTGATGTTCAAGACCTTTCAGGGCGTGACCGAGGATGCCAAGAACGAGATCTACCTCCGTCCGGAGACGGCACAGGGCATCTTCGTCAACTTTGCGAACATCCAGCGCACCAGCCGGAAAAAGATTCCCTTCGGCGTCTGCCAGATCGGCAAATCTTTCCGAAATGAGATCACCCCGGGCAACTTCATCTTCCGCACGCGGGAGTTTGAGCAGATGGAGCTGGAGTTCTTCTGCAAGCCGGGCACCGATCTCGAGTGGTTCGCTTATTGGAAAGAGACCTGTAAAAACTGGCTGCTCTCCTTAGGCATGCAGGAGGCACACCTCAAGCTCCGCGATCATGAGAAGGAGGAGCTGTCCCACTACTCCAACGCGACAACCGATTTCGAGTTTCTCTTCCCCTTCGGCTGGGGCGAGCTGTGGGGCATCGCCGACCGTACCGACTATGACCTCAATGCTCATATGAAGCAATCCTCCAAGAGTCTGGAGTATTTCGATCAGGAAAGCGGCGAAAAATACGTCCCCTATGTCATCGAGCCGTCGCTCGGCGCCGACCGGGTGCTTCTGGCCTTCCTCTGCGATGCGTATGACGAGGAAGCCGACGACAAAGGGGAGACCCGCGTGGTTCTCCGACTGCATCCGGCGCTCGCCCCCTTCAAGGCCGCCGTGTTGCCGCTGAGCAAGAAGCTGGCCGCCCCGGCGGGGGAGGTTTTCAGCCGCCTTGCGAAGGAATTTATGGTCGACTATGACGACGCCGGCTCGATCGGCAAGCGGTACCGCCGCCAGGATGAGATTGGCACCCCGCTTTGCATCACCTATGACTTTGAATCGCAGGAGGACGGCTGCGTCACCGTTCGTGACCGCGACACCATGGCGCAGGAGCGGATCTCCATCGACAATCTGGCCGCGTATATCAAAGCCCAGATGGAATTTTAATATTGTGCAAACCGCATTCCTTTTATATGCCGTCGTTTCCCGGCGGCATATCTTTTGGCCGTTTCGGTTTGCATATTTCACGGTGAGGTAAGGGATATATGACAGATGAATTTGCTTGTTGCTTTACCGGTTACCGGCCGGAGAAATTCAACTTTGATTTCACTCCGGGAACGCCGGAATATACACAGTTTGAGAACAATCTGACCAACGCGGTCTACCGGATGGCCGACCGGGGCTGCGGCGTCTTTTACTCCGGCGTGGCGCAGGGCTTCGACATCGCTGCGGCGGAGGTTGTGCTGCTCCGCCGGCAGCAGGAGGGGGACGTTGCTCTCCGCTGCGTACTGCCCTTCCGGGACCAGGCCGCCGCGTGGGCGCTCCCCTGGAAGCGCCGGTATCTGGAGGTTTTGAAGGCCGCCGATGAAATCATCATTTTATCCGAAAGCTATTATAAAGGCTGCTTTGCCCGGCGGAACAAATATATGGTCGACCACGCCCGGGCGGTTATCACCTACTTCGACGGAACGGCGGGCGGCACGGCGTCGACCGTGCGGCTGGCCGAGCGCCGGGGGCTGGAGATTATCAACATCTTTGACCCTTACCAGCAGCTTGCGCTGGAGCTGCCGTAAAATACCAATATAACGGTTTAAACAACCGCACAGTTTTTCCAATCACCTTTTTTAGCAAAGGGGACGCTTTTCCATTTGAAAAGCGTCCCCTTGTTTTCCTGCTGCTCCGGCACCAAATCCCACGCCATATTCATTTCAGCGCCCCGGCAAACGCTTTCCCTCGTTGCAGATGTCTCCATGCCTGACCGCCAATCCGAAACCATCGCATAAACAGCCGCCGTCTTCTCCCGCGTACCGAAGCCAGCAGCTGCGCAGGCGTGCAACACCCTCATCAATCTCCCATTTCTGCATAAAGATGCGTAAGTGAATTTATGACCCAAAACCGTTTTTTAATTTATTTCATTATACCAGCGAATATTCGACAGATAAACAAAATTATTATTCACTATATATTTTTTATTTATCACTATATTTCTTAATGAAAACCCATATTCCACAAAACCCCGCGTCTGTGGAATATGGGTTTGTTTACGACGCGAAAACCAGCGTCCTTTACAGCTTGAAGCCAAAATACTCCAGGGCGTTCCGATAGCAGATATCCTCCACCATACGACCGAGAGTGTCGAGCTGCTCCTCCGGATACTCGCCCCGCTCGACCAGGCCGCCGAGAAAATTGCAGAGGATGCGGCGGAAATACGCATGTCGGGTATAAGAAAGGAAGCTGCGGGAATCGGTCAGCATGCCGATAAATTTTCCGATCAGGCCGGAAGCCGCCAGGCTCTCCAACTGCTGCTCCATTCCCCGCAACGTGTCGTTGAACCACCAAGCCGAACCGTGCTGCATTTTTCCGGCGCTCCCACCCTGGAAGCAGCCCATCAGGCTTTGCAGCATGACATTATCCCCCGGATGCATCGAGTAAAGCACCGTCTTTGGCAGGAGATCGTCCACCTCCAGCGCGCTGAGAAAGGACGCCAGCCCCTCCGGATCGACCGGGCGGCCGATACAGTCGCCGCCGGCGTCCGGCCCCGCCGCTTGATACAGACGTGGATTGGTGTTGCGCAGCGGCCCCATGTGCAGTTGCATTACCCAGCCGCGCCGGGCATACTCCCGCCCCAGGAAAAGCATCAGATAGCTTTGGAAGGCCAGCCGTTCCCCGGGCGAGACCGCCTCGCCTCGCATACCCTTGTCAAACACCGCTTCGACCTGTTCGATCTCTCCCGGACGATAAAAGCTGCCATCCAGCGAGTGGTCGGATGCAACACAGCCCATCTCCTCAAAAAAATCGAGGCGGGCAAGCAGCGCCGACCGCAGCCCGGCAACCGAGCGGATCTCCACCCCGGCGGCCGCGCCCAGCCGGGCGATATATTCGGCATATCCGGGAAGGTGCGGACTCATCGCCTTCTCCGGCCGCCATGCGGGCAGCACCGCGGTGGTAAAACCAGCGTCTTCCGCCAACAGACGATGATATTCCAAACTGTCGGCCGGGTCGTCGGTCGTGCAGATCAGCCTGACGTTGGATTTTCGGATCAGGCCACGCACCGACATATCCTCCCCTGCAAGCGCTGCGTTGCAGCGGTCGTAAACCTCGTCCGCGTTTTCCGGCGTCAACACGCCGTCAAAATCAAAATACTGCTTCAGTTCCAGATGCGCCCAGTGATAAATCGGATTGCCCGCCGCATTTTGCAGCGCGTTGGCAAAGGCACGGAATTTTTCCCGGTCGCCGCCGTCGCCGCTGACCAGCGTCTCCGGATACCCGGCGGCCCGAAGCAGCCGCCATTTGTAATGGTCAGCCTCCAGCCAGGCCTCAGTGATGGTCGAAAACCGGCGATCCTCCCAAATCTCCTTCGGGCTGATGTGGCAATGATAGTCGATCACCGGCATCTTCTCTGCAAAATCGTGGTACAGCAGTCGGGCAGTGCCGCTGTGCAACAGAAAATCTTGATCCATAAAGGGTTTCATCCGCTTAAACGCATCCTTTCCTTGTGCCGGCCGCCGAATCCCGTGCCGACGGTCGCGGCATCTTTCGGATCATATTATACAAAACACACAAAAAAAGCACAAGTGGTTATTGAAAAAACCTGCCCGGAATGATATAGTTATTTTGTATTCTCCTCCCAAAGGGAGAGCCCTTGCGGCGGCACCCCGCTTCTGTTTTTCCTCCACCGGCCGCCGGATATACTTCACCCCGGCCTTCCTTTTTTTGGTCGGCCGGCATCCTCGTCCCATATTTCAGACTGTTTTTTACAGAAAGGAACTGTTTTATGAAAAAGATACTGCCGCTCCTGCTGATTCTCTGTCTGCTGTGTGCCTGCGCTGCACCGGAAAAAGAGCACGATCTGTCCACTTATGAAGCGAACGGATATTATACTGTCCTTGCCTCGGATACCGTTTTATATGAATACGGCGGCGCCGCGGTGCCTGAACTGATCCTGAGCGACAAGGCGCTCGAGCCGCAATGGATTACTTTTGAAAAAGCTGCCGACGGCGGTTACACCCGCACCGCGGCGGAAGATTACACCTTTTCCAAGGAAAATCAGACCTCGGCTTACCGTCTTTTCAGGGATGACGCGTCCTCTGGCACAAAGGTCTATCCCGAGCAGTTTGCCCTTTGCGAGCTGGACGGAAAATACTACTACTCAGTCGGCGGACTGACCGTCAACGACGGCTATTCCGCCTCCTCCGACGGAAAGATCATGGTGTTCGAGGGAAACGACGGCCGCCTGCTGCAATATAAGCCGGAGGCCGACACCCTGACGGCGGTCGGCAGCGACAGCTACGGGACGCTCTCTTACACCGACGCGGCCAAGGGCTGGATCGTCGACTTCGCTTTGTCGGAGGACGGACGGTACGCCGCCTATACCAGCACCCGCCGCACCGCGGCGCAAAAGGCGCCGCAAACCGACCTCTGGCTCTGCAGCCTTGAAAACGGGGAGGAGAAACTGCTGACTGAAAATGTGTCGGTTTTCTCCGGCCTGGATTTTGACGGAACACGGCTTTTCTACTGTACAATCGGCGCGTCCGAGGGGACAAGCGCCTACACCTATATCGGCATGGATGTGACCGACGGAACACAGCTTTCGATCGACTGGGACAACAGCTACACAACAGTGAAAAACGGCTGGATTTGCGGGCAGAACAAGGTTTACAACATCGCGGAACAAAAGGCCTACACGGTCGACAGCACGGTAGACGGCAGCGCCCGGAAGGGCATTTTATCCGAGGATGGAAAATACACCGTCACGCTGTACGGGGATGAAGAAAACCTCTATGTCAAAGTAGTGGAGGTCGAAACCAGCCAGCCTACCGTTTTCCTTCTGCCCGGTGATTTTAAAAACGAATTTCTGGATTTCCACCTCCTCGATATGCGGGAAGGGAAAATCCTGCTGCAATGCATGCTGTACAACGCGGATAAGTCAGGCGATTTTACCGCCTATTACACCGTCGACCTCAGTTGGGGTCTGAAGTAATCGGAAAAGAGGATTGCACCACAATGCACACTTTACTGGAACAGATCAAGCGGGTCGGACTGGTGCCCGTCATCAAGCTGGAGCAGCCGGAAAAAGCCCTCCCTTTGGCGGAGGCACTGGCCGCCGGCGGCATCCCGGTGGCTGAAATCACCTTCCGCGCGCCGGGGGCCGACCGCGCTATCGCCGCTGTGGCGGAAGGATGCCCTGACATCCTTCTCGGTGCGGGAACGGTCACGACGACCAAACAGGTCGACGAGGCCGTGGCGGCAGGAGCAAAGTACATCATCAGTCCCGGGTTTGATCCGAAAATCGTCTCCTACTGCGTCGAACGAAACATTTTGATTGTACCGGGCTGCGCCAGCCCGGGCGACGTCTCCATGGCGGCCCGCATGGGGCTGGAGGCGGTCAAGTTCTTCCCGGCGGAGGCGGCCGGCGGAATCAAAATGCTCCGTGCACTGGCCGGTCCGTTCGCGGATATGCGTTTTATGCCGACCGGCGGCATCGGGCCGGAAAATTTACGCGACTATCTCGCCTTTCCGCGGGTCATCGCTTGCGGCGGAAGCTGGATGGTCCCCGAAAAGCTGCTGGCCGGCGATCAGTTTGAAGCGATTACCGCCCTGGCCAGAGAGGCGGTCTTCCGTATGCTGGACGTCCGTCTCGACCACATCGGCATCAACCATCGCGATGGAAACGATGCCCTCCACACAGTGGAGGCGTTCGCCGGCATCACCGGAAATCCGGTCACCGAAATTCCGGTTTCCTTCTTCGCCCAGCCGTCGGTCGAGGTGATGAAGGCGGCCGACCGCGGAAAAAACGGACACATTGCTTTCAGCGTCACCAGCGTCGATCGCGCCGTCCGTTTCTTTGAATCACAGGGCTATACCTTCGATTACAGCAGCAGGAAAAACTATTCTGACGGTACCGCCCGCTTCATCTATTTTTCGGAAGAGATCGGCGGGTTTGCCGTCCATCTTACATTGAAATAACGGCCAACCGAATTTCCCCCGTTTTACGCAGAGAAAACGTTCGGAAGCAAAGCAGATTATAAAGAAAGGACCGCTCCCCGCACTGTGCGGGGATGGGATTTGCCATGTCTAAAGTCATCACCTTCGGCGAGTTGCTGCTGCGTCTTTCGCCCGAGCGGCGACTCCGTCTGCCGCAAGCCGAGCGCCTCAGCGTCTGTTATGGCGGGGCGGAGGCCAACGTAGCCGTCTCTCTCTCGATTTTTGGGGAAGATGCAGCCTTTGTCTCCGCTTTGCCGGACAATCCTGTAGGGGAAGCTGCGCTTGCCTCTTTGAAAAAACACGGCGTCGACACCGGCCATGTGCTCCGTCAGGGGCCGCGGATGGGACTGTATTATCTTGAGCAGGGGGCTTCTTACCGGCCGTCATCCGTCGTCTACGACCGGTCCGGATCCTCTTTTGCCCGTCTTTCCCGCGATGCCTTTGACTGGGAGCGGATCTTCGCCGACGCCGACTGGTTCCATTTGACCGGCATTACGCCGGCATTAGGCGGAGAACTGCCCGCCCTGTGCATGGACGCCTGCGCCGCAGCGAAAAAAGCGGGATGCAAAATCTCTTTCGATCCGAACCACCGCAAGCTGCTCTGGGACGCCAAAACAGCCGGGGAAACCATCACGCCATTGCTTGATTTTGTCGACCTGCTGATCACCAACGACGGACAGGCGGCCGACCTCTTTGGCCTCACCCCGGCAGAGGATGAGACTGCCCGTCCGGCCCGGTCGGGCGAAATGGCGGCCGAGTTGTCGGCCCGCTTTCACATTCCGCAAATCGCCATGACTCTGCGCACCACCCTCTCTTCGGATGAAAACCGCTGGAGTGCCCTGCTGTATGAACGGGGCGGCATATTTTCCTCACGCGTCTACGACATTCGGGTAACTGACCGAGTGGGCGGCGGCGACAGTTTTGCCGCCGGTTTAATCTACGCCCTGCGATGCGGCGAGTCCCCGCAGGCCGCGATTGAGTTTGCGACGGCGGCCTCCTGTCTCAAGCTGACGATCGAGGGGGATTACAATTTGTCCTCGGCGGCGGAGGTGTGGAGCCTCGCCCGCGGTGGGAACAGCCGTCTGGTTCGATAACGACCGAAGCCTGCGGAACCGATCCGTCCCGCTATTTTACAAAACGCGCGCCGCAAAACCTCCCGCCGGAGCCTTCCGGAGACAAATAGCCGGAACGAACACCACCCCGCCGAAAAAAACCTTTTCGGCGGGGTGTTTTGCGGAAATGTATACTTTTTGTTTAGATTTTGTGCGATATAAATCAACTTTGTGTAAAATATTAAAAAGCTGTAACTTGAAAATCCTGATGTGGGGTGATACAATATAGTGAGCAATTTCTGCCCCAAACAACAAAATAAAAAGTGAAGTAAGTGAATTATGAATATATTGGTAAAATTCCGGAAGACGGTCATGATGCTGATGAAACTTCTCATCATGGTATCGCTTATCTTTTCCTTTGTCTGTGTCTGGTTCAGCCGGTATGAAGAGGCGCTGTATCAGAACAAGGGAAATTATCTGGTTGTATTTTCCTATATCGTCATCATCTGTATCTTCGCAAATATTTACGGCTGTTTTAAAATCGGCGTTCTCCGATTGCATGAGATCATGTACAGTTTTTTCCTGTCGGTGGTATTCACCAATTTCATTATGTATCTTGAGTTGTCCCTGATCGCCAGGGAACTTTTATCTCCCTGGCCGATGCTTGTCACGACGCTGTACCAGACGGCGATCATCATTCTCGGCAGCGTGTCGTCCAACACGGTTTATTTCCAGCTTTACAAAGCCAAGCAGATTCTGGCTATCTTCGGCCCGAGCAAGGGCGATCGGGACATCATCCGTAAAATGCAGAAGATCCGCGAGCGGTACAACATCGCCAAAGGGATTGCGGTCGACCACCATAATATGGAAGAGATCAAGGCGGAAATTGATAAATATGAAGCGGTTTTGATCTGCGACTTTGACAAAACGCTGAAGAATGAGGTACTGCGGTACACCTACTCTACCCGGAAGCGGATCTACCTTCTGCCATCGGTCAACGACATCATTGTTAATAACAGCTACCAAAGTCAGATTTTCGACACACCGGTACTGATCTGCCGCAACCGGGGTCTGAGTATGGAGCAGGCGGTCGTCAAACGCGCCATGGACATTCTGGTTGCAACGGTGGGTATTTTGATTACCTCCCCCTTTATGCTGGTGATTTCCATCGCCATCAAGCTGTGCGACGGCGGCCCGGTGCTCTTCAAACAGAACCGGGTAACCAAAAACGGCCGCATTTTCAACGTTTACAAATTTCGCTCGATGATCGTTGACGCGGACAAGGACGGCGCCGCCAAGGCGACCGATCACGACAGCCGGATCACCCCGGTCGGCCGGGTGATCCGCGCCATTCGTCTGGACGAGCTGCCACAGCTTTTCAATATTATTAAGGGAGATATGTCGCTGGTCGGCCCACGTCCTGAGCGAACCGAAAATGTGCACGAATACATCTCCATGCTGCCGGAGTTCGACCTCCGCCACCGGGTGCAGGCAGGTCTCACCGGCTATGCACAGGTATATGGCAAATACAACACCAGTCCGGAGGACAAGCTCAATATGGATCTGATTTATATTGAGAATTACTCCATCCTCCTCGACATCAAACTGCTGATTATGACCGCCAAGATCATGTTTATGAAGGAGAGCACCGAGGGCTTTGACGAATCGGCCAACGCCGGCGTCAAAAAGCCGGAGAAGCGAACGGACAAAGAAGAGCTTTCCGAATAGCCCGCGCGAACCGTGATCGCCGCCGAACCCGAAAAGACCTTCCTGCGCTTTTCGGGTTCGGCTTTTTTGCGCTTACCGGCGGCTGCGAGATGGGAAACAAAGGGCTGTGCAAATCCAAAAAATGGAAACGACTCAGCTCCACACAGTTTAAATTTAACAAACCGTTCAAACCGCCTTCCCCCTTCAGCGAACCCTTCTGAAAAAACTTTGGATTACAGAAATTTCATATAAACTTTAAACAATTCTTAAGCGGATAAAGACTGTACAAATGCCATATAATGGGATATAATAAGGGGCGGTTACATTTGAACGCCGGATGTGCGGCGAGACCTGCGTTCCGCCGCATATCCGGTCAAACACCGTGCGTTTGCGTGCTCGCCGTTTTCCGCCGGTCACGGGCTGCTATTTCTGCCACTGTGCAAATTTCCGGAATAAGGAGTGTTTTTATGTTGGATATTTTAATCGCCGCGCTTTTCGGACTGGTAGAGGGGATCACCGAATGGCTTCCCATCTCCAGCACGGGGCATATGATCCTGCTGAACGATCTTATCAGCATGAATGTATCGGAAAAATTCTGGGACATGTTCCTGGTTGTCATCCAGCTCGGCGCCATTTTGGCTGTCGTCCTCCTTTTCTGGAACCGGCTTTTTCCTTTTGGAAAAGAGAAAAACGGCAGCATCGTGGTGAAGAAAGATATCTTCTCCCTCTGGGGGAAAATCATTGCCGCCTGCCTGCCCGCCGCGGTTATCGGCCTGTTGTTTGACGAGTATTTCGAGGCGCTCTTCTACAACAAATGGACGGTCGCCATTATGCTGATTCTGGTCGGCATTCTCTTTATCCTGCTGGAAAACCGGAACAAAGGCAAGCTGCCGACCGTGGCCAGCACGGCGGAGATCACCTACAAAGCCGCGCTGATTATCGGCCTGTTCCAGCTTGTCGCCGCGATTTTCCCCGGCACCTCCCGTTCGGGGGCAACCATCCTCGGCGGCCTGATGATCGGGCTCTCGCGCAAAACCGCGGCGGATTTCACCTTCTTTCTCGCCGTGCCGGTCATGTTCGGCGCCAGCCTTCTGAAAATCGTAAAATTCGGATTCGGCTTTACCGGACTGGAGCTGGCCATTCTGTTGGTCGGTATGGCGGTCGCTTTCATCGTATCCGTGCTGGCCATCAAATTTCTGCTCGGCTATATCAAAAAGCACGATTTCAAGGTTTTCGGCTGGTATCGGATCGCGCTTGGCATTCTGGTGTTGGGCGTCGGTATGTTTCAAGCGATCGGGGCATAAGGGCGGCGCCGCGCCGAGGAATGACGCGGTTCTGATTCTAAATGGATAACAAAAAAAGACTTTCCGGGGCTATTTCCCGGAAAGTCTTTGTATTTTTTAAATGCATGGAGAAGGACGCCGGCACACCCGACCGCTAATTCATCTTCAGACGAAGACGAAGCTTATCTGCAATCATGGCGATAAACTCGCTGTTGGTCGGCTTGCCACGGCCATTATGTATCGTATAACCAAAATAGGAGTTAAGCACGTCCACATCTCCGCGATCCCAGGCGACCTCGATCGCGTGGCGAATCGCCCGCTCTACCCTGGATGAGGTGGTTGAAAACTTTTTGGCCACGGTCGGATAAAGCAGCTTGGTGACCGAGTTGATGATCTGACTGTCGTTGACGGCGAGGGTAATTGCCTCCCGCAGATAATGGTATCCCTTGATATGCGCCAGCACGCCGATCTGATGAATGATGTCGGTAATCATCAGCTCAAGGTCGGCGTCGTCCGCCTTGCCCGCTCCGGCAAGATTCATATTCCTCCAGCCCGAAAGCTGGATAATCCGCTCGGCCAGGACGCTGGTATCAAAGGGTTTGAGAAAATAATAGGAAGCGCCGGCGGAGAGTGTCTCCATTTCAAGCTTGGGATTATCAAAGCTGGACATGGCCATAAGCATCGGCCGATGGGTTTTGTCCAGCTTCTCCATCGAAGCGAGCACGCCAAGCACATCCAGGCCCGGCATAAACACATCGGCCAGAACAACGTCGGGATTTCCCGATTTGATTTCGCTGACCAGCTTCACGCCGTCCTTGGCACAAAGCGCGACGTCCATTCCATAGCTCTTGAGAGTATGGGCACAACTGTGCCCAAATTCCGTACTGTCATCCGCGATAATTACTTTCAGCTTCTTTTCCATTTTACTTCCTCCATCTACGTCAATTTATGGAGGATTATATCACAGGCATCGTGACCTTACAAGATGAAAAATGTAAATTTTTGGAAATTGTATTCTTTTCGGAGAAATTCCCAAAATTTTACAAACATCATGATACATTTTGCTTAACAGATTCTTCGACAGACAGCGCGGTATTATACATGGTCTCGGCGAAAATTGCGTAGCCTCGCTCCGGTTCGCCAATAAACACATGCGTAATTGCGCCAATTAATTTACCGCCCTGCAAAATGGGGCTTCCGCTCATACCCTGCACGATGCCGCCGCATTTTGAAAGAAGCTCGGGGTCGGTGACCTTAACGATCATATTCTGGGTTAAATTGTCGTCGTTAAAATGCACTTTTTCTATTTCGCATTTATAGCTTTTCGGCGATTCGCCGTCGAGCGTACAGAGAATCTCCGCCTGGCCTGTCTGGACTTCTTGTTTCATGGCGATTCGCACCAGGCTGTTGCCGTCGCCGTTTGCCGAAACCGCACCGTAAATGCCCGTTTCACCGTTAATCAGAAGGTTGCCGATGGATTGCCCGGTAAAGCGCCCGCGAAGCTCTCCGGGCGAGCCGCTGACGCTTTTTTCGATTCCAAAGATTTCGGCGCTGACCATCTCTCCGGTAGAGAGCGGCAGCAGCTTGTCCGTGTCCACATCACAGATGCCGTGTCCCAAGCCGGCGGCAATACCGAGCGAGGGGCTGTAAAAGGTCAGCGTGCCGATCCCGGCTGAGCTGTCCCGCACCCAGACGCCAGCCTTGTACCGCCCTTCGCTTTCCGAAAAAGCCGGCGTCAGGGTAAGGGTAAGCGCCGCGTCTCCCCGCACCAGCTCCACCGCAACCGACCGGCCGCCACAGCTTTCTATTTTTTCGGCAATATCGGCATTGGAGGTCACGGCCTCGCCGGCGATGCTTTTGATATTGTCCCCTTCTTCGATCCCGGCAATCTTTGCCGGTGTGACTCCGCCCTCAGCCGCGTCGACCTCGCTGAAACCGACGACGATGACCCCTTCGGTATAGATTTTTACCCCAAATGGCGCGCCCGACGGCGCAACATACAGCTCGTCGACCACCTCAACCGAAGCGGACTTCAGCGGAAAAACGCCAAACAGCCGCAGCTCTACCGCATAGCTTTCCCCGCTGCTTTGCGAAACGGCGGCGCTGTTTTTCTCCTTCGCGTCGGCATAGACCGCCTGCACCGCGCCGGCCGCGCCGATCTCGAGCGTCTGGCCTTCGACCACCTGATAGCGATCGGGCAACCGTCCGTCCAAAACCGCCGTCCCGGCAAACAACAGGGTGCAGAGCATACCAAGCGAAACGGTCAAAAATTTTACGCTTTTTCGAATACCTCTCATACCTCTCCTCCCACATTCGGCCTGCTTTAATAGAATGACCGAACGGCGGCGGTATGCTCGTGGGAAAAAGTATTATTCAGGGAAAAAAGCTGCCCATATGTTTTACCAATTCCCGCGGACAAGGGCCAAACAGATATTCGGCTTTGTTCAATCAATATTTACCGTTCGGGGAGCTGCGGAAAGCATTTCCAAAAAAACCGCGTTTGCCCGGCCGCGGCGGCAGCTCGCATCCCACCAGCACGGTGTCGGCACCGATCACCTCGATATCGCACCAGGGGATAACGATATCCTCCTCCCGCCCGAGAAGGCCAAAGCAGCGCCGCCTCCCAAAAATGACGATGGAAACCAATTTCCCGTTGCAGGTATCCACCTCGACGTCGCAGATATAGCCGATCACACAACCGCTTTTGATGGAAACGACCTGTTTGTCACGAAGATCTTCGATTCTGCAGCACATACAATCCACCCTTTCGACAAAGAATATAAAGGGAAGGCCGCGCCGGCAAACGCAGCCCAGCGCCGGCGGCCGGTCTCCGGCCTCGACGCCGGTTATAGAATTGTATGCGAAATTTCGCGAATGGATTACTTTTCCTTGATCCGGTCGATCGCCCCTTTTTCAAGACGGCTGACCTGCGCCTGGCTGATACCGATCTCCTTCGCCACCTCCATCTGGGTTTTCCCCTGCAAAAATCGAAGGTTCAAAATCATTTTTTCCCGGTCGGAGAGGGCGGCAACCGTCTCTTTCAGCGCGATCTCGTCCAGCCAGTTGGACTCGTCATTATTATCCCCCACCTGATCGAGGACATACAGGGTGTCTCCCCCTTCGGAATAAACCGGCTCGTAAAGAGAAATCGGCTCGACGATGCTTTCAAGCGCCATTACGACTTCTTCCTTCGGGATGTCCAGTTCGCGGGCGATTTCCTCCACCGTGGGATCCTTCTGGTTTTTGGTCATCAGCCGCTCCTTGGCCTGCATGGCGCGATAGGCCGTATCCTTGACCGACCGGCTGACCCGGATGGAGTTGTAATCCCGCAGATACCGCCGAAC
Organism: Candidatus Howiella sp.; assembly: GCA_050946935.1. Taxonomy (GTDB): domain Bacteria; phylum Bacillota; class Clostridia; order Oscillospirales; family Acutalibacteraceae; genus UQRS01. The sequence continues at coordinate 40,103 of JBMNVR010000009.1, forward strand.
CTCCCCCAAAATCATAGGCACCGCGTAGGTGGAAAATCGCACCATTTGATTGATGTCAAAATTGTCGATGGATTTAATCAGTCCGATACAGCCCACCTGAAACAGGTCGTCCGGATTCTCCCCACGGGAGGAAAACCGCTGGATCACGCTCAGCACAAGACGCAGGTTGCCGTTGATCAGTTCCTCTCGGGCCGCCTTATCGCCCGCCTTGACCCGTTTCAGCAGCTCGGTTTTTTCCCGTTCGGTCAGCACCGGCAGCTTTGAGGTATTTACGCCGCAGATTTCCACCTTGCTGTATCCCACGCTACCGCCTCCGTTTTTACTCTGGTAATAAAATTATTACCCCAAAGGCGGCGGCTCATTCTTTATGCCGGATCAAAAAAATTTTTTATTTCGACAAATTTTTCTTGCATTCGCCCGATCGGATATGTTAAGCGTGCCTTTCCGAACGCCACCGGCGCGGCGGCCCTTGTCGGGGCATAATTAGGGGCGTGATTAAAAATCCCCCGCGGCTGTCGCCGCGGGGGATTTTAGGATACCCGGCCGGGATACGCCGCCCGGGAAGATCCGTGTTGCGTTTAATCGGGCGACCCGTTTACGATCTCCGACCGGAGCTCCACCACATCGGAGACGGTCAACGTATCGTTCCCATCCAGATCGCCGGCCTGCCGCTGTCGTTCGCCGTACTCGTCCTCTGTAATCGCCTGCCGCAGTCCGACCACGTCGGAGACAGTAAGCCTGCCGTCAAAATCCACATCTCCCTTTTGTACCGGCAGTACGTCGGTCACGGCCTCCCGCAGCTCGGTCCAGCACAGCGCAGCCTCCGCCTGCAGCAGGAGGGGATCGCCAACCGCCGTCTCGGCCGCCGACAGCGCGGCGTCCAAACGCGCTCTGCCCTCCGCAGTATAATCGGCCGTCTGCGCCCGGACAGCGCGATCCATCCACTTCCGGCAGGCGTCCATATCCGGCTCGACCTCAAGGGTCAGCTCGGGATAGAGGGTACACATGGCATACAACTGCCAGGAGGCGTGCTCCTGATTACCCGGATCGCTGTAGGCGATCACACCCGGCTCGAACTGGGTCCAGTTTTCAGTATAGAGGTTGCTGTCCGCCCGGTGGGCGAGCGAAAAACTGAGAAGCCGGGAAACCGTCTCCGCATCTCCCTGCTCGGCGGCGAACATAAGCTCCCAGGACCAGCCCTTGCCGATCACATGCGCTGAGGTGCCATTCCTGCCCTTGGAGGTATCCAGCCCCGTGCCCTCCGTGTTCAAAAATACGCAGGCATCCAGCATGGAATAGCCGTTATAGTCTACCGAGCCGAATTTCCGGTATTTTTCGAGCGTATGGTTCAAAATCTCTGTATTGGCCGCATGCCAGTTTGCCGCGATCGGGGCGAGGTTAACCCAGGAAAATCCGGGGATAAAGTAGTCTTCTCCGTTTTCCGTGACCATTTGCCCGAGCATCTCGGCATAGATTGTCTCTCCGTCAAAGGTGCAGATCAGAGTTTTTTCAATGCCGGCGACCAGCCGCCTGTCCATTTCCGCCCAGAAAGAGGCATTTTCCGAATCACCGAAGGCCACGGCGATTTCGGCCATCTCATACAGACTTTGAGAGGCAAAAACATTGGTGATGAGATCGTAGCCCTTGTGGTACTGGGTATTGCGTGTATGCTCGAAATGCGGGTTGTAGATCAGATCCATAGCCTCATTGAACTGATCGTCCTCCTGCAAATAATAATTGCACAGCTTCGCAACCAGAGGGTAAGAGGCTTCCAGCCACGCATTGTACTGCGCGTTGCCGGCCGCCGCCTTATAAAACTGCACCCAGGCATAAGCCACCATATAGGTACAGTCAACCTGGCGCGCCGCATCGCAGGTCGGGGTCAGATAGGAGCGGTATGCGGTAAAACTGAAATCACCGGCGACCGCCTCCTCCCGGCCGCCGCCGAGGCAGGAGGCAAAGCGGTCGGCATCGGCCGCGCCGAACCAGGTCAAACTGCCGGCCGGCGCGTCTTTTGCCGACAGGCGGAGGATATAGTTCCCCGCCGCGTTGGCGCGGCCGTCCAGCGGCAGGCCGAAGCGGAAGGTATAGCTCCCCTCGGTCCCGATCTTTTTCAGCGGCAGCCTATCCGTGGCGACCAGGATGCGTTCCGTTCCGATCTGTTTATAAAGCGCCGCGGAAAGTACCCCATCCGTGTCAACCGCCCGGCCCAGCCGCACCTGAACCGCCGTGATAGTCTCCTCTGAATAGGTCGGGATCTCCTGCTCGGCAAAGGTTTCCCCACCGAACGCAGCCAGCGCTCCGGTCTGCCGCACCGGCTCAATGGAAAAACTTGCGGTCGTCGGCACCCACTCGTCTCCGTCAAAAGCAAAGCAGTTGCCTGCAATATCTTCCTGCGTTGAGAGGAGTGCGACCTCCCCCGGCGCACCGTCGGTTTGCACAACCAGGCAATAGTCTGAATCGGCCGGGATGTCGGCCGGCTGCTCAAACGAGAGGGTGTAGACACTCTCCCCCGTCCGGTCGATTGCCGCCTCCGACACGGCGAGCGGCTCGCCGTTCAGGCTCTCCCGCAGCTCGGCGCGCAGCGTCCCGCCGGCCTGCGCCGCACGCAGAGAAAGCTTTACCCCGGTCAGCTTTCCGGCGACGGCGAACCGGAATTTCCGTGCGGCCGGCTGTCCGGCAACGGAGACGTATGGCTCCACCACAAACGCCGTCGTTTTTTCGTCGGTATACCAGCCGCCGTAGGCCTGCTGATCGTAATTGAGGGCGGAATAGCCATCGACCGCTCCGCTTCCCTTCCAGGCCACCCTGCCGCAGTCCTCAGGCACGGAAAGCTCAAGATAATAGCGTTTTCCCGCCTCAACCTGCACCGGCTGATCAAACACCAGCCGCCGCCAGCCATCGGTTTCCTCCCCGAGGGAAAAGGTCTGCTCCGCCACCGCGGACGCGTCGTTTTGATAGTCCTCCAGAATCCGAACGGTCACACGGTCGGTATCCCCGGTGCTGGTCAAATACGCACACACTGAGCCAATCGCGGTGAATGCAGCGGTAAAGGGCTGCGCCGCCTTGTTGTTCGGCTCGTTTAACAAATAGAGTTCGTGATCAGCCTGTTTTTGGGAAAACACGCCGGAAATCGGCGTCTCTTCCTCCGACAGCATCTCAAACGCCGTGATATCTCCGGTTCCGGTGCGCCAGCCGCCATCAGCCACAAGGTCATAGTTGATCGACTGAAAATCTCCGCCTGCGCTGATCCCGGTCCAAACCACCCTGCCCGAGTCCTCGGCCGAGACCTCAAGATAATAGAGGCGGTTCGGGGACAGCTCAACCGGCCGGTCAAACAAGATGGTCTGCCAACCGCTGGGGTTCTCTCCAAACGTGTAGTCGGCAGAGGCCACAAGGGTGGTCGGATCGCGGTAGTCGGTTAAAATCCGAACGACCACCCGATCGGTATCATATGTCTTTTTCAGATTCAGCCGTACCCCGGTGACACTGCCGTACGGTACGGCAAAGGGCTGCACGCCCTTGTTGTTGGGGGCGTTCAGCAGGTAGAGGTCGCGGTTTGACGCAGTCTGGGCGTAAAACGCTTCGGTAGCCGACGCATGGACTGGATCGCCCAGATAATCATTGCCGTACGCCTCGTCCTGCAAATTGTCAAGGATGTGAGCCATGAACCCGCAGCCGTACCACTGGTTATAGGTCAGCAGGTAGTTGAGCAGCCGCTGCGCGCTGTCGAGATCCCCAAACTTCAGCATGGCCATCGCGTCGATCGCACTGTCCCGCGGGAACATGCCCGGATACGTCCCGGTGACCGAGGTGGCGGAATACCCGCGGCTGGTGATCCGGCCGCTCAAATTTAAATAGGTGTTTTTATGCATACTGACCATTTCTTCGGTAAGCGGCATAAGCGTTTCCTCCTTTTCTGTCGTCTGCGCCGCAGCCGGCGCAGGACCGGACAAGAGCATGGCTATAGACAGCGCAACGCATCCGGTTTTCAACCACTGTTTTTTCATAAAACGACCCCTTTCTTATGATCCGGGTGAAACGCCCGGCTTTTCCAAAATACACGCACCCTGCGCCAAAAGGGCGAAGAGGGCCCGGCATCCGACAGCCAGCCTCACCCTTTCTTTGCAGAAATCCGGTCAAGCCGGCCGATCACGTCCGCCCTGAACCGGTCGATGTGCCGGCCGATCATCTCCTGTACAGAAAGGCCGGCGAATATCTCCCCGGTCATGTCCATCCCGTAGCAGGCGCCGGCGGCCCGATCCTTCTCATACCCCGAGAGGAATACTGCGTTGGCCGTCCGCCGCCCCAGCACCCCGTCGTCATAGTGCTTGTGCCCGGCGATCTGCGAAGGGAAGGCGGTAATCAGCGCCCGCTCCAGCTCGGGATCTCCGTATCGGTCAAAGACCGTTTTATCCCCGTCGCAGAGCCAGTCGAGCGACCGCCAGACCTCCATCCCGTACACCCTGCCCGGCCGCAGAGCCTCAGGCAGCGCCTGCAGCGCCGCAATCGCCGCGACGGCCGCCGCCACATGGGTGTCGTGCTTATCTGCCAGGTTGTGGATATAGACCCGCTCAGGCCGACAAAGGCGCAGCACCTCCCCGATTTGGGAGAGGATTTCTTCCCGCTGATTCTTCACCTCGTCGCTCGAATGGCCGAGCAGCGCGACGGCCAGATACCCGCCAATCTCGGCTGCGCGACGCTGCTCCCCGGCGCGGACGGCAGCCTTGTCCGCACGCGAAAAGGAACGGAGACTCTCCCCCGCCGCCTCTCCGGCGCCGTCGGTCAGTACCAACCCGACGAACCCCCGGCCCGGGCGCCCTTTGCAGGCATAGATGGCGGGATAAGCCATCAGCTCAATGTCGTCCGGGTGAGCCGCGATGCACAAGTCGGTCGTTTCGGCAAGCGCCCGCCGCCCGTGATCCGGAAAATAAAATCCCATCTGCTTTGTTCGGTCATCCGGCATGGAAAAACCTCTTTTCTGTCATCTTTTTTCATACACCTCTTGTTTTTTATCCACTTGTATTATAAGATAACTTATAAAGAGAGCAAAGAATATATATTGCTTCAGATTAACACAATCTTGCCATCCGACGGATTGGTTGTGATCCTTCGCGCAGGGAAAGGAGCATTTTTTGTGACACGCGGTGAAAATTATGAATCCCACGCCGGAATTGAGGCCGATTTTCCCTTTATTTTCCACCCCGATTATCTGAGCCGGCAAGACAAATTCCTGATGCACTGGCACGAAAACATCGAGCTTCTGTATTTCACCGACGGCAGGGCGGACGTCCTCTGTGACAGTGTGCGTCTGCGGGCGGAAGCCGGCAGCCTCGTCGTCATCAATCCCTATACGCTGCACAGTGTCGAAGCTGTCAGCGACCGGTGCGAGTATCACACCCTGATTGTCGATCTGGGATTTTGCGGCCGGATCGGGCTGCCGGTTGGCGTCCTGCCAATTCAAAATCTGGTGCACGACGGCGCGGCCAGCCAAATCTTTGAACGGCTCATCACCGAGGAAGCGACCCGCCCCTCTTATTATAAAGCCGCGTTTCAGGCCGGTGTGATCGAACTGCTGACGCGGCTGCTGCGTCTGAGCGAGCAGAGCGACCTACTGGAAAGCAGGTACAGCACCCACCAGCTTGAGATGGTGCGCGGCGCCATGTCCTATATCGCGCGGCGTTATGCCCAGCCTATCCAGGTGGAAGAAGTCGCCCGGTCGGTTGGTTACAGCAAATACTATTTTTGCAGAATTTTTAAAGAGATTACCGGGCGTACAGTGGTGGTTTATATCAATGAGCTGCGCTGCGACCGGGCAAGGCAGCTGATCTGCTCGGGAGAGTGCAACATCAGCGAAAGCGCCGAGCGGTGCGGCTTTCACAACCTATCCTATTTCACCCGGGCGTATAAGCAGTTTTTCGGCATCCTGCCGTCCGCCGCGCGGAAAGAGGCCGCCCGGCGGGCTGCGCACCGGCCGCAGTACGTCAACCCCTGCGTCGTTCGGGATGCATTCAACCGGGGATGATTTATCCGTGCGGCAGGAAGCGCGCTCCATCTTGCGATCATATAAAAAAGATGGTACTATAATAAAAAAGCCGCCAAATCAAATTTGAATAAAAGGACACCCCGGCGGCGGCCTTTTGAAAGACAGGAGGTGTTTTGCATGGATCTGAAACCTCTTTCCCCGAAAACCGAAGCCGCCGTGCCGGCCGACCTGCCGCTGGAGCAGGCGGTCGACCGTGCGAAAGCAGAGGGGCTGCCGATCAGCGAACTTTGCTTTTCTGATCTGGACTGCAACGGCCTCGACCTGTCGGGGGTGAACTTCAACTGCGTCATATTTGAAAACTGCCGACTGACGAGCTGCGTATTGCGGAAATGTGGCTTTACTGACGTACGGTTTTCCGGCTGCGACCTGTCCAACTGCGTTTTCTCCGGCAGCCTCTTCCGCCGCACCGCGTTTGAGGATACAAAGGGACTCGGCGCCGATTTTTCAGAGTGCAGGTTTTATTCCCTCCGCCTGCTGAGCGGCTCGTTTCGCCTGGCCGATTTTTCCTACAGCGCCTTCGACCGCGCCGAGTTGGAGGGTACCGGATTTTCAGAAGGCTTTTTCTCCTCCGTCTCGTTCAAACGGACCGCGCTGCAAAACTGTGATTTTACCCGCGTCTCCTTTTTCAAAACGCCGCTTGCGGGACTGGATCTCACCGCCTGCACGATTGAAGAGATCGCCCTGTCCGAGCACGGAACCGAGTTGCAAGGCGCCGTGGTCGATCTGTTTCAGGCGGCCGATCTCTCCCGACTGCTCGGTTTGAAAATCAAATAGGCTCAGGTAAATTCCGGCTTTCCGGCAAAAGCGTGACACACCGCACGGCCGAAGGACAGAAAAGGCCGTCCCCCAACCGGATCGGAGCATTTTTCTTGCTCCTCCCGAAAAAAGCCGGGCGCTTTTTCGCCTTTGGCTTGCGGTTTGCGGCCGCAACATATATAATGACAGAAAAAAAGGAGGGGCGGATCATGTATCGCATTTTTCTGGTTGAGGACGACGACAGCATCGCGGGCAGCATCACCCGGCATATCGAAAGCTGGGGCTTTATGGTCGTCCGCGCGGACGATTACCGCAATATTCTGGCCGAGTTCGCCGCCGTCGACCCGCAGCTTGTCCTGCTTGATATCTCCCTGCCGTTTGCCGACGGCTACCATTGGTGCGAGAAAATCCGCCGCGTTTCCAAGGTACCGATTATCTTCATCTCCTCCGCGGCTGACAATATGAACATCGTCATGGCCGTGTCGGCCGGGGCGGATGATTTCGTCGCCAAGCCCTTCGACCTCTCTGTCCTGACGGCCAAGATTCAGGCCGTATTGCGCCGGACCTACGCCTTTGCCGGACAAAGCCCAATTACCGAGATAAACGGCCTTTTGTTCAACCGAGAGGAAGGCGCCCTGACCGGAGACGACAAAAAGATTCCCCTGACCAAAAATGAGTGCCGCATCCTCGCACTTCTTCTGGACAACAAGGGCAGGGTGGTCAGCAGAGAGCTAATGATGACCCGCTTATGGGAAACCGACAGCTTTGTGGATGAAAATACCCTCTCGGTCAATGTGGCGCGGTTGCGGAAAAAGCTGGACGAGGCCGGGGCGACCGGCACCATCCAGACCAAAAAAGGGATGGGGTATATAATCGAATGAACCGACCGGATTTCTTTAAAACGCTGGCCGCCTATCTACGTGAGCGAACCGGCGGGGTTATTGTATACATCGTCTTTCTCGGCATATTTTTGCTGATCTTTTCCCTGTATTCGATCGAGGCGGAGGCGATTCTCTACGCTGCGGGACTTTGCGCCTTTACGGCGCTGTTTTACGCAGCCTTTGATTTTTGGAAATTCTACCGCCGCCACCGGGCGCTTACGGATATCGCCCGGCAGATTTGTTATGAAATGGAAAATCTCCCGGAGCCGGACGGCCTTTTACAAAGCGATTACGACCGTCTGGTTCGGAAGCTGTTCGACGAAACACAGCGTTTGAACACGGACGCTGCGCGGCAAACCAGAGAGCGAAACGATTACTACACCATGTGGGTACATCAGATCAAAACACCGATCGCCGCCATGCGGCTGCTTTTGCAGGAAAAGGAAAACGCTGCGGGTTCGGCCGCTCTTTCAGCCGAGCTGCTGCGGATCGAGCAGTACGCCGGGATGGCGCTTTCCTACCTGCGACTGGAGAGCGACACAACCGACTATGTGATCCGGCAGTACCCGCTCGACAGCATCGTACGGCAGGCCGTGCGCAAATACGCACCCCTGTTCATCTGCAAAAAGCTCTCCCTTGAATTGGAGGTAGCGGACATTCTGGTTCTGACCGATGAAAAATGGCTGCTCTTCGTAATCGAACAAATTCTTTCCAACGCCTTGAAATACACAGCCAAAGGCCAAATCCGCATTTACAGCAAAGGCAGCGACCTTGTGATTGAGGACACCGGAATCGGCATCGCGGCCGAGGATCTTCCCAGAATCGGGCAAAAGGGGTTCACAGGCGGCAACGGCCGGATGGAAAACCGCTCGACCGGGTTGGGGCTGTATCTCTGCCGACGGACGCTGACAAAGCTTTCGCATACCATGACGGTCGAGTCGGAGTCAGGCCGCGGCACCCGGGTAACTCTGGGGCTGGGAACCGACGCGCTGGTTTTGGAATAACGGCAAAATCCGGCCGCTGTTTGGAACCCGGGGTTCGCGGCCGGCTTCGGATACGAACAAAACACTGCCAAAAACTCTCGGCCCTGCGGATTTTTCCACAGGGCCGAGAGTTTTTGTTGCTCCGTAATAAAAAACAGGATTTAAATGCCGTCCCGGCTGTCATGCTTTCACATGGCAACCGGAAGACACGACGGTAAAAAGCACCCGCCGCCAGGGTGTTGTTTTATCCAAATTTGATTTGGCGGCTATTTTTTATGAAACGAACTTGTGCTATAAAGGAATCCGGTCAGTTTCCGGCGACAATCCGCGCGCGCAGTGCAACCACGTCGCTGACGCTCAACGTTTCGTCCCCGTCAAGGTTGCCGGCCGTAAATTCCCGGTTACTCCAGCTTCCCGCCACGATCAGCCCACGCAGGGAAACCACGTCCGAGACGGTCACGCTGCCGTCCCCGTCCACATCCCCGAGAAGGACATCCGTAAAGGCAAAGGTATACACGTATGCGCCCGTGTCGGTCGCAAAGGCGAGGGTGTACGTCCCCTCCTCCACCGCATCCAGCGGCAGAGTGAAGGACAGACGGCCGTCGGAATCCGCTTCAAGCTGCTCGATCCAGCAGACATTCTCAGCGAAGGAGAGATAGTCACTTCCATCCTGCCGGCTGCTTGCCGCGGCATACCCGGGGTCCAGGCAGAGGATGGATACAGCCTTTCCGGCGACCGACGGCAGAGAGAGAACCGCCTCCGCCGTTTTGGCATCCGGATCGGTAACCACACGAATTTCCTTTTTTTCAAGAGGCGCGGCCGCCGTCTTCAACGCGCCGGCGTCGTTGACCATGCCACTGTTGTAGACGCCAAGCTCCCAAACCGAATTGCCCCATTTGGTCGCCCTCGTCTCACAATACAGGCGGACATAGCGCGCGGGCACCGTATCAAAATCGAGGGTGACCGAGCCGCCCTTGCCGTCGGTCACTGAAGCCACCGTGGTAAAATCGGCGTCGTTCGTGCCCACGGCCGATACCTCGACCCGGTAGCGGGAGGCGTAGGCCGCCTCCCAGTCGATCGAGACCTGGTTGATCTCCGTAAGTTCTCCAAGATCGACCAGAAGCCATTGGTTATCTTCTTCTTTGGACGCCCAACGGGTAGAGAGGCTGCCGTCGACCGCCTTGTCGGGAGCGACCTCCTCCTTCTCATACGAGCTGGCGGTTGTCGTCCCGCCCAGCGCCAGATTGGGGGGCGACCACGGATCCAGTGCGGTCGCGCCGGTTACCGGCGCGCGCTCGCCATCCCACAGGAAGGCTTTCACACTATAGCGGGTCATATCCGCACCCTCCGGTACCGTCAGGGAGGGGGTTTGCAGCGTAACGGCTTCCCCGGCGCGCAGCGCGGCCGTTTCGGTCTCCACCGTCCAGTCGGTCAGCACCCCGTCGGTATAGAGGGCAAGGAGCAGACTGAGCTCGGCCGTGGTGTCATAATAGCCGGTAACGTCGATTTCAGCCGACAGCGTCCCGGCGGCGACAGAGGTGGCCTCCTCCCCGTTCAGGAGGAAGCGCGGCTGCCCGGCGTCGTAGGGGGCGGTCGCGGTCACCTCGCAGACGGCGGTGGCGAAGGTATCGGGATGGATAGCGAGGATAAAACCGCTCCCCGCGCCGTCCGCCTCAACCTTCGCAGTCGTTTTGTCCGATGCGGCGTCGTAAGAGACATCGGCAATCCGGATCTCCGGATTGGTCGAGACAAATTGCAGCGCCGACCCGGAGGACGCGCCCGCTCCCGAAGCGGCCGAAAGCACAGCCTCCTGCCCCGCGTGGACGGTCAGACTGTCGGTCGAGAGGGTCACCTCCTTTTCCGTCGGCAGATCGGCGGACGGATCCCAGGTGGCGACGGCCAACCGCGAATCGGCCGTACCGTAATAGATATACCAGATGTCGTTGTAATAAATCAGTCCCTCAACAAAGCAGACGTTGTTGACCAGGCCCTCTAACTCGTAATCCTCCTCCGGATACATGAAATAGGACTGGGAGCGGTGGATCAGCTTGGTCGGATCATCCTTGTCGAACATTACCTGTCCGGGGCAGTAGGCCCGGTTGGCCAGCATCGGATCGCCGTTTCCGTCCGGGCTGTCGTTGGCGCAGTTGTACAACATGAAGATGCCGTCCTCGGTATAAATGGCAGCAGGACCGGGCTCGACAAGATAGCTGTCATACATGCCCTTGCGCGGCTGCATAACCGAAACGAGCTCGCCGTTTTCATCCTCGAGCGGCGTCCAGTGGATCAGATCGTCGGAGGAGGCCATAAAGAAATCCGACTCGCCCCAGTACATCCAGAATTTGCCGTCATCCATCCGTTTGGCGATCTGCTTTCCATCGACAATCTCGGTGATGACCGATCCGGATTTGGACCAGGTGTCCTGATACTTGCCGTCATAGGCGTCGGCAAAGACCAAGCCGTGCTTCTCCCAGGTGATCAGGTCGTCGGAGGAAGCGACCATCAGCCGGGCAATGGAGCCGTTATATCCGGTGTAGTAGATATAATATTTTCCGTCCGGCCCCTCGACCACGCGGGGATCCTCGCAGCCGCCGCCCCACTCGTATGCATTATAGGTGTTGTCGGGATAGAGAACCGGCGTGTCCCGCCGGGTGAAGGCGAGCCCGTCCTCGCTGGTGGCCAACCCGACGCGGGAGGTTTTTTTATCCGTGTTGTCCTGCGCCCGGTAGAGCAGGTTGATAACCCCGTCCTTTACAATCGCGGTCGGGTTATAAAGAGAGAGATCGGTCCACAGAATCTCCTCTCCCCGGACGGGACAGATGAATTTGTCGGTGGTGTTCGGCTCAAGAATGGGATTGTGCGCATCCTCCTTCACGAACGGCCCCATCCCCCAGGAGGGATAATCCCCGCACTCAAACAACTGGATTTCACCAAGCTGGGTGTGGGCGTTGCCGCCGTTTTCAGTGATCTCCAGTTTATAGCTGCTGTAAGCCGCTTCGGGAGAAAACGCAAAAATCCGTTTCAGCTTGCGGCCGTAAAACACCTCGTCCGATCGGGTGTCGAGAAGATCCCATGTCTCCCCGTCGTTGGAGCCGTACAGTTTCCAGCTTTTAGGATCGCGGTCGGGGTCGTCGTTGGCCGAAACCAACGCATATTTAGTAATATAATACCGCGCCCCGCCGGCAAAGGTATAGGTGGCCGAAACCGCCGACGTATTGCGTACCAGCCATTTGGTCGAGGCCGAATTGTCAAAAGCCTTGCTTATATCTTCCCCCTCCGGAGAGTCTGTCACGCCGGCCGTGGCCGTACCGTCGACCGCGCGGTTAACCATCTCGCTCTCCTCCAGTTGGACACCGACACTGACGGCACAGACGTCGGTAGCATAGCTGCTTTCGCTCACCGCGATGACGCTGCCGGTGACATTCTCCGCAGCAAAGACGGTGACAGTGGTTTTGCCGGTTTCGGCGTCAAACACAGGGGCAGAGAGCTGGATTGCGTCGTCGGTCGCGACAAAACGCACCGTTTTGTTCTGCACGCTGTCGGGAAGTACCTGCGCCGTCAAAACGACGCTGTCTCCGGCGGAAAAAGACAGGCTGTGTGTGTCCAGCCGGACGCTTTCCGCGCCCTGCTCCCCCTCGGCCGAGGCCGACATCCCCATTGGCTGTAAAACAAGGCATAGAGACAAAACCGCCCCGGCAATTTTTTGAATCATCTGGTTTTTCATACGCTCACTCCTCAAGAATCCATCAATCTGCAATAGACCTGTTGTGAAAGAACCGGTTAACCTTCTGTACTGATTGTACAGACCCGACAGCTTGAAAATCAACAGCAATTTACTTGATTTTCAATTTCTTTTGTGCAAAACGCCCTCGTGCATGAACGAATAATCCAAACGACCTCCGCAGCCCCGGCACAAAAAAGGCCGGGGGAACGTACACAAAGCATGTACATTCCCCCGGTTGTTGAATTCAGAAAAGCCTATACACCCGAGCCGCCGGCCGGCACGGCCATAAGACCGGTTACAAGCTCAGTGCAATCGGTGGCCGGCCGCAGAAAAAAGCACGCGATTTCCCCCGGCAGCGCGCTATGCCTGCCGTCTGATCAGCCCAATTGCCTGCATTCCCTGCTCCCGGTGCCGCTGTTCAACCAGCGCGCGGGGATAGGCAACGCAGCCGTGGTTTTCATACGGATCGTTGAAAAAGTAAGACGCCGCATCATATCCGACCAGCAGCATGCAGTGCTCGTTGGAGCGCCAGGTGAAGGTCTCTCCACTCTCCAGCAGTCGCCAGGAGGGACCGACGATACTCGGCCGCAGTTCGATACAGGCCCAGAGAATCACCGGCATCCCCCGGTCGATATACGCCGGCAGCAGAGTCGAAATCTCCTTCCCGGTTTCATCCTTGACATCAAACCGGTCGGATACAATCCGCCGCAGCGCCGCGGCGATCACCGGCGCGTAGCAACCAAAAGAATCAGGGTCATACGGGCTTCCGGCAAAGGCCCGGCGCGGATCGGGGCCGTACAGCTCCCCCTCCCGCCGCTCGAAGTCCCGTCGGTCAAGATATCGCTCAATAAACCCGTCGACCGAGAGATCATAGCCAAGATACTGCAAAAGCATGACGGTCGACACGCTTTCGCACCCGGTCGGCCAGCGTGGACTCTGACCGATGTAAGGAACGTCCAGCTTACGCATCGGCCGAAACGGTCGTGTCATCCTCATCCGCGGCGCCCGCGTCTTTCCGGTCCAGCAGCGCGCGGATCAGCAACAACGCGCCGATCAAAAGGGCAAAGCTGACAACCAGCGCGATGATCCAGTTTTTACAAAGGGCGGCGACAATGTACCCAATCACGCAGACCGCGGCCACCACCATAGCGTACTGCATCTGAGTCTGCACATGATTGATATGGTTGCACTGCGCCCCGGCAGAGGACATGATAGTAGTATCCGATATGGGAGAGACATGGTCGCCGCAGACCGCGCCGGCCAGCACAGCAGAAACCGAGATAATCATCATCTCCAAATTGGTACCGCTGAACATGCTGACAACGATCGGCACCAGAATAGCGAAGGTTCCCCATGAGGTGCCGGTCGAAAACCCGAGGAATAAAGCAACCAGGAACATGATGGCCGGCATCAGAAGGCTGGCTGCCGCGTGGGAGCCAACTGCGCCGCCGACGAAGGTTCCGATTTCCAGTGCGTCGCCGACTCCTTTCAGGGTCCAGGCAAAGATCAGCACGGTCACGGCCGGAACCATCAGTTTAAAGCCGTCGACCAACCCGGTCATAAAGGCCGAGAACTTCATAATCCGCCGCGGCAGATACAAAAGCAACATAAAAACAAGGGTAACAAAAGTAGCGAAAATCAGGCTGACCTCGGCGTCGCAGCCGGCAAAGGCGTCGATCACGTTGGTCGCGCCGTCCAGATAGCCGGTATAGATCATCGCCCCGATGGCCGTAGCGATCAAAACCACAACCGGCAAAACGAGGTCGAACACCCGTCCCTTGGGATTGCCCTTCTCTTCTTCCAGCGCCTCAAATTCCTCCCCGCCGGAGGTGAAGAGATCGCCTTTCTCCGCATTGCGCTCATGCTTTTTCATAAGGCCGAAATCAAACTTGAACAAAATCACAAACAGCACCATGCCGATGGTCAGCAGGGCGTAGAGATTGTACGGGATGGTCCGCAAAAAGAGCTGAAATCCGGTGATGCCCGCATCCTCCGGCACATAGGAGTTGACTGCGGCCGCCCAGCTGGAAATCGGCGCGATAATGCAGACCGGAGCGGCGGTGGCGTCGATGATATAGGCCAGCTTCGCCCGAGAAACCTTAAATTTATCGGTGACCGGCCGCATGACCGAGCCGACAGTCAGGCAGTTGAAATAATCATCGACAAAAATGAGGAGTCCCAGCCCCGTCGTAGCCAGCAGCGCACTGCGCTTCGAGCGGATTTTCCGCCCGGCCCAGTTGCCGTAAGCCGCCGAGCCGCCCGACTTGGCCAGCAAAACGATAATCATGCCGAGCAGAATGTCAAAGATCAGGATGTTGAGATTCATATTCTCCTTCATAATCTCGAACAAAGAGGTAAACGCCTGCCAGGGATGAAACCCGGTGTAAAAGAGGACGCCGACAACAATGCCGGCCAGCAGAGAGCTGTACACCTCTTTTGTCACAAAAGCGAGCACGATGGCGAGGATCGGTGGTATCAGCGACCACCAGGTCCCGATAAACATTGCACTGTCCATTTTCAAAATTCCTCCACTTTTGACGCGGCAAGCCGCATTTTTACTGAAGTATCATAGCATAACCAGATATAGAACCACAACAAAAAGATTGCAATTTCACCAAATTTCGCCGTTTTTTATGAATTAAACTGTTCGTTTTTGTGCGATCTTTCAAAATGTTCTGTTCCAACCCGCGTCCATCGGGATCCAAGGAATTTACCCTCGGTCGGTTAGAAAGGGGGAGCGCCGTCCGACAGCCGATTTTTTGTTTTCCGCCGGGTTGTCATCGGTCTCGACCCTTGCCGCACTTTGTTCGTTTTCCGGCCGGATTTGCGGCAAGGGTCCGATGACCTTTTGCTGTTTTTCCTACGGCGGCGCGTTGGAGAGGGGATCGAAATCCCTCCCCCAAGCGGTCTTTGCACCCTTTCCGCCGCGACAGAAAGGAAGGGCCTGCGCGGCCTGCGCGCAAAAAGTTCGATATGATCTATATTAAAAATATTATAAAACAAGCCGTCAGGCTTATTCACCCGACGGCTCTGTAGAATTTTCGTATCCGAGTATTTCATTTACATCGCATTGCAGTGCGTAGCATATCCGCGCCAGAATGTCCGCGTCTATCTTTTCCAATTTCCCATCGCACCAATTGTCTATCACTTCAAATCGAGTCCCAATTGCCGTAGCCAATGTGTTCCGTTTTATATTTCTTTTTTCCAGCACGTCTTTTAATCGAATCACAATATTACCATAATCTTTTACTGTCACAACCGTTTCAAGATTTTCCATATTTACACCTCAAGCCTATACTATTTCAAAAGTTACTTCTTGACAATCCGATTTTTAATAGTTACTATCTATATAGTTACTATTTACATAGTAGGTGATAATATGAAGGAAATATCCTGTTGTTTTATTGGAGAAAACAGAAACTACAACCAACAATCCACATCGGCATTAAAAGAAGCCATTATACGTCTGGCGCAAAAAGGAGTTGTAGACTTCTACAGCAACGCGTGCAATACTTTTGATATTATCGGCGCGGCGATCGTAGCCGTTCTGCAAAATGATTTGGGAATAAAAAATATACTGGTTTCGCCATATCCGGGATTTCAAAAAATAAAACCTGACGACTTTGATACGATCATATTTTTGAACCATGAAAAAACCGGAGAAGAAGGCGGCGAAGCAAACATCCGGAATAAATATATAGTGGACGCTTGCCAATACGCCATTTGTTATATGGACGATCCGGCAGACGAAGTATATGCAATGTACGAATATGCAAAGAAAAGCCAGATTGAAATGATCAATCTGGCTGCATCTGATTTATAATTTATATTCGATTATATCGCTGACCTGACAGTTCAACGCATAACATATTTTTGCCAAAATATCCGTATCTATTTTCCTGAGACTGCCGCGGCACCATTTGTCGATCACTTCAAATCGCGTAGAAGCGGCCTGTGCCAATGCATTGCGGGTTAAGTTCCTTTCTGCAAGGATTTTATCCAATTTAAAAACGATTTCGCCGTGATCTTTTAACTCTAAAACCGATTTAGGTTTGTTCATTTCGTAACACCTCACATATATACTATACGAAATGTTACGTTTGCACAATTCACTTTATAATAGTAACTATTTACATAGTTACTATAAACATAGCAACCCCCACTCTCTCCAATAAACGCAGAGAGAGTGGGGGTTCTCTTATCCAAATATATTCAAAAATCCGTCAGATCCGGGCGACGCCGCACTCCCGCGCGGCCCTTGCGACGGCGGCGGCGACCCGCTCGGCCACCCGGCGGTCGAAGGCGTCGGGGATAATCCGCTCGGGGGAAAGTTCCTCCTCCGGAATGACCGACGCGATGGCGTAGGCGGCGGCCAGCTTCATCTCCTCGGTGATATCTGAGGCACGCACGTCGAGCGCCCCGCGGAAAATACCGGGGAAGGCCAGCACATTGTTGATCTGATTGGGATAGTCGCTGCGGCCGGTGCCGACCACCGCCGCGCCGTGAGCCCTGGCCTCGTCCGGTAGGATCTCAGGCACCGGGTTGGCCATGGCGAGGACGATCGGCCGCGCGGCCATGCTCTCGACCATCTCTCCCGTCAAAACACCGGGCGCTGATACGCCGATAAAGATGTCCGCACCCTCGATCACCTCGCCGAGCGACCCGGTGCGCCGCGCCGGATTGGTGTGCGCCGCCATCTCAATATGGGCGGGATTTTCGCTCTCCATCCCGGCATAGAGCGCGCCGGCCTTGTCCACCATGATCAGCTCCCCCACCCCGGCCGAGAGGAACATTTTCCCGATCGCGATGCCGGCCGAGCCGGCGCCGTTGATGACCAACCGGGCCTTGTCGATCGGCTTGCCCACCACCCGCAGGGCATTAAGTACCGCGGCGAGACAAACCACCGCCGTGCCGTGCTGGTCGTCGTGAAAAACCGGGATGTCGCAGCATTCCTTCAGCCGCCGCTCGATCTCAAAGCAGCGGGGAGCAGCGATGTCCTCTAAGTTGATGCCGCCGAACGACCCGGCCAGCAGGCTGATGGTGCGGACAATCTCCTCCACGTCCTTCGACCGGATGCAGAGGGGGAAGGCGTCGACCCCGGCGAATTCCTTAAAGAGGACACACTTGCCCTCCATCACCGGCATACCGGCCTCCGGCCCAATGTCGCCGAGGCCGAGCACCGCCGTCCCATCAGTGATGACGGCGACCAGGTTGTGCCGCCGGGTGTAGGTGTAGGAGAGTCCGACATCCTCCTTGATGGCGAGGCAGGGTTCGGCCACGCCGGGAGTGTAGGCCACCGCCAGGTCGGCCATATCTTTCAGCTTGGCGCGGCTGGTAATCTCGATCTTGCCGGCCCATTCCTTATGTTTTTGCAGGGCGAACGCTTTTTTGTCCACTTTGATCCTTCCTTTTCTCTTGACGTTTTGGGCGGACTCCCGCCGGGATTTGCACCGGACGGCGGGGATTTCAACGCTTCTATTATACAGCACAAATTTAAAATGTCCACCCGTTTCATTTTTTACGTTTTCATGCCTTGCGGAACAGGCCGCAAAATGGTACAATTTTATCATAATCGGGAAATGTTAAAATCGTCCGGAAGCGCACGGTTTTGCCGTTCGCGCAAAAGAAAGGGTGCCTGAACTATGGTGAAACGATTGTTTGTGGAAAAAAAGCCCGGCTTCGATGTCGAAGCCGGACATGTCAAAGCCGACCTCTGCGACAGCCTGGGGCTGGACGCGGAAATCAGTCTCCGCCTGCTCTGCCGGTATGACGTCGAGGGCGTGTCAGAGGAGGAATATCTGCTCGCCCGGAACTCGATCTTCTCCGAGCCGAACGTCGACAATGTGTTCGACGAGGCGGTCGACCTCTCGGGCTGGCGGCACTTCACGACCGAGTATCTGCCCGGCCAGTACGATCAGCGCGCCGACTCGGCCGCGCAGTGCATCCAGTTGCTCACCCAGGGGGAGCGGCCGCGGGTCGCCTCGGCCAAGACCTACGCCCTGCGGGGAACGCTCTCGGACGAGATGTTCGAAAAAATCCGGCATTACCTCGTCAACCCGGTTGAGTCGCGCATTGCCTCCGACGACAAGCCGGCGACGCTCGACATGCCCTTCAAGGCGCCGGAAAAGGTCGAGCTGCTGGCCGGATTTACGCAAAAAACAGACGCGGAGATTGCCGCCTATCACAAGGCGGTCGGATTTGCGATGACGGCGGCCGACCTCTGTTTTTGCCGCGACTATTTCAAATCGGAAGGCAGGGACCCCTATATCACCGAGCTGAAGGTCATCGACACCTACTGGTCCGACCACTGCCGTCATACCACCTTCCTCACCAACATCGAGAAGCTGGAGATTGAAAACGCCCCTCTTTGTGAAGCGATCCAGGCGGCCTTCGAGCAGTATCTGGCCGCGCGCAGGGCCGTCTACGGCGAGCGGGAGAAGACGAAGAACATCACCCTGATGGACATGGCGACCATGGGGGCCAAATATTTAAAGAAGCAGGGCGACATCCCCGACCTTGACGAGTCGGAGGAGATCAACGCCTGCTCGATCAACGCCGTGGTCGAGATTGACGGTCAAAAACAGGACTGGCTGATCCAGTTCAAGAATGAGACCCACAACCATCCGACCGAAATCGAGCCGTTCGGCGGCGCGGCCACCTGCCTCGGCGGGGCGATCCGCGACCCGCTTTCGGGGCGCGCTTATGTATATCAGGCCATGCGGGTCACCGGCAGCGGCGACCCGACCGTTCCCTTTGCCGACACGCTGGCCGGCAAGCTTCCACAGAAGAAGATCACGACCGGCGCGGCGCACGGCTACTCCTCCTACGGAAACCAAATCGGGCTGGCCACCGGCCAGGTGGTGGAGCTGTACCATCCCGGCTATGTTGCCAAGCGGATGGAGATCGGCGCGGTGGTCGGCGCCGGCCCGAAAGAGAATGTTTTCCGCGGCACCCCCGCGCCCGGCGATGTCATCGTCCTTCTGGGCGGGCGCACCGGCCGGGACGGCTGCGGCGGCGCGACCGGCTCCTCCAAGGCACACGACTCGGCCTCGATTGAGACCTGCGGCGCCGAGGTGCAGAAGGGCAATCCCCCGACCGAGCGTAAGCTGCAGCGCCTCTTCCGCAGCAAAGAAGCCGCAAAAATGATCAAACGCTGCAACGATTTCGGCGCAGGCGGCGTCTGCGTCGCCATCGGCGAGCTGGCCGACGGGCTGGACATCGACCTCGACGCCGTGCCGAAGAAGTACGAGGGCCTCGACGGGACCGAGCTTGCGATTTCCGAGTCGCAGGAGCGCATGGCCGTCGTGCTGGAAAAACCGGACGTCGAGCGGTTTATCTCCCTCGCCGGACGTGAAAATCTTGAGGCCACGCCGGTCGCCGTCGTGACCGACAAGGGACGTCTGCATATGCAATGGCGGGGGGAGACGGTGGTCGACCTCTCGCGCGAATTTTTGAATACCAACGGCGTGACCGGCCGGGCCGCGGCAAGGATCACCGCGCCCGATTCCGCCTACCGGACCGCCGTGCCGCAGGTGCTGCATGGTAAAGATACCGTAACCGCTTTCGCCGACAACCTCTCCCGGCTGGAGGTCTGCGCCCAGAAGGGGCTGGCCGAACGGTTTGACGCCTCGATCGGCGCGTCCACCGTCCTGATGCCCTTCGGCGGCAAGCACCAGCTTACGCCGGAGGAGGCGATGGTCGCCAAAATCCCGCTCGAACAGGGGGAGACCGATGACGCCACCGCCATGAGCTTCGGCGCAATGCCCGGCCTGCTGGCCGAAAGCCCCTTTCACGGGGCGGTCATGGCAGTTATGGAGTCGCTGGCCAAACTGGCCGCGGTTGGAGCCGACCCGAGCGGCGCGCGCCTGACCTTCCAGGAATATTTTGAACGGCTGGGGGACAAGCCCGAACGCTGGGGCAAGCCGGCGGCCGCCCTTTTAGGGGCCTTCACGGCCCAGCTTGGCATGGGGGTTCCCTCGATCGGGGGCAAGGACTCGATGTCCGGCTCCTTCAACGAGCTGGACGTGCCCCCGACGCTGGTCAGCTTCGCGCTGGCCATGACCAAGGCGTCGGCCACGGCTTCAGCCGCACTGAAAGAGGCCGGGTCGACCATCGCCCTTCTGCCCCTGCCTATGGTAGCCGGGCAGCCCGACATGCCGGATTTCGCCGCTGCGAAACGGCTCAATGCCGCCGTTGCCTCCGCTTTGCGGGAGGGGAGAATTCTCTCTGCCGGCGTGGTGAAGGAAGGGGGCGCCGCCGCCTGCGTGGCCAAAATGGGCTTCGGCAACGGGATCGGCGCCGATTTTGCGACCGAGGACGCCGCGCTGCTTTTTGCGCCGACCGTCGCCTCCTTTGTTGTGGAGGTCCGGGAACTTTCAGCCCTCGACGGTTTTGCCTATACCCTGCTTGGAAAGACCAACGGTGACGGCGTGTTCCGCTTCCCATCGGGAGAGATTTCGGTCGAAGCGGCCAAAAAACGCTGGCTTGAAAAGTTAGAGGGGGTCTTCCCGCTCTATTCCGACGCGGCGGTGGAGATGACACCGACCGTGCCGGTCTATACTGAAAAATCCGGGCGCGCGCCCGCCATCCGGGCGGCAAAGCCCCGGGTCTTTATCCCCGTTTTCCCCGGCACAAACTGCGAGGTAGACACCGCCCGCGCCTTTGCCCGCGCCGGCGCAGAGCCGGAGATTTTCGTGGTCAAAAACCTCTCGTCCAGAGAGATTGAGGAATCCGCCGCCCATATCGCGGCCGCCATCGACAAAGCGCAGATCGTCATGCTGCCCGGCGGCTTCTCGGGCGGCGATGAGCCGGATGGCTCGGGTAAGTTTATCGCCACCACCTTCCGCGGCGCCCGGGTGAGAGAGGCGGTCGACCGCCTTTTGTCCCAGCGGGACGGCCTGATGCTTGGTATCTGCAACGGGTTCCAGGCACTGATCAAGCTCGGCCTCGTCCCATATGGAGAGATCCGTGCCCAGAAGGAAACCGATCCGACCCTGACCTTCAACACGCTTGGACGGCATATCTCCCGCATGGTGTATACGAGGGTCACCTCGGTCAAATCGCCCTGGCTCTCCCTCTGCGAGCCGGGGGAGGTGCATGCCGTCCCGGTCTCCCACGGGGAGGGGCGGTTTGTCGCCGACCGGGAGACGGTCGAGAGGCTGGCCGCAAACGGGCAGATCGCGACCCAGTATGTCGATCTCTCAGGCAATCCGACGGCGGATATCGAATTCAACCCCAACGGCTCGGTCTGCGCAATCGAAGGGATCACCTCACCCGACGGCCGGGTGCTGGGCAAGATGGGACACAGCGAACGTTGCTGCGTCGACTGCTACGGCAATGTGCCGGGCGAGAAGGATCAAAAACTCTTCGCCGCCGGCGTGCGGTACTTTAAATAGGGCTGCACATAGAGAGGATTTTTTCTGTACAGAATTTTCAATAAGGATGCGATACATATGAAATACGCGGTATTGCTTTGCGACGGGATGGCCGACTACCCGGTCGAGGCGCTGGACGGCAAAACCCCGATGGAGGCGGCCGACAAGCCGCATATGGACGAGCTGGCCCGGACGGCCGAGATCGGCCTGTGTCAGACGGTGGCCGCCGGCCTGAAGCCCGGCAGCGACGTCGCCAACCTCTCGGTCATGGGATACGACCCGGCCGTCTGCTACACCGGCCGCTCCCCGCTGGAGGCGGCCAGCATCGGCATCACGCTTTCCGACACCGACGTGGCGCTGCGCTGCAACCTGGTCACCCTGTCGGACGAGGCGGACTATGCCGACAAAACCATGGTCGACTACTGCGCCGGAGACATCTCCAGCGAGGAGGCGGCCGAGATCATCCACTCAGTGCAAGAGGCCTTTGGAAGCGATCGTTTTCATTTCTACAACGGTGTTTCCTACCGGCACTGCCTGGTCGTGAAGGACGGAACGACCGACCTTGGCGCTTTGACCCCGCCCCATGACATCAGCGGCCGGGTCGTCGGCGAATATCTCAGCCGGTCGAAAAACGCGGTCGGCCTGATTGACATGATGCGGCGCAGTTACGACCTCCTCAAGGATCACCCGGTTAACAAGGCCCGGGTGGCCGCCGGCAAACGGCCGGCCAACTCCATCTGGCTTTGGGGAGAGGGGCGCCGCCCCGCTTTAGAGAATTTTGAGGCCAAAAACGGCGTAAAGGCCGGCGTGGTTTCGGCCGTCGATCTGATTAAGGGGATCGGTCTCCTCGCCGGGATGAAGGTGGCGGAGGTGCCGGGCGCGACCGGCTATATTGACACGAATTTTGAGGGCAAGGCCGCCGCGGCCGCCAGCCTGCTGCAATCGGGATGCGACCTTGTTTATGTCCATGTGGAAGCGCCGGACGAATGCGGCCATCGCGGCGAGTGCGCCAACAAGGTGAAGGCCATCGAGCTGATCGACCAAAGAATTCTGCCGGTTCTGCTTTCGGCGCTGGAAGATGGGGGCGAATATCGCATCCTGATCCTGCCGGATCATCCGACCCCTCTCTCGACGCGGACGCACGCGGGCGACGCGGTACCCTTTTTGCTGTACGACAGCCGGAAGCCGGCGGCCGGCGCGGCGATGTTCTGCGAACGGACGGCGAAGGAGAGCGGCCTGTTTATCCCGTACGGGCCGGATATCATGACCCGGCTGATCCGGGGATAGGCTTCCCTGACCGCCCAAGCCGGCCGATGCGGCGTGTCTCGACCCGTATTGCCGGACCGATACCAAAGAAAGGACGTTTGCATGAACACTGTATTGTTTGACCTGGACGGAACCCTCCTCCCGATGGAGCAGGAGGATTTTGTAAAAGCCTATTTTGGGGCGCTCGGAGCTTACATGACGCCCTATGGCTTTGAGCCGGAGGAATTGGTAAAATCGGTTTGGGCCTGCACCCGGCAAATGATGCAAAACGACGGCTCGGTTCCCAACCGCGACCGGTTCTGGAGCAGTTTTGTCGACCTCTGCGGGGCGGAGGCCGCCGCGCACCGCGCGGATTTTGATCGGTTTTATTCCACCGATTTTGAAAAGGCAAGAGTCGCCACTCGGGTACAGCCTCTCGCAGCCGAGTGCATCCGTATTTTAAAGGAAAAGGGTTATCGCCTGATCCTTGCGACCAACCCGATTTTCCCACAGGCGGCCACCTATGCCCGCATCCGCTGGGCCGAACTGGATCCGGCTGATTTTGCATGGATCACAACCTACGAAAACGCCGGGTACTGCAAGCCCAACCCAGGGTATTACGCTGAGATTCTCGACCGCGTCGGCGCAGAGGCATCCGACTGCCTGATGATTGGCAACGACGTGAGAGAGGATATGTGCGCCGCCGCTTTGGGGATGGAGGTTTTGCTTTTAACCGACTGCCTGATCAACGACAAAGGTCTGGATGTTTCTCCTTTCCGTCAGATGGATTTTTCAGGTCTGCGGAACTTCATCGCCGATTTGCCGGATGTAAGGCAAAAGCAGTGCGCGCCCGATTCGGTTTAATCGGGAAACGTAGCCTGCCAAAGGTGGAACTTATAAGGTAGTAAAATAGCGGCAGACATATGTCTGTCGCTATTCTCTTTGTGCAACATTGTATTGCAGCGTACAGGCGAGGCCTGCGGCCTCATGTATGCTGTACAACCATAAAACCGGAATTTCATTCATTAAAAAGCAAATACAAACTGAGAGCAATGAAAAATACCCGCCAAATCAGGGTCGGATAATACAAATCCCCCAGCGGCGGATATTTTTTGTCGCCCTGTCTCCCCCGGCTGCCGCGCGCAGCGGCGGCGAGGGAGAGGGCATTGAAATCCCGTTTTTTATTGCGGAGCAATAAAAGAGCATTCGTCTCGATTTTCTTTACCAATACACAAAATTGAAAAAAGGGTGGTATAATCGTTTAAGTAAATACACGATTGAACGGTGTGATCGCATGAACGAATGTATAACGCAACGAAAATTACTGGCTGACGAGTTTAAAGCATATCGAAAAGTATTCATCGCTCTGGGTGACGAAACCAGGCAGCAGATATTCATTGTGCTGCTGGAACACGACACACTGGGTATGCGCGTACCAGAGATAACGCGAAAGACCCATCTATCAAGGCCGGCCGTCTCACATCATCT
Organism: Candidatus Howiella sp.; assembly: GCA_050946935.1. Lineage (GTDB taxonomy): Bacteria > Bacillota > Clostridia > Oscillospirales > Acutalibacteraceae > UQRS01. Next base: position 64,600 of record JBMNVR010000009.1, read on the forward strand.
TCAAATATTAAAGGAGGCCGGACTTATCAATATGCACAGGGTGCATACAATGAATTATTATTATGTTGATGCAGACGAAAGCTGTTGGCACGGGCTAAAAGCATTGATCGATCATGTGGACAAAGTGGTTTGCGACGCCAATAAAAACGGATATCCTAAATTTAGGGAGGATGAATCTCAATGAATATTTTTGATGCAATTCAGGAACGGCATTCTGTAAGAAGTTATATGAAAAAAGAAATACCAGACGACATAGCCATACAATTGAAAAAGGAAATCCAAGCATGCAACATCGAAGGTAAGCTGCATATTCAATTGATTACAAATGAGCCAAAGGCGTTTGACGGTTTTATGGCGCGTTATGGAAAATTCAGCGGCGTACAAAATTATATTGCACTGATCGGGAAACAATCATCCGGATTAGAGGAAAAGCTGGGTTATTATGGCGAACGCATTGCGTTGTTTGCACAAACGCTTGGACTGAACACCTGTTGGGTAGCAATGAGTTTTCGTAAAAGCGTGACAAAACATAGCTGTCAAATAAACGCTGACGAAAAATTGGTATGCGTTCTGGCTCTTGGTTATGGCTTGACAAGCGGTGTACAGCACCGCTCCAAAAGTATTGAGGAGGTCTGCTCCCCCTGCGAAGAGATGCCGCAGTGGTACAAGCGAGGGATTCAAGCCGCTTTACTTGCTCCCACAGCTATGAACCAGCAAAAATTTCTCTTCTCATTCAGCGAAAACATCGTATCGGTAAAATCTACCGGGGGTTTTTATTCTAAAGTAGACCTTGGGATTGCAAAGTATCACTTTGAAATTGGCGCAGGCAAGGATCACTTCAAGTGGAAAAAGGCCTGACGCCAATCTCCGTTTTTTTGTTCGCAAAAAAAAGCTTCAGGATGGGCTATCCCATTCTGAAGCTTTTTCTTCTTATGGTTTGGTCAAGGCCGCCGTTTCCGGCCGATCTTAGTCCAGCACGTAGATGTCCACCTGCCGGACGCCGAAGTTTACGCAAGCGCCATAGGTGTTAAAATACAGGTCGATAACCGTCCGTCCATGGTTCACAAAGCCGCCGGTATCCTCCGCCGAGGCGTATCCATACACCATGCTGCCATCCGAAGTGATGATGTACAGCTTGGTGCCGTAGGGGATCTGCTTCGGATTTACAGCGACATGTCCGGTCCTCGCCGGCGCGCCGGTCGCGGTAATACCCCCGCCGTAATAGGCCGTGGCCCGCCCGGTAATCATTCGGGAATAGTTCAAGGGGCGGTTATTCTCATCCAGCGCGAAATCACTGCCCGGCGTCAGGTCGGACACTGTGTTCAAGCTGGAATACTGTTTGGCGCCCGAGGCGTTCCCCAGCCCGGTCGAACCGCTGTATTCCGTCCCGGCATAGGCGGTCGAAACGACTTTGGGCTTGGTGCCCACGACGTTAACCGCGTTAACCGGTTCGGCCAGGATTTCCTCCGCCAGCAGAGCAGTCTCCGCCGCGACGCCATTGACCAGCTTGGTCTGATAGGTTACACGCTTGAGGCCGGGCTGTCCCTCGGTAAAATTGGACTCGCCGACGTACAACTCATCTGAGTAAACCGTATCGGTCGCCGGGGCGATGGTTTCCTCCGCCAGGGCGGTTTCATAGTCGATCGAAAGAACATCTACAAACATGCCGGCATACACCGCGTCGTCAAGATCCGCACTGATGAGATCGTGCGCACCGGTAACAATTCCGGCTTTGGCAAGCGCCTGTGCCACCGTGCCGCCGGATACCCGAACGGTCTTTTGCTCGTTCCCGCAGGCAATGTGTACGTCGAAAGCCCGGTTGAGGGTGAGCAGCGCACTGCGCCCGTCCAGCATCTGCAAGCTGGCGGTATCCTCCGGCGCATAGTCTACGCCCGCCAGGGCAAGAATTTCCGCCGTATCGGTGCTGCCGGTACGCACGGTATACGACTGATCCCCGTCGACGACCGTAACCGTATGCACCTGTGCGGCCGAGGTCAGAATCGTAACGGTGGTCGCGAGCGCCAGCGCGGCGGCTACAAAGCTTCTGCAACGGGCACAAACGCCAACCTTCTTCATAAACTGAATCATCCAAAAACTCCTTTTCCGTAAATATAGGGCAAATCCTGAGCATACGGAAAAACACGCTCCGCCCAAATACTGTGTTCGGGAGGAGCAAACAATCCTCCCGCCCGTCGGATTGTCCGACAAGGGAATGTGCTTTTGGCACATGTTAAGATTATATGCAGCCAAAGCGGCCCGGTCAACCAAAATAAAAATTTATTTTCCGTCAGTTTTGACAAAGTTTTTCGTTTCAAAAGGATTACAAAGCGGTTACAAAGCTGTAATATTTCTGTTTTCAGTGTGATTTGCAAACATATCCCAAGGCACCCTTGTGCAATTTGACGGCCTTGTGTTTTTAAACATCACATTTAAAGCCTGTATCCGATGTTTTTCGCTGATTCGCAAAAACATCTGAAAAACAAAAACCACAATATACATGATTATATGCTACACATTCAGCATATATCCCCATATATTGTGGTTTTGTTGATTTTTATCTTCTTATACCCGTACAACGTAAGCGGTATCACCCTGTCTCCCGCCGACCCGAGCGGCGCGCTTTCCGACGCATTATATCCCGGTTGTATCGTCTAATGAAACACTCAATAAAAAAACTGCACATAAATCATAGTGGCAGCAAAATCCAGCAGCGCAAAAATCATACAGGGCGTCAGAAGAAAAGCCCGCACCTTCTGTCCGCCTGACAGCGCCGTGTGCGATGCCGGTGCACGGAAAGCTGCTGGTTTCTCCCGCAGGAGGAGAAGAACCCCGACAATTCCTATCACCGCCAGCAAAAGGGTATACCCAACCGAAAGAAAATCCTGCATCTGCGCGGGCGCCATTGCGATCCCGTCGGTCACCAGCGTGGCAAAAAAGTTGTTGATCAAATGCGCCAAAATCGAAGGCCAGAGAGACCCTGCCGCGATGTCGGCATATCCCAGCGCCAGGCCGGCAACAAAAGCGAAGGGCGCCTGAATCAGATTCCCGTGCATAAGGCCGAACAGCAACGCCGACACGAATACGGCGAACCCATCCCCGAACCGGCGCAGGCTGTTCATCACTACACCGCGCAGGGCAAACTCCTCCACCAGAGCAGGCACTGCTGAAACCGACAGATAATATAAAATGGTTCCCCACACACCGCGCGGCGGCGCAATACTCATCTGTGAGGGAGAAATCCCGACGCCCTCAAACAACTGACCGAGATAGGAGGTCGCCACATTTCCCAGCAAAAACGCCCCCATACAGACCATCACCAAGGGGATGCAGAGAGAAGCGCGCACCGGCCGCATCCCGATTAGATCGGAAAGACGAAAATCCATCAGCTTTGCCGCCAGGATAAAGGGCGGCACAAAACCGAGCGCCGAGAAAAAGGTCTGCTCCAGCCAGAGAAAACCGGCGTCCTGCAATATGGAAACATTGCGCACTCCATATGCGAAAAGCAATCCCAGCCCCGCGCTGAGAAAAGTGGTCAGCGCGGTCATAATTAAAAAGGCGGCACCGATGGAATTGGACGCCCGCCTGATCAGCCGCCGTTCCTGCAACGCGCGCAGATCGGCTGGCGGAAGATTGTAATGAACAGTCATATAAAAATCCTCTCTATAAAAAGGCTGTCGCCGGAACAGAAACCGTCTGTCCCAGAAGATCTTCCGTTCCCGGAAAAGCCCCTAACATATTGAATTTTCTCAACAACAAAAAGCCTTTGTATTTTTTATTATAATATGTATCCTTCGCAATGTCAAAACATCATTTTCATTGACTTTTGGGGGAAAATAAATTATAGTAGTATATAGTAAAATTCAGGAAAAACCGGGGATTGCGGAAACATCCGCTCCCTGCCTCACAGAAAGAAGGATACCGGAATGAAAGGAAGCTCCATTTTTAAAATATTGGCGCTCACCGCCACGGCCGCGGGTGTCGCCGCCTGGTACAAGCGCAAAAAGGCGAAAGAGGAGCAGTTGGTTCTTGAATTCGACCTGACGGAGGATGATGCCGCCGTCGCAGCCGAGGCGGTCAAGGCCGCCGAAACGGCCGAAGCAAACACAACCATCCCGGCCGGCGAAGAAAGCGCGACCGCCCTCGAAGAAAGCGAAGAAGCGGAGTAAGCACGCCTCTTCCCCGTCCCGGAAGCATCGCCCAATTCGGCCGATGCTTCGCAGGAATATGCCATCAAATCCTCTCCATCCTGTTGTATTTCAAGACATTGCAGCAATTTATTTTTGGGGGGATTCTGTCTTACAAAACCGTTTTTGTAAGGCATTCCTTTTTGCGCTACCGTTATGTCATCCTCTTGCTCTGCCGAGCAACGCGGCGGCGAGGGGAAGAAGCGGAAAATCGTATTTTTTAATGCTGTAACCCAAAAACGCGCGGGAATTCCTGCGCGTTTTTGGGTTTTATAGAGCGATTCAGAACACGCCGATATTTTTCTATCGCACATTCTCCCGCATATGGTACGCCGGGTCAGCGCAAAGCTGCACCGTGTCCTGGGCGGTGGAATACTCCGCTCCACGCTATCCCATGGTTAAGCCGGCGCCCGGGCCCAGCGGCAGTCCCAACACCATCCAAACCACCAGGAGCAGCGACCATCCAATCAGAAAAAAGAGGCTGTAGGGCAGCATCATGGAAATCAAGGTTCCGATCCCCGCTTTGGCGTCATATCGCTTGGCGAACACAACAATCATGGCGAAATAAGACATCAGTGGTGTAATCAGATTGGTACAGGAATCCCCGATCCGGTAGGCCACCTGGGTCAGCGCGGGGGAATAGCCAAGCATCATAAACATCGGAACAAACACCGGTGCGAGCACCGTCCATTTGGCCGTGGCCGATCCCATAACCAGATTAACGGCCGCCGTCAGCAGGATAAAAAGCACCATCAGCACCGGGCCGCCGATACCGGAGGCTTTCAGCAACGCAGCCCCCTTCAAGGCCAGGATGGTTCCAAGCTTGGAATAGCCGAAAAAACCGACAAACTGCGCAGCAACAAAAATCAAGGCAATATAGCTGCCCATAGAGGACATGTTTTTCTCCAGTTGACGACAGATATCCCTCTCCCCCTTATACACCCCGGTCATCCGTCCATAGATCACCGACGGTACAAAAAACAACAGGGCAATCAGCACAATCAGACCGTCCATCAGCGGCGCGCCGGTCGTCAGGCTTCCGGTCTCGGGATTCCGCAAGGGAGAGTTCTGCGGCAGCGCGGCTATAACCAGCGCCGCCGCAAGCAAAAGCAAAACCAGGTTGGCCGTGCGCATTCCCTTTCGCTCCCGATCGGACAGTCCGGTAAGAGAATCTTCCTCCGCAGAGGCGGCGGTATACGCACCCAGACGCGGCTCAACAATCCGGTCGGTGACCAGCGTACCGATCCACACAATCAAAAAGGTGGAAACAATCATAAAATACCAGTTGTCGGTCACCTGCACCACCGTGCCGGGGTCGACCAAACCGGCAGCCTCGGTACTGATGCCAGCCAGCAGCGGATCCAGCGCGCCAATCACCAGATTGGCGCTGAATCCACCTGACACACCGGCAAAGGCAGCGGCCAGTCCGGCCAGCGGATGCCGGCCATAGGCCATAAAAAGCAGTGCGCCGAGCGGAATCAATACGACATAGCCGACGTCGGTCGCCACATTGGACATCACCCCCAGGAAAACCAAAACGGGTGTGACCAGAGCACGCGGCGTCACGCCGGCCAGCCTCCGCAAAAGTGCCGAAAGATATCCGCTTCCCTCTGCGCAGCCGGTGCCCAGCATCGTGACCAGCACCACGCCCAGCGGCGCAAAACTGGTGAAATTGGAAATCAGGTGGGTCAGCATATACGAAATTCCCTCCCGGCTGAGGAGGGATACCGCCGAGACTGTCTGGGATCCAACCTCCAGGGTGGCGGGATCAATCATCTCTCCGGCAGCGGAAACGCCGCACACGGCACATATCCAGGAAAGAAGCACGATGCCCAAGGTCAGTATGGCAAACAGTGTAACCGGGTGTGGCAGTCGGTTTCCCAGACGTTCGACTGCGCCGAGCGCTCGTGTGAACATTGACGTTTTTTTCTTTTGATGCATAAATCCGCCTCCAAATAACCGTTCTTCTCATAGTTTGGCAGAAATTTTATGAAAAATAGCCGTCAAATCAGATCCAAACAAAAAATCTTCCAGCAGCGGATATTCTTTGTCGCCGTAAATTTCGGCTACCGCACCCCACATCCGGAGAGAACTTCGGCATCGAAATCTTTTTTACCTCAACGCAAAAACCTCCGCTTGCCGAAAAATCCGGCAAGCGGAGGTTTTATCCGTTTTCAGCAAGGCCGCTTTACGCGCCCTGCACAATGATCTTCCGCAGTTCCACCACGTCAGAGACGGTCACGCTGCCGTCTCCATCCAAATCGCAGATTGCGCGGTCATACGTACCGGCCACAATCTGTCCCCGCAGTTCCACCACGTCAGAGACGGTCACGCTGCCATCTCCGTCTATATCTCCCCTGCGGCCGCTGGATTCCCGGGTCACGGTCAACACCGTATCGGTTCCGCCGACCGAGATGGTGATAACATTCTCTCCCAGAGCCAGGTCAATCGCCACCGGGCCGGAGATTGTCTCTCCATTCACCTGCACATCTGCACCGTCAGTGGCGTGAGGTGTCAGCATAATTTGATCGGTATCGACCGGGACGTCGGCTGTATAGGCCGTCTGTCCCAACTTGAACACCTCGTTCAGCAGCGCACCGTCCAGCTCCAGATAGGTCAACGCTTCGTCGGCGCCGGAAATCGCGTCCAGACTGTACACCTCCATCTCGCTGAACTGCATCCGATAGCTGTTGCTGTCGGTCGCCTTGGGACGGATCGAGGTCGCGTCCAATTTGACATACCGGGCGGAGGCTTCCGTAAAGCTGAAGCTCTGCGGGCCATAGCCGGGCAGCGGATAGTCGGTCTCGCTATGCACCGTCTGCCAGTTTTTGTTATCCTCCGATACCTGGATTGTGAAGTCGACCGGCATACCGTAACCGACCATCTCTCCGTCCACCTTGGCACAGGCGGCGTAAACCGTGACATTGTTGATCAACCGTACCTCGCCAAGGTCGACTGTCACCCACTCAGCATGATCCTTATCGGTGCTTGAGCTGCTGCAATAGCCGGTATAGTCGTTCTCCCGATTGGTGTTCTTGGTGTCGCCGTCGGTCATAAGCGCGGCGCCCCAGTTCCAATAGGTATCCTCATGAGTGGAGGAAGCCGTTACCTTTCCGCCCAGCGCCAGATTGGTCAGCTTGGCATCCTCCAGTGCGTCGGTCGCGGCAAGGAGATATTCCTTCGCGGTAACCAGTTGTTCATCGGAAACATCGTAGTTTTCAGCCAGCTTCCGCGCCGTCAGCAGCGCGGAGGTGTAGGCGGTATAAGCCGCAGAGCCGTATATTTCCGGCGTCACCGGATCTTCGTCGGCTGCCGCTACCGCCTCCCGCAGGGCGACGCGCGCTTCGCTGCCGGCCGTGGCCGCCATTGCTTCCTCGATCGCGGCGATAGCGGCATTGATCTCATACTGCACAGCGTCGGTGTTCGCAAGAACCGCTTTTCCCGTGGCCAACGCATCGTGAAGCGTTTTGACCATCGCCGCCGGAATCCCGGTCAGATCAGCGGCCTCTCCGGCCTCAATCGCGGCCGAAAGGCTGTCGGTGTACAGGGTGGTGAGATCGGTGCCGGTTACAAAGCTGTAGCTGCCCGATCCAATCACGGCATAAATCTGCGTGCCGTCGAAGCTGACTTCCTCCACACCATCGAGGCTGGTGGTCAGGCGCTCGCCGTCCAGACGGATTTTAGCGGTTTTGGCCGTCGGGAAATAGACGGTCGCAGTCGATCCAACCGGCACGGTAATCTCCATCGTCGCGGTGCCGTCGGCATTCAGGCTCCAATTGCTTTTCAGCGTACCGCGCACTGTCTCTATCGAGGCATTGACATAGTTCAGATCGCCGATCAGATAGGGATGAACCGTAAAGGTTTTGTATCCATCCTTCATATCGGTGATACCGGCCAGATGCGAGTAAATCCACTCGTCGTATGTGCCGAGGAAATAATGATCGAGCGAGCGGGAGGTTTTCTCCCACATCTCCCAGGTAGAGGTGGCGCCCTGGGTCAGCCAGTAGCCCCAGCTCGGATAGGTATCCTGGGTCAGAATACGATAGGCGACCTGGCTGTAGCCGTAGTCACACAGCACCGGCAGGATCAGCTTTGCGCCGACAATCCCGGTGTCGAGATGATAATTTTTTTCTTCAATGTCCTTGACAAGATTGGCCACGACCGTTCCGACATTTTCCTCCGGCACAAAGCCGTACCCAAGCGCCACCAGGTTTGAGGTCTGCCGATATTCGGTACGCGAGCCGACCGGATTGAATTTTCCGGTTTCATAAATGCCCTTGGATTGGTTGTAAAAGCTCTGGTTAAAAGCGGTGTAGATATTAGCCATCGCGGCGGCGTACTCCTGCGCGTCCTCGGTTTTTCCAAGGTTATCGGCAATCTCCTTCATACAGGAAAGCATTTTGTACACATACGCCGTGCCGCAAATGCGGGAGCCTTCGGAATCCCCTTCGTGATACCCCACATCCGGATCGCTGCCCCCGACCGGAGAGCACCAGTCGGCAAGCTGTCCGTCAACCCATACCCAGCCGTTTTTCTCAATTTCCGCCAAATCTTTTAAGGCGAACTGGCGCATGGTATCATACTGCTCCTCGGAATAATTCTCCATCCCATAGGAATCCCACAGCTCGGCGACGCCAATAACATAAATGGTGTTCCAGACGGCCGCGTTGCCGTTGAGCCACCAGCCGGCGGTCGGCACCATGTCCGGCACCGTACCGTAAACGTTGAAGCAATCCTCCATAATCTCAATAAAATTCGGAAGGTAGTTGCTCATGTCAAAGTTATACAGCATGGTCGAGAGGGCAACGTTGGCATCACCCAGCCAGCCGTTTTTCTCCCATACCGGGGTATCGGTCGGCTTGCCCTGGAAATTATTCAGCATGGTGGTACGCATGATCTTATGCAGTTTGTTGACCATGCTGTTGGAGGTCTCTACCTCCGACACGATGTCCACATCGTTGGACACGCGGTAGATCGCAAGGTCATCCGCGGTCAGTTCGCCCGGATAACCGTCGATCTGTACATACTCAAAGCCCTTATAGCTGAACTTCGGTTCGAAGGACTCGTTCTCCCCACCCGCCGAGATGTAAATATCCTGCTGGTTATAGGCATGCGGCCACCAGTTGCTGTTCACCCCGTCCGAGCCGCCAAGCTTCACCACCGTGCCGTCACTGTTCAGTTTCTCGCCATAAGTGATGGTGATGCGGTCGCCCGATTCGGCGTTGATGTTCATCAGCTTAATCCATCCGGTCGTCATCTCGGGTGAACGGACGACATAACTGTCCTCTCCCACTCTGGTGATCGACTGGGGTGCAAAGGTGGAGGTGCGCCGTACCGGATCACATATCTGACAGGAGAGCTTACCGCCCGTACCCTCCACCACCGAGGCAGCGGCCCAGGCGGAGTCATCATAACCGGCGGTGTCAAAGCCGGTCAGCTCCTTGCGTGCGTCATAGCTGTCGCCATAATAAATGCCGTTGGAGATGGTCGGCCCATTCTTGGTCAGCTTCCAGCTCGTGTCCGAAACGACCGTTTCGCTTGTACCGTCGGTGTATCGGATATCCAGATTGAACAGGAGCTTGGGATCATCGCGCCATACCGCACTCGGCCAGTTCCAGACGCCGCCGATTTCATTGTAAAAGCTGTTACCCAGCTCCACACCGATCGCATTCTCCCCCGAGGCCAGCAAATCCGTCACATCAAACACGCGATAAAGCGCGGTCTGATCATACTGTGTATTGCATGGGTTCAAGAGGGTATCGTCCGGCCGCTCCCCATTGATGGTCAGATCGAAAAAGCCCAGACCGCAGATATAGGCGTAAGCCGACTCGACCGTTTTAGAGGCCGTGAACTCCTTTCGCAGCGTCACCGCCGCACGGCTGCCGGCCTTCTCCAGACTGACGCCGGTGCCCCAGGGATCGCTCCCAAATGAGACCATCTGGGTCGGCGCGCTCCAGCCGGAATCATCAAACGCCACATTATACCAGCCGTCGGTCAGGCTGTCCGAAATTTTCCATGACGCGTCAGAAACATAAGTATCCTCCGTCCCGTCGGTATAACGCACCGCGATCTTTCCCAATATTCCGGCGTATCCGTCGGAGGCATTGGTTCCCGCAATCGCCACGGTATTGGCGCCGGCCTTTACAAAATCGGTCGCGTCGAACAGCCCGCCGGTCGACCAGGCGGAGGTGTTCCCCTGCTCGGCACCGTTGAAATAAAAGACCGTCTTATCATCGGCGGTATAGCCGACCAGTACCTCTTTGATCGTTTTGTCGGGATTTGGGGTAAACGTCTTACGCACATACTGTATCCCGGCAGGGGAACCGCCGAATCCGCTGCTGTCTCGCTTCCAGATCCAGTTGGCGCCGGTCATATCCAAAGTATAGCTTTTCTTTTCGGCGCCAATCCAGTCGCCCTGCCAAAGGCTCTCCTCCAATATGCCGGTGAGGAAAAAGCCCACCTCGCTCACGGTGGAACGGCCGGCGTTGTCCCAGACCTCCACCCGCCAGTAGTAGCCGGTTTTTGAATCCAGCGCCTCTCCGGCATAGGCGATATCGTAATTGTTTTCGCCCTCTACCTTTCCGGAATCCCAGACATCGCCGGTTCCGGCCGCCGCCTTCGCCTCGCTTGAGGCGACGAGGATACGATAGGCCGACTGAGCGATTCCTCTGCCCGCGGCGTTCAGTCCCCAGCTAAAGGTCGGGACCCCAGCGACGCCGAGCGGCTTGGATGTTTCGCATACCTTTAAATTGCTCACTTTGAACTCCTCCTCCGGATCTGCTGCGACAGCCGGCGCGGACAGGCAAACCGGCGCCAAAAGCGTCGCGGCCAGGCAGAGACAAACAATCCGTTTCCAAAAGCTGTTCATATGCATTCCTCCATAAACTCTGTATCACGTGCTTTAAAACGTTTTAATTTATATTTATGATAATCCATCCCATCGGTTTTGTCAAGAGGATTTGCATAAAAAAGTAAAGAAATCCGCGCGCTCTTTTGTCTCTTTTTTCACAATGCGTTTTAAACCGTCGGGCACGAGACGAAACATCCCTCCCTCTCCCCGTGAAAATCTGAGTGAATAGGCTTTTCAGGCGAAGGGCGGGGCGACCCCTTGCGCAGAAAACCCCACGCAAAAGGCTGCCTCCGCCCATTCCCAGGGAATGGGCGGAGGCACCGTTTATATTGCGCGATACAATTGTGCATTCCGATAAAGGCAGCGGAATTTATTCCGCAATGACGGCAACCACCTCGTCGACCGTGCTGAGCAGGATATAGCTCTGCCCGTTCAGCTCATACTCGATGTAGAACATGGCCGCACGCACGCGGTTTTCCGCCACATTCTTCAGCCGGAAGCCGTAGGAGGTGTAGACATCCACATCCTCACCCTGGGCAAAGACGATCTTACGGATCTGATCGGCCGAGGCGTTTTTGTAGTCAGCCAGCACATCTTTGCCGGTCGCGTAGTAGACGCCGTAGTTCTTCACCTTCAGACCCGACTGGTTGATATCCTCCACCGTGAGGCCCTCTCCCGGCAGGATATGTGCGTTCCAGGTGATGTCGTACTTGCCCTCGGCCGCGGCGGTTACCATGCCGGTGCCGATGGTCAGATTCATCTCGACCGACGCGGGTACGAGAGCGAGGATAGCCGCCTCGATCGCGGCGGCATAGCCGTCGACCGTCGCCTGCTCGCTGGCTGTGAGGTCGCGCACCACCGCGTTCACCGCCGTCTGCAGCTTCGCCCAGGAGGCTTCGGTGTAGTCTCCCTCGGTCAGAGCGGCAGCCTTGTCAAGGGCCGCGTCCACCGCGGTGTAATCGGCCAGATCGGAAGCAAGAGCGGCAATCTCCTCAGCCGTCAGCGCGCGGTTATAGATGGCGAAATCATCCATAGCACCCTGGAAATTGTCATCCCCGAAGAAGGGCACATACCCGATGCTATAGGTCATGGAATCGGCCGAGTTTGTGCTGGATAGGGCGTACAGAGAATAATCCAACTGTGCCTCTCCCAAAAGCGTTCCGTCGATATACAGCTTTGTATTTCGATCAGCGTCCTGCGTGATGGTCAGCAACACCCACTGGCCGAGGTTTTCTTCCGTGGTAATCTGCTGTCCCACAACGTCGCTCTCGCTGCTGCCATTGTTCTTGACCGCAGCGCGGAAAGCACTGTTGTGTCCGGATTCTGCGTCGGCCTGCGGCACTGCGACAAAGAACGAGTTGCCCTTGCCATAGCTGAACAGGGTCGCCCAGTTATCGGTCTCGCTCAGCTTCACCCAGGTCGTGATCGAGGCGCCGTTTTCCTCCGTGCGGGAGAAAGGATCATAATCCGCGGCCGCCCACTTGACATACAGCGCGTCGCTCCGGCTCTTATCCGTGCCAAACTGGAAAGCTTTGGTGCCACTTTCACGGCCCTCTACCTCGGTCACGCCGGAAACGCTGGCCGTCACCCGGCCGGCGACATCCGTAGCCGTGCCGTCCTCAAAATCAAAATACAGCAGAAGCCCGTCGTTGGCCGCTTCGGCCAGCGTGTAGTAGGTAGCAAACCCCTCGGTCAGAGTTGTGTAATTGGTCACATAAAGCTTTTCCACGTCGCTGAGCGCGGCATAGGCAGCCTTGGCCGTCTCCAGCAAGGCAAGGCTGTCGGCCGAAAGCGTTACGGTGCCGATCGCGGTAATTTTCGCCTCGACAGCTTTAACCGCCTCCTCATCAATCGAGACTCCGCCGGCCAGCTCCGCGATTTCAAGCAGGCTGAGCGCCCTGTTGTATACCGTAACATCATCCACTGTACCGTCCAGAGAGGGATCGCCCCACCAGGTACGCATCTGACAGCCGATCGCATAGGATCCGCCGTACGTGCCGAAGCAGGAGGCCATGGTACGCATGGTGCCGGTTCCGGCCAGCTCGTCATTCAGATAGAGCTTGCCGGTCGTGCCCTCCTGCACATAGGTGACCAAAACCCAGGTGTCCTTTTCGGGCGTGTAGGTGTAGGATTCCACCCCTACCTCGTCGTTGCTGCCACCGTCAACCGCCGCAGAGCTGCGTACCATAATACGATTGTCATTGTATTTTATGATAAAGTATCCGGACTCTCCCGAATGGTCGTTCGACAAAGCGTTGAAAATGGTCGTCTGTCCGGAAATAGAGCCGGTATCCGCATGGAATTTCACCCACATGGAGATCGAGGCGTTCTCCCCCGTTTGAGCAAATGGATGGTAATCAGAAGCGCTCCAGCGGAGGCCCTGGTGGCTTGCGGCGCCCGAAAAATCGGCGGCCGCGTTGCCGTTTTTGCCCGCCGCATTCAGGGTGATGGCCGACGACGCGTCGTTGGACAGCGTGACCCGGCCGCCGGCCTCAGTCAGCTTCTCGGCATCGGTCTCCCCCTCGAACGTAAAGGAGGCCAGTTTTCCGCCGTTCGCTTCTGTATACAACGCACAATAAGAACTATAAGCGGCAGACAGGGCGGCAGTCGCGCCCGACAGCCGAGCGTCATCCTTCTCGGCCGTAGTCAGGGCGTCATACGCAGCCTTTGCCGCTTGATAGGCGGCAAGATATTCCGCCGTACCCGCAGGCGTGTCAAGCGCGGCGATCAAGCCGGCGGCGTTTTCGATGGCTGCCTCATCCAAGCCGGCATTGGGATCATACAACCGGGCAATTTCCAGCGCAGTCAGGGCGCGCCCGTACATTGTAAAGCTCTCCATCAGCCCGTTAAGCTTGCTGTCATAGCTCCACATATCACGCGCCACGCTGACCGGGCCGCCGATGTCATATTCCGCCACAGTATCCGACTTCTGAGAAATCGCATACAGGGTCTCGTCCGCCGTTGCAGAGGCAACCATCTCCCCGTTGATATACATTTTTATCGTCTTATCTGTGTCCTGAGAGAATGTGACCATACACCATTCTCCGGCGGTCGCGGAAACAGAGCTTCCAGTTGCCTTCTGGTTGCCATGATAGATCACATTTGCGCGGCCGATATCCGCATCGCCGCCCAGTTGCATCAAAAAGCCGTTGATTTCGCCCTCGGCTTCTTTATCTTTAATATAGGCAAAATACTGTATCCAATCGCCTACGGTAGAAAAATTCACCCACATGGAAATGGTCACGCCGTTTTCAGTGGAGGCAAATGGGTCAAGGACATCGGAATTCCATCGGATGTAGCTGTCTGCCTCACCGGTAAATTTGGCCGCCTGTTTTTCATCACGACCTGAGACAGCCTCCAGCCCAGCCTCCATCAGGGTTTTACCGGATATTTCATCTGAAATCGCACCACCGGTATAGTTGCTGAAATCCAAACGCAGGATTACATCATCCTCCGAGATCACAGCGGTCACCGACGGAACTACAGCGAACATGGACAGAACCATGCTCAAAGAGAGCAAAAAAGCGAATATTCTTCTGCTTTTGCACATATTTGTATCCTCCTTAAAAAAACAATTGCATTGTACAAAACGGCTACAGTGGATATTTCAAAATTATAATAGCAGAATTTCAGATTGAAAGATAGGGAAAATATCCGACAAAAAGTGAAAAAATCGTACCATATGATAAAAGAAAATATTCATTATATCTAATTTTACTCCCCCACGAGGAAAAAGGGGGCGAGACGAAAAAAGCGGAGACAAGGGAAGCGCCAGCAACCCACACGGTGATAGCGACGGCGGGCATACCGATCACAGCAGTCGCGTATTCCAAGCGCCGCCATGGATCCAACGCAAGGCGGATAAAAAAGGAAAGCAGGCGCCTAATGGCGTCTGCTTTCCTT
>JBMNVR010000010.1:0-79490 GCA_050946935.1 Candidatus Howiella sp.
CTCCATATACGCGGACAGAAACGTCCACCGTGACGCGCTCGCGCTGCTGCGGCAAACCCATCTCCTCCGAAAACCGCGCGTATTCAGCGGAGGTCGCACGATACCGGCACCTTGCCGCTATGATATCCTCCTCCGCCGCGCCCTCCTTCAGCAGGGCTATCTCCTGCCGCTGCACCCGCCGTTTGTTCTTTTACGCCTGCAATCCGGAAAAAAGGCATAAAAACAGCGCTATACCGCAAGGCACAGCGCTATGATTATTGAGATTTGAGCATAAGAAAACCGCCTCCGATTCGGCTGGCGGTTTACATATCGGTTATATTGATATCATCCGCTATTTCAGCAAGAGATTTTCCGTTAAACAGCGAAACACTCATAACCTCATCTATGCTTTTTGCAACGAGATAATCATTCCCGCACCACATCTCAAAATGTGTATGCGAAATCGGATCCACTCCACACGCTTTCCCATTATAGTCGAATCCAAAAAATGATATTAGAGAATCCAGTCTATCTCGAATTTGTTTAGTGTTCATAAAATATCGCCGTTCTCCTTTCTTTCCTCTTCTGTCAACTCACGCATCGGTCTGCTAATAAGATTACCTTTCTCATCATACAAATAATCATGTGCGTGTTCTCCTCTCTGCCCATATGGATGCATTTTTGGATTACCATGATTATTATTTGCAATCTGCTTAAATTGCTTTCCTAAATTATCATAATAGTTTCTCTCTATACCGCCCTTTTTAGAAGTGCGTTGAGTAATGCTGTGGGGCAATCCTCTTATACTTGTAGATTTCACCTCTATTATAGGCGTTCCAACCGCATTTTTCAACGGTTTTCTTCCACTTTCCAACCCCTATATTTCCCAGGCCGTCCACCGTGACGCGCTCGCGCTGCTGCGGGATACCCATCTCCTTCACGGTGCGGCGCAAAACCGTATTATAGTCAAACGCGCCCGAGGCGATATCCTGCATAGCCTTGTCCAGGGCGCGCTGCGCCGTTTTTGATAAGGTTACAATAACCTTTAATTATTCCGGTGATAACCGCACCGTTGCCTTGGCCGAGGTTGACAACTTCGGCACCGAGGGTGCAGAGTTCGTATGCCGTGCGTTATGCTCCACCAAAAGAAACGACAATTTTTCGATAGAAAATTGTCGTTTCTTTCCTTGTATCGGCAACCACCCCTTTCGGGAGAGGCTGCATTTTTATGCTGCACTTTCCATACCCGGGAAATCGACCGCCAAAACATTTCAATCCAGCCCGGCCAGCAGCGCCTCCAGATCCTGCAACCGGTCAATCGCATAATCCGGGAGGATGTCTGCATTTCCCGGCTGATGCAGCGGGTTGAACCAGACCGTGCAAAGGCCGGCGTTTTTACCCCCCTGTATATCCGAGGTCAGGCTGTCCCCAATCAGGACAGCCTCCCGCCGCCGAAAATCGGGAATCCGCGCAAAACAATATGTAAAAAACTCCCGGTGCGGCTTGTCAAAGCCGATCTCCTCTGAAATGAAAAAATCCTGAAAATATCTTTGCAGGCCGGCACTTTCAATCCGGCTCCTTTGAACCGAGGCCGTCCCGTTGGTAACCAGATACAGCCGGCGTGTTTTGGAAAGCGTCTCCAACAGCGTCTGCGCCCCGTCAATATAATAATGCCCGACTGCAAGCTGCGCTTCATAAATCCCGGCCGCCGTCTCCGCAGAGCAGTCGATACCCAGCTCCGCAAACAGCAACTCAAAACGCCGAATCTTGACCTGCGGCCGGGTCAGCCTTCCCTGCTCCAAAAGCTTCCACTGCGCCAGGTTCAGCTCGCTGTACCGGCGGCAGATCCCTTCATCCGGCTCGATCCCGAGCCGACGCAGCGCCTTGGACAGAGCGATCCTCTCCGCCTTGTTGAAATCCAGCAGTGTGTTATCCAGGTCAAATAAAACCGTGTGGATCATTTTTCTCCCCCCCTGTTCATATCCTCTTTCGCACACCGAGGTCTTCTCCCCGGCCCCCTCTTCAGACGCGCGGCGTTGGAGACGCCGGACGCCGCGCTTCGCACACAGAGCATACCGGCAGCCCAAACTGCACGGGAAACACATCCTGCCCGCTCCCCATCATCGTCGGCCCGGAAACAGGGTACCAACGCTGCCGCCGGAAAGAATCTCATACAGAGCGGCGGGCGCCTTGCCGTGCGCAATAACCGTATCAATGCCCTGCGCGGTCGCCAGCCCGGCCGCCTTCAGCTTGGTGCGCATACCTCCGGTGCCGCGGCGGGAACCGGCGCCGCCCGCCAGGGCACAGACCCCCTCGTCCAACCGGTCGATGCGCGCAATCCTCTTTGCGTCCCGGTACAGCCGGGGATCCCGGTCATACAGGCCGTCTATATCCGAGAGGATAACCAGCCGTCCCGCCCGGCACAGCACCGCCACAACGGCTGAAAGCATGTCATTGTCCCCAAACAGCCGATCCTCCGATTCAATTTCGGTATAGCTGACCGAGTCGTTTTCATTGACCACCGGAATGATGCCTGCCTCCAGCAGGGTGTTGAAGGTGTTTATCAGGTTTTCTTTTTTCTCCTCCTGCTCGATATCCTCAGCATTCAGAAGAATCTGCGCGATCGTTTTATCGTATTCTGCAAAGAATTTTTCATAAAGAAAAAGGATACTGCACTGTCCCACCGCGGCGGCCGCCTGTTTTTGACGGAGGCTGGAGGGTCGCCCCTCCCACCGCAGTTTATTGGCGCCGACCGCGATCGCCCCGGAGGAGACCAGGATCACCTCATACCCCATATTCTGCACATCCGACAAAACACGCGCCAGTCGCTCAAAGGCACGCAGGTCGCTCTGCCCCGCCTCATTGGTCAGGGTGGAAGTTCCTACCTTGACAACCACCCTGTTTTGATAGAGTCCCATTTGGATTCCCCTTCTCTTCCCTGCGGAGGAATCACTGCCCTGCCGCAGAAAAATTATCCGGCTATCATAAAAGCCCCGGCTGCTTTATACCTCGATCACCGCCGGATCATGCTTTGCAAACGGCAAAAAATCTCCAACCAGCCGTTCGGTTTGCAGCTTCATGTAGCCGGTGGTCGTACCATCGCTGCAGCCGTACCACGCTTCCCGAAGCACCTCCCGATCCAGGACAACCCGCACCCTGTTCTCGGTATCCAGCAGGGCGCTGAACACCGTCGCCGCCCCGACCCTCGTCCCGAGCATAACCTGCATTCTCTCCTCCGACGCGAAGGAGACGCGGGGCACCTCCAGCGCATGGCTGAATGCTTTGGATGAAAAGGGCTTATCTCCCCGGGTGATAAAAAGGTAAAAATCCGTCTGCTGCCGGTTGCAGAGGAAAAGGGTCTTGACAATCTGAACCCCTAACCGTTGATTGATGTCGGCGCAGTCCTCCATCGTAATCGCCTCTCCCGTATCCACCCGCACAAACGGAATGCCAAGTTCTGAAAGCGCCGCGTACACGGCCTTTTGCAGCGGCGTGTGAAACGTCGCCGGCGGCGTTTTATGCGGTTCGCCTACATAGATCATACTGTTCCGCCTCCTTCTTGCATTTTTTGCAGATATAGTTTATCATATTTCTATCCATTACAAAAACAAATCTTTATCATATATATCATGATAAAACGGAATAGATATGGAGGGATACAGCATGGACATTCAAATCGGCAAGATTTTCGCGCTGATCAAAGCGGTAGAATGCGGCAGCTTCACCAAAGCGGCCGAGGCGCTTTCCTACACCCAGTCGGGAGTGAGCCGTATGATCGGCGATCTGGAACGGGAATGGGGGATCACCCTGCTGGAGCGTGGACGCGGTGGGGTACGCCCTACTTCTGACGGAGTGAAGCTACTGCCCTTCGCCCGTCGCATCTGCGAGGACTGCCGCGAACTGCAAAACCAGGTAGACGCGCTCGGCGGGTTACAGGCGGGTCTGATCCGTATCGGCACCTTTTCCAGCGTAGCCACCCACTGGCTGCCGAACATCATCAAAGCCTTCCAGGCGGATTATCCCAACGTGGAGTACGAACTGCTCCTGGGGGATTATACCGAGATCGAGTCCTGGATTCTTGAAGGACGGGTGGATTGCGGATTTCTCCGGCTGCCGGCCGGACCCGGGCTGGAAACCGTCTTTCTGGAACAGGACCGGCTGCTGGCCGTCCTGCCGGAGGGACATCCTCTGGCAGGAGGCGACCGCTTCCCGGTGACGGCGCTGTGTGAAGAACCGTTTTTGCTGCTGGAAAAGGGAGAAAAGGCCGAAATCTCAGCCATATTTGACCGCTGCGGTCTGACCCCGCAGGTGCGTTTCACCACATGGGATGATTACGCCGTCATGTCAATGGTGGAAAGCGGCCTCGGCATCAGCGTCCTTCCCGAACTGATCTTAAAACGCGTTCCTTACCGGATCGTGACCAGAGAGCTGAGCATTCCCGCCTTTCGGAATATTGGTTTCGCCATGCGGGACAAAAAGGCGGCGTCGCTCGCCGTGCGCCGGTTTATGGAATATTTGCAATACCGATAACAGACCGGAGAGCCGGTTCCTCCCGGCCTTCGGAAAAGCAAAAACAGCCGCCGAATCCGGGTTAAATACGGCGTCCCGATCGCATCATCCATACAAAGAAAATAACAAATTCGCCCGCGCGAACGTTGACAATACAGCCGTAGTATATTAAACTATATTTATAAACACTGCCAGCAGGCCGTCCAAGCAAAAACAAGCATTTTCTTGGGCGGCATTTTGCCGAGGTGTAAACCATCTGTTCCGCGCAATATTGAGGGGAATACGGTATGTGATTCCGTAAAGCAATCCTGCGGCCGTCAACCTTTTGAAGAAGAACATTGGCTTTTCATATGTTATCTTAGGAGGCTATTCTTTTGGACAAAATCGAAAGGAAAGAAAAACGAAAAAAGGCCACCCGGATCTGCGCATTATTTCTGCTGGATATTCTGATCCTCAATGCAGCGGCGGCCGGGGCGCTTTTCATCCGTTTCGAGTTGAACCCGGCGCAAATTCCGGAGGTATATTTGCAAAATTTTCTGCGCTATATGCCAATCCTGTCTATATCCGGCATTTTGATTTTTGGGGTTTTCGGACTGTATACCAGCCTGTGGCAATTTGCCGGCCTGCGGGAAATGATGAGGATTGCGCTGACCAGCCTGTGCGTTGGAGGCGTGTACATTTTGGGCACACACCTGACCAACTGGTTGCAGCCCCGCAGTTGCTACATTATTTTCACGCTGTTGCTTTGTATAGCTATGGTTGCCGCCCGTTTTTGCTATCGGGGTCTGCGCTACCTGCACAAAAATGCTCCGCACAGCGGCGCCGGCAACGCAAATGTGAAACATATCATGATTATCGGCGCGGGCGCCGCCGGAGCTTTGATGATCAGTGAAATCAACAAAAACCGGGATTTCGCGAACGAGCAGGTAGTTTGCGTCATCGACGACGATCACACCAAAGTCGGCAGCTCTCTGCAGGGAATCAAAGTGGTCGGCACGCGAAAAAACATTCCGGCCGCAGTCAAAAAATACCATGTGGATGTAATCATCCTTGCCATCCCCTCGATTTCCAGTATAGAGCGCGCCAAGCTTTTGACCATATGCAAAAGCACCAACTGCGAGCTGAAAATACTGCCCAACATGTCCAAAATTATAGACGGAGCTTATAACCTCGCCGCTTTGCGCAAGGTAGATATCAGCGATCTTCTGTTTCGCGACCCGATAGACGCGGATTTAGCCAAAATTATGGCCACACTGCAAAACAAGGTCGTCCTGGTCACGGGAGGAGGCGGCTCAATCGGCAGCGAGCTCTGCCGGCAGATCGCGCAAAGCGACCCCAAGCAGCTCATCATCTTCGATATCTGCGAAAACGGGGCATATGACATTCAGATGGAGCTGGAGGCAAACTATCCCGACCTGGATCTGGTCACGCTGATCGGCTCGGTGCGGGATACCAAACGGGTCGACGCCATTTTCGACAAATATCGGCCGGAAATCGTATATCATGCCGCCGCCCACAAGCATGTCCCGCTGATGGAGGACAGCCCGAACGAGTCGGTCAAAAACAACATTTTCGGCACCCTGAAAACGGTGCAGGCCGCCGACAAATACGGCGCCAAGCGATTTGTCATGATCTCAACCGACAAGGCGGTTAACCCGACCAACATCATGGGCGCAACCAAGCGGGTATGCGAGATGATCGTACAGGCATACAACAACCGGTCGAACACTGATTTTGTCGCCGTGCGGTTCGGTAATGTACTCGGCAGCAACGGCAGTGTCATCCCTCTGTTCAAAAAACAGATTGAAAAGGGCGGCCCGGTCACGGTCACCCATCCCGATATCATCCGCTATTTCATGACCATACCGGAGGCAGTCTCTCTGGTATTGCAGGCCGGCGCCTACGCCAAAGGGGGAGAGATTTTCGTCCTCGACATGGGCAAGCCGGTGCGCATCGTCGAGCTGGCGGAGAATCTGATCCGCCTCTCCGGCCTTGTCCCGTACGAGGATATCGACATCCAATTCACCGGACTCCGTCCCGGCGAAAAGTTGTATGAGGAATTGCTGATGGATGAGGAAGGTCTGCGCGAAACCGAAAACAAGCTGATTCACATCGGCCATCCGATTGATTTTGATGAGGCAGAGTTGTTCCGCAAGCTGACCGAGCTGTACGAGGTCATGATGGATGACGCAGCCGATATCCGCCGCGTGATTCAGGATATTGTACCAACCTATCATCCGAAATCCGATCCATCCGCGGGGAAAATCTCCGGCTGTGCTGAACCGGGCAGCCCCGCCGTCAGCCCACTGTCCGCTTCGACGGAGGAAACGGTGACCGCCCTTTCCTGACCCGGATGGCGAGCGCTCAACACACCGAAAAAAGCACAAAGCCCGCAAAAGCCTCCCCGTTGGGAGCTTAAAGCGGGCTTTTGCATATCTAAAGCATCGGTTCAGCGACCGTTTTTCAAACGGAGGGTGTGAAAAACGGCCGCCCGGCTGAATATTTCCGGCCCGCCCTGTCATAAAACCGGCCGGTCGCTTTATAATAAGGATATATGCCGTCGAAGCGCCCTGTGTTTTCAGAAAATCCCAATGGTACCAGGGCCGCCTCTCCCGCCCTTTTGGGACCTCCACAAGATGAAAAGGAGCTTTTGCCATGCCGATTCAGTTTTGTAAAACCGACAACCGCTTTATCCTGACGACGGAACAGACCGAATATATCTTCGATATTGTAGCCGAACGTTACCTGACCCACCGTTACTATGGGCAAAAATCCGATGACCCCGCCCGTTTGTTCAAAGCGGCCTACCGCTCCTTCTCCCCCTATCCGGAGAAAACGGGGCCGGATTTCTCCTTCACCGACGACCTGATGGAATTCGGATTTTTCGGCGGGGGAGATTTTCGCTGTGCCTCCCTGCGGCTGCGGGGAGCGGCGGGCGACAGTTGTACCCGCTTTTTCTATCAGGATTATGAGATTTTCGACGGCCGCAAGGAGATTCCCGGCGTTCCCTGCGCCCGTCCCACCCCGGGAAGCGAGACGCTGGCCGTCCATATGCAGGATCCCGTGACCGGCTGCCGGCTGACCCTCTATTACACGGTTTTCCCGAAGCACGACCTGATCTCCCGCTATTTCACGCTGGAGAATCAGGGTGACGCGCCGGTCACGATTGAAAAAGCGATGAGCCTCTGCCTCGACCTGCCGGGACACGGCTACGATCTGCTCTCTCTCCACGGGGCACATGTGTCCGAACGGCAGGTGCAACGGCTGCCGCTCGGCTACGGCGTGCAGAGCGTGACCAGCCGCCGCGGCGCCTCCAGCCACCAGGCGAACCCCTTTATCGCCCTGCTTCAGACCGGCGCAACCGAAACAAACGGCGCGGTCTATGCCTTTAATTTTGTATACAGCGGCTCCTTTCTGGACGAGGTCGAGGTCGATCAGTCGGGCAATACCCGGGTGGGCATCGGCCTGGGGGCGGAGAATTTCTCCTACCTGCTGCAGCCCGGCGAAAGCTTCACCTCGCCCGAAGCGGTCATGCTCCACACCGTGCGGGGACTGGGCGACATGTCCCGCAAGCTGCACCGCTTCGTGCGGGAGGCCATTCTGCCCCCCGATCCCTACGACCGCAGGCCGGTCGTGCTCAACACATGGGAGGCCTGTTATTTCGACATTGATGAAAGCACCCTCCTCGATTTTGCAAGGGAGGGGGTGCGCTGCGGACTGGACATGCTGGTCATGGACGACGGCTGGTTCGGGGAGCGAAAGGACGACCGCGCCGCTCTGGGCGACTGGTTCCCCAACCGAAAAAAGTTTCCCGACGGGCTGCAAAGCTTCGCCGCCCGAGTCAAGGCGACCGGCATCCGCTTCGGCATCTGGATCGAGCCGGAGATGATCAGCCCCGACAGCGATCTCTACCGTTCCCATCCCGACTGGTGCCTCTCCTGCAAAGGGCGGGAAGGCTCGCTCTCCCGCAATCAGCTTGTGCTTGATTTGTCCAACCCCGACGTGTGTAACTACTTGAAGCGGTCCTTCCGCGCCGTCTTTTACGGCGTGCCGATCGACTACATCAAATGGGATTTCAACCGTCATTTGTCCGAGGTCGGATCCCCCCACCTTCCACCCGAGCGGCAGGGTGAGGTCTTTTACCGTTTCCAGCTTGGGGTGTACGACCTGTTCTTCTGGTTTATGGAGAATTTCCCCGGCGTGATGATCGAAAATTGCAGCGGTGGAGGGGGGCGCTACGACCTCGCCATGATGGCGGTCTCGACCCAGATCTGGGCCAGCGATAACACCAACGCCACCGACCGGGTGCGGATCCAGTACGGCAGCCTGCTCGGCTATCCCGCCTCGGTCATGTCCTGCCACGTTTCCGACCCCGGCCGCGATGCGGCGCGCATGACCCGTCTGGATTATAAATTCAAGGTCGCTCTGGGCGGCATGCTGGGTTATGAGCTGAACATTCTCACCGCGGCGGAGGATGTCAGAGCCGCCATCCAGAGCCAGATCATGATTTACCGCGAGGTCGAGGATCTGGTCAAGTACGGTGATCTCTACCGCCTGCTCTCCCCCTTTGAAAACGAGCTGGAATGCAGCGCGTATTACTACACCGCTTCCCCCGAAATGGAGGAGACCGCGGGTGAGCGGATATTTCTCTCCCTCCTGCAAAACAAGGGGGACAGCGCCGGACGGGTACTCTGCCTGCCGGTCGAAGCGGCCGACCCGCAGACTCTCTACATCGACCGCCTGTCGGGAGAACGCTTCACCGGGGCGACGCTGCGCGCCGGGCTGGAGGTTCCCGCCTCTCCCGAGCCGGAGAGCGGCCGTCTCTGGCTGTTTGAAAAAGCAAAGGACAAAAGCTAACGCCGCCCCATAAGGCAAGCGTTTCTTATAGACGCTTATAGGGAATGGTTTTCCCTCTTGACCGAAGTTGCAAAAAGGCGCTTTGTATCCCCCGATCAGAAGGATGCAAAGCGCCTTTAAGCGTAACATACAAACGTTTCTTCTATTGTACGCCGGAGAAAATCTTACCCGGCCGCGCCGCCGAAAAGATAGTCGATAGCTATGCTGGCCTCCCGCACCTCGTGCATATACGCCTTTACGACGCAGCAGTGATACGGGTCGTTCTGATACGCCTCCAGCGCCGCAAGATCATCGAGCAGCACCTCTAAAACCACGTCGTACGACCGGTCGGAGTGCAGCAGGTCGATCCCGACCGAAATGTCCCGCAGCAGCGGTACCCTTCCTTTCATGGAAAGGAGCACGTCCCGCGCTTTTTCGCAGGCTTTCGGAGAATTGTCTTTCAGTTTAAAACAAACCACATGCTTAAGCATGGCAAGTCCCTTCCTTCCCCATCGGCGGACGAGGAAAACAAACATATTAAAGGGTTGACGAATCCTACCCGGGCCTTCGCCTGCCTCCCCGTTTGTTTCAAGCACCGGACAAAGAGCGGCCGGCCTGTGCCGTCGGCTCAGGATTCCGGCAAGGTTTCGCGCCTTTTTTTCAGCTCGGTCGCTCTGACCTTCGTGCCGTCCGGATTGACAATGTAGGTATTCTCCAGCTCGGCCAGGAGGGAGGCCTTCATCGCCTCGATATATTCCACCCGCAGCCCCTTCTGCTCGGCTTTTTCGGCGTCGGTCAGCCCCTCAGCCTTGCTCTTTTTTGCCAGCTCGTTAATACGGTCGATCTTTTTCTGCTCCATATACATCCTCCTCCACCCCGGAAGCCGGGGCCTTTTTCTGTCCAGAGCCGAAAGGCTTCCAGCATACCGGTCGGAAAGGCAAACGCGGCCTGCGGTGTCGCGGCGTCATTTGGTCAGCGCCTTGATATCCTCCTGATGGCCCATGACGATCATGGTCTCCCCCGCGGAGAAAACATGATCGGCCGTCGGCAGCGGAAAAATCTCGTTCCCGACCTTGATGGCCAGAATGCTGATCTTGTACTTTGACCGGACGGCCGTCTGGATAATGCTCTTCCCCCGCCAGGAGGAGGGCACCGAAATTTCATAGATTGAGTATTCGGGCGTCAGTTCGACATAGTCGAAAATATTCTTGGCTCCGAACTTGATCGCCAGGCGCTCGGCACTTTCCCGCTCGGCATAAACCACATAATCCGCGCCATTGCGCAGCAGCAGCTTTTTGTGCACGTCGCGGCAGGCGCGGGCGATGATAAACTTTCCGCCGAGATCCTTGGTCAGCACGGTCGCCTCCAGCGCGCTCTGAAAATTATCACCAATGGCGATCACGCAAAGGTCGTATCCGTTGACGTCAAGCGATTTCATAAAATCCTCGTTCGTGGCGTCGCCGATCTGCACATTGCGGATAAAAGGAACGGCCGCGTCGGCCCGCTCCTCATTGATATCCACAGCGAGGACCTCGTTCCCCTCTTCAATAAATTTCCTCGCCATATGTCGGCCAAAGCGTCCAAGTCCAATAATCAAGATGGATTTCATAAAGCCATTCTCCTTTTTTAATGAATGAAGGGAATTTAAACACAAATCGTTTTCTGACCGTTGTGTTTGTCATTGCCACGTTTATGCAATCTGTACCTTCTCCAGAGGCAGTTTGGAGGGCGCGTTGTAATGCCCCGAACCAAACGCCAGCAAAATAGTCAGGGATCCGGCGCGGCCGAAGAACATAAGACAAATCAAAATTATTTTAGACAGCGCGCCAAATTCGGGCGTTAAGCCGAAGCTGAGTCCGACCGTGCCGATGGCCGAGCTCACTTCAAACATGGCGAACTGTGCAGTGATCCCTTCGGCATAGGCGATGATCAGCGTCGCCCCGACCGACAGCATGATATACATCATCATCACACAGGAGGCGGTGCGCAGCGTCTCGTCGTCCACGCGGCGGCCAAAACACTCAATCGACTTCTTCCGCCGGAAGGTGGAAAATATACTAAGCAGCACAATGGCAAAGGTGGTCGTCTTCAAACCGCCGGCCGTCGAACCGGGAGAACCGCCGATCAGCATCAAAACAATCATTAAAAGCCGGCTCGACTGGGTCAAAGTATGCAAATCCACCGTGTTAAAGCCGGCGGTTCTGGGCGTCACCGACTGAAACAGAGCGATCAGAATCTTCTCGCCCATCGTTTTTTGCGCAAAGCTATCACCCTTTTGTTCAAAGGCAAAAATCGCCGCCGCACCGATCAAAAGCAAAAGGCCCGATACGGTCAGCACAATTTTGGTGTGCAGGCGATACTGCCGGAACCGGAAGCGGCATTTGAGAATATCTCCCCAAACAAGGAAACCCAAACCACCGATCACAATCAGAAACATAATCACGCCCAGCACATACCCGTTATCCGCCACCAGCGTCAAAGAAGAAAACGGCTGGTATTTGCCCATCAGATCAAAGCCGGCATTGCAAAAAGCCGAAATCGAATGGAAGATGGAAAAATAAATCCCCTCTCCCAGTCCGAGCCGGGGACAAAAGTAAAAAGCGAGCAGGATGGCGCCCAATGCTTCAAAGACGAGAGAACCCCGGATGATAAACCGGGTTATCCGAACGATGCCGCCTATATTCGGGGCAGCAACCGTCTCCTGCATCAGGACACGCTGGTTGACGCCGATCTTCTTTTTTGTTAAAGAGACAAGCGAGATCGCAACAGTCATAAACCCGACGCCGCCAATCTGAATCAGCAGCAAAATGACGATCTGACCGAACAAAGTCCAGTGGGTAAAGGTGTCAAACACAATCAGGCCGGTCACGCAGGTGGCCGACGTAGCAGTAAACAAGGCGTTGAGGAAAGTGGTCGGCACCTCTCCGGCGCGGGTAGCAAACGGCAGCATAAGCAGCAGCGCGCCAATCAAAATGATTCCGGCATAACCCAGAACAATCGTCTTGGTGGTTGTTAATTTTTTTAAAAACGCTCTGATTCTATCCAATCCGCACACCCTTCTTTTCATAACCGGACAGTCCCACAAACGCAAAAAGGCCAAACAGCATTTCAGACCTCCGGTAACCAATGCACAGGACAAAACCGCGAAGCCGCCGGTTATTCTCAGCGGCGTCATTTCCACCTGCCGGCCAGGATGCAAAGACCTGTCAACCGATGTCCTGTGCGCACATTTCGCCCTGAAAAGGAACAAGGTCCGCCACGGCGGACCTTGTTCAGTACGCCCGCAGGCATTGTACCGGGTATCCGACGGAAAACCTCCGTCCTGTTTGTCAATAAAAACGGCGCTGAACTCAATCAAATTGAGACCAGCGCCGCTGCTGGTCGAGGTGACAGGATTCGAACCTGCGGCCTCTGCGTCCCGAACGCAGCGCTCTACCAAACTGAGCCACACCTCGTCATAAATCGGCTGTTTTTTCTTTTCTTGCGTCAAAACCCTCCGGCTGTCCGCCCGAGCGCTTCGCTTGACTCTTGCAAAATGGTCGCCCTGCTCGCTTCCGCGTCGCATGTCTCCCTTTTGCTGCGCCGCACTCGCACTCCCTTTTTCCGCCACCGGCGGCGGTCGTGCTCTGCGATGCATCGACATTGTTCAGCTACCTGAATAATGTCAGCTAATAGATTATAGTCAAAAAAGCGCCCTGTGTCAAGTACAAAATATCATTTTCTTAGAAAATTTATAAAGTCAGATTTGGCCACAGATTTCCCCCGTTTTTTTAAGACTCCCACAAGCCGAACCATCCCCGGCTGACAGTCTGAATTTACAGCACAAACGCCAGACGGCCCGATCCGTTTCGGCACAGGCTGTCTGGCGTATTCCCCAATCAGCGAAGAACGGTCAATCTGTCGATTCTGGCGCTGAAAAGCAGGCCGTTTCCCCCTTCCGGCCGGTAAAGGCTTTCAAAAATCGCATACCCCTGCGCACCGTTTTGAAGCGTTGAAACCTCCAGAGGATTTCCGGATTCATCAAAAACATGCGGTGTCTCAGACGACTCGGACGGATATTCCCGCACGGTTCCGGTCGCTGTATCATACTCCACCCGGCCGCCGTTGGCGTAGGGCAGGCTCCACTCTCCAAACAGAATCCGATTCTCCCCCGGATCGTACAGCAGAAGGCCGGCCGCATCGGAAAAGGTGACAAAACGGCCGCCATCCGGTCGATCCTCTCTCCAAAGCTCCAAGCATCCGGCTAACAATTCCTCCCCCGTCCGGCCGCAGGACGCCTTTTCATCACTCCAGCTTAACAAAAGAAGGCGGTTTCCCTCCACCCCGATGGCAATGCCGTTCGGGAAGGCCGCTTTCAGCCCAAAGCCCTCATACACCTGCTGCCAGGTCATTCCGGGTGTGACAGCGCGTACCTGCGTCTCTGTAACGATTGGAACCCCGTCCGGATAGACGCCCTGATATCGCCAGTTGTCGATCACCTCCGGAAAGGTATAGGTGTAGGAGGCCTCCTCCGGAAGGGTGCTGACCGCCGTACTCTCCTCCGGCTGCGCGGCCAGCCCCTCTGACGACGCGGGGGCCTCGGACGTAGGTGCGTCCCTCTCCGGCTGTGCGGAGGTTTCCGCCGCCCGGCCGTCCCCGGAAGCCTCTCCCGCCACAACCGGCGCAGAGGATGCCGGCGTCTCGCTCCCGAAGGCAAGCGCGCAGGTAACCGCGGCGGCCGAAACCAGGACAACTGCCAGAGCCGTAACCAAAACGATCGGCTTTTTGATCCAGGATTTGAATTTCAGCATAGGATACATGCACCCCTTTCCTCACTTATCCAATCAACTGATTTTATTAGCTAACATCTACAATTTCCCACAAGTGATTGAGATTATCAGACCGAAACGTATCAATACACACATTTCCGGCCGATGATGCCGATGTTCCGTCGTCCGTTCCATTGGAGGCGCCCATTGCCACTAATGCATACCGGGTTCCTTCCTTGGGCATCATTCCGGGGAGATTCCAACTGAAAACGAATATCTGAACCTATGATTGAAGCAGGTGAAACACCTGATAAAACTGAAAGTGTACTTAAATCTGATGAATTTTCACAATCATAACCGAACGCAGCTAAATTCTCATCCATCATTTCACTATATGCAGAGAGATTGGGTGCTGTTTCCGGAAATTTGCTATAAGATATTGTTTCCGTATCGCAATCATAAGAAACCAGCGTATCAGCTTGAGGTGGTGAGACAGCTAAAGCCGGTTGAACCGACTGCGTTTGCGTTGTAAAAAACAGCAGAAAAGAAATAATAACCAAAACAAATGTTAACCTTTTTGCTTTAACATAATTGACACTTCTTTTGTTTCTTTATTCACCCTGCAATTAAAATATATCACCCAACTGTTGAATTGTCAATGCTTTTGTAAATATTATTCAACAACGATCGGATTGTATTGTGCATTATTTGAGAAAGCTTGGATTTTTTAGGGAAACTTTTCCTTTCTTGTTGAAAAAAGCGTTCATTTGTGTTATATTATTGTATGTAACAGTTTTCATCAAAACCGTTATGATGTTTGCAATCACATTCAAACGCCCTCCGCACGGATTACCGTCAAGCGGATAGGCCGTAATCCGTGCATTTATGATAAAGCAGGCATAGAAATTCTATGCCTGCTTTTCTTTTACTCTATTCCCCGGCCGGCGGAGAGAGCCCGTCATCCGGATTGTTTGGCGTTATATCACAAAATCGGCTCGCTGCCTTCGGGATCATAGCCCATTTCCTCCCCGATGAGCAGGCCCATCACGCCGGAATACACCCGGCTGGGGTCGTCCAGAAAGGCGTTTTTGATCCGCTCGGCGTCGGAAATTTCGGGCACCTCAGCCATGATGGACATCAACTCCCGTCCGGCCTCCAGCACGGCGCAGGTCACCTGATACCCGGTTTTACATTCCTCGATTTTAACCAGATTGTTCTCCGACCGCTTGATACGGACCAGCATGGTGGTTGCCGCGCGCAGCGCACTGTCCCGCACCGTTTTGGGAAGGGTGTGACCAAGCGTCTGTATGATCTCCCGACCGGAATCGGTGATTCGGTAGGATTGTCTCTCCTCATCGCAAAGAGAGATATTCCCCTG
Source organism: Candidatus Howiella sp. (assembly GCA_050946935.1). Classification (GTDB taxonomy): domain Bacteria; phylum Bacillota; class Clostridia; order Oscillospirales; family Acutalibacteraceae; genus UQRS01. The sequence continues at coordinate 15,451 of JBMNVR010000010.1, forward strand.
CTTGGTCAGCTCGCTGACGGCCTGGGAAAGTTCAAAATAATTGGCCAGTCCCTCATAATGAAAAACCTCCTGCAGCTTCTGACGCGGCAGAGGACGCCCAATCTCGTCCAAAATGTAGCAGATCAGGATCTTAATCTGCGCGCTGTTCAGCAGTCCGCCCGGCCGCACACCGGCACGAAAAGCGTCCTGTTCCATGATTGTCACCCGCTCTCTTCCCTCGGCAAGAGGGTTCTTTCTTCCTGCATTTTTCGCCGGGACGCCGCACAGTCCGGCCGTTCATCCCGGGTTCACCATTCGGAAAATCTGTTCCTTCGTCCAGCCGGCGTCGGTGCCGGGAAGCTCCAAAACCTCCTCCAGTCCGGCATGGATCACGGTAAAACAAGGAAGGAGCTGGGGCAGCAAAACCTCCCTCTTTTCGCCCGCCGAGCCGGAGGTCAAAAGCAGCGCCGCCGCCTTTTTCTGCTTGATCGGCGGCCGAATGCCGCGGACAAACCGGGCGCTGAAATAGACCTGCAGCCGGTCGACGACCGCTTTCATCGGGGCGGGAAATCCGTTGTTGTACACCGGCGCGGCCAGAATCAGCCGGTCGGCCGCCTCCAGCGCGGCGTAAAAGGGGTCGAGGTCGCGCAAAGCGCAGGCCGGATGTTCCTTACAATAGCCGCAGTCGGTGCAGGGCGCCGGCCGCATGGCGTAACAGTCGAAGAACGTACACTCCGCCCTGTCTACCCCCTCCCGCCAAAGATAGGCCGCCAGCAGCGCGGCCGTCGCACCGTCCGGATGGGGGGAGGCAAACAGGATCAGCGGCCTACGCTTTCTCATGCTCACAGTATTCGCAGATCGGCCGGTCGCCCTGCTTTTTAAACAGGCGGGGAAGATATTTTTCGCTCGCCGTGATACATTTCGGATTGGCGCAAACCAGATTTGTGTTGGACTCCGGCCGTGGATCGAGCTGCTTGCGGCTGCCGTCCAGCATATGGAGAATCAGCGCCATCCGGGCGTACATGCCATACTCGGTCTGGTCGAAATATACCGCGCGGGAATCGTCGTCCACCTCATAATCAATCTCATCCACCCGGGGCAGGGGATGCAGAATACGCAGGCCGTATTTGGCGCGTTTCAGCTTCTCGGTATCCAGGATGAAAACGCCCTTCTGCTTGTTATACGCCGCCTCGCTCTCAAATCGCTCACGCTGAATCCGGGTCATGTAAAGGACGTCTACCTCTCCAATCCCGTCGGCGAGATTATCCATTTCAGTATATTCGCAGCCGGCGTCCGTCATAATCTCCTTCACATACGGAGGGACGGCCAGCTCGGGTGTGGAAATCAGGACAAAGCGATTGCCCTTGTAGCGGCAGAGGGTCTGGATCAGCGAGTGCACCGTCCGCCCGTTTTTGAGATCGCCGCACAGTCCCACCGTCAGATGGTCCAGCCGGCCGTTGGAATTTTGCAGGGTAAAGAGATCGGTGAGGGTCTGGGTCGGGTGCATGTGCCCGCCGTCCCCGGCGTTGATGACCGGGACGCGGGAAAACATCGCAGCCGCTTTGGCGGCTCCCTCCGACGGGTGCCGGACAACCAGAATGTCGGCATAGTTGCTGACCACACGCACAGTGTCCTTGAGACTCTCCCCCTTCGACACGGAGGAGTTGACCGGGTCGGAAAAGCCGATCAGTTGTCCCCCCAGCTTGAGCATGGCCGACTGAAAGGACATCTGGGTCCTGGTCGACGGCTCATAAAACAAAGTGGCCATCAAAAGGCCGTGGCAGCTATCATAAAAATATTTGGGTTTATCCATGATGATCTTCGCAAGGTCGAGAATTTTCCGTATTTCCTCCAGCGACAGGCTTTCCAAATCAATCAGGTGGCGTGAAGTCATGTGATCCCCTCCCGAAAACGCGCGGCCGCCCGGCGTTTTGTTTTTCAGATTATTATAACACGCCCCGATGCGTTTTGCAATCGCCGTGCCGAAAGATGTTTTGCCTCGGCAAAAGAAAAAAGGCTATCATTTTATTTACAAAAGTGTTAAAATAAAAACGGAAATATTGAAAAATTGCCTTGAGGTTCATTTTGGGGAGGATCGCTCGTTTTGGAAAACTTTTATGTAGAACCGCGCCGGATGTACAACGGTTTTCCCACCACGACCACCTGCAATTATCAGGAGCATATCGGCCCGGGGGGCGGCGCCCGGCTTCATCTGCACGACAAGATTGAGATTATCTATTGTACAAAGGGCGGATTCCGCGCCGCGCTTGGAGAAAATGAATACACCTTCACGGCCGGCGACCTGCTGATTATCAATTCGGGCGAAAAGCACAAAACCATGCCAATCGGGGACAAAGCCTGCAACTGGGTCATCCAGTTCGACCCGGAGATTTTATACAATCCCAGCCTTTCGATTTTCGAAACGCAGTACGCCGTGCCCTTTATTCTGGCGCAGTCCCGCCATCCGCGGGTGCTGACCGCCGGGGAAATGGCAAACGGTCCGGTGCCTCGGCTGCTGGAGCTGCTGATTGAAGAGCACCGCAACCGGGAGTATGGATACGAGCTGGCCATCCGCGGCTACATCTGTCAAATGTTTATGTGGATTCTTCGCTTTTGGAACGACCGGGGGTGCGAGCTGGAACAGGAAACGCTGATTGGCGATAAGATGGAGGATACGCTCAAGCGAGTTTTTGTATATGTGGACGAACACTATGCTGATGAACTGACCGTATCCTCTGTCGCGCAGATGTGCAATATGAGCTACAGCTATTTTTCCCGTCAGTTCAAGCGGGTCATGAATGTCAGCTTTACCGATTATTTGAATTACATACGCATTTCCAAAGCGGAAAGTCTGCTTTTGCAATCCGACCGCAGCATTACCGAGATTGCGATTTCGGTCGGATATTCGGATTCTGCCTATTTTATTCAAAAATTCAAGCAGTTCAAGGGGTTCTCCCCCAACAAGTTCCGCAAGCTGTACGGCGGCCGGGCAAAAGAAAACCAGACATAGAAAATGGGCAATCCCATAAGAAAGTAACTCCTATGTAAGTTACGGTGTAACCTTGAAAAGAGGCTGCACCGTTTCTTTTTATGCTGCAAAGCGGTAGTCCTGCGGGTTTTTCCGTATTTCTTCCATCATTGCAACAATTTCATCTTCGGTAGGAACTTTGAACATTCCCACCGCTGTAAAGTAAATATCCACCTTCACATAGCAATGACCGCTTGACTTGTCGTTGTTGTGAACCTCAATGCGCTCAATCAGCGAGTTTACAAGAGTCGGAGTCAGTTCCTTAATATCCGTCATTTCACGGAAGGTTCAGGGCAGTAAGCGTAAGTCTGTGGTTTTCTGCTCGGCGCTCTCCAAAACAGTCTTTGCTTCGGATACGGCGGATACAAGTTCTTTCTGCTCCCTTTCATATTTTACGGGCCTTCTTTCATAAACATCATCGGTAATCTTTCCGATGATGTACCGACTCATCCTCAAAAGGGTAGAATTATCCCCTTGATTTTGGTCTGCAAATTCATCAAATGTAACCGGCTTTGTAATTCAAAGTCGAGTTCTGCTTTATTTCCTGCTCCCGCCAACAGAACCAAAAACGAAACGGAGCAGCAGCGGCACTATCTTATACCGACTAAGTTCTCTATATCTCAAAAAATATTCAGTTGTCCGTGACGATTAAACTGTTACAGCTTATATTATACAGAACAAATATTCCCACACCAAGACTTTCCTTGAATATTTTTTTGAATTGCGGGAATACTAATTGGTTTATTCGTTCATCGTCATTCGTAATTTGAATATCTAAAGCTTAGATATGTTGTAAATCACCTTTTCTCATGGTATAATAACCTCACGAAAGCGAGGACGTTTTTATGGAATTAAGAGTGCTGAATTACTTTTTGACGATTGCCGAAGAAGAGAACATTACAAAAGCGGCAGGGATTTTACATATTACTCAACCGACGCTTTCCCGTCAGCTTATGCAGCTTGAAGAAGAACTCGGCGTAAAACTGTTTCGCAGAAGCAACCACAACATTATTTTAACGGATGAAGGCTCGCTTTTAAAACGCAGAGCGCAGGAATTGTTATCTCTTGCCGAAAAGACAAAACGAGAATTTAAACAGGAAGAAAGCTTAAGCGGCGTCATTTCTATCGGAAGCGGAGAATACAAATGCACAAAATTGTTAGCTGAAATGATTGCGTCCTTCAAACAAAAATATCCGCTTGTTAAGTTTGAACTTTACAGCGGAAATTCCGACAATATCAAAGAGCAGATTGAAAGAGGAAGTCTTGATTTAGGTCTGCTTTTAGAACCTGTGGATATAAGCAAATATGACTTTTTGCGTTTCCCCGAAAAAGAAGAATGGGGCGTTTTGGTAAGTGAGAATTCAGAGCTTGCAGAAAAAGAATATATCTGTCCGCAGGATTTGAAGGGATTGCCGATTATTTTAACCAGGCGTGAGATGGTTCAAAATGAGCTGACCAACTGGTTCGGAAAATACGGCGAACAGCTTTCGGTTTCGGCAACAGGCAATTTGCCGTATAATATGGCTGCTTTGGCGGCAAGCGGAGTCGGCGTATTTATTAACTTGAATTTAAACTGCAAATATGACGGAGTTGAGTTTATCCCTCTATCTCCTTCGCTTACAACGGGTACGGTGCTTGTATGGAAAAAATCACAGCCGTGTTCTCCTGCGGAAGAAGCTTTTATCAAGCACATAAAGAAATGCTTTGAAAGTATTTCTAACGATACAATATAAGTATTAGACATAACTTGAATATGGATATACAATATAGGTGTCCCAAAATGGGATACCTGTATTTTTTATCTAAAAGTTCACTTGAAAAGGAGTGCGTCTATTATGAAAAAAATTATTTCATTTTTAACAGTTTGCATTATGATATTTCCGCTGTCGGCTTGCGGAAATAATATGCAGTCAACAGAGCCGTCCGATGTATCGGAAACCGGTTCTTCCTCCGATGTTTCGGATGAATCACAGCCTTCGGAAACGGATATTTCCAAACCGAAAGAAACGGATGGAAAAACGCTGGTTATCTATTTTTCCTGCACAGGTAATACGAAAAAAGCGGCAGAGGAAATACAGCGTCTGACAAATGCGGACACATTTGAGATTATCCCGAAGGTTCCCTACACTTCTGAAGATTTGAATTACAGTGATGATGACAGCCGAGCAAATCGTGAAATGAGAGACGATACGGCGCGCCCGGAAATCGACGGAACACTTGATAATCTTGCTGACTATGATACGGTGTTCATCGGATACCCTCTTTGGTGGGGAACAATGCCGAAAATTATCAACACTTTATTGGACACCTACGATTTTTCAGATAAAACAATTATACCGTTTTGCACAAGCGGCAGCAGTAGTATCAGCACATCGGTTTCGGCGATTAAAGCTCTGGAGCCGAACGCGAATGTCCTCAGTGGATTCCGTGTGAGTGATATTTCAAAAGTCGAAGCACAAATTGCCGATGTCATTTCGCAAGGTTAATTTAAAAATCAAAACGGTAATAAAATGAAAGAAAGTTCAACAACAGCTTTTTCAAACAATGAATTAAAGAAGCTGATTTTGCCCCTTTTTGCAGAGCAATTATTGACGATGCTTGTCGGCATTGCCGATACATTTGTAGTAAGCTTTGTCGGCGAAGTTGCGGTATCCGGCGTTTCACTTGTAAATGCGTTTAATACTATTTTCATCTATTTGTTTACCGCTTTGGCTTCGGGCGGCGCAGTAATTATAAGCCAATATATCGGAAGAAACGAATTTGATACGGCAGGCAAGGCTTCAAGCCAGCTTCTTTCTTTTTCCGTTTTGTTTTCTGTAATCACAGCATTGTTCATTATCGGTTTAAACGAATCGCTGATTAGAATAATGTTTGGGCGTGTGGAACAAGACGTATCGTATGCCTGTGTAACATATTTGCGAATTTCAGCCTATTCCTACCCTGCCCTCGCTGTATATAACGCAGGAGCGGCGCTTTATCGCAGTATCGGAAAAACAAGCACTACAATGTATATTTCGATAATTGCCAATGTCATAAATGTGATAGGAAATCTTATCGGTGTCTTTGTATTAAATGCAGGCGTAGCGGGAGTGGCTTATCCTTCATTGATTTCAAGAGCTTTTTCGGCAGTAGTTATTACGGTTTTGTGTTTTTCTAAAAAAAATACCGTAAATTATCGCTTGAGTTGGATTTTAAAACCGAATCGCAGATTACTTAGCCAAATGCTTAAAATTGCTGTTCCGAATGGAATTGAAAGCGGTATATTTCAGCTTGTAAAGGTTGCGTTAAGCAGTATTGTCGCTTTGTTCGGCACTTGTCAAATAGCTGCGAACGGCATCGCACAAAGCATTTGGAGTATGGCTTCTCTTGTCAGTGTAACGATGGGACCGGTATTTATCACGGTTATTGGACAGTGTATGGGAGCGAACAACATTTCCGCAGCAGAGCATTTATTTAAAAAACTTATGAAAATAACATTGCTCTTTTCCGTTGGTTGGAACATCGCCGTTTTTGCGGTAACACCGCTTTTAATGAATTGGTATTCGATAGCGGAAGAAACAAAGCGCCTTGTGATTTTACTTGTACTGATTCATAATATTTTCAGCGCAATCGCATTCCCCTTTGCAGACCCTTTAGGAAAAGGGCTTCGTGCAACGGGAGATGTCAAATTTACAACTTTAGTTTCGCTCGGAACGACTATCGGCGGACGCTTGATTTTTTCAATACTATTCAGTATTATATTGAATTTAGGCGTTATCGGAATTGCTTGGGCAATGTGCTTGGATTGGGTGCTACGAGGAATTATTTTTTGGTGTAGGTTTAAGCAAGGCAAATGGAAACAATTTAAAGTTATATAGAAAGGGGGGCGATTTTATGCCTCACATTGATATTACAATGATACCCGGTCGTGATGATAAAGCGAAAACAGAGCTTGCATTGAAAGTGCGGCGCTTTATTGCCGATGACCTGAATATCAACGACAAGTTTGTATCGGTATCCATTGAAGATGTACCAAAAGAGGATTGGGCAAAGCATATGGAAAGTCTTTCGGGCAAGGTAATGTTCGTAAAGCCGGGTATATAGAACGGAGGAATACAGAATGAACAAGCAAACAGCAGGAAGAAACCAGCTCGGTGATTTTGCTCCGAAATTTGCAGAGCTGAATGATGATGTCTTATTCGGAGAGGTATGGTCAAGAGAGGATAAGCTTTCGCTTCGTGACCGTTCATTGGTAACCGTAGTCGCATTGATGTCTATGGGACTTACAGATTCATCTTTTGGGTATCATCTGATGTCGGCTAAAAATAACGGTATTACCAAAACTGAAATTGCAGAAATTTTAACTCACGCCGCATTTTATGCAGGCTGGCCGAAAGCGTGGGCAGCATTTAAAATGGCGAAAGAGATATGGGTGGAAAGCATTGACGAAAGCGATGAAAAAGCGAAACACGAAAGCTCTATGGTATTTCCTATCGGAAATCCAAACGACGGCTTTGCCCAATACTTTTCAGGTCAAAGCTACCTTGCTCCGATTTCCACATCGCAGGTTGGCGTTTTCAATGTAACTTTTGAGCCGAAATGCCGTAATAATTGGCACATTCATCACGCTGATAAAGGCGGCGGACAGATTTTGATTTGTGTGGCAGGTCGAGGATATTATCAGGAATGGGGCAAGGACGCTGTGTTAATGTCTGCAGGCGATGTTATCAATATTCCCGTAGGTGTTAAGCATTGGCACGGAGCAGCAGCCGACAGTTGGTTCTCTCATCTTGCTATCGAGGTTCCCGGCGAAAACTGCTCGAATGAATGGCTGGAAAGCGTCAATGATGATGAGTATAATAAACTTAAGTAAAGCTTCATATATGAAAAAGTGCAGGAGGAATCGCATATGGAATACAGAAGATTCGGCAATCAGATTATTGCACGAATTGATAAAGGAGAAGAGATTCAGGAGCAGTTGAAATTGATTGCTTTAAAAGAAAATATCGCCTTAGCAACTGTGAATGCACTCGGTGCTGTCGGAGATTTTACAGTTGGTGTTTTCAAGGTGGAAGAGAAGAGGTATTATGCGAATGAATTCAAGGGTAATTATGAAATCGTTTCGCTGACTGGAACAATCACCACCAAAGATAACGGATACTATCCGCACCTTCATATGAGTGCAGGAGACGCAGAAGGCAAGGTGTTCGGCGGGCATCTAAACACAGCCATCGTCAGCGCAACTTGCGAGATGGTAATCACGCTGATTGATGGCAGAGTTAAGAGAAAGTTTAGTGATGAGGTAGGTTTGAATCTGTTTGAGTTTGCCTAAATTATTTAAGAATGTTTTGAACATCTAATTAAAATCCAACTGTGGGAAATACAAATGCAGAGCTTGCGCCTTCTTGCAAAGGTGCAATTCTTAAAAACGGCAAAGTGTTTTCTGCAAGAGCAACGGAAAGCGAGCTTGTTGCTTGGTCAAAAACAGTTGAATAAAAGGAGAATATATATGAGCAAAAATGTACTTGTTATTTCATCAAGTTTAAGAAAAGGCAGCAACTCGGAAATGCTTGCCGATGAATTTTTGAAAGGCGCAAAGGAAGCGGGACATAATGCCGAAAAGCTAAGCCTTGCAGGTAAAACAATCAATTTCTGCATAGGCTGTCTTTCTTGTCAAAAAACACATAAATGCGTTATAGATGATGACAGCAGAGAAATTACCGAAAAAATGCTGAATGCCGATGTAATCGTGTTCGCAACTCCCGTTTATTATTACAGCGTTTGCGGTCAACTCAAAACTTTGCTTGACAGAGCAAATCCGCTTTATCCGTCAGATTATAAATTCCGTGATGTTTATCTTCTTGCGACTGCCGCCGAAGACAAAGCCGAAACGGTCAAGGGAACAGAAACGGCAATTCAAGGCTGGGTTGACTGCTTCCCTAAAGCGAATTTCAAAAAGACAATCTTTGCAGGCGGTGCAGATAAACCGGGCGAAACAAAAGGACACCCTGCATTAAAAGAAGCATACGAAGCAGGAAAACAAGCGTAAGGAGATAAATACTATGAACGATTTTATATTTCACAATCCGGATAAAATATATTTCGGAAAAAATCAAATACAGCATTTGCCCGAAGAGCTTTTAAAATTTGGCAAAAAGGTACTTCTTGTTTACGGCGGAGGCTCGATTAAAAAGAACGGACTTTATGACACAGTTACCGAATTGCTTGAAGCAAACGGTTTGGAAGTATTTGAACTTTCGGGCGTTGAGCCGAACCCTCGCCATACAACAGCGAACAAGGGCGCAGAAATCTGCAAAAATGAAAACATTGATGTTGTTTTAGCAGTCGGCGGCGGTTCAACAATCGACTGTGCAAAGGGGGTTGCAGCAGCGGCTGTAACAGAAAGCGGAGATGTTTGGCCGCTTGTATCAAACAGAGTTTGGGTAACAGAGGCTCTGCCTGTTGTTGCAATTCTCACAAATGCCGCAACCGGCTCGGAAATGGACACTTGGGCGGTAATTTCAAATATGGATACAAACGAAAAAATCGGTCTCGGCGGCAGTGCGCTTATTCCGAGAGTAGCTTTTGAAAATCCAGAGCTGAGCTTTTCGCTTCCTACCTATCAGACCGCTTGCGGTGCGTTTGATATTTTCAATCACGTTTTGGATAACTACTATCTTGCGGGCGACGCAACCTTTGATATGATTTTGGAATTTCAGGAAGCTGTTATGCGTGCCGTTGTAAAATGGGCGCCCGTTGCGATGAAGGAGCCTGAAAATTACGAAGCAAGGGCAAATCTTATGTGGGCTTCTTCTATAGCACTCAACACCGTTCTTGATGCAGGAACGGTTCACGGCTGTGCCTGCCACGCAATGGAACACGAATTATCCGCATACTATGACATCACACACGGACACGGTCTTGCTATCGTAACGCCTCGCTGGCTCACATATATTTTGAACGAAACAACAGCTCCCGCTATTTACCGACTCGGTGTAAAGGTGTTCGGTATTCCCGAAAATCTTTCTGCGACGGACGGAGCGAAAAAAGCCATTGAAGCGGTTGAGAATTTCTGTTTTGACACGCTCGGTTTAAAGTCTAATCTTTCCGATTTAGGCATAGATGATAAACACTTCAAGGCTATGGCGGAGCATGCCTGCGGCGGCTCTGTAATAACTGGAGCGAAAAATCTCGTCCCTGCCGATGTAGAAGCAATTTACAAGATGTGCTTGTGATTAAGTTGTTTTAATATTTGGACACGAAAAACGGGAGCTGATACCTGATATGATATCAACTCCCGTTTTGTTATGCGTAGATTAAATCAACATTCATTATTTCCGTTGCACGATTACGGATACTGTTCATACGCCGTGCCCACAGCATCTGATTTTCTGCCTTGAGCTTTTCCGTTACATTTTTCTTTTTCGGCAAGGTCTTTTAACAACCGAAGAAACATATTTTCCGCCTGCTCATCAACATCTGCAAGGTAACTGTTCAGCTTGCATTCGGTCAGCAGATTAGCGTAAAAGACACGCTTATGTTGTTTGATATACCGCAGGTGGCGCTGTCCCCAAACGCCGACAGGCTTGGCTTCTTATTCGGGAAGAGTCAAGTTTGGAAGCAGATAATCGCAACCTGCGTATATGTACCTTCCATTTGCTCAAATAAAGATTTTTCCATAATAATTAACCCTCCACATTCTTAATTTTGAATTTCCTTTTCGGTGCTTCAATGATTTTAACTAAGATTTCATCAACTGCGTCGGTGTATTTTCCGTTTTGGATGCATTCATTGCATTTGTCATTGAGTGCGTGAATAAGTAAGTTGTGTTCGTAATCGTCAAGTGCCATATAATATTTTTTGCTCATCTTGGAAACCTCCTTTAAGTTTCTATTATAATTGTACTCAAAGGCGGTTTATATGTCGAATGTGCGGATTAAAAAGCATAGAAAAATACCGAGAAAAACTTTTTATGGTTCTTCTCGGTATTCATCTTTCACGGTTGCCTTTGCAACGCCCGATAATTCAGTACATTTATTGTTTTCTAAAATACTTCCTTATCAGGCGTTAGCAAATTCTATGTCCGGTTTTCTTTTTACGCAAGAGCCGCGGCCGGGCGGAAACCCTCCGCCAAACACGCATCGTTTGGAGTCCCGCTTTTTTGGGAGACAGATCATTTTTCCTCCTCAAAAAAATCCTTGAGCTTATCAAAAAAGCCCTTGCGTTTTTTATAATTACTTTCGTCTGTTTTGCTTTCAAACTCTTTCAACAGATTTTTCTGAGACTGGGAAAGATTCTTCGGCACCTCGATATTCACCTTGACATACTGGTCGCCGCGGCCGACGCTGTTCAGCTTGGCAATACCCTTGCCGCGCAGCTTGAATACGTCGCCCGGCTGAGTTCCCTCATGCACAGGGAACTTGATCTTGCCGTCGAGGGTGGGCACCGTAACCTCTGCCCCCAGCGCGGCCTGCACAAAGGTGATCGGCAGGTCGCAGTACACGTCGTAGCCCTGCCGCTCGAAAAGCGCATGCGGCCGGATGGAAATGTTGATATGCAGATCGCCCGCCGGCCCGCCATTCACACCTGCGTCGCCGCCGCCGCGCACATTGAGAATCTGCCCCTCGTCGATGCCGGCGGGAATGTTGATCTCCTGCTCATGGGTGCGACGCACCCGGCCTTTGCCGGCGCAGGCGCGGCAGGGATTGTCGATGATTTTACCGGTGCCGCGGCACTGGTCGCAGACCCGCTGGGTCTGCATCGCGCCGAAGGGGGTACGCTGGGTCATCCGAATCTGGCCGCTCCCGTGGCAGGAGGGGCAGGTCTTGGGACTGGACCCCTTAGCCGCGCCACTGCCGCCGCATTCGCCGCAGCTTTCCACCCGGGTGGTCTTGACCTTCTTACGACAGCCCTTGGCCGCCTCAACAAAATCCAGATACAAGGTGGTCGAGGTATCCGAACCCCGGCGCGGCGCGTTGGGGTCGGCCTGTCGGCCGCCGCCAAACCCGCCGCCCCCGAAGATTGAGCTGAAAATATCCCCGATATCCCCGAAATCTCCAAACCCGCCGGAATAGGCTCCGCCGCCACCGCCTGCGCCGAAGTTGGGATCCACCCCGGCGTGGCCGAACTGATCGTACCGCGCGCGCTTATCCTTGTCGGACAGCACCTCGTACGCCTCGTTGGCCTCCTTGAATTTGGCTTCAGCCTCGGCGTCGCCGGGATGAAGGTCGGGATGATATTTCTTTGCGGTCGCGCGATAGGCCTTTTTGATCTCATCCTCGCCGGCGCTGCGATCTACACCCAGCACCTCGTAATAGTCTTTCTTATCGGCCAAAATGTACGCACGCTCCTCCGTTCAAAATATGTCAAAACGCTCCGAAGCCGCCCCGCCGGGGGAAAATCCGTTTTTCCGCCGAATGCCAGACGCTTCACGTTTGAATCGAAACACGGGGCAAAGCGGCCGCTTCCCACACACATGGGGAGCGGCGCTTTGCCTGATTTCATACAAGCTTCCGGATCACCAACCGAATCCGTCAGTCTTTTTTCTCATCCTCGGCATCGGTGAACTCGGCGTCATAGACGTTCGGATCGCCCTGCGCGCCGCCATCCGGCTGACCCTGCGCCTGTTGGGCCTGCTGCGCCGCCTGATACACCTTTTCAGAGATGGCATAGAGTTTTTTCTCCAGCTCTTCCTTGGCCGATTTGATCTTGTCGTTATCCTCGCCCTTCATGGCTTCCTTCAGCGCGTCGACGGCCGACTGCACGTCCGCCTTCTCCTCCGCGGAGATCTTATCGCCCAAATCGGTGAGGGTTTTCTCGGTCTGATAGATCATCTGATCTGCATTGTTGCGCAGATCGACCTCCTCCCGGCGCTTTTTATCCTCGGCGGCGTACTGTTCGGCGTCCTTGACCGCCTTGTCGATATCCTCCTTGGACATGTTGGTCGAGGCGGTGATGGTGATCGACTGCTCCTTCCCGGTACCGAGATCCTTGGCCGAAACATGCACAATGCCGTTGGCGTCGATGTCGAAAGTGACCTCGATCTGCGGAATGCCGCGCGGCGCCGGAGCAATGCCATCCAGGTGGAAAACACCCAGGCTCTTGTTATCCCTGGCAAATTCGCGCTCACCCTGGAGGACGTGAACCTCAACCGAGGTCTGCCCGTCTGCGGCAGTTGAGAAAATCTGGCTCTTTTTGGTCGGTATGGTGGTGTTGCGGTCGATGACCTTGGTCGAAACGCCGCCCATGGTCTCAATGCCCAGGGAGAGGGGCGTGACGTCCAGCAGCAGCAGGCCCTTGACGTCGCCGCCCAGCACGCCGGCCTGAATCGCAGCGCCGATGGCGACGCACTCATCCGGGTTGATGCCCTTGAAGGGATCACGGCCGATAAAGTTCTTCACCGCATCCTGTACAGCGGGAATCCGGCTGGAGCCGCCGACCATCAGAACCTTGTTGATCTCCGACGTCTTGAGGCCGGAGTCGCTCAGCGCCTGACGAACCGGGCCCATAGTCTTTTCCACCAGGTCGGCCGTCATCTCATTGAACTTGGCACGGGTGAGGGTGGCCTCAAAATGCTTGGGACCGTTGGCGTCAGCCGTGATGAACGGCAGGTTGATGTCGGTCGAGGTCACACCCGACAGGTCGATCTTGGCCTTCTCGGCCGCTTCCTTGACCCGCTGCATGGCCATCTTGTCGCCCTTGAGGTCGATACCGTTCTCCGCCTTGAAAGCGTCGGTAATCCAATCCATGATCCTCTGGTCAAAATCGTCGCCGCCCAGCCGGTTGTTTCCGGCGGTGGCCAGAACCTCCTGCACGCCGTCGCCCATCTCAATGATCGAGACGTCGAAAGTGCCGCCGCCGAGGTCGTATACCATGACCTTCTGGTCATCCTCTTTATCAATACTGTAAGCAAGCGCCGCAGCAGTCGGCTCGTTGATAATCCGCTTGACGTCGAGACCAGCGATGGTGCCGGCGTTCTTGGTCGCCTGCCGCTGTGCGTCGGTGAAGTAGGCCGGGACGGTAATAACCGCCTCGGTCACCGGGGTGCCAAGATAGCTTTCGGCGTCGGCCTTCAGTTTTTGCAGGATGATGGCCGAAATCTCCTCCGGTGTATACTTTTTGCCGTCGATTTCCACCGTGTGGGCGGTGCCCATCTCCCGCTTGATCGAGCTGATGGTCCGATCCGGGTTGGTGATAGCCTGCCTCTTGGCGACCTGACCGACCATTCTCTCCCCCGTTTTGGAGAATGCCACGACAGACGGCGTGGTTCTCGCACCCTCTGCGTTGGCGATGACGACCGGCTCGCCGCCTTCCATAACCGCGACGCAGGAATTTGTCGTACCCAAATCAATTCCTATAATTTTTCCCATATAAATGACCTCCATTAAATTGTACTTACTATTCTATATAGTATAGGATGGCTAAAAATGAAATTATACAAAAAAGATCAAATGCTTTTTTTGGGTCGCTTTCAGTTGGCAACCTTAACCATGGCATGACGGACGACCGTGTCGCCCACCTTGTAGCCCTTTTGCAGAACCTCGACCACTGTGTTTTCGCCGGCCGCATCATCCTCGACATGCATAACCGCTTCATGCAGGGTGGGGTCAAAAGGCGCACCGGCCGCGTCAATCTCGGTCAGGCCAAGCTTTTCGACCGCGTCCGAAAGCTGCTTGACAATCATCTCAATCCCCTTGGCGTATTCAGCAGAGGCGGGATCCGCCCCCTCGGCCCGGTCCAGGCTGTCGAAAACCGGCAGCAGCACCTTGAGGGTCGAGGCCTTAACATATTCTCCGGCGGTGATTCTCTCCCGCTCGGTGCGGCGTTTGTAGTTGTCAAACTCGGCCGCCGTGCGCAGCAGCAGGTCTTTCTGCTTTTCCAGCTCAGCCTTGAGCGTCTCCAGCTCGACCGAGACCGGCTCGCCCTCCGCCGGCGTGGCCGACGGCTCCTCCGCCTTGATGTCCGGCTGATTTTCCGGTTCTTTTATATCCTGCTCTGTTTTATTCTGTTTCTTTGCCAAATTCATCATGCCTCCGTTTCCAGTGCGGAGGAAAGCTTGGCCCCAAGCCCCTTCGCAAAATATTCAACACTCGGGACGAGGTAGGAATAATTCATCCTCGTCGGGCCGACAACCCCCAGGCGCCCGATCCGCGCACCGCCCAGCCGGAAACCCGCAATCACCAGGACGGCGGGGCGCAGCGCGTCGACGCCGCTCTCCTCTCCAAACAGGACCGAGACCGGGGCGGTGCTGCCCGAAAGCAGGTCGATCATTCGAACGGGATCGGACAAAAGTTCCAGCAAGCCGCGGGCGCGGCCGGCGAGCTCGGAAAAATCATACACACGCGTCGCGCCGCCGCCGCCGCATCGCGCCCGCGTCAGGTCAGCGGCCAATTCAAACACGGCACCGATCAGCGGGGCAAAAAGCAATCCGTTTCCGTCGGCGGCAATCATATGCTGCAAAAGCAGCGGCGTCAACTCGCCCACCGTTTTCCCCGACAGTCCCGCTGCCAGAATCCGGTCGATTTTCTCTATCTCCATCTCGCCGGGGGGCCAAATGGCCTCCACCGTGCGGACACCATGCTGCCCATCAGAGGTCATCACGACCGCAAGGAAACGGTTGACCCGTCCGGTCTGAAGAATGCGGGCAGCTGTGACTGTCGCCCTCTCGTTCGGCAGCAGGGCGGCAACCGCCGGCAGGCCGGTAAAGTCCGACAACCGGGCAGCCGCCTCGCCGAGCACGCGATCCGGCTCGGTCGGCATTCCGTCCAGCAGCCGGTCAATTCGCTGGATCGTATTCCGGTCGGGTGGCGTGGCAGGCATCAGCTTTTTAAGGTAAAAGCGATACCCCTCCTTGGTTGGAGCCCGCCCGGCCGAAGTGTGCGGCTGCTCCAGATAGCCAAGCGCACAAAGGTCGCTCATCTCGTTCCGCAAAGTCGCCGGAGAGAGTCGGTTGCCCAGTATCCCGCACAGCAGTTTGGAACCAACCGGCTCGCCGGTCTCCATATACGTTTTAATAATGGCGGCCAGGATTTCCCGTTTCCGCGCGTTCAGCTCCATGGCGTTCCCTCCCGTCTCTCGGATTTAGCACTCATTATCCTCGAGTGCTAACTGTCTATAATTTACCACTTCCATAACGGTTTGTCAATAGCCAAATGTGAACGAACTGTAAAAAATCAAAAAAATGTCTGACCTTTTCTGACCTTTAAAGAGAAACAAATTAAAAACAAAAATTAAAATATTGTAACCTTTCGTGCAGAAAAAGGTTGCATTTTTGTAATAACTATGGTAGAATACCGATATGTCAAATTTCATAACAGCGTCCGCAGGACGTCATGTGAAGGAGTTTTTGGTATTTATGAAGCGTATAATCGGTATACTTCTGTGTCTTACCATTGCGATCGGCTGTGTCGGCGCCTCGATGCTTTCCGCCTCGGCCGCTGCGTATGACGAGACCTCCTATACCCTCACCGGCAATCAACGTGCTGACATTGTCGGCATTGCGCTGACCCAGGTCGGCTACCGGGAGAGCGGCGACAACGTCCAGAAATACGGACCGACCGCGCCCTGGTGCACTTACTTTGTTAAATGGTGCGCGGAAAAGGCCGGGATCCCCTCTTCCATCTTCCTGAATTTCGGGGATTGCAGCAGCGGCATCTCCGCTTATCAGAACGCCGGACTTTGGCAGGGCGCTTCTTACACGCCCAACCCGGGCGACCTGATCTTCTTTGTCTGGGGACATGTCGGCATCGTCAATTATGTCGATGCCTCGGGCGGTATTCACATCATCGACGGCAATTTCAGCGATAAGGTGAACGACCGCACCATCACATCCGGCGGCGGCTACTGGTACGGAAAAAGCAGCATTGTCGGATACGGCACGCCGGCTTATACCACGGCGGATCATTCGAGCGACACGGTACAGCCGGAAGAGCCGGCCGGAGAGGAAGTTGACGCATATTACCGCGTCGTGACCGAGACCGACCCCCTCAACCTGCGCAGCAGCTATTCAACCGGTGCGGCCATTGTCGGAAGCATTCCGAAAGGGGCGATCTTCCACGTTTCCCGCATGATCACAAACGGCGGCTACACCTGGGGACTGACCAATTACCTGACTCAGGAAGCCTGGTGTGCCCTCAACTACGCCGAGCTGGTCGAGCCCGACGAGCCGGAAGAGCCTGAGGAACCGGCCACTCGGACCACCTCTGTTTCGCTGAATCGGACCAGCGCCATTCTGATGCCGGGCGACACGCTTCAGCTTACCGCCGTCGTCTCGCCGGAAAGTGCAGAACCTCTTGCATGGTCGGTCACAGATCAGTCGGTCGCCACCTGCGCCGAAGGTGGGATAACAGCCATCTCGGCGGGCGAAGCTACAGTTACCGCAACCCTCCCGACCGGAGAAAGTGCAATCTGTAAGCTGACCGTTTTGGCCTCTGCCGAACAGGTGGGCGATGTTGACGGGGACGGCAAGGTTTCCGTTTCGGACGTTGTCATGCTGCGGAGCATTATCCTCGGCAGCATACATATTTCAGATGCGGCCAAGGCCGTGGCCGATATTGATGGAGATGGCAAGCTTGTGGTGAGCGACGTCATCGCGGCAAGACGCCTCATCCTTACATAACCCACGCATCCCTTTACCGGAAAAACATCCGTGCCCGGCTCATGCCGGGCACGGATGTTTTTTTATTGCAGGGCAATATAAAATTAAGATTTCAATGCCGTCCCCTTCGTTATGCTTTCACATGGCAGCCGGGGACACCGCGACAAAAAACATCCGCCGCCGGGATGTTCTCTTATTCAACCCGGATTTGGCGGCTGTTTTTATGCTCCGCACAAAAGCGCCTGACAATATGGGACTGTTTTTGGGCATCTGTAAAAGTGAATCCCCTATTGACAAAAGGATGATTTTGTCTTAAAATATTGTTCGTAAGCTAACAAATGGTGGTGGGTATATGGAACGCGATTGCGGTGTGTGGATTAACATCCTGGCACACAAGATGAAAAAACGCCTGAATGCGACCTTTTCGGACATGGAGGTCACGGGCGTACAAAGTCAGATTATGCACTATATTATAAGACGTTCTGAGAGCGCGCCGGTTTTTCAGCGGGATGTGGAGGAGGCATTCAGTCTCAGCCGCTCGACCGCCACGGGAATCTTACAATTGCTTGAGAAAAACGGCATCATCCGACGGAATCGGGTAGAAAACGACGGCCGGCTCAAAAGCCTTCTCCCTACGGAAAAGGCGGTGCGGATCAACGCACAGGTGCACGCCGGCATACGCGAAATGGAGGCGGCGATGACCCGGGGAATCTCAGCTGGGCAGATGCAGCTCTTTTTAGAGACAGCGGCGCGGATGTCCGACAACCTGGATGATTAGAAGAAATCGGACACGAGCGCCGCGGCTTTGTTCGCGTCATAACAAAATGATAAACCCATACCGTCTAAAATCAAGGAGGAGTTGTTTTCATGATAAAAACCCTGGCCAAAAGCATCCGGGAATATAAAAAGGCGTCTTTGCTGACGCCCATCCTGGTCTCGGGAGAGGCGCTTATGGAATGCATCATTCCGTTTGTGATCGCCAACATGGTCAATCAAATCAAAGCCGGCTGTTCCATGCAAACCCTGCTGGGGTACGGTCTTCTTCTGCTGGCTATGGCGGTGGTCTCCCTCGTTTGCGGGGCACTGGCCGGTTCCTATTGCTCGACCGCGAGCTGTGGCTTCGCACGAAATCTGCGCAAGGATATGTTTTATAAAATACAGGGCTATTCTTTTGAGAATATCGACAAATTTTCGGTTTCCAGCCTTGTCACCCGGCTGACCACCGATGTGACCAACGTGCAGATGGCCTATATGATGATTATCCGCACGGCCATCCGGTGTCCGCTGATGTTGATTTTCTCTTTCGCCATGGGCATCGTGATGGGCGGCCGGATGGCGCTGATCTTTCTGCTGACCATCCCTGTCCTCGGGCTTGCGCTCGTCTTTATCATCCGCAAAACCATGCCTCTTTTCCGGCGTGTGTTCCGGAAATACGATGCTCTGAACGCCTCGGTACAGGAGAATATCCGCGGCATGCGGGTGGTCAAATCCTATGTGCGGGAGTCGTATGAAAAGCAGAAGTTCAATGCCGCGGCCGAGGATGTGCAGGCGGATTTCACCAAGGCTGAGCGGATTCTGGCCCTCAACAATCCGGTCATGCAGTTTTGCATTTACGCCGTAATGGTGTTTGTGCTGTCCTATGGCTCCTACACGGTCATCACGACGCAAGGTTCCAGCCTCGATGTAGGGCAGATGTCCTCTTTGCTGACCTACAGCTTTCAGATTTTGATGAGCCTTATGATGCTTTCGATGGTTTTTGTCATGATCACCATGGCCAACGAATCGGCCCAACGAATCGTAGAGGTGCTGAATGAGGAAAGCGCCCTGCAAAGCCCGGAAAATGCCCTGCATGAGGTGAAGGACGGCTCGGTCGATTTCGAGCAGGTCAGCTTTAAATATTCCAAAACGGCCGAACGAATGGCCTTGTCGGGGATCAATCTGCACATCCGCTCGGGGGAGATTATCGGCATCATCGGTGGGACCGGCTCCTCCAAAACCAGCCTGGTGCAACTGATCCCCCGCCTCTACGATGCGACCGAGGGGATCGTGCGGGTCGGCGGCGCGGATGTGCGGGAATATGATCTCGAATCGCTGCGCAACCAGGTGGCGGTCGTTTTGCAAAAAAACGAACTGTTTTCCGGTACCATCCGCGAAAACCTCCGCTGGGGGAACGAGAACGCCACCGACGCCGAACTGGAGGAGGCCTGCCGTCTGGCACAGGCGGACGAGTTCATCCGTCAGTTTCCCAAGGGGTATGATACCCACATCGAACAGGGGGGCAGCAATGTCTCCGGCGGGCAGAAGCAGCGGCTATGCATTGCCCGGGCGCTGCTGAAAAAGCCGAAAATTCTGATTCTCGACGACTCGACCAGCGCGGTCGACACACGAACCGACGCGCTGATCCGGCAAGGTTTCCGCACCTTTATCCCGGAGACGACCAAGATCATCATTGCCCAGCGGATCGCCTCGGTTCAGGATGCCGATCGCATCGTCGTGATGGATGGCGGCACCATCAACGCCGTCGGCACACATGAGGAGCTACTCCTATCCAACGAAATTTACCGCGAAGTGTACACTTCGCAGAACAAGGCGGGTGAAAAAGATGGCGAGTAAGAAAGCAAACCGAAGCGGTGCGAAAAAAGGAGTCCTCGGCCGGTTGATCCGCACCCTGTTCGGATTTTATCCCGTGCTTTTGCCGGTCTGCATCGCCTGTATCCTCTTCAACGCGGTGGTCAGTTCGGTTCCGGCCGTCTTTATGCAGAATGTCATCGCCGCCGTCGAGAAGAGCTGGCAGAGCGGCGACTGGGCCGCCGTCTCCGGAGAGATTTTGCGGCTGGTCTTGATCCTGGCCGTGTTCTATGTGCTGAGTCTTCTGGCCGGATTTGTCTATAACCAGTTGATGGCAGTCATCACGCAGGGATCGCTCGCCAAACTGCGGGAGAAGATGTTCAACGGCATGCAGGATCTGCCGATCAGATATTTCGACACCCACAACCATGGCGATGTCATGAGCTACTATACCAACGACATCGACACCCTGCGCCAAATGATTTCGCAGAGCTTTCCACAGTTGATTATCTCGGTCGTGACGGTTCTGACCGTGTTTTGTATCATGCTGTACTATAGCCTGTGGCTGACGCTGGTTGTGGTGCTGGGCGTTGTTTTTATGATTCTTGTGGTGCAGAAGGTCGGCGGTCACTCGGCACGCTATTTCATCCGCCAGCAACAGGCGCTCGGCCGAACCGAAGGCTTTATTGAGGAGATGATGAACGGCCAGAAGGTTGTCAAAGTTTTCTGCCACGAGCGAAAGGCCAGGGCCGCCTTTGACGAGATCAACGATGCGCTGTTTTCGGACGCCGAGAAGGCCAACAAGTACGCCAATATCCTCATGCCTGTGCTGCTCAATATCGGAAACGTGCTGTATGTGGCGGTCGCGCTGGTGGGCGGGCTGCTCCTCCTCTCCGGCGCGCCGAATGTGAGCATTTCCGGCCTCGCTTTCGGAATCAGCATCGTTATCCCCTTCCTCAATATGACCAAGCAATTTTCGGGCAACATCAGTCAGGTCTCCAACCAGTTGAATTCCGTGATCATGGGGCTGGCGGGCGCCAACCGCATTTTCTCCCTGATTGACGAGCAGCCCGAAACCGACGATGGCTATGTCACGCTGGTCAACGCCCGTTACACTGCGGACGGCGCGCTGGAGGAGTGTGCCGAGCGCACCAACCTCTGGGCATGGAAGCATCCGCACAGCGACGGAACGGTCACCTATACCAAGCTTACCGGCGATGTGCGGATGTTCGACGTCGACTTTGCCTATAATCCGGATAAGACGGTGCTGCACGATGTCTCCCTCTACGCCAAGCCGGGGCAGAAGGTGGCCTTTGTCGGCTCGACCGGTGCGGGGAAAACCACGATTACCAACCTGATCAATCGGTTTTATGATATTGCTGATGGAAAAATCCGGTACGACGGTATCAATATCAATAAGATCAAAAAGGCGGATCTGCGCCGCAGCCTCGGCGTGGTGCTGCAGGATACCAATCTCTTCACCGGTACCGTGATGGAGAATATTCGCTACGGCCGGTTGGACGCCAGCGATGAGGAATGCATAGCCGCCGCCCGGCTGGCGGGCGCGCATGATTTCATCACCCGTCTGCCGCAGGGATATGCTACACCGCTGTCGGGCAACGGCGCCAGCCTTTCACAGGGGCAGAGGCAACTTCTGGCCATCGCCCGTGCGGCGGTCGCCGATCCGCCGGTCATGATCCTGGACGAGGCGACCAGCTCGATTGACACCCGAACCGAGGCGATTGTACAGCGGGGCATGGACGCACTGATGACCGGGCGGACGGTCTTTGTCATCGCCCACCGGCTGAGTACGGTGCAAAACGCCGATGCAATTATGGTGCTCGACCATGGCCGGATTATTGAGCGCGGCACCCATGACGAGCTTCTGGCACTGAAGGGCACATATTATCAGCTTTACACCGGCTCTTTGGAGTTGGAGTAGCAGGATTTAATCGAAATCCTCCGGACACGGTCGAAGGATTCGCTGCAATAGATGTTCGTTGTAATCGGCGGGTCGGATATTCATCCGGCCCGCCTAAGCTTTTTCTTCTCCTTTACCTGTGTTCCGGCGCTGTCAAAATAGAGATCAAACAAAAAATATCCGCCGAATCGAGGCCAAGAAAGGAAATTCCCCAGCGGCGGATATTTTTGTCACCATACGTTTCGGCTGTCGGATCCCGCGTTCTGCCGCACAGGGCAAACCGCCGTACACAGCAACGAGAAAGCTTCAGCACAGGGGCGCGCTTTCTCGTCCTGCACGACCACTTCGATTCCGGATCATACACTCTGCATCCGCAGCAGCGCACCGGAGGAGACCGGCCGATCACAGGGTATATGCACCAGCATCTCGGGGTGCGGAGCCGACTCGACCGGCTCTCCCGCCGGATTATATAACGCCGTACACGGGAGGAGAAAAGGCTGCTCTCCGGGCTGAAGGCAGTCAAATATCTGCCCTCTGTAAAATTTGTTTTTCACCCGAAAATACAGCATTCCGTCGCGGTATGCCTCTGCCACGCCGGCAACTGCGTAGGAACGGATATACCCCGCGTCGGGGTAGGTTTGTCCCTCATCCGGCCGGCCGAAATAAAACCCGGTCGAATACGGACGGTGGCTGATTTTTTCCAACTCCTCCGCCACCCACTCCGGCAGCGCATAATGCACCGGATCGGCAAGATAGGCGTCGATCGCGCCGCGGTAGGCGGCGGTCACCACGGCGGTATAATAATGCGATTTCGCCCGCCCCTCCAGCTTGAAGCTGTCGACGCCGGCCGCTGCCAGCTTGTCAATATGCCCCGCCATGCAAAGGTCGTTGGCGTTGAGGATATAAGTTCCTCTCTCCCCTTCTCCGATCTCAAAATACTGCCCCGGTCGCTTCTCCTCCATCAAAGCATAGCTCCAACGACATGGTTGGGCACAGTCGCCCCGGTTGGCGTCCCGTCCGGTCATGTAGGAGGAAAGCAGACACCGCCCCGAAAACGAAACGCACATGGCGCCGTGTACAAAAGCCTCCAGCTCCAGCTCGGGCGGCGTGTTGGCGCGTATTTTCGCAATCTCTTCCAAAGACAGCTCGCGCGCCAGCACAATCCGCGACGCGCCGAGGTCATAAAACGCGCGTGCCGACGCACTGTTGACCACCCCCGCCTGAACCGAAACGTGCAGAGGTAGCCGGGGCGCCTCCCGCTTGACAATCTCCATACATCCGAGGTCGGCCACAATCACCGCGTCGGCACCGGCCGCATCAACCATCCGGATAAATTCCGGAAAGGCCTCCATCTCCTCTTCATGCGGAAAAATATTGCAAGCCACATGCACCGTCACGCCCCGCGCATGGGCATAAGCAACCCCTTCGAACAGCTCGCCGGGAGAAAAATTGGCTGCGGCCGCCCGCATGCCGAACGACTCCCCGGCCAGATAAACCGCATCGGCGCCAAAATCCACCGCTGCCCGAAGCCTGGTCAGATCGCCGGCCGGACAGAGAAGCTCGGGACGTCGTGCCTTTCTCATGAAAACGCCTCCTTGTGTGAAAATGTGTTGCGCAGCGCTTCTCTTCCCCCCAAAAAAGGGGTACGGACGAACCGCATCTTTCGCTGCGTTCGGGCAGAGCGCAAAAGGCCGGATTTCAAAAATCGGGACGATCTCTCGTCCCGATTTTTGAAATCGCGCACGCGCACCCGATTACTGGAACATCTGGGTCATATCTCCGTCGCCCAGCCAGTTTCCGCTGTTCTGCAAACGGGAGATGGTACTGTTGTGCTCGGCCAGCGTCTTGCTGTAATGGAAAGTGGCCGAAGCGTCGGTCACAAAGTAATAATAGGCAAAATCAGGCGTCGGATTCAGCGCCGCCTCGATCGCCGCCTCACTCGGCGCGCAGAGTGGTCCGGGCGGCAGACCCTCGGTTTTATTGGTGTCATACCGGTCGTTGCCGTACAACTGAGCGTAAGCCGCCGTGGGCGAGGATCCGAGCAGTTTGCGGTCGTTCCAGCTCAGCCGGTTGTAGAAAACCGCCGCTACATTCTGCATATCCGTCTGAGATGAGCCGCCGGCCTCCAGCTCGATGATCGACGCCATGGTCATAATCTCGTGGATACTGTAGCCCATCGTCTCCGCCTTGGCGCGGCGGTCGGAGGTCCAGATCTCGGCCGTGCGGTCAAGCATACGGCGGATGGCCAGTTCGGCGCCGGTTTTGGAATCATCGGTCACATAAAATTCATAGGTATCGGGCGCCAGATAACCCTCCAGCCGGACGGCCACCATCTCGGTCGGAATCTCTTTAACAAAATCATAGTCAAACGTGACGCTGCGCATAACCGAACTGAAATCAGAGGCGGTACAAACACCGTTTTCCTCCAGCGCGGCGGCGATTTTCTTGACCGTCGACATTTCGGCAATGCGCAGCTCGGTCGTATCGGCCTTGGCCCCTTCCTTTTGCAACTGGTCGATGATGCCGTCGTACCCGCCCTCATTATTAATACTGTAGAGGCCGTACTGGTAAGTACCGTCGGTGTGCTTGACCTTGGAATACAGGCGGAACAGCATCGGAAACCGGATCGCCCCGGCGTCCTTCAAAGACTCGGCAATCTCCACCGTGGAGGAGCCTTCCGGAATATTGACCTCACTCAGGCCGGATTTGCCGATGCCGAACACATCCGACGCACCGAAGATGGCCGCTACCGCCAGGCCGACCGAAATACCAAGCGTAATGATAATCCATGCAAAAGCGCCAAGGCAGCCGCTTTTTTTCTTTTTTCGGCGTCTCGACCGACCGCCGGGAGGAGGCGCGGCCGTCGTCTTTCGTTCGGGAATACGGCGTTCTCCCGTATTCAGGGTGATATTCTCCCCCTTATCCTCAATTTTAAAGCCCCTGCCGATCACGAAATCATCATCCGAGAACGGAGCGGCCGCGGCCTCTGCTTCCGCTCCCCCGTCGGCGGAGGGCGCTTTCCCCACGCCCGGAGCGGCGTCTTCCCCGTCGGAAACGGCCGCGTCCTGCCGCACATAAAAGTCACTGACCTTCGGCGCGCGGTTCAACTCACTCTCCGGCATGGCGGAGAACCGATCGGTATCTTCCCCCGGCAGAGGCGACATCTTCCCGCTTACCTCTTTAAAGGCGTCCATGTCAATCGCGGGCATTTCCCGCGTATGATTCAAATCCGATTCAAATTTCATATTAACCCTCCATCCGGACCGAATGCCTACCGCGCCGGTCACCGTTTTCTTTCAAAACGCATACTATGTACTAAATCCATGTATGTGAGGTGAAACAATATGTGTAATAACGGACTGTTCGGCGGAAACAGCATTACCTGGGTCCTGATCATCCTGATCGTCCTGCTCGGTTGCGGCGGCTGCGGCCAAAACAATAGCTGCGGGTGCTAACCCTTTCCCATACAACAAAGCAAACGCAATCTGCATATTTCAAAATAAGCCGGAAAAGCCTGCATGCCAGCAAAGGTGTGCGGGCTTTTTGACGTTTTTCTCTTTACGAATCGCAAAAAGGCATTCGGCCCGCCGCAGCGTCAAAACTGCCGTTCGCCGTCGACCGCACAAACCCCCCGCTCGGTCACCACAACGTCCACCGGAAGATCGAATCGTCCATGCCGGATCGTTCCGGCGAAATCGCGGCTGTAGCACAGTCCGACCGTCCGCCCCGCAAATCCGGCAATATAGCGGTCATAATATCCCTTGCCATAGCCAAGGCGATACCCCCTCCGGTCGATCATCAAAGCGGGAACCAGCATCAGCCCCCCGGCCGCAGGGTCGGCAACCGGCGCGGATGCTGGCGGTTCCTCCACGCCGAAGGCACCCGGCTCCACCTGTCCAAGAGAGGAGATAAAATGAAATCGCATTTCCCTTGTGCCGGGGATGCATCGGGGCACAGCAACCTCTTTCCCCGCGTCCAGAGCGGAGCGCAGAATGAACCGCGTTTCCACCTCCAACGGGGTGGCAAGATAGAGGAAAACCCGGCCGGCCCGTTTATACTGCCACAGCCGGAGAACATTCTGCGCCACAGCGCCATCCATGCGCGCCTTTTCCTCCGGGTCGAGGGCGCCGCGCCGGGCCTTAGCCTCCTGTCGAAGCTGCTGCTTATATTCCCGCAGATTCACCGGATTCATACGCACTGCATCGCGTCGCGAAGCCGCCGCGCCGCCTCAATCCCCTGGAAATGCCGGACAATCTCCAATCCAAAGTCGAGCGCCACGCCGGCTCCCCTGGCTGTAATAATCGTATCCTCCACACAAACCGGGGTGTCCAGCACCCGCGCACCGGCAAGTTCCCCCTCGAATCCGGGGAAGCAGACGGCGCGCTTGCCCTCCAGCAATCCCTTGTGTCCCAAAATAGAGGGCGCGGCGCAAATCGCCGCAATCAGCTTGCCGTTTCCGGCCGCATAGTCGATGCAGGTCTGCACCCGGCCGGATTTTTCAAGATTCAATGTTCCCGGCATCCCGCCCGGGAGGATAATCCCCTCCATCTGCGGATCCGGGGCAATCTCCGACTCCATGACGTCGGCCGTCACCGGAATCCGGTGTGCGCCGGTAATCACCTTGCCGCCGACACCGACCGTATACACCTCCAGCCCGGCGCGGCGCAGGACGTCAAGCGTAACAAGCGCCTCGATTTCTTCAAACCCTTCGGCCAAAAACAAATACAGCATGGCATATTACTCCTTTACCGCGGCAGCAATTTTTTGCGCCAGCGTTTCGGTAATCTCCTCCATCGGAAGAGGCTCCCCGTCCCGGGCGCAGGAAACAGTCGTCCAGCCGAGCCGCTCGGCTGCAAAAGCAGCCGCCTCCCTGCAAGTGCGCTGATAGTCCCGATCTCGCTCATGGAGATCCTTTTTGCCCTCGTCCCCCGCATATCTGCCGGAAAGCAGCCTTTCGCTCACCTCAACCGGCATGTCGAGATAAAGGGTCAAATCAGGCGCGGGGATGCCGATTTTTCCAACCTCCAGCGCATAAAGCCAGTCGATATATCCGGCCCATTCCGCCCGCGGCAGCTTGGCCGTCTGATGGATTGCGTTGGAGGAGATATACCGCCCGGCCAGAATCACCCGCCCAGCCTCGTACGCCTCGCGCCAGTAGCGGACAAAGCTCGCATACCGATCGGCCGCGTAAAAAATCGACGCGGCATAGGCGTTGACCGCCCCCGGTTCTTTCCCGAAATCGCCGGCCAGATACATCTTTACAAGGGTGCTCGACGGGTCGTCGTAATCAGGGAAGGAGATGGTTTTCGCCTCAATCCCCCGTGCGCGCAGCACGTCCGGCAGGCGGGCAAGCTGGGTGGATTTCCCCGAACCGTCCAGGCCCTCCAGCACGATCAGCTTACCCATGGCTTTCCTCGTCCTTTCCGAATTTTCTGCGCATTTCGGCCGCCCGGCCGCAGGACATCTTCCCCTCCGGACACGGGCCGATCAGGCAGGACGGCCCCGCGTTCTTAAAGAGATTCGGCGCTACCTCCCGCACCAGAGCGAGCATCTGACAGGCGACCTCCCGAATCTCCCACTGGGCACGGTTGCAGCAGCGGTGGCGGAAGAAATTTTGCAAGCTCCGCGCATTCATGGTCAGGATCATCTTGGTTGTGCAGGCATTGGGGAGGACGAAACGCGCGTCCTCGATCGCCTGCTTTTCGGCCTTTCTGGCCGCCTCGTTTTCCGTCAGGCCGGCGGCGAGCAGCTCGGTTTTGTGCCGCTCGCACAGCAGGGCGGTCAGCTTTTGATAAACCTCCTGATCCCGCTTCATCTCAGCAATATACAGCGCCTTTGCCTCCGGTATTGCGGCAATCTCGGGCGGGAGGACATAGTCAAACTGCTTCTCCCGCACATAGCGCTGGCTCTGCACCGAGAAAGAGGCCATCCGATGCCGTGTGATCTGCGCCAGAAGAGAGCGGGAAACCCCCTCAATTCCAAAGGTGAAGGAAGCGTGCTCGATCGGGCTTTCATGCCCGATCTCGGCCAGCATTTCCACAAAGGAAGCCGTTTTCTCCTCCGTCAGGCCATCCATCACCGTCTCGATCGACGAGGGAGAGTAGCAAAGCTTGGCGGCGGCGGCCACCGTTTTTTCCGGCAGCGGGGTATGGGTAATCAAAGTGACCTTTGGCATGTCCTGCACGCTCCTGTTACATGATAAAGTAGGCCTGTCCGGCCGACCGATTTGGTAATATTATATCAAAACCATCTTCTTTAAGCAATGCATCAAGCTAAAATTTTAAAAAATTATAATTTTCCATATAAACCCCTTTTTTTTGCAGCGGCGGCGTGTTAAAATGAGATAGTAAAAAATTTAATACAGGAGTGGATTGTATATGGCGTCAATTGATTTCAAGCACACCCCGTTTGGCGAGCTGGCCATCGTCAGCATGCGGGGCTGTGAAGAAATCTCCAAAAAAGTGGACAACTACCTGCAGCAGTGGCGCGGCACGCCGGAGGATAAGACCTTCGTCATCCCGACCGCCTGCCCCCGCTTCGGCACGGGAGAGGCAAAGGGCGTCGTCCACCACACCGCCAGGGGGCTGGACGTTTACATCATCTGCGACATGTTCAACTACGGCGTTACTTATAAAATGTACGGCAACGACGTCCCGATGAGTCCGGACGACCACTATCAGGATCTCAAACGGATCATTGCCGCCATGGCGGGCAAGGCGCGCCGCCTGACCGTCATCATGCCCATGCTGTACGAGGGACGGCAGCACCGCCGCAGCACGCGCGAGTCGCTCGACAGTGCCCTCGCTTTGCAGGAGCTGGTCTCTATGGGCGTGTCCAACATCATCACTTTTGACGCTCACGATCCCCGGATTCAGAATGCCATTCCGCTAAGCGGCTTCGACAATGTGCAGGCGACCTATCAGATGATTAAGGCCCTGCTCCGGGCCGAGCCGGACATCAAGCTGGATAAGGAAAACGCCATGATTATCTCCCCGGACGAGGGCGGAATGAGCCGCTGCATCTACTACTCTTCCGTCCTGGGGCTGGAGATGGGCATGTTCTACAAACGCCGCAACTACTCCATCGTGGTCAACGGCCGCAACCCGATTGAGGCGCACGAATTCCTCGGCAACGACGTCGCCGGCAAGGACGTTATCATCGTTGACGACATGATCGCCTCGGGCGACTCGATGTTGGATATCGCCGTTAAATTGAAAGAGAAAAATGCCGCCCGCATCTTCATGTTCGCGACCTTCGGCCTGTTTGTCGAGGGATTGTCAAAATTCGATGATTTCTATAAGCGCGGCCTGCTCGACCAGGTGTTTACAACCAACCTGGTCTATGCCAGGGACGATCTGCTCGAGCGGGAGTGGTACACCCGCGTCGACATGTCGAAATACATCGCCTACCTGATCGACACCCTGAACTACGACAATTCGATCAGCAAACTGCTTGACCCGGTCGACCGGATCAAAGCCGCTCTGGACAAGCATAACGCGAAGCTCAGCGACGCACAACTGAAGATCTGACATCTTTCCCGAAAGGGAAACTGCGGGCCGCAACAAACTGCATGTTGCGGCCCGTTTTCATCATGGAACGAGGGGGAAAAACGCATGTACACACTGCCCGAACAAACGCTTTTGCACCATACCGGCTACGACGTCATCGTGGTCGGGGGCGGCCCGGCCGGATGCGCCGCCGCTGCCGCCGCCGCGAGAGAGGGGGTCCGCACCCTGCTGATCGAATCAACCTTTGTCCTTGGCGGGATGGGTACCGCCGGGCTGGTCCCGGCCTGGTGTCCCTTTTCGGATAAAGAGAAAATCCTCTACCGCGGCATCGCGGAGGAGGTTTTCACCGCCGCCAAAGCCGAAATGTCTGCGGTCGGCAGGGACGACCTCGACTGGGTGCCGATCGACGCCGAAGCGCTCAAGCGGGTTTACGACCGGCTGGTGTTCGGCAGCGGGGCGGAGGTGCTGTTCGGCACCACCCTCTGTGGCGCCGACTGCGCGGACGGGAAAATCCGCGCCCTGATCGCGGCCAACAAGGGCGGTCTGGCCGCCTACAGTGCAAAAATCTACATCGACTGCACCGGGGACGGCGATCTGGCCGCGGCCGCCGGTGCGCGTTTCCACATGGGGGCGGAGGACGGCACGCTCATGCCCGCAACCCACTGCTTTACCCTCGCCGGCGTGAAGATGGAAGCCTTTCTTCGCGATCCCAAAAACGGACGGGACACGACCGGCGGTCTCCACCCCAACAACAAAAGCAGCATTACCTATGCGCTTGCAAAGGATGGCCGCTACCCGCACATCACCGACGAGCATCTCTGCAATTCTTATCTTGGCGCCGACGTCGTCGGTTTCAACGCCGGACACCTCTGGGACGTCGACAATACAGATCCCTTCTCGGTCTCAAAGGCCATGCCGCTGGGGCGCGAGATTGCGAAGGAGTACAAGGACGCCTTAGCCGAATATTTTCCCGAAGCGTTCGCGGACACCTACCTCTGCGCGACGGCCCAGCTCATGGGCGTGCGGGAGAGCCGCCGCATCGTCGGGGACTACACTCTGACGGCGGAGGATTACACGAACCGCGCCTCCTTCCCGGACGAAATCAGCCGCAACTGCTACTACATCGACGTGCACATGACGCCGGAGGAAAAGGCCGCCTGCCCCGATCGCGCGGCCGCGCAGTCCCGCTATGGCAAGGGGGAATCGCACGGCATCCCCTACCGCTGCCTGACCCCCAAGGGAATTGTCAACCTTCTGACGGCGGGACGGATGATCTCCTGCGACCGGAGGCTGCTGGCCAGCGTGCGGGTAATGCCCAACTGTCTCACAACCGGGGAGGCGGCCGG
The DNA here is from genome assembly GCA_050946935.1 of Candidatus Howiella sp. Taxonomy (GTDB): domain Bacteria; phylum Bacillota; class Clostridia; order Oscillospirales; family Acutalibacteraceae; genus UQRS01. The sequence goes on from JBMNVR010000010.1 coordinate 46,376, forward strand.
AACCGCCGCCGCAATGGCCGCCCGGAGCGACTGCAACACCCACGCGGTGGACACCGACGCTCTGCGCACCCGTCTGCGGGAGAACGGCGCTTATTTCAAATAGGACGGGCGGCCCGGTATAATTCGGGCGGACATGAGATGTCTCCGCAGCGTGAGCGGGAAGACCTGTGCTTTGCTGTACGTCACAGTTCTGTCGTACCCTTTTCCTTGGATTTCCCCGGTGCATCCATTACAGCTTGCTCAAACCTAAACAAATGTCCGGTTTTCGCCCTGCTTTTGTCCATGAATCCTCCCAAAAGCCGGTAGACAAGGCGCGACACATTTTGTATAATATATACAGTATTTTTCATACGTTCCCACCCCAAAAGCACCCCACAAACCAAGCCTTTTAAGGAGGATCCGACCATCATGAAATCGTTTAAGAAAATCCTGGCCTGCCTGTTGGCCCTCTCCCTGCTGCTTTGCAGTCTGCCGGCCGCCCTGGCCGACAGCTACCTGCTGGGCGACGCCGACCGGGACGGAAGTGTGACCGTCTCTGATGTGGTGGCGCTGCGGCAGGCCATCGTCCAGGGAGAAGCGGCGCCCGCTCTTTTGGAAACCGGCAACCTTGACGAGGACGGGAAGCTGACCGTCTCCGACGTGGTGGCGCTGCGCGGCCTGATCCTCTCGGGTGGCGAGGGCACTTGTATCGATACTCCCTTCGGCGATCTGGAGGCCGCCTACCGGATCACCGCAAAATTCTCCGGCAAAGCTGTTTGTCCGTCGGACATAAACACCGGCCTCGGCCAGTGGGAGGATGTCGGCGCCCGCAGCCAGCTCTGGAAAATCGTCCCGGCCGGCGGCGGCTATTACCTTCTTGAATCCCCCGCCACCGGCAAGGTACTGACCTTGGGAGAGGCGGGCGACATCCTGATGTTCCAGATGGACGAATACGCCGGTCTGGACACGCAGAAGATCAAATTCCTGCCCGCCGGGGAGGATGGATACTGGAACCTTACGGTCAAATCGACCGGCGAGAACCGGTATATGGAAATCCCCTTCGCCGGCCTGACCGAAACGGCCGGGCGAACCGACGGCTGGCCCTTCTGGATGGGGGACGGCAACGACACGGACAACAAGCGGTTCACGGTCGTCGCGGCCGAGGTCGACACGCCGGTTTTTGACGCCGCCTGGGCCGAAAGCGTGTATGACACTTTCATGAAACAGTTCAAGGGGGACGACGGCAACGGCGGCGCTTACTTCATCGGCTCGAGCGATTTCTGGAAAACGGCCGAGCTGACCGAGATGATCCTCGACTGCTATGAAGCCACTGGGGAACAGAAATATCTGAACGATTATGAGGATTTCTACCGCGGCTTTATCAACGCCCACGGGACCAACTGGTCCTCCAACAAATACAACGACGATCTGATCTGGATGGTCATCTCCTGCTGTCGGGCTTATCAGCTTACCCAAAAGGACGAATACCGCAACGTAGCGAAAGAGAATTTCGACCTCGTCTATAAGCGGGGCTATGACGATGTTTTGGGCGGCGGCGTCTACTGGACCACCGACAAGGGCGAGAAAAACGCCTGCATCAACGGTCCGATGACCATTGCAGCCTGCTACCTTTCACAGATGTTCGACGGCGCGGCCGGAGCGGCCTATATGGAATATGCAAAATCCATCTACGCCTGGGAGCGCGCAACCCTCTTCAATGCCGAAACCGGCGAGGTTTATGATAACATTGCGGTAGACGGTACGTTGAGCACCACTGTTTTCACCTATAATCTGGGCACCTTCATCGGTTCGGGTGCCCTGCTCTACCGCCTGACCGGAGACGCCGCCTACCGCAGCGACGCAAAACTGGCCGCTGACCATACCGTGCAGGTCAAATATCAAAGCAACTGCATCACCGACGAATCAGGCGGAGACCTTGACGGTTTCAAGGGTATTCTGGTTCGCTGGCTGTACAAGTACATCGACATGACGGGAACGACCGATTATGACGCGTGGCTGGCCCTGAACATCACCACCGGGTGGGAGAACCGGAACAATCTCGGCCTTGTGGGCACCAAGTGGGGCTGCCGTTCCAGCGGGGACGAGCCGGAAGCACCCTTCTCCTACGGCACCTATATCAGCCTGATTATGCCCTTTGATCTTTCCTCTATCCCGCAGTAAGACAGCCAAAATCACGATCCGCAAAAGAACGGCGTTGTCGGGACAAACCCAATATGGAACAGAAAAAAAACAAGCAGCTTCTGCGGGGAACCCGCGAAAGCTGCTTGTTTTTTGAAAGACACGCTCCGGACAGCGTAGCCTTGGCGTCCTTAATTTCTCGTCTTGCCAAGATAGAAAAGAGCCACCGTTCCCGGACCGGAATGCGCTCCGATCACCGGGCCGATATAGTTAACCTTGATCTCTTTCACACGGATGTGTTCCCGGATAAAATCGATCAGATGCTGTACCTCTCCCTCACAGTCGCCGTGGCTGATAAAGATGGTCTGCTCCCCTTCCGCGGGGTCAATCGTCTCCAGCATATGCCGGGCCAGCGCCTCCAGCGACTGACGGCGGCCACGCACCTTTTCCCTCGGAATCAGGCGGCCGGCGTCATCAACATGCATGACCGGCTTAATGCCAAGGATGGTTCCAAACAACGCCGCCGCGGAAGAGACCCGGCCGCCTCGCTTCAGATGATTCAGATCGTCGACCGTGAACCAGTGACAGAGGCGCAGACGGTTGTCCTCCACCCAGCGGGCCAGTTCGGTTATAGACAGCCCCTCATCCCGCTTTTTGGCGGCATGATAGACCAACAGCCCCTCCCCCATCGAGGCGGCCAGGGTGTCGACTGTGTAAATCTGCCGGTCGGGATATTTCTCCCTCAGTTCCTCGGTCGCCAGGACCGAGGATTGATACGTTCCCGACAGCGCCGAGGAAAAGGCCAGGATCAACACGTCCTTTCCTGCGTCCAGATAAGGTGCGGCAACCTCCATATAAGTCGCGGCGTTGATCTGGTTTGTCTTGGGCTGTGCGCCGGCGCGCACCCGGTCGTAAAACGCCTGGAACCCAATCTCCCGCCCGTCGGGATAGTTTTTGTATACCTCCCCCTCTGCCAGGGTGAACTCCATCGGGATGACAACAACATCCATCTCCTCCACCAGTTCGGGCGTCAGATCGCAGGTGGAATCGGTTATAATCACATACTCTTTTTCCGTCATATGCATAAACCTCCAATATTTTTCCAAGATTTTGGAAAATGAATTCTCATATTATTACATATATAATAATACACCTGCGCACTTTTTGCAAACATATTTTCAAATTCAATGGATCTTTCCGCAGAACCGCCGTTCCAAAGCACGGTCGGCCTTTCTCTGCCTTCCGTTCGCGCCCCGTGGCTTTGCGGGAATCCATTTGACAAATCCCTCGATTTAGGCTATTATAATTTTATATATACTGATATAAAATCGCAAATGAGAACGCAGAATATACAAAATCACAAACAATCCGCAGTGTGACCGAATTATTTTTGAAAGGCAGTGATGCGCATGTGTGGAATCGTCGGCTTTGTCGGAAAGACGCAGGCGGCGCCGGTTCTGCTCGACGGCCTCTCCAAGTTAGAGTACAGGGGGTACGACTCCGCTGGTATCGCGGTGGTAAACGACCATAAAATCCATATACAAAAAGCCAAGGGGCGTATCCAATGCCTGCGGGACAAGATTGGGGATGTCTCCAGCATTCCGGGCACCATCGGCATTGGGCACACCCGCTGGGCCACCCATGGGGAACCGTCCGACCGCAATGCCCACCCGCACATGAGCGGCAGCGGAAAATTTGCCGTCGTACATAACGGGATTATCGAAAACTACATCGCCCTGCGGGAGGAACTGACTGCCGCCGGGTATACCTTTCTCAGCGAAACAGATACTGAGGTAGTCGCCCACCTCGTCGACTATTACTACCACGGCGATCTGCTTTCGGCCGTCTCGAAAACCATCTCCCGGCTGGAGGGGAGCTACGCTCTCGGCATCGTCTGCGCCGACGAGCCTGACCGGTTCGCCGCTGTGCGGCAGGCCAGCCCGCTGATCGTCGGCGTGTCGGAAGGCGGCAGTTACATTGCCTCCGACGTGACGGCGCTGATCGCCCACACAAAGCAGGTAATCTATCTTGAGGATAATGAGATTGTTTTGGCCGACCGGCAGGGAGTCGAGGTGTACACGCCTGGGGGCGAGCGGGTGGAGAAGGAAATTTCCACCGTTGACTGGAGCATCGACTCGGCCGAAAAGGGCGGCTTCGAGCACTTCATGATGAAGGAGATTATGGAGCAGCCCATCGCAATTGAGAACACCATTCGTCCCCGGATCAAGGACGGCCAAATTATGTTGGACGACATCGACCTGAGTCGGGAGGATCTCCGCGGCATCAACCGCATTCTGATCACCGCCTGCGGCTCGGCCTATCACGTTGGGATGGTCGCCAAGTATGTGCTGGAGGAGATGACCCGCATCCCGGTGGAGGTTGACCTCGCCTCTGAACTGCGGTATCGCAACCCGATTATTGACGAAAAGACCCTGACCATCGTCATTAGCCAGTCGGGTGAAACAGCCGACACCATCGCCGCCATGAAGGAGGCGAAGCGCCTTGGTTCCCGCACGCTGTCGATCGTCAACGTGGTCGGCAGCACCATCGCCAAGCTGTCGGACGACGTTCTTTACACCTGGGCAGGGCCGGAGATTGCGGTCGCCACAACCAAAGCCTATTCCACCCAATTGACCGTCATCTATCTCTTTGGCATCTACGCCGCCGCCCAGCTCGGCACCAAGAGCGAAGCCGAGCTACACGATCTGATCGCCGAGCTGGAGGCTTTGCCGGCCAAAATCGAAAACCTGCTGGGCTGCGACAACGAGATGAAACGTCTCGCCGAACTATATTATCAAAAGCAGGATTTATTCTTCATCGGGCGGAATATCGACTACGCCGCCGCGCTCGAAGGCTCCCTCAAGCTGAAGGAAATCTCGTATATCCATTCGGAGGCCTACGCCGCCGGAGAACTCAAGCACGGCACCATTTCCTTGATCGACGAGGGGCGTCTGGTCATCTCGCTGGCCTATTACTCTGCCCTGTTCGACAAGCTGATGAGCAATATCAAGGAGGTCAAGGCCCGCGGTGCAACCGTCATGGCGCTGGCCGCCGAGGATAAACGGGAGATTTTGGAGGAGGCCGACGAAGTCGTCTTCCTGCCCAAGACCCACCCCCTCTTCTCCGCTTCGCTCGAGGTAATCCCGTTGCAGCTCTTTGCCTATCACGTCGCTCACTGCAACGGCTGCGACATCGACAAGCCCAAAAACCTGGCCAAGTCGGTCACGGTCGAATAATATCCAATTTTGTTCTCGATCGCGTGCGTTTCTTACTGCACTGCGACAAAAAAAGAAAAAACCGCCGGTTCCTTCTTGGCAAGCCGGCGGTTTTGCTGTATAATGTATATATTTTCAGAAAGTCTGATTGGTTTCCTGCATCATTTTGCAATTTTGTATGGAGGTTCAAAAGTATGGAGAAACTGGAAATGCTCTATGAGGGCAAAGCCAAAAAGGTGTTTAAAACCGATGATCCCGAGCTGTATATTGTCGATTACAAGGACGACGCCACCGCTTTCAACGGTCTGAAAAAAGGCACGATTGAAGGCAAAGGCTCCATCAACAACCGGATGACCAACCTGCTGATGGGCGTGATGGAGAAGGCCGGCATCCCCACCCATTTCGTCAAAGAGCTCAGCGACCGGGAAACGCTGGTGAAAAAGGTCACCATCCTCCCGTTAGAGGTCATCGTCCGCAACATTGCGGCCGGCAGCTTCTCCAAACGTTTCGGCGTGGAGGAGGGCACTGTTCTGAAAAACCCGACGCTGGAATTCTGCCTCAAGGACGACGCGCTCGGCGACCCGATGATCGCTGAGTCGCACATCACCGCTCTCGGCCTCGCCACCCGGGAGGAGCTGGATCTGGTCGGCGAAATGACCATGAAGGTTAACAACATCCTGATCGAGTATTTTAAGGGTATCGGCATCAAGCTGGTCGACTTCAAGATCGAATTCGGCAAACTGTCGGACGGCCGGATCGTGCTGGCGGACGAGATTTCGCCCGACACCTGCCGCCTCTGGGACGCTGAAACCAATCAGAAACTGGACAAGGATCGCTTCCGCCGCGACCTCGGCAACGTAGAGGACGCATACAATGAGGTGTTCTCTCGCCTGGGGCTTTGATATTTGAGGAAGGATGGGTCACAAACCATGGAAAAAATTCTGGTTCTCGATTTTGGCGGCCAGTACAACCAATTGATCGCCCGCCGGGTCCGTGAAAATCACGTCTATTCCGAAGTGCGGCCCTACACCACCCCGCTGGAGGAAATCAAGGCGGCCGGCTATAAGGGCATCATTCTGACCGGCGGCCCCAACAGCGTATATGGGGAGGGCGCCCTCCGCTACGACCGGGCGCTGTTTGACCTCGGGATCCCGGTACTGGGCATCTGCTACGGCGCCCAGTTGATGGCCTACACGCTGGACGGCTCGGTCACGGCCGGCAACAGCGAGTATGGGAAGGTCATCGCCTCGATCGACCATTCGAGCGCACTGTTCTCGGGGATCGAATCCGGCATCACCTGCTGGATGAGCCACACCGACTATATCAACCAGATTCCGGCCGGCTTCCGCATCACCGGAAAAACGGCCGACTGTCCCGTCGCGGCGATGGAGTGCACCTCCAAAAAACTGTACGCCGTACAGTTCCATCCGGAGGTTATGCACACCCCCAAGGGAATCGAAATGCTGAAAAACTTCGTCCTCGGCATCTGCGGCTGCAAGGGCGAATGGACGATGGCAAACTTTGTCCAGCGCACGGTCGCTGAACTGAAGAAAAAAATCGGGGACAAAAAGGTGCTCTGCGCCCTCTCGGGCGGAGTAGATTCGAGCGTGGCCGCCGTTTTGCTGCACAGGGCGGTCGGGGATAATCTCACCTGTATTTTCGTCGACCACGGCCTGCTCCGCAAAGACGAGGGGAAGCAGGTGGAAGCTCTCTTCCGCGGGGAATATGACATCAATCTCATCTCAGTCGACGCGAGCGAGCAATTTTACGAGAAGCTGGCTGGCGTCAGCGATCCCGAGCGCAAGCGCAAGATTATTGGCGAGGAATTCATCCGCGTGTTCGAGGCAGAGGCCAAAAAAATCGGCAAGGTGGATTTCCTTGTACAGGGTACGATTTATCCCGACGTGATCGAAAGCGGCGTGGGCGACGCGGCGCTGATCAAAAGCCATCACAATGTCGGCGGTCTGCCCGACCACGTGGATTTTGAGGAGATTGTCGAGCCGCTGCGCGACCTGTTTAAAGATGAGGTGCGGGGTGTCGGCCTGGAGCTTGGCATGCCGGACAGCATGGTCTATCGCCAGCCTTTCCCCGGACCGGGTCTTGGCGTGCGGATCATCGGCGATATCACGCCGGAAAAGGTACACATTCTGCAGGAAGCCGACGCCATCTTCCGGGAGGAGGTGGCGGCCGCCAACCTCGATCGTGAGATCAACCAGTATTTCGCCGTCCTGACCAACATGCGCAGCGTCGGCGTCATGGGCGACGGACGTACCTATGACTACACCATCGCCCTTCGTGCCGTAACCACCAGCGACTTTATGACGGCCGACTGGGCCAAAATCCCATTCGAGGTTCTGGCGGCAACCTCCAACCGCATTGTAAACCAGGTGAGCAACGTCAACCGTGTGGTTTACGATGTCACCACCAAGCCTCCGGCAACTATTGAGTGGGAATAAAAAAGACAATCCCCGAAAGCCTTGTAAATACAGGATTTTCGGGGATTTTATTTTGATTATCGTACTAAAACCGTACCATTTATTCAGAATCGGTGTTCAAAATATCGTCGCTTGTAGTCGCTTGGGGATTGCCTGAAACAGCATCACCCATGACTATTGATTGAATTTTTGCTGCCACTTCTGATTGCTTGTTTGGGTAAAGGTGGGAATAAGTCCCCAAAGTTGTTTCAATGTTTTCATGCCCTAACCTTTCAGAAATCAGCAGCGGTGAAAACCCCATTTCAATTAAGAAAGAAGCATGTGAATGCCGAAGGTCATGAACCCTTATCTTTTTCACACCGGACTTTTTGCATCCTCTATCCATTTCATGATGAAGATAATATTTGGTGACTGGAAAAAGCCTTTCATCAGTTTCATAGTCACAAAGCCTGGAAGCATAGTCTTTCACAATTTCACACAGGAAATTAGGGATGGTGATGGTTCTATTACTTTTTGGGGTTTTGGGTTCAAGAATCAGGTCTTGCTTATCAAGCCTGGTATAGTTTTTGTTGATGTTTACGGTCATGGCATCAAAATCAAAATCATTTAAGGTCAAAGCCAACATTTCACCTGACCGCATTCCAGTCCAAAACAAAAGTTCAAAGATGGCTTTGGAAATCGGTTTATCACTGACTGCTTCCTTAAATTTATTGAATTCTTCCACAGTCCAAAATTTCATGGATGCAGCGTGTTTCTTTCCCATACTTCCGGATATATGAACAGGATTGACTGGCAGCTTGTAATACTTCACAGCATAATTCATGATGGCAGAAAGCTGATTGTTTACTGACTTCAAATAGGTCTGACTGTAATTGTTTTCGTTTGAAATCCATTCATTTTGCCACTTTCGGATTGCCACAGCATCAATGGTGTTTATCGGCATATTCTGAAAGAATGGCATCAACTTCAAATTGATGATAAATTCTTTGTTGCTGTATGTGGTTGGTTTTAACCGGCTTCTGCAATCTTCCATATAAAGTTCAACCAGGCTTCCGAATGTCATATCACAAGAAGCATGTGCCTTATTCAAAAATTCTCTTTCAAATGCCTGGGCATCAGACTTCTTTGTAAAGCCTTCCTTCTTCTTTCGCTTCCGGTTACCCATCCAATCTGTATAGTAGAATGATGTGTACCAGGTGTTCCGCTTTTCGTCTTTGTAAACTGGCATATTATATCACTTATCCTTTCAAAATCTTGATTTTTTCTTCAAGAAGTGATATAATAAATACACCACTTCTGTAATTGAACTGCTTACCGGCTTTCAATTTTGATTTGGTTTTCAACTGTGAATCCTGACATTGCAGTGTCGGGGTTCATCTTTTTAAGTCACCGTTGCTGCGGTGGCTTTATTTATTATCATGGTTTCCAACCCTTGAACCGTTTTCTGTTGCAGCAGAAGGCGGTTCTTTTTTGTTTTTCTGACATTGCAGAAGAATCATCCCTTCAATAGCATCTTTACTTATTTCATAAAGAAGGCGGTGAAGCATAATGACCAATGAAGAATTGGTTGAACAAATTCAAGCCGGTGTTGATGTTCAAAGTAATATGGAAATGCTTTATGAACAAAATAAGCGAATCATTACAAAATGGGCTTTGCCTTTTACAAGGCATGTAGAACTTGCTGATTTAATGCAAGAAGCCTATTTTGGACTTGATGCAGCGGTCAAGGATTTTCATCTGAAAGGTTCTGCAAAATTCTTAACTTATGCACAATTTAAAATAAAAACACAGCTTCAACGATATTATTTTAAATGTGGCACAACCCGAAGGCTTCCGGTTCATTTATATGAAGCAATGGCAAAGTATAATAAATTCATCATGGACTATGCATCAGAGTATAGAGAAAACCCCACAGATGAAGTTGTTATGCAAAGTTTGGGTATTACAGAAAAACGGCTTAAAGTAATTCAGCAAGCTATTTATGAAGCTGAATGCATTAGTACTGAGGATGTAGTTCCTGGAACAGAGGGACTGACTTTCGGTGAATCCATTGCAGATGAAACAAATGTTGAAGATGACATCATTGACCAAATTGAAAATAAACGGGCTGATTCTGACCTTTGGAAATCGGTTGATGAATTGCCGGATAAGCAAAAACAAATTGTTCTTGAACGATACCAAAAAAATGAATCCCTTCAAGACATATCAAAAAGAATGCAAATATCTGCCGAAAGGGTTAGGCAATACGAAAGAACGGCATTCAATGTATTAAGGAACATGGAAAAGGTTCAAAGGGCAGCAGATTATTATGGATATGGTTCAGCTGCATATTACCAAACAGGATTGTATGCATTCAAAAACAGTGGCATGTCATCCACTGAAAAAATAGCACTTAAACATATTGAATATGATGAACGAAAGGCGAAGCTTCAAACCATGCTTGATAATATGGTTTGGGAATATTGAGGTGTAACATGATAGAAGAAAAATTGACATTCGTGCCCCGAATGAAAGCATCTTTGGAATATAGTCAGATTGAATATAACTTTTATTCTGATATGTTGAATAAAATTGAAAATGTTGACCTGCGTGAAAAAATTATTAACGCACAAAACAAGATTCTTCATGAAATCGAACAGGAATCATCTGATTATAAAATACTGTCAGCAGCGGTGAATGCCCTCTCTGATGTTCAAAAGCAAATCATCATCAACATATTTTTCAAGAATACCATTAAATCCGGCAGTCAGAAGGCGAAGGCAAATGATTTCTATAAATCTATTGGTTTAACTCGTTATCAAGCCTATGCACAAAGAAAGGCTGCACTGAAAACACTTGAAGCTGCTTATCTCACAGGACAGGCTGAACTGTCAGTACAACAGGGCTAAATCAAGCAGTTTCCCTTTGGGGTATGGAATTATACCCCTGAAATCAAAATGCCCTTGTAGGTCATTTCTGTGGCTTACAGGGGCATTGTTCTATTCTGTTGAATTATTCATGATTTTATGATATACTATAATCATGAAAGAAGGCGAAGAAATGAATGACAGAATAATTACTGTGAAGGGCATTGGCAATGTTACTGCAAAGCCGGACTTGATTATTATAACCATGGGGCTTGAAAATGCCGACTATTCATACAGCGGTTCAATGCAGCTTGCATCCGGTGCAGTGGATGCTATCAGAACAGCCCTTTTTTCCGTTGGCTATGAGAAGGACAGCTTGAAAACAACGGACTTCAATATTAACACCGATTATGAAAGCTACAAAGACAGCAAAGGAAACTGGAAGCAGAAATTCCTTGGTTACAAATGCACCCATAAGCTGAAACTTGAATTTGACTTCAATATGAAAAGGTTAAATGAAACCCTTTCAGCTATTGCTTCAAGCGGTGCAAACCCTGACTTTGAAATCAACTTTTCTGTTAAAGACAAGGATGCCATCTCAGAACAGCTTTTGCAAAGTGCCGTGAAGAATGCTTCTACCAAAGCCACTGTCCTTGCAGCAGCAGCTGGTCTTTCCCTTGGTGCAGTACAGCGGATTGATTATAGTTGGGGTGAATTACATTTGTATTCTGACACCAAAATGATTGAACCCCTGTGTTGTGCATCAGAAGCTGCAACCACAATGGATATTGAACCGGAAGATATAAAGGTCAATGATACTGTAACAGTTGTGTGGGCTATCGAATGATGAAATATACTTTTTCAATTCCCGAAGATACAAAGCAGATTATTGAACTGGAAACCGGCATGAAGATTGAAGCCTACTTGGAAAAGGTCAAGGATGATATTCTTGACAAGCAAGAAAACGGTGAAAAGCTAACAATTAAAAAAGCAGCACAATTGATGAATGTGACACCACAGTTTATAAGGGTTGGCATCCAAACTGGAAGATTGCCTTTTGGTTGGGCTGTCAACATTAGCGGAAAGGGCAAATATACCTATTACATCAGCCCAAAGAAATTCACAGAACACACAGGAATTAAAGTGCCTGAATAGCAATTCAAACAGTTCAGTTTTCAGAACTAAAATACCGTACTAAAACCGTACTATTACACTTTGAACTATTGCTGAATTACTTGAAATGTGTTCAATAAACCTTTGAAAAATGGTTTAAAAATGCGGTATTTGATATATTTGAAACAGCTGAAAAACAACTTGAAACAGAGTGGGAATAATTGCAATGGGTTAGCAAGTGCCCGGAAGTCTTGGTTTATCCAGGCTTCCGGGCACTTCTTGTTTCGAGAAAGAAGGAAAGCAATGAGAAATGATGTCTTTTTAAACAAAATTAATGAAATTCGAAGAGCTTTGGATTTAGAGTTATATAATTGTGCATTATCTTTAGCATTAACGCTTCCCGATATTTGCGGAAAAGTTGAATCTCCTACTGAAAGTTCGAACAAACGATACAAATTGTGGTTTGATAAATATGCAAAGCATCTATTCACATCGCCTACTACCAAATTGCCTGAAAATGTTACAATAGACTATATAATTTTTACTGCTGAAGAATGTTGGGCGTTGAGATGTGCCTTATTACACGCTGGTAATTATGATGTGAAAAAAACAACACTTTCAAAAATTGATCTCCATGCTCACAAAAAAGGAAAAGATAATTATAGCCATATTTTACGGGACTCACATTATGCAGATTTTGATGTGATATTTATTTGTGAAAAACTTTGTAATGCTGCAGAGCAGTACTATATGGAAAGTAATAATAAAACGAATTTTTCAAATGATGAAATACGAATTGACACTTGGTAAACAAATCCAGACGATACTATTCCGCAGACGCTTTTGCAACACTTTTTGCAACATGAGCGAGGATAACCTATGAAACGCAGAGAAAAACGGCTTGAAAAACAAGCTAAAACGGCTTAATATAGAGCATATATAACCCATATGATAATAATGGGGAACTTTCTTCTTGTCTGCTGCACTCCTCGCCGAAAGCCATTTTTTGCCATCGGCAGAGCCGGTGATTAACTTTGGTCAACCAACAAAAGCGCCGGAAGCTCTGAAGAATCCAGGCTTCCGGCGCTTTCCTCTCTATATAACAAACGTTTTTTCCTCTATTACAGCAACGGTAAACTTTTGCCAGCATTCGAAAATGAGAATTTTGTGCTAAACCTTTTGCTGCTGAAAAAATCCGGTTCACGCACAGTGCGGCGCGTTTTGATTATACATCTGTCTCTTCCAAATACCGGAAAAACGGTTTCAAAATGTAACGGTTTGTAAGCAAACCGTAATCCAACTGTAATCGCGCTGAAACGACTTCCCCGGCAAAACTGTATATAATAAGAATACAGATTTTGAAAGGGAGAGGGCAAACCATGAAACGAACGGTTCTGGTCGTCACGGCAACGCTGGTGTTTGTTGCGCTTACCTTCACCGCGCTTGGCGGCATCTCGGCAACCGAAAGCACGGAACCGACGCTGAACGCCACCTCCTCCGCGCCGGAGGCGGCTAAGCTGGCCGCCGTGCTGAATGAAACGGACACCGCCCTTTACGCCCGGCTGTCCCAGTTGGTTCAACTCAACCGCGTATTTGACGATTGCTTTGATTCCGACACGGTTCTGGTGGATGAAGCCTCCGTCATCCTGCTCGACTCGGCCGAGACGCTCGAAAACGGCGACCGCGTCATCAAGCAGTCCTATATCATTTCCTTTATTTACGACCTGTATGGCAAAGTGATCGACCCCCTCTCTTTACCGTCCGTATACACCGCTGGCGCGCCGGCGGGATATTTCCACATCATTCCGCGCGGCTATGACGAGATGGAGAGCGAGATTATCTCGCTGTCGGTTGGACAGGATGGTCAGATCACCGCCGCCGTCAAACTGACCGTCCGCTCCCATTGGGGAGAGGCGTCTGAGGCACAGGCGACCTTCACTTTCGTGCAGAACACCAAATCGGCTTTCGGATACAATTTGCTGAAAGCGGAGGTTACGGCGCCCGAAGCACAAACACCGTCCACACAGCCTGATCTTGCCGCAGATCTCGCCGGACCGGCGCTGTCCTATTGAGCAGAGGGCGGCCGCCGCACACAGAAGCAATCTATCCTGTTTCACCGAAAAAACGCGCCTCTTACAGCCAGCGTCTTCTGACGCTGGCTTTTTTGATTCAGGCCAACCTGGGCCGGAGGTGCGATGCACCGCTTCGCACCGGCTGGCAGGCTGTTTTTTGCAGTGTCCCTATCCCAAAAGCGGCCACACTACCGCAGCCGGCGAAAAAACCGCGGACTTTCCTTTTTCCAGAAAAGCCCGCGGTTTTGTTCGGTCCTTTGCATTGTGGAGGCGTTTTTTCAGGCGCCGGTCGCCGCCTTCTCCCGCTCGGAAGAGAGAGGCTCCGTTTCCCTCTTCGCCTGCTCTTTCTCCGCCATCATGCGGGCATTGGCCAGCATCAGCTTGATGCGGTTCTCCTGATTGATGCGGGTTGCGCCAGGGTCGTAGTCGATGGCGACAATGTTGGCCTCAGGATGGCGGTTCTTGATCGCGCGGATCATCCCCTTGCCGGCGATGTGGTTGGGCAAACAGCCGAACGGCTGGGTGCAGACGATGTTGGTGATGCCGTCGTCGATCAGCTCAAGCATCTCGCCGGTCAGCAACCACCCCTCCCCCATCTTGTTCCCATAACCAAGATATCCGGGAATTTTTTTGTAAATTTCGGCAAATGGCTCAGGCGCACGGAACCGGGGCTTGCGCTTAATGGCCGAGATCAGCCATCGCTGCCGCTTTTCAATGAATTTTTGGAGAATAGCACAGACCAGCCGTTTGAAAGGGTTGCCGCCATATAGCTCGACGTCGACCACACGGTTATTTGTCTTAAATATCGCGAAGTCGATCAGGCCGGGCACGACCGGCTCGCACCCCTCAGAGAGGAGAAAATCCTCCAGATTATTATTGCCGAGTGGGGAGTATTTGATATAAATCTCCCCCACGACGCCAACGCGGATTTTTTTCTCCCCCGTGACGGGGATGGCATCAAAATCGTCGGCAATGTCGTCCAGGTTTTTCAGAAAAGATTTCTTGGTCACACCCTTCAGATCCTTGAACTGATCGACCAGTTCGTTCACCCATTTGTCAATGGTGCGCTGGGTTGCCCCCTGTTCCAGCTCATACGGGCGGCATTGATTGGCCATCTGCACAATCATATCGCCGTACACCATGGCGTAGATCATCCGGACGAGAAATTTCAGTCCCAGCTTAAATCCGGGATTTTTGTCCAGGCCCGACAGGTTGAGTGAGATAACCGGCACATACTCCAATCCGGCTTTTTTGAGCGCCTTGCGCAGCAGGTGTATGTAGTTGGAGGCGCGGCAGCCTCCGCCGGTCTGGGTGATAATCAGGGCGACCTTATGCGGATCGTAGCGACCGGACTCGACCGCCTCGATCAGTTGACCAATGACCAGCAGCGCCGGGTAACAGGTGTCGTTGTGGACGTATTTCAGCCCGGTATCGACGATCCCCCGATGGTTGGAGGTCAGCATGTCGCACTTGAACCCCTCCAGCTCCAGGCATTTTTTCATCATACTGAAGTGAACCGGCAGCATCTGCGGCATCAGGATGGTGTATTCTTTTTTCATCTCCTCCGTGAAGAGGAGGCGTCCGTTTTTGTCATAGACAAGCTCTGCCATCTAATGATTCTCCTTTTTCTCGCTGGCGGCCAGAAGGCTGCGTATACGAATCTTCACAGCGCCCAGATTGTAGATTTCGTCGATCTTGATCTGGGTGTACAGCTTACCGCTGCTCTCTAAAATCTCCCGCACTTCGTCGCCGGTGATGGCGTCGATGCCGCACCCGAAGGAGACGAGCTGGATCAGCTCCATATCCGGCTGGGTAGCGACGTAGCGCGCGGCGCTGTAGAGCCGACTGTGATAGGTCCACTGGTTGAGCACATGGGTCGGGGATTTCGGCATCAGATGGGCCACCGCGTCCTCGGTCACGACGCAGAGGCCGAAGGAGGTCAGCAGGGAATTGATGCCGTGATTGATCTCCGGATCGATATGGTAGGGGCGGCCGGCCAAAACGATGATCCTGTGTCCGCCGGCCCGCGCCAACTCGATGATGCGGCGGCCCTCCTCCTCCACCGTTTTGCGGTAGAGATCATAGGCAGCGTAAGCCTTGTCGGCCGCAGCGGAGACCTCCCCCTTAGGAATGCCGAACGCCTCCGCAAAATAGCCGGCAGCGTGCTTTTTGAAATCCTTCCTGCGGTGGAGGCCGAAATAGGGCATCAGGAATTGTTTGTCCTGCAGCCGCCCGACGTTGGCTTTCAGCAGCTCGGGATAGTACGCCACAACCGGGCAGTTGTAGTGATTGTCCCCCAGCCCTTCGTCAAAATTATAGGGCAGACAGGGGTAAAAAATCGTGTCGACGCCCGCGTCCAGCAGCGCCTCGATATGTCCGTGCATCAGCTTGGCGGGGTAGCAAACCGTATCCGATGGAATGGTGTACTGCCCCTTGATATAAATTTTCCGGTTGGAGTCGGGAGAGAGCACCACCTCAAAATCCAGCGCGGTGAAAAAGGCATGCCAGAAGGGAAGGTTCTCATACATATTCAGCCCCATCGGAAGGCCGATTTTCCCCCGCGCGCCGGTCTTTCCCTTCCCGATCGGGGGGAGGGCGCGGAAGAGGTCGTGCTTGAAGGCATACATGTCCGGCAGGCCGGTCGACTGCTTTTTGCCCAGCCCCCGCTCGCACCGGTTGCCCGAGATAAATTTCCGGCCGCCGGAAAATTCGTTGATGGTCAGGTTGCAGCGGTTGGTGCACTGCTTACAAACGGCCGGACGAGAGGTGTGAACAAAGCCCGCAAGCTCCTCCGGCCCGATGAGGGCGGATTTCTCCAACCCCAGTTCCTTGACGGCGAGCGCCGCGCCAAACGCGCCCATGATACCGGAGATAACCGGGCGGGTAACCTCCCTGCCCATCTCCAGCTCGAAGCTGCGCAGCACCGCGTCGTTTAAGAAGGTGCCGCCCTGCACGACGAGATGCTTACCCAGATCGTCGGCATGGCTGGCGCGGATGACCTTATAGATCGCGTTTTTGACCACGCTCATCGAAAGGCCGGCCGAAATATCCTCGACCGTGGCCCCCTCCTTTTGCGCCTGCTTGACCGAGGAGTTCATAAACACGGTACAGCGTGAGCCGAGGTCAACCGGATGCTTTGCCCGAAGCCCCAGCGCGGCGAAATCAGCGATGGTATAACCGAGAGCTTTGGCGAAGGTCTCCAAAAAAGAGCCGCAGCCGGAGGAGCAGGCCTCGTTCAGCATGATACTGTCCACCGCGCCGTTGCGGATTTTGAAACATTTCATGTCCTGCCCACCGATATCCATGATAAAATCGACATCGGGATTGAAATGGCGGGCGGCGTTCAGATGGGCCACCGTCTCTACCAAACCGAGGTCGCAGTTGAAAGCATTTTTGATCAGATCCTCACCATAGCCGGTCACCGCTGCACCGGCGATGGTCACCCGGCCGCCGATGGTCCTGTAAATTTCCTCCAACTGAGACCGGACGACCGAGACGGGATTGCCGTTGTTGGAAGCGTAATAGCTGTACAGCAGCTCATCCTTATCCGAGAGCAGAGCCAGCTTGGTCGTGGTGGAGCCGGCGTCGATGCCGAGATATGCCTTCCCTGTATAAGAGGAAAGCTCCCGCCGCGGGGCGTCGGCCTTGGCATGGCGAGCACAAAAGGCTGCGTACTCCTCCTCCGAACTGAAGAGCGGAGAAAGGGTGACCGATTGGGTTGTGGCATCGGTCGCGCTTTCGATTTTCTCCAGCACCGTATGATAATCCGTATCCTCTGAATTGACGGCGTAGAGGGCCGCACCGTACCCGACAAAACAGTCGCCGTTTTTGGGGAAAACGGCGTGTTCGTCATCCAGCTTCAGCGTCTTTTTAAACCGGTCGCGCAGGCCGGCCAAAAAGAACAGCGGCCCACCGAGAAAGATAACCTTGCCCTCGATCTTCCGCCCCTGGGCGAGGCCGGCGACCGTCTGATCGACGACCGCCTGCAGGATCGAGGCCGAAATATCCTCCTTCTTGGCGCCCTGGTTGAGCAGGGGTTGGATATCAGTCTTTGCAAACACGCCGCAGCGGGAGGCGATTGAATAAATCTTCTCATGCCGCAGGGAGAGGCGGTCAAGCTCCTCCACCGTAATGCCGAGCAGGGTGGCCATCTGGTCGATAAAGGCGCCGGTGCCGCCGGCGCAGGAGCCGTTCATCCGCTCCTCCAGGCCGCCCTTGAAAAAGATAATTTTGGCGTCCTCTCCCCCAAGCTCAACCACGGCGTCAGCATCGGGATAGTCCCGTTCGACCGCGCCGGCGCAGGCGAACACCTCCTGCACAAAGTCGATGCCGGCCGCCTTGGCCACGCCGAGGCCGGCTGAGCCGGTTATGGCGACGCGGATCGGCTCCCCCTCCAGCACGGAGGAAGCGGCGCGAAGCATCTCTGCTGTTTTCTCCCGCACTTTGGAGTAGTGACGGTCATAGGATTTGTATACAATATTTTTCCGGTCGTCCAAAACGACGACCTTGACCGTGGTGGAACCCACGTCGATACCAACGAACATATGTGTTAACTCCGTTTCTTTTTTTGAGCGGCCGCGCGGCCTTATTTTTCCTGTATATGTAGCAGCGCCGCCGCGTTTTTCCAGAGGATTCTCTCCTCCAGTTCCCGATCGAGGCCGAGAGCACGGAAGGTTTTCAGCTCCTCCTCCTGCGTCACGACGGGATAGTCGGTGCCAAAAAGCAGACGGTCGGGCCGGTGGGAGCGGATCATCTCCACCGCCTTTTCCTCTGGCAGAAAGCCGACGGCGCTGGAGGTGTCGAAATATACGTCCCGGCCGCAGAGAAGCTCCATAGCCTCCTCCCACTCGCTGTAACCGCCGAGGTGGGCAGCTATGACCGTAAGGTTCGGAAAAGCGTCGAGCACCCGGGCGATCCGCCGCGGGCCGGAGAAATCATATCGCTTGTCCCCTGCGTGGAACAGCACCGGATACCGCCCGGCAATTTTCTCATAAACCGGAAACATGGATGGATCGTCGGCGGCGAAGGATTGCATATCCGGATGGAATTTCACCCCCGAAAAGCCGAGAGCCTCAAACCGGTCCAGCTCGGCAAGCGGATCCTCCATTTGCGGGTGCAGGCTGCCGAAGCCGAAGCTGTGCGCATCAAGCACGGAAGAAAGCCAATTGTTGATGCTCTGCACCTGCTCGGGACGGACGGCAACGGCGAGATGCACCTTGTAATCGACGCCGGCCGCCGCGCAGCACGCGTCGAGATGCGCCTTGGTTCCGCGGTCGGCATCCAGCGAAAAGCCGTAAAAATCTCCTATATACTTAACCCCGTGGGCGGCGATTTTTTCCGGATAGATATGCGTGTGAAAATCAATAATCATGTAAAAATCCCTTTTGTTTGCAGTTTCCTTCAAGCGATTCCTTTCTATACATTAAATAGAAGAGACACACTTATTAAATTATTATAGATTTTCATCGGGATATTGTCAACGAAAAAACAGTTTATTCATATATTTTTAACACGGCAGGAAGAAAGAACCGGCTATAGCACTTCCTTACAAATCCGTCGATAAAATTTATGTGCTTTTCACTGTAAAAAAACAGTTGAAGAAAGTTGTAAAATGTAATAGAATATTTCTTGGGTGTTTTTATTGTCGTCCCCTGCCGCTTTACGCGGCAGCCAAAACGCATGGCGGCAGGAGTATACGCCGTGCAGTTTTTTCTTAATTCCGCTTTATTTGCGGCTCTTTTGTCATCTTGTCAGAAAACAGGTATTTTATCATACAGTAAAAACGGACAAGCCAAAAAAAGGATGGTCAAAAATTTTGAAACTGCTGGAAGATCGAATTCAAAAAGACGGCCGGGTGCTCCCCGGCAATATTCTCAAGGTGGACGGATTTATCAACCACCAGATGGACATCGCGCTTTTTAACGAGCTGGGACGGGAGTTTGCGCGCCGTTTCGCCGACTGCGGCATTAACAAGATCCTGACGATCGAAGCCTCCGGCATCGGCATCGCCTGCATTGCGGCGCAGTACTTCAACGCGCCGGTCGTGTTCGCCAAGAAAAACCGAAGTTCCAACATTCCCGAGCAGGTTTATACCAGCCGGGTAGAGTCTTTCACCCACGGCCGCACCTACGACATCGTGGTATCAAAAGAGGTGCTCGGCCCCGGCGACACCGTGCTGGTAATCGACGATTTCTTGGCCATGGGCAATGCGGCGGTCGGTCTCTGCTCCCTGATCGAGGGGGCGGGTGCAAAGCTCGCCGGCGTTGGCATCGTGATTGAGAAGGGGTTCCAGCCGGGCGGCGAAAAACTTCGCGCCCAGGGCATCCGGGTCGAGTCGCTGGCCATTGTCGACGCAATGAACCCTGAGATGGGCGTTACTTTCCGCTGAACAGGAATTCCCATCTGAAACGTTTCACCTCCACACAATCCATTCATCTGCGTTTTGTACATAAATCGGCGGGCAACCGCTGTCATTTATAAAAATCCATCCGGCAAAAGCGAACTGAAAAAAGCTGTCCCTCATCAGCATGTTGGTTATTTGCGGCGCTTTGCCGCAGAATAATAAAAGAAAACTTGGGAGGAAACAACAAAATGAAGAAAGCACTCAAAATTCTGGCGTTGATTCTTTCGCTGGCCATGGTGTTCTCGCTCGCCGCCTGCGGCAGCCAGGGCGGCACCTCTTCCACCGGCAGCGGCTCGGGCAGCGCCGGCATCCCGAAGGATGAGCTGAAAATCGGCGTCATCCACATCGGCGATCCGGCCGACGGCAGCGGCTATTCCTACGCCCATGATCAGGGCATCGTCGGCATGCAGAAAAACCTGGGACTTCGCGACGATCAGATCGTCCGCAAGCTCAACATTTCGGACAGCGACCTCTCGGCTATTAAAGAGGCGATTGAGGCCTGCATCGCCGAAGGCTGCAACCTGATCTTCGGCACCAGCTACGGCTACATGGACACGATGGAGACACTGGCGGCCGAGCATCCCGACGTCTATTTCTCGCACGGCACCGGCTATCTCAGCAACGACACCAACTTCAATAACTACTTCGGCCGGATTTATCAGGCCCGTTATCTCGCCGGTGTGGCCGCCGGACTCAAGACCGAGACCAACAAGATCGGCTATGTCGCCGCCTACGGCACCGAGCTGGCCGAAACCTCCAGCGGCATCAACGCCTTCGCCCTGGGCGCCCAGTCGGTCAATCCCGACGCGGTCGTCTATGTCAAGACGCTGAACAGTTGGTTCGACCCGGCGAACGAGACGGCCTATGCCGAGGCGCTGCTGCAGATGGGCTGCGACGTCATCTCGCAGCACTGCGACACCGCCAACCCGCAGATCGCGGCCGAGAAGGCCGGCAAGTGGGGCTGCGGCTACAACTCCGACATGACCGAGCAGGCGCCGGGCGCCCATCTCACCGCCACTATCTGGCACTGGGATGTTTACTACACCGCCGCGGCTGAGGCTGTGGTAAACGGCACCTGGAAAGAATTCGGCAATTACTACGGCGGCTATGCCGACGGGCTGGTTGGCATCTCTCCCCTGTCGGAGAACTGCGCTGAGGGTACGGCCGACTACATCTCGCAGGTGGAGGCACTGTACAACGCGAATTCCTGGGACGTTTTCTCGGGCGTGAAGCTTTCGTTTGACGAAAACGGCAAGCTGGTTCAGACCGACGCCGCTCTGATGGACAACGCCGGGAACGAGATCGTCGCAGCCGGCGGTCCCTCGATCGAAGACAGCGTAATCACCGGCACGATGAACTACTTCGTCGCCGGCGTAGAACTGAAATAACTTCTCTTTCGCAGTTGTGCATTTGAATGGACAAGGCGCGCTTTGAGGCGGCTATCCGTGAAGATTTTTCCTTACGGAACAATGCCCGCGCGCCTTGTCCAAACTTCTTTAACAGGTAGGTGAACGGTTTGGCGGAGGGCAGCGTGGCGATCGAACTGAAAAGCATACGCAAAACCTTTGGCAGTGTGATAGCCAACGACAACATTGATCTGTCGGTCAACCGGGGGGAGATTCTTGCCCTTCTTGGCGAGAACGGCTCGGGCAAGACGACGCTTATGAACATGCTTTCGGGCATTTACAAGCCGGACAGCGGCCATATCTTCGTCGGCGGGGAAGAGGTTTCCATCACCTCGCCGGAGGATTCCAAGCGCCTTGGAATCGGCATGGTACACCAGCATTTCAAACTGGTGGAGAATTTTACTGCCGCGGACAACATCCTGATCGGCTCCGGCGAAAAGGACGGTTTTTTGATGACCGATCGCCGGTTTGACAAGATCGGAGAGATCGGCAAAACATTCGGATTTGAAATTGATCCTCGAAAAAAGGTTTATGATATGTCCGTCAGCGAAAAACAGACGGTCGAAATTTTAAAGGCGCTCTACTACGGCGCCGACATCCTGATCCTGGACGAACCAACGGCCGTCCTGACTGTGCAGGAGACGCGGCGGCTCTTCTCTGTCCTGCGGCGGATGAAGCAGGCAGGCTGTGCCATCATTATCATCACCCACAAGCTGAACGAGGTGCTGGAGATCAGCGATCGGGTTACCATCCTCCGCAAAGGGAGAAGCGTCGGTACCGTAGTTACGAAGGAAACTTCCGCCGCCGAGCTGACCGACCTGATGGTTGGCCGGTCGGTCGAGTTGTCCATCGACCGACCGATATGCACGGCCGGTGAGCCGCTGCTGACGCTTGACGGGCTTTCGGTAATCGGAGAGGACGGTGTCCGCACGGTGGACGGCGTCAGCTTCACCGTCCGCGGCGGAGAGATCGTCGGCGTGGCCGGCGTTTCGGGCGGCGGGCAGAAGGAACTGTGCGAGGCCATCGCCGGCCTGCAGAAAATCGAGGACGGCTCGATCCTTTTCCGGGACACCCATATTGAGGGCAAAACCCCGAAAGAGATCATCGATCTTGGCGTCAGCATGAGTTTCATCCCGGAGGACCGGCTCGGCATGGGCCTGGCCGCCTCCCTCAGCATCACCGATAATATGATGCTGAAAAATTATAAGGAACGCAAGGGCCCCTTTGTCGACCGCAAGCGGGCGCGCCGCATGGCCGAACGGGTCATCGACGAGCTGGAGGTTGTCACGCCCGGCACCGAAACGCCGGTGCGCCGTCTTTCTGGCGGCAATGTACAGAAGGTGCTCCTCGGGCGGGAGATACAAATTGAACCCAGCGTTCTGGTAACCGCCTATCCGGTGCGGGGTCTGGACATCAACTCCTCCTACACCATTTACAATATTCTCAACGAGCAGAAAAGGAAGGGGGTCGGCGTCCTCTTTGTGGGCGAAGATCTCGACGTTATGCTCGAGCTGTGTGACCGGATCGTCGTCCTTTGCCACGGGCGGGTAACCGGCGTCGTCGACGCCAAATCCGCCACGAAGGAGGAGATCGGCCTTCTGATGACTGACGCCCATGCGGCAGCGGATACCGCGGCCGGCCCGCAGGGAGAGGACGACAACCTCTCCGGCTTTGGCCAAAAAAAGGCGCAGGCCGCTAAAAAACGCCCGCCCTTTGTCCGGGTAGCAAAACGGGTCGATCTGTCTTTCGGCAAATCCATGCTGACCTATTTTCTGGCGGTGCTGGCCGCTGTTCTGGCTGGCGGAATTCTGATCCTGGCCAACGGGGTCAACCCGTTTGAATATTACAAAATCATGCTGGCCGGTTGTTTTAATCAGACCATCCATTTCAACGGCCTGATCCGGATTGTGACGCCGCTGCTGATTACCTCTCTGGGTATCGCGGTCGCTTTTAAAATGAAGTTCTGGAACATCGGCGCCAACGGACAATTCATCGTCGGCGCGATCTTTGCCGCGACGGCCGGATTTCTGATCGACGGGGCACTGCCGCAGTGGGCCACCCTCCTCATCATGCTGCTGGCCGGCGCGGCCGGCGGCGCGCTGCTCGGGTTGATTCCAGCCTTCTGCAAGGTGAAATTCGGCACGAATGAGACGCTGTTGACTCTGATGTTCAACTACATTGCGTATTACATCCTGACCTATTTGAAAAACACCATGTTCTTCCGCAAGCTGTCGGCCAGTGGAGAGGTCCTCCGCCCTGACTTCAAGCGCCTGCCCGAAAGCGCCTGGATGTATCAGATCAACATTGGAAAAATTTCGATCGACGTCTCTCTGCTGTTGGCATTGCTGCTGGTTGTGCTGCTTTTCCTCTATTTCCGCAAAACCAAGCAGGGATACGAACTGTCAATCGTCGGGGACAGCCAGAACACAGCCCGCTACGCCGGCATGAACGTCAGCCGCATCGTCCTTCGGACCATGTGCATCAGCGCGGCCATCGTCGGGGCGGCCGGCATGCTGCAGGTCAGCGGCTCGGCGACCAGTCACACCCTCAGCGACGGGATCACAAGCGACGTCGGCTGGACCGGCATCACGGTTGCCTGGCTGGCCAAACTGCATCCGGTCGGCATCCTGATCACCTCAATTTTGATCGGCATCCTGCAAAAAGGTTCCGCCGTGGCAGAGAGCGCATTTAGCATTCCCTCGGCGACCTCCTCGATTTTGCAGGGCGTTATCCTGTTCACAGTGCTTGCCGCCGACTTTTTCACGCGGTACAAGCTGGTTTTCGCATCCCGGGACGGAGGTGAGAAGTAATGCAAACCATCATCAACTTTCTGTATTACTCGGTACGGGCGGGCACCCCGCTTCTCTTCGGCACGACGGGTGAGATCGTAACCGAAAAATCCGGCAGCCTCAACCTCGGGGTCGAGGGGATGATGGCCATGGGCGCCATCTTCGGCTATTACTTCGCCTGCCTTTCGGGAAGCCTGACCGTCGGACTGCTGGCCGCCTTTATCGCCGCCGGCCTGGGCGGGCTGATCTTCGCCTTTCTGACCGTCACCATGCAGGCCAACCAGAACGTCACCGGTCTTGCGCTGACCACCTTCGGCGTCGGAGTCTGCCGCTTTTTTGGCACCTCCATGATGACCGATGGCACCTTCCCCTCCCTGTCGGCCAACCCGCATTTAGCGGCGGCCGTCGCAGACACCGGAATCCCGGTACTGCGCGACATCCCTTATCTCGGCAAACTGCTCTTCTCTTACAACATTTTTGTTTACCTTGGCATCGTGATGGCCGTGATCCTCTTTGTCTATATCGCAAAAACCCGGACCGGCCTGCGCATGCGCGCGATCGGAGAGAATCCGGCCGCCGCCGACGCCTGCGGCGTCAACGTGAATCTGACCAAATACCTCAACATCACGCTGGGCGCCGGAATCTGCGGCATCGGCGGACTGTATATGGCCTTCGTCACCAACGGGGGCGCCTGGAACGACAACTGGATCAACGGCGCCGGCTGGATTTCGGTCGCGCTGGTCATCTTCTCCTCCTGGAACCCGGTCAAGGCCATCCTTGGCTCCTTCTTCTTCGGCATGTTGCAGGCTTTACAGCCCTGGAAGGGAAATCTGGCAAACGAGTTCCCCTCCCTGCTGAGTTGGCTCGGCAACATCCCGGATGAATTCTACCAGCTTCTGCCCTTCCTGATTACAGCGATTGTACTGACCATCTCCTCCATCCGCAATAAAAAGGAGGGGCGCCAGCCGGCCTACTGCGGGATCAACTATTTCCGCGAGGAGCGGTAGGCAAAAGCCTTTCCACTTAAAGGAACCCCGTGCTTTTGGGCAGCACGGGGTTTTCTTGCGGCTTTTGGCAAACCTCACCTTGGTTCGCGCAGACCGTGCGCACGGTCGCGGGTGGTCCCCCTCCCACGGCGGCGCTTGCGGTAAAACAGAAGGACGCCAACCGCCGCCGCGGCCGCCAGAAGAATACCGGTCCACTGCGAATACCGATCGTAAACGGCCACAATGCTCTCCCAGTTTGCGCCAACCCCGCGCCCGAGAAGAACGAGCACGATATTCCAGACGGCAGATCCAACCGTGGTGTAAAACAGGAAAACCGGCATATTCATCTCAGCAATACCGGCCGGGATGGAGATCAGACTGCGGATAATCGGGATAAAACGGCAGAAAAAAACCGTTCGCTGCCCGCTTAAATAAAATTTGCCGACTGCGTTCTCAATATCCTCCGGCCGGACGCGGAGAATTTTTCCCGCCCGGCCCGAGACAATCCGTTTCAGCCGCTCCTTTTTCAGAATTTTTCCGAGGTAATAGAGGACAATCGCCCCAATCACGGAACCGGCGGTCGCGCAGGCGATCACACCAACCACACTCAGATGGGTTTTGGTCGTCATAAAGCCGCTGAAGGTCAGGATCACCTCCGACGGGATGGGCGGAAATATATTCTCAACGGCGATCAGAAAGGTGACGCCGAGATAACTCCACTGTTCTATGATGGCGATAATCGCCTCCTGCATAAAGTATACCCCTCCCCCCTGCTTTTTACATAATATATGCCCTTCCCCCGGCAAAATAGAATCAGCCCACGCCAATTCACAGAGGGAGGCGGGCCGGCGCCGAGCGGTTCTGTAATCCGGTTCTGCAAGAGGCCGCAAAAAGTGAGGAACCTCCCATTCATAAAATAGACTTGCATTCGAAGCGCCCATCCCGTATAATACAACGTGGTTTACTTTCAAAAACGCCTGCACAGTTGCTGAACGATATATAAAAGTCGTCACCGAAAGGAAGCGGAAGATCATGAAACAATATGACGTCGTCATCGTCGGCGCCGGACCGGCCGGCATTTTCACCGCGCTGGAGCTGATTAAAAAAGGCTCGGACAAACGCATCGCCATCGTGGAAAAGGGCAGCCCGGTCGAAAAGCGCCGCTGTCCCAAAAGCGAAACCAAGGTTTGCGTAAACTGCAAGCCTTATTGTCACATCACAACCGGTTTTTCGGGCGCAGGCGCCTTTTCGGACGGCAAGCTTTCCCTCAACTGCGAGGTTGGCGGCGACCTGCCCGACCTGGTCGGCCGGGAAAAGGCGCAGGAGACAATTGATTACACCGACCGGATCTATCTCGAGTTCGGGGCCGATACCAAAATTGAGGGCGTCGGGCAGGAGGAAAAGGTTAAAAAAATCCGCCGCCGCGCCATCCAGTCCGGCCTGATGCTGGTCGACTGCCCGATCCGCCATCTCGGAACCGAGAAGGCGCAGGAGATTTACTACGGTATCCAGCAGTTTTTGCTGGAAAACGGAGTGGACATCTACTTCAACCATATTTGCGAGGATGTGCTGATCTCCGACGCGGTCTGCACCGGCGCGGTCGTCCGGAGCGAGACCGGCGCGAAGGAGGCGTTCACGCTGAAGGCCGCGCATGTGATCGTCGCGACCGGCCGGCGGGGAGCCGACTGGCTTGAGCGGGTGTGCGAGGCGCACGGCATCCTCCACGCGCCCGGTACGGTCGACATCGGCGTGCGGGTCGAGGTTCGCAACGAGATCATGGAAGAGGTCAACAGCGTCCTTTACGAATCCAAGCTGATCGGCTACCCGCTGCCCTTTAAAAACAAGGTTCGCACTTTCTGCCAGAATCCCGGCGGCTTCGTCAGTCAGGAGAATTATGACGACGGCCTTGCGGTGGTCAACGGCCACTCCTATAAAGAGAAAAAATCCAACAACACGAACGTATCCATCCTCTGCTCCCACAATTTTTCAGAGCCGTTCAACCAGCCGATCGCCTACGCCAAAAAGGTCGGCGAGCTGACCAACATGTTGGGGGCGGGACACATCCTGGTTCAGCGGTACGGGGACATCCTCGACGGCAAGCGCACCTGGCCAAAGGAACTGGCCCAGTCCAACGTAAAGCCCAGCCTTCCCGACGCGGTGGCGGGGGATATTACGGCCGCTATCCCCTACCGCACCATGACCAACATCATCAATTTTATCGCGGCGATGGACAATGTTGTGCCCGGCTTCGCCAGTCATGAAACGCTGCTGTACTCTCCCGAGCTGAAATTTTACAGCAACCGGGTAAAAATGGACGACCACTTCAACACCAACATCCGGGGCTTACATTGTCTCGGGGATTCAAGCGGCTGGACGAGAGGACTGATGATGGCCTCGATCATGGGGGTTCTCATGGGACGCGAGCTGCTGGAGAAATAGACCGCCCGCCGTTTCCCGCCTTCCTTATCCGTGGCAAAGCAAACAGAATGTAAAGTTGAGTTGAAAAAATATCCGCCAGACCGGAGCCTGAATAATCATGGGCTTTTCATGGCGGATATTTTTTGTCGCCCTGTCCTCCCGGTTGCCGCACAGCGGCGAGGGAGGCCGGCATAAAAATCTTATTTTTATTGCGGAGCAATGAAAATATCCGCCAGACCGGAGCCTGAATAATCATGGACTTTTCATGGCGGATATTTTTTGTCGCCCTGTCCTCCCGGTTGCCGCACAGCGGCGAGGGAGGACGGCATAAAAATCTTATTTTTATTGCGGAGCAATGAAAATATCCGCCAGACCGGAGCCTGAATAATCATGGGCTTTTCATGGCGGATATTTTTTGTCGCCCTGTCCTCCCGGTTGCCGCACAGCGGCGAGGGAGGACGGCATAAAAATCTTATTTTTATTGCGGAGCAATGAAAATATCCGCCAGACCGGAGCCTGAATAATCATGGGCTTTTCATGGCGGATATTTTTTGTCGCCCTGTCCTCCCGGTTGCCGCACAGCGGCAAGGGAGGACAACTTAAAACAACCGGCGTTCAAAAGAACGCCGGTTGTTTTAAAATCTCTACTTTCTGTTTACGCATCCGGGCCTTCCGAAGTATCCGGAGGTTCCATCCCCTCCGGCTGGTTATCCCGCTTCTCTTCTTCGATATGGACGGTAAAACCGCCTTCCACCCCGTGGACGACCGGGCCGGACTCCTCCGGCTCAGAGAAAAGACGATCCAGCAGATGCGGCTCCTTCCTTTCCGGATCCGGCTCGCCTTTGGCGTGGCGGCGGCGTTTTCGAACGCCCTCCTGCACCTGCCGCATCCAGTCATCCTCCGCCTCCGGGAGGGTGTCCCCCCTCTGCACAGCCGATTCCGCGTCGGCCGACGGAGGATCACCCGATATCTCCGTCTGTACCGGCGGAGATGGTTTCTCTGCCGATTCCTCTGAAAAAGCGGCGGCCAGCGCCTCATCCAGCGCAGGGGCGGGAGAGCCCTCCTCCGGCGGGGTAAATTCCCCGATCAGCCAGGCGTCCCCTGCAATAGAAGCGTCCAGTTCCTCCCCTTCCGGGTATTCGACCGCAAAAGCGGCCGGACTCTGCCGACGGCGATAGAAGATAACCAGCAGATACACCACCGTCGCGGCCAGCGCCACCACCGAGATTTTCATGCCGGTCAAAAGGCCGGGGGTCTTGTACCGGAATTCAATGCTGTGCTGTCCGGCGGCAACGCGTACCGCCATAAAACCGATGTTGACCTGCTCAATCTCCACCGTCTGGCCGTCAATATAGGCCGTCCAGCCGTCCTCTTCATACGGGACCGAGAAAAAGACCAGATTCTCCCGTTCAAGATCGACCGTCGCGGTAAAACCATTGCTGGTTCCGGTAAAATCGGTGCTGGCGGTCTCCGCACGGGCGGCGCTGTCAGCAGCCAGCGCGCTGTCGGTGAAATAAATCTGCCGCGAACCGCTTTTCCCGCTCAAACTCGCGCTTTCCGAATCGCCCAGCACATCATAATCCTTGCTGAGCGGAGTCAGGATATCCTGATGCCGTTCGATCTGCTCATCGGAAAGCAGAATCGCCTTGAGCATCATGTGGGAACGGTTTTCCTCGCCATAAGCGTCGCACTGATCCCAGGTCATGTAGTAATCATAGGTGAAGCCATAGGGAATATAGTTCTCGTTTTCATAAATCCGGTAACCGCTTTGAGAACCGGCATAGCTCCAGCCGGGCATCTCCGCTTCACCATCGGAGGCGACAAAATCATCGCCGCCCGACCGATCCAACAAATATTTTACCGAAAGAAGCGGGCGCAGAGCGGCAAATTCGGTCTCTGGTCGGGAGCCGACCCCGCGTTCAACGCCGCAGTATTCATAAAAATTTGTAACCGAAGCCGGTACGATGGAATGGAACGCCTGAATGCAGGGATATCCCAAATACATGCCGGTGTTGTCCACGCCGTCAAAAACATCGATCCGGTAATCGTTCTTCCCCTGATCGGGCAGGTCGACTTCCCCCTCGATCAACTGGTCGATGACAACCTCCTTCGGGTCGTAGGACTGGCTTTTGCCCGTTCCGACAAACACAGCGGCATAGATGACCGAGACAACGCAGACCATCGCGACCGCGGCGTTCATCATCCGGCGGAAGGACCTCCTCCGCATTTTATACAGCACAGCGGTCAGAACCAGGGAAACAATCGCAATTCCGCAGGTCACCCAAAACTTGATGAAATAATCCCCTCCGACCTTGTCGCTGCTGGAGAAAAGGCCGAACGCCTTGATATTGCCCTGATCGTCCACACCGGTCGGCGTCAGGCCGACCAGCAGGGTGAAGAGGCCGGTGATCACCGCCGACCATTTCAGCCCCCTGCCCCAGTCGACCGAACGATCCTCCAGCGTCAGGACGGTCGCAAGACTCATCATCAGCACCGGCATATAGAACCAGCGGGCATAATAGGCCGAGTTGAAAGCATAAAAGGCGCTGTTGAGGATCGGCACCATGGCCATAACCGCCAGGATGATGATGAGCCGGCGCAACCAGTTGCCCTTCTTCGACTGAAGCCAGGCGATCACACCGGTCATACCGAGCACCGGCAGCCACGCGCCGAGCGAGGCCCACTTGACGTCTGCATCGGTGAAAAACACCGGACGCGCCGGCAAATCGGGCGGGAAGAAGAAGACCTCGATAATATTCAGATAAATCTGCGGCCGGCCATACAACAGCGCGTTCCAGCCCATCAGCGTGCTGGTTACCCGATCGTTCTGCATCACCGAATAGAAGGCAGGCAGCAGCAAAAACGCGGCCAGCGCCACGCCGAGAAGAATTTCGACCACCATCCAGAGCAGCCGGCCGAGCGACAGACTCCAACGATTTGCCAACATCCGCACAAACCAGTAGATCACGCAGAAAACCGCCATGCCGAAGAAGAAAAAGTAGTTGGACAGCGCGCAGATAAAGGTGGCAAAAACCAGCGGGCCGCGCTTATTTTCAGCGATGTACATCTCCAGCGCGGTGAGCAGCAGAGGAAAGAATATGATTGCCTCATGAAAATGATTGAAAAAGATGTTGTAAACCGCAAAGCCGGAAAAGGCATAAAGCAGGCCGCCGAGCATGGCCGACTGCGGCGTTTTGACAAACCGGCGGATATAAAAATAAGCGGTAAACGCCGCGCAGGCAAACTTGAGAATCAACAGCGGCCCCATCAGGTAGGGTACCATCCAGCTCGGAAAAGGCAGCGTCAGCCAGAAAAATGGACTGCCCAACAGATAAAAGCTGTAGGAACCGATAAAATTAACCCCGAGATCTGTGTTCCAGTTCCAGAAAATCTCTCCCGACCGAACCTTATCATGGCACATCTGATAAAACGGGATCTGCTGTACATTAAAATCCCCGTAAAAGATGAAATACCCTTCGTTCATCAGAATAAAAGGCAGGAAAAAGACCGCCGCGACGCCAAGCGCCAACAGAAAGGTCCTCCCATACATCTCTTTTTGAGACCTCAGCGGATTTACAGACTGCATGCTTTCGTCTCCTCTCCGGCAATCATTTGCGGCGCATCCTTTGTTCCCTGTGTTTCAGGCACGGCCGGCTCTGCTTTCAGAAAATAGGAAATACACGCCCAGGCGGTGTACAGGAACAACAGAAAATTCACCGCCGACATCAAGGGCAGGATCAAATCGTCAAACCGCGCCTCCCACGGCGTTTCCCAGTTGCCGATGTGGAAAAGGAGGATCATGAACTGGTTCAGCGCCGTCATGACCGTAAGCGCGACAAAGCTGATACCGAAGCGCCGTTTGCGGGTCACCAGATACGCCATCAACGCAAAGGGAAGCACCACGATCTGATACCGCTCGTGCATGCGCGTCATAAACATGAAAACGCACTGCATAAAGAACAGGCCGCCTACCCAGCCGTTTCTCCGACTGCCGCGAAAATACATCAAAAGCAGCAAAAGGGCTGCGCAGCCTACCATGACATACCCGAACATCTGATAGGTAAAGGGGCCGATCAGGGACTCAGTATCCTCGATCCAGTGGGCCCAGTCCAATCCCATCATGCCATAAAAATTAAAGCAGTACAAAGAGCAATAGGGGTATTTCCCTGCCCCGCCGAGATACACGTCAAAGAAAAGCAGCGGATTGCCCGAGCCGATCATAAAGGGCAGGAACACCACAACCACGGCAGCGGCAGCCACGCCGAGGGCGGGCAGAAGCTTTTTCCATTTGAATTGACACCGCCACACAAGTTCGCATAAAAATACCGGGGTAAACATCAGACTTTGATACTTGGTCAGACCGGCGACGGCGAAGAAAAACGCGCCGAGCACCGGCCTCTCCTCCGCGACATACCAAAAGGCCAACAGCAGAAAAAAACACATGACCGAGTCAGTCTGGCCCCACAAGGTTGAGTTGAAAAACATGGACGGATTAAACAACCAGGCCATCGCGCCGATCAACCCGATCTTTTGACCGAATTTCTCCGAACAGACCCGGTAAAGAAAAATGCCGCACAGGCAGTCAAACACGATGGGGAAAATTTTCAGAAGGAACATCTGCGTATAAATATTGGCGTCGGTTCCGCCCACCACACGATATACAAGTCCGACAAGGTACAAAGGAATCAGATACAGCGGCGGGTAATCCAGCGAAATTTCCTCCGCCCGGGCGTAAACGTTGAACAGTCCGTTTGGCAAATCAACCGCCCAGGACCGATACCAAAAGGTATCCATCTTATTGATATAAGCGACGCCGACCAGCAGCCGGAGCAGCACCGCAAATCCAAACAAAAAAATCAGGGAGAAAATCCACATCTCCCTCTCCTGCTTTTTCGTGTCCATCGGCAACTCCTCTTTTCTACAAATTTGAGACCGTTCGTTCTTTGTACCCGTCAAGCGTCGGGGCATGACCCGGACATTTTCCAAAATCCGGTCGCACACACGGTAAAAACGCCCAATCGCCCCTACCGACATATCCTTTTTCGGGTGGAGCGTGCGCCTTTGCGGTGGATGCGAAAAACAGCGGTCGAAAGGTACGACAAAATCCAGCAGTATATATGATAGATATATTATACCAGCAAAACGCGATCTTGCCAACCCACTTTTTCAGTTGTCCGAAAACACCGGTGTAGGATTACAATAGATGTGTTACAAAAAAACAAAAAAAGAGTAGCGAATAGGAAAAACCTGCTGTACAGTTAAGTTGACAGACAAAACAGCAAAGGCAGGTAACCTATTCGCTATGAATAAGATA
>JBMNVR010000011.1:0-77998 GCA_050946935.1 Candidatus Howiella sp.
CCCTCCCCGCCCAGCAGAACAGAGGCCAGATACAGTCCGGCCACCAGGATACCGGTCACAGCCGCAGCGCTGGCATAGAGGCGGCCGACCACCATGGTCAGCACCACACAAACCGCCAGCACACCCGTGATCAAGAGGATGTCGGCCTTTCCCCCCGTGACAGCAGAGACGATCAGGCTGGCCGCCGCATATACCACACCGGTACCGAGCGGAATGGCAGGACGCAGCACGCATCTCCTTGAAAAACGCTGCTGCCTGTTTTTTTGCTTTTGTGACAGGCACGTGGCGTTTTTCTTTTCAAAAAATAGGATGTATATCAAATCTCAGAGGCTCCAATTGCCAAGAGAAATGATATACATCCTATTTTTTCAGGATTTTCCTTTGCATTAAGCGTCCTCATATCCCCGATCCTATTCATCCGGGTAAAAGATGATCGTTTTATTGGAAAGGTCCGTGATTGGCGCGACCCCGAACTGCGCTTTATAGCTGCGGTAAAAGGAGGAGTAATCCTTCCATCCGCTGGAGAGTGCGGCCTCTCCTGCCGGCATACCATCCCGGATATACTGCCGCGCCATCGCCAGTCGCTTGGTGATGGTGTATTTCCAGATTGTGAATCCAGTCGCTTGCTTGAATTGATTGTTCAAATGGGTTTTACTGGTGAAAAACATCTCTGCAAGCGAGTCGAGCGTATAATCTTCGCACAAATGCGTGTTCATATAGTCGATCAGCTGGCTGACCAGCGTGCCTGTTTTTTCTTTTTGAAAGGTATGGCTGTTTTTCCGGGCGAGGTAGGCGCGGTGTATTTCCAGCAAAACGGGGGAGAGACAGGCGCGCATGATCAGCGGCTTACAGCTGTTCGGTGCCATCTGAAACTGTGTCGAAAGCATAAACATACAGGAATGAACCAGATCCTGATTCAGCATATCCGGCGTATAGAGGTTTTCTTGCCCGGCTGGGCGGTTTGTATAGGCTTCGGTCAGCAGATGTTCCGGATCGATGCCGTCGAGCATACCAGGGGAAAACTCGATTGCGATACGTTCGTAAGGCAGGCTGGGATTGACTTGTATACGATGAACTTCTCCGGAGCGGATGAGGATGACGCATCCAGGATAGAGGTCGTATGTATTGGATTCCACGAAAAATTTCCCGCTACCCGCAATAAAATAGCAAAATTCGTGTGCGTCGTGAACGCCCAGGGGAAAATCCTGGACGTTCGGATGTGTGTCCCGTTTGTGATGAACGTAATAGCTGTCTGTAATATGCCGGAAAAACAGCGCCACGGAAGATACCTCCCCTTTTTTTGCAGTACTGACTACTCCAACTTTTTTAAAATAATACCCTATTATTTACACTTTTACAATGTGAATTTTCTTTATTCAATAAATAATTACTTTTTTACAACAACAATTGCCTTTATATGCAATTGAATTGTATATAGAAATATCATAAAATAAATAACGAAAAAAGTATTCTAAAATATTAAAAGATTTAGTTTATTCTAACCAATTTTGTGGCGTTTGCCGGATTGGGCGGCTACGCGAGAGAGGTGCTGGTGTGTCAACTACCCATCATCTAAAGAAAATGGGCTTGTAACTATCCGGTAGTGCTCACGGAGTAACCCTCCTACCTTTTTGACACGCAGGTTGCGTGCTGATGTTACATCGTGGGGTGGTTGACAGCACCCCTTACAACAGAGCTTTACTCTGCTGTAACTGTATCCGGTACTTTTCGTACACTATCTGCCAGATAGTTGATTCCCATACGATACAGATTCATGGCACCGATCCTGTCATCATTGGACTGATAGCTGCAGTTCTTACAACAGAACACATGCTTCTTCTTGTTGCGGTTGGCCCGTCCGGTGTGGCCGCAAACAGGACATGTCTGGCTGGTATAAGCAGGATCTACTTTGATCACAGAACACTGGTTATTTGCTGCTTTGTAGATCAGCTTTTCCTCCAAATCAAAGAAAGACCAGCTGACACTGACATATCGGTTCTTCAGGCTTACTTTCTCTGTGGCCTTACGAACGCCACTCAGATCTTCCAGCACAAAGAGTGTATGCTTTGGGTTGTTTTCAACGAGTGCCTTCGATACCTGATGATTTACATCCTGCATCCAACGGTTTTCTCTTGAACCAATGGCTTTTAATTTGCGTCTGGAAGATGGGGTCTTGACTTGCTGTAGCTGTTTGCGGGTCTTGGCATATTGGGCTCGTTTCTGCTTGATCTGTTTTCCACTAACGAATCCGGACTTGCGATTGCTATCATAGGTGGCCACTACAAAATTAATACCCCTATCGATACCCACCACATGACAGATATCTGCAAGGTTGCTTTCCTCCACCTCATAGGTGACTGGGATGTGCAGGAAATACTTTCCGTGCTTATAGACCAGCTTGGCTGTACCGAACCGGTACTTTTCGTGGTCGAAGTATTTCTCCATTCCTTCGGAATAATAAGGAAGTTTCACTCGTCCAGAGAGGGTATTGACGGAAAACAGATTGCTAGTGAGGGAGTAATCTCGGTTCCATACGAGGTCGTATTGAGGTTTCTTGAAGTCCGGCTTTATCCATTCTTTTTGATTTTCCAGTATGGTTTTATACCGGGCAATGACGGTCTTAAAGACAGACTGGGCCATTTGGGATTTCAGACCGAACTTTTCACGGAGGGTGGTGTAGAGAGCATTATTGAGGGAAGGTTGCCTGAGATCATGGGTCTTAAACACATAAGCAGAAACATAATTGCAGGCAGCACGATAGACAGACATGGTAGCGATCAGCTTTTCTTTGTCTGTTTCTGATGTGACGATCTGGATTTTCGTTGTAATGGTAAGTTGTTCCATTTCTTCTCCTTTCTCTATTATTTTGGTCCTTATTTTCCTAGAACATTACTTCACTATAATATATAGTATAATATTTCTAGTGAAAACGCAATAGAGGTTGAAAGAATTGGAAAACAAATATTATCGTAGAAACAGAGGACGAAATGCATTCGGCCATCCATTAATTTATGGTTAGTATATCGCCTCACAAGGCTGAGAAAGGAGAGAAGGCGTTCCTCCCACCACCTGAAAGGTAATGGGTTTCCCGCCTCAAAAAAGTTATGAAAAAGAGTCTGGCGTTTCTGTTGATTTTTGCATTGTTCTGCGGTTTGATTCCCCCTTCGTCTGGCGTTGCTGACGCGGGCAGCAGGGATGGCTTTCCTTTGTTTTCAGAGGGCGTGGCCGCCGGCCTGTATGTATCCGAGGCGGATTATCCGCAGATCATGCGCGCGGCGGGTGATCTGCGTGAGGATGTGGAGCGCGTCACAGGCGTTTTGCCGACACTTTCGACCGATCTGGCCGCACTGGGCAAGTGCGCGGTTATCATCGGTTCTGTCGAACAAAGCCCGGTAATCGCGCAGCTGATGGAGCAGGGCTTGCTGGATGAAGCGCAGGACATCTCCGGAAAATTTGAAGCATTCGTCATCAAAACAGTTGAGAACCCTTTGCCGGGCGTGGAAAAGGCGCTGGTTATCGCCGGCAGCGATAAGCGCGGCACGATCTACGGCATTTACGATGTGTCGGAGGAGATCGGCGTTTCTCCCTATTATTGGTGGGCGGACGTGACGCCACTGCGGCAAAGCGCGATCGTCCTTAACGACATCGTAAGGACAGAGGGGGAGCCATCGGTCAAATATCGTGGCGTCTTTATTAACGACGAGCGGAATCTGACCGAATGGTCGGCTCAGTTTGCAACCGACGAAACGCCCGGCACGCCGAATGCCGGTACATATGAAAAAGTATTTGAGCTTCTGCTCCGGCTGAAGGCCAATACCCTCTGGCCGGCCATGCACAATTACAGCGAGGCCTTCAACCTCCGTGAGGATGAAGATGGAGTTTCGATCAACGCCAAGCTGGCCGACAGCTATGGTATCGTCATGGGTGCCTCCCACTGTGAGATGCTGTTGCGCAACAACGAGGGGGAGTGGAGCCGATGGGCCAGCGCAAATACGGGGAAATATGACGCTGCCGGTAAACCGGTCTACGACTACACCGTCAATCCCGAGGCGCTGGAGGCCTATTGGAGAGATCGGGTCGAGAAAAACAAAGATTTTGAAGGGATTTACAACATCGGCATGCGCGGAATCCACGATTCCGGTATGTCGTTTGGAGGATTGTCCAATCCGACCCTCGCGCAAAAGATTGCGGTCTTGCAAGAGGTGATTGACTGCCAACGCCGCATTCTGAGCGAGGTGCTTGGCAAGCCGGCCGAAGAGATTCCGCAGGCCTTTATCCCTTATAAAGAGGTGGCCGAGTATTATAACGGAGACTCCAGCACGCCCGGCGTGCAAATTCCGGATGACGTGATCCTCATGTGGGCGGAGGATAACCATGGCTACCTCCGGCAAACGCCAACCGAGGCCGAACGGCAAAGGAGCGGCGGCTCAGGTGTGTATTATCACGTTTCCTACTGGGGCGTAGCGGATACCAGTTATCTGTGGCTGAACACCACGCCTCTGAGCGAGATATATGAGGAACTTAAAAAAGCCTATGACACAGGAGTGCAGAAGTACTGGGTTCTCAATGTAGGGGATATCAAGCCTTCGGAGATTTCGCTTGAGTTTTTCATGAATCTTGCCTGGGACATAGATTTCTGTGATGATACGACCATTAAGGATTATATCGCAGGGGTCGCACAGCGCGATTTTCTTCTGGACGAGGCACAGGCGACCGAAACGGCCGATATACTGACCCTATATTACCAGTACAATATCGCCAAACGGCCGGAATTCCAAGGGTATGAAAGCAGCAATGGCAACGCCCCCTACAGCATTACCGCAAATGGTGATGAAGCGCAGATCCGCGTTGATCAGCTGGATGCGCTGGTTGCGCGTGCCAAGGTGCTTTACGACGCGGTAGATCCCGCACGCAAGGATGCCTTTTTTGAAATGCTGTATTATCCGCTTCGGTCAAGCGCGAACAATCTTGCCATGCATGTCTACTGGCAGAAAAACCAACTGTACAAAGCGCAAGGACGGTACAACAGCGTACAGAAGTATCAGGATTTATCGGTGGCGGCGTATAACAATATAGTCAGCGACATGATCTATTATAACAAGACCCTGCAAAGTGGCAAATGGGATAAGATCATGAACCCGTATAACGGCAGCATCCCGGTTGCCGTCGGATTGCGGAGCTTTGAGACGGTCAGTGCCTTCGACGCGGTGGAGGGGATCGGAGCGGTCTGCGAGGGGCAGGAGATGCCGAATGACGAGGTGACCTTAACCTTTTCCTCGCTGAGCGACAACCGACGGTTTATAGATATTTACAGCCGGGAAGATGCTGCCAACAGCTGGACCATAGATGTCAGCGACGATTTCATTGTACCAGCCGAAAGCGCTGGAACAGTCTCGGACGAGACACGCGTATGGATTGGTATCGACTGGGATAAGGCGAGCCGGGGAGAAAATACCGGAACCGTTACTGTGCGGGATGACAAGGGAAATAAATTCATATTCCAGGTTTCGGCCAACAAATCGACCGCAGTGCTGCGCGGCCGGATGTATGCGGAAGAAAACGGCGTCGTCGCTATAGAGGCAGAGCATTATTCCGAAAGCGTGGCCGGGGATGGCAGCGAGTGGCGGCTGGTTCAAGATCTCGGCCGCAGCGGCGACTCCATGAAAGTTTATCCGGAGCTTGCGGCGCGTGTAGATGAGAATTTTTCTGAAACGGCAGCCCAACTCAAATACGATATTTATTTTGACAACGCTGGTACTTTCACCGGCACCCTATACCGCATACCCACCCTAAACGAGGGCAGCGAGAATGGGGTGACAAAGACCTGCCGGATTGCAGTCGGGATGGAGGGGGAAACGCCGCAGGTTCTTTCGGGTAATGCCACCTGCGTCGATGTCAATTCGAAATGGAAGAAGAATACGCTGGAAAACATTGAAAAACTGACCTTCACCATTCGGATTAGCGAGCCGGGACGGCAGACGCTGGTGGTTTATCAATCCGACGGCGGGATCGCCTTTGACCGGATCGTGATTAACACAGGTGGGGAGGTTTCCTCTTACCTCGGCCCTGCGGAAAGCTATAACACAATTTCCTTTGAAAAAGCTCCGGAGTCTGTTCTTCCGCAGGCGGCCGACAGTACATCCGAACCGGAAATCCAGATATACCGCTCCGGAGACGGGGCGATCCAGCAGATCCCGGTCACTGATTTTATCAGTATGTCGCCGGACGATTCTTTCCAGTTGGAGGGAATTTTGACCGGCGGGGAAACGATGGATACCTCCGTTTTATGGAGTGTCGCCTCAGGCGGAGAGATCGTTGAGTTGACCCTCCGGGAGGACGGCACAGCGATCATCGGTGCCAAACAGGAGGGGGAAGCTGTGCTCCTTGCGTCGGCGACGGAGAACACCGGGCTGATTCGTTACTGCAAGGTAACCGTATCATCCGGTGCAGTGGCAGCTCCCGCCGAGTTTTTGGAGCAGGATGGGGAGGTCATGATTGATATAATCTCGGCACTGGAGCAGTCTCCTTATGCGAATTATACCAATCGCGGCGCCTATGTCTGGCGACTAAACGAGGATGGTAATGCGCTATCCGTACAACCGGATATCGGACTGAAATGGCAGGGGAGCGCAAAGACCTCTACCGCTGAGTACGATTCGGCCTTTTTATCTGCCTATGCGCCACAGCTGAATTTCCAGATTTACTTTGAGCATACCGGTACGTATTATATCCATACCCTGTCCAGTCACCCAACCGACGCCTCTGACTCCTATCATATCGGGTTGGATGGCGTATGGCAGCTTCACACCAATTATGCCACCCATCACGGGAACCTGCGGTGGGAGAAACGGGATGCCGGCTGGTACATCACAGTGGATACCCCTGGTCTGCATACTCTCAATATCTGGCCACGGGAGGATGGCATTGTCTCCCACAGGATTTATCTGACCCAAACGGTCGGCAAGAGTTATTTCAGCGGATGGGGGCCGGAGGAAAGCCCCCGCCGTATGGTAACGGCGGGGGACAAAACCGCGCTGACCTCGCTGGTGCGCACCAACACCTCGCGGGAGGAGGCTGGCTATACCTCCGAATCCTGGAGCGTCTTCGCGGCGGCGCGCACAGCCGCGCTGAAGGCACTTGGAGATAGCTATGTACAGCAGGAGACGCTGGATGCGGCTTATTCGCAATTGGAACTGGCAGCTTCGGCGCTGGAGACGGTTGGCTGGCAGGTGGTCAGCTCCATGATCGACGCACTGCCCGACTGCTATTCCCTCACGGTGGAGGATGCGGCGGCGATCGTAGCAGCACGCAAAGCATATGAGGCACTGGACGCCTCCAACCGCGAGCAAGTGGAAAATCTTACAAAGCTAACCGCACTGGAGGAGGATTTGGCCATTATGACCTCCGACCAAAAAGGAGACATAGACCGTGACGGCAAGCGAACCGTATCGGATGTGGTGCAACTTCGAGGCCTGATCGTCAGCGGGGAACGGCTGACAGCCGCACAGCATTGGGCGGCCGACCTCGATTCGAGCGGCGGACTCACGGTGAGCGACGTGATTGCGTTGCGGCAGATGATTGTACAAGCATAAGGGCACGCTTCGGCCACGCTTTGCGACCGAATTTTATGAAACAGGAGGCATGTTGTATGACAACCAAAAGATTTTTAACCCTTTTCCTTGCGCTGTGTATGCTGGCTTCGTCCATCCCTATCTCTGGGATCGCACCGGTTGCTGTAGCGCAAACCGACGTCTGGGACGGCACGGCGGATACCTCTTGGTACGACGCCTCTGACCCGCAGACGGCCTATCACTTTACCAAGCCGGAGCAGTTGGCTGGTCTGGCCCGCTTGGTCAATAGCACTTCCTCACCCGTGGTATTTTCTACCTCGACCACCTTTTACCTGGACAACGATATTTATTTAAACGACCTCTCCGATTATGAGAACTGGGAAAACACTGCGCCTGCAAATAATTGGGATCCTATTGGAAACAGTGGGAGCAATAACCGCTTTCAGGGAAACTTTGATGGACAAGGGCACACCATTTACGGTATGTATTGCAAGGTCGAAAGAACGACAAGCCTATTTGGCGTGGGCTTGTTCGGATGTTCAAAATACGGAAATATAAGCAATTTGAATCTGCGCAGCGCACTGGTCGTGGCGAACGGCACACGGATGAGTGCGTCGGTTGTCGGGTTCAAGACCAACGGCGGTACGCTTTCGAACGTTACATCCAACGCCAGGATCATAGATACCACCGATCGCCTTTCCAATGAGACGGCGCATGTCGGCGGCATTATCGGTCTAATTTCAAACGCGGCCGCCGCGATGGAGAATTGCTGTTTTACCGGCTCTATTGACTACACGAATACCGTGATCACTGATCAGTGGCTCTATGCTGGAGGACTGGTCGGCTTAGCGGAGGATATTCCAACCCTGACTGACTGCTACAACGACGGCACCATTAACGTCGAAGGAAATAAAGCGCAAACCGGTGGGCTGATTGGCCGGATTCATGGAAACTCAGACAAAGCGGTCAAGGCGACTCGCTGTTACAATTCCGGCTCTATTATCGGCGGAACACATAACACAGGTGGTCTGTTTGGCTATAATAACGACACCACTTCTGTGGTAACCGAATGTTACAACTCAGGCAATGTAACCGCTACTACGATCACCAGCGATAGCAACGACATCGCGGTGGGTGGCATTTTCGGTAAAGCTAAGGGAAAGTATACCTACTGCTACAACACAGGAATCATCACTAATAACGGAACTGGTTGCGCCGCCGGCATCGGCGGATATATAGTTTCGGCCGGGTCGTCAATTACCGGCGTCTATAATGCTGGTGGTGTCTCCGGAAACGGAACTGTCGCTTCCCTGATCAATATTTCCGATCTTGGTACCAGCTCCTCCGGTTTATATTATTTAGCCGGAACCGCGGAGTACGGCACGGTATATTTAAGTGATTCAACACAGAATGATACGAAATGGGCTGCCGTCTCCTGCACGACTACTTCGGCTCTTTCCGATGCGGTAATTACGAATGTTGGGGGCAGCTTTACCGAGGATGTCGGCAATGTTAACAACGGTCTGCCCGTCTTTAACTGGCAGGAGTCTGCTGCAACACAGGCTGCAGCAGAGGTGGATTTGCTGATTTCCGCATTGCCTGAAATAGAAACACTTACGCTGGATGATTCTGCTACGGTCAGTGCCGCGCGAGCTGCCTATTCTGCTTTGTCGGATTACGGCAAGAGTCTGGTAACAGGGCTAAATACCCTGATTGCGGCAGAAAAGAAAATCGCCGTGCTTTACGGTGAAGCCGGCTTTGTCAACCTGATCTGCAACGACGCGGACAACAATTTTAACTGGGTCGTGCGGACCAACGCGCAGGTCGGGGATCAAGCTTACAGCGACCGTAAGCAGCTTTTCTTTGACGACAGCCTGCCGGAGGAGCTGGTTGGCTGTGACTGGATTCGTACCGCCATGAACTCCAAGAGCTGGAACGCCGGAAATGTGCTGTGCAGCTTCGATGTGTACTGCGATACAGACCTCTATGTGGCGTGGCCAAAAGCCCAGAGCACGCCTGACTGGCTGAACACCTCCGCCGGGTGGGAGAATACCGAAACCTCCTTAACGTTCTGGAACAGTGAATGGAACGCGACCCATGACAGCGTGATGCAGCTCTACCGCCGCGAGGTGTACGCCGGTGAGCATGTGGAGCTTGGCTGCCTCGGTACCGCCAGCGCCGCTATCTATCTTGTGTTCCTGCAGCACCAGACACCCGAGATGCCCGAGCCATCCCTTCCGCAGAAAACCCTTTCCCGGACGGTCAGGGTCGCCTGCGTCGGGGACAGCATCACCTACGGTTCGGGCGCGACCGACCGGAGTACCACGGCCTATCCGGCACAGTTGCAAAGCCTTTTGGGTGACAGCTATGACGTGCGCAATTTTGGCCTTGGCGGCACGACCCTCATGAATTCGACCGACAAGCCGTATACCGCGCAGACCCAGTATACCGACAGCCTGGCTTTTGAGCCGGATATCGTGATCATTATGTTGGGCACGAATGACTCCAAGCCCAAAAACAGCGCGCAGATTTCGACCGATTACAAGATCGATTACCTTACCCTGATTAAGGCGTATCAGGCGCTTTCCAGCAATCCGAAGATTTATATCGCGACCTCGCCCTTCTGCCCGAACGACCCGGAGAGCCCCGGGACAAACGACATCATCGGCCCGGTGATCGAGGCGCAGATCGTCCCGCTGCAAAAGGAGATTGCGGAGGAAACGGGCCTTGAACTGATCGACATTTTTAGCGCAACCTGGCGGCAGAGCATCTTTCCCGACAGCGTACACCCGAACGACGAGGGCTACCGCTTGCTGGCCAAAACCTTCTATACGGCGCTGTACAACTATCTCCCGGCCGGTGTGACCGATCCGAATAACACCCCGGCCGACTACACCGCGGTGGACGCGGCTCTTGACAAGGCTGCCGCTCTGACCGAGGGAGACTACACCGAAGCCTCCTGGGCGAAGCTGCAGACCGCGGTGAACGCGGTGGTGCGCGACCTCACAGCCAGTGAGCAGGCGACGGTCGACGGCTATGCCGCCGCGATCGAGGCGGCTATCCTCGCTCTCGTACCCGCGTCGGCCGAGATGGAGCTGACCATCGGCACCGGTATGGTGACCGCCGCGGCCGAGGGCAAGTACGACATCACCTGGAACGCACACGTGCTGGTCGGGGACACCCTTGCGGTGGAGGACATCAACGCAGCCGGTGTGAAGTTCAAGAACTACGGCGTTTACTACTCGACCGGCAAAGATGTGCTGGACGACTACAAGAACGCCTCAGCCGATCAGATCCGTAAGATTGTCTTTGCCCAGGGCGAGGATGTGGATGTCTACACCGCCTACGGCTTCCGGCTGAAGAACGTGACCGAGAACCGTGTACGCGCGGCCATGTTCTACATCGAGTATGAGCTGAACGGACAGAGCTATATCCTGCTCAGCACGGTCGACGAGGTGGTTGCCGTCATTGCGGCGTAGTCGAAAAACAAACCTGAACAATCCGCAAAACCCCTTTAAAAATCTCTACAACGCCAAAAACCCCGGAACTCCGGGGTTTTTCTTTTGCGCTCTTTTTTGTTTTTCAGCTCCGCAATGCTTCGTCGCCGGGCAAATTTTCAGAATATTCTGAAAATTCTATTGACAACGCGGCCGGCGTTCTGTAGAATATGAGCGGAGAAATTCCTTCTTTTTTCCATATTTTTCCACCCCTCTACCTGCGAGCGCGCTGCGCCCTCCGCAACGCAGCGCGCACGAACCCCTTGAAAAACGCTGCTGCCTGTCGTTCTCTCCGTGATAGGCACACGGCGTTTTTTTCAAAAAACAGGCGTATATCATTTCTCTGAGCCGTTGGAGCCTCGGAGATCTGATATGGCCCTATTTCTTTTGCTGCATAGAGATCTCTTGTCGTCCTTCTCAATTCCTGCATTTGCCGGTATAAGCTGTTGCCGAAGCATAAACTACCAGCTATCCATTTTCCGGTAGCTTTTGTTTTGCCTTGAAATTCGATTATTCTTGCCATGATAATGCCTCCGTTTTCCGAGGTATAGAAATCATTTTTTTATGTTTTGTTTGACTATTTGCCGGACTGTGCGAGTAATCAATTTTTTTCGCTTTCAATGGATTTTTGGTAAATATTCAAAAATTCTTTTTCCAGCTTTAATATTTGATTTGTTTTTTCAACGATATATTCTAAGTCCAACGGAACATAATTCCGGG
Organism: Candidatus Howiella sp.; assembly: GCA_050946935.1. Lineage (GTDB taxonomy): Bacteria > Bacillota > Clostridia > Oscillospirales > Acutalibacteraceae > UQRS01. Next base: position 11,789 of record JBMNVR010000011.1, read on the forward strand.
TTTGTTTGATTGAAAAAATAAGCATGTTTACAGCATTTCGATAAGCGGATATTTCGTTTATATGTTTTGTAATATAGGTGGAATCGATATGAACGACACACATATTTAATGCTGTTTCGCGGAGATATGCCGATACGGTTTTTCCGCAACAGCATTGTTTTTTTATTTGTTCAAGCTCTTGTTTATTAACCAACAATTTTAATTGAGTTGTTTTATTTTTCTTCATCAGTTTTCTTATCCTTAAACATAGCACACTTTGTATGACCATAATTTTTAACCTTACAGGCTGTACAATTTAAAAGTTTATTGAGTTTTTTCTTTCCTCTTGTTATAAATTAACTAATTGTTTTGTTTAAATACATCAATTAACAGTGTTTTTTGGCAGTGACTTATGAAAAATTCTTTGGTTAAAGGATTAAGAAGATAAATAACTCGTTGTTTTTTTCTGTATATTGCGTTTTTGAGAATGTGCTACGATTGAATTTCTCCTTTGGGTTTTGGGCAGCGCCCAAGCTTAAAATGAGCGACAGCGAATGATTGCCCGAAGGGCAACTCGTAGATTGGGAAGTGCGAGAGCACGGCCAATTTACGAGGCATAATGGGGGTTATAGGGGTTTACCCCTGAAGCGCCGATAGTACATTTATGTACCGTGAGGCAATGCTTGCTACCTTTGTTTTCTGAATATAGAATAATTTGCATGCGATAATTTGTCAAGATGGTTATTGTTTTAGCGGTTGCGGTCTCGAACCAGAAAAGCATCAAAAAAGGTGAAATGCATCTAAAACGCCGTATTTTGCGTTCTAAGGCGTTTCTGGGGCTTGCCCTTGGTTAAGTCAAAACGGTTTAAGGGGCAAATAGAGCTGTTTTTATGCAAAACAAGAGCATTTTGAATTGTTTTGTTGAATTGATAGAGTAGTTTCTAAGATTATCAAAAATCTATTAAAAATTATTTTCTGAAAAAAACAAACAAACGAACCGGCGTTTTAATCCGTATGTTAGTAAGTATATGTTAAAATAAAGGTGTCTGAAAGCCCTGCGCGGACTGGGCGGGGCTTCTTTCGAATATAGTCGCCTTCTTTTGCACTGTTTTCCAAAGCAGAAATCCCGTTTTGAAAAGCCTTGACATATCCTGAAAACAACAGGTTTGGAGGAGCGGTCGGTGCGCTCTGAATCAAAGGAGGGTATTTTATTTGAAAAGATCGCTTTTTAAAAAGGAAATTTGTCTGCTGTTCTCTGTGCTGCTGTTTGCCGCCCTCTGCACCGGCTGCCGGGAGGAAGAGCTCTGTTACAAGCCGGTAATTTATCTGTATCCGGAGGAGAAGACGGCCGTTACGGTAAAGCTGGATTATAACGGCGAGCTGTCTTGCACCTATCCCGCGTACGACGACGGCTGGCGGGTGATCGCAGAGCCGGACGGCGGCCTCACCGATGTCCGGGACGGAAAAACCTACAGCTATCTGTTTTGGGAGGGGGAAGGCAGCTTCGTGTGGGATATGAGCCGGGGCTTTGTTGTAAAGGGAGAGGATACCGCCGCCTTTTTGCAGGAGACGCTGGCAGCGCTTGGCCTTTTACCCCGGGAATATAATGAATTCATCGTTTACTGGCTGCCGAAGATGCAGGATAATCCCTACAATCTGATCACATTTCAGACCGACGCCTACACCGACAGCGCCCGGCTTTCGGTCACGCCGGAGCCGGACAGCCTGCTGCGCGTGTTTATGGCTTATCGGGCGCTGAACGCCCCGGTGCAGGTGGACGAGCCCGTTCTGCCCACCTTTTCCCGGCAAGGCTTCACGGTGGTGGAATGGGGCGGAACCCAAGTGAAATAGCTATGTATTCATTCTGCTTTTGAACTGGAGGTGCAGGCTTTTGTCTCCCGCTGTTTATGAAGAGCATATTTTAAGTGATCCGGATTTTCCGGCGGTCTATCACATTGGGTGCATTACCCGCGGAAAGCCTGTTCTCACCCACTGGCATGAGAATCTGGAGATTCTTTATGTCCTTGCGGGAGAGGCTGAAATTCTGCTGGACGCGACGCCGGTGCGGGCGCGGCCGGGGAATCTTGTTGTCACCAACATGAACTGTATGCACAGCGTTTCGGCTGTGAGCGAAGCATTTCGCTATCACTGCCTGATCGTGAGCGAAAACTTCTGTAACCGGCACGGCATCCGGATACAGGAGGCGATGTTTGCTCCGATCAGCGACGGCGCACCCTTTGCCGAAAGTTTTGCCCGGATGCAGCGGGAAATGGAGGAAAAGCAGCCCTATTACAAACAGAAAATTCAGTCGGAGATCATCGGCATTCTGGTTGAGGTCTGTCGCCGCTGTCGTGTGGGTGAGGACGGCCGTGCAAAGTCCGGACGCCGTCTGACGGCCGTGCGGGCCGCGGTCGAGTACATCCTCGCCCATTTTTGCGAGCCGCTGACCGTCGATTCCATCTGCGCCGGCATTGGGTACAGCAAATATTATGTTTGCCACGCCTTTCGGGAGGCGACCGGTCTCACCCTCAGCGATTTCATCAATTTACAGCGCTGCCGCTATGCCGGCGTTCTGCTGCGGGAGCCGGGCGTCACGGTGGGAGAGGTGGCGGCGGCCGTGGGGTTCGGCAGCGCCTCGTATTTTTCCAAAACCTATAAAAAATTTATGGGAGAACCGCCTTCAAAAAGCAGCGGGCCAATGGAATACATGGTGTAGGCAAAACGGGGTGCGGCGCCTCGCTGCTTTCAGGTCTTTTGCGGAAAACGAAGAGCATCCGAACTGTATTGGCGGGGGCGAGTCGATGATAAAACACCCTTTGGCGCGTATCGTTCGCGCTGAAGGGTGTTTTTTTGCCGCGCGCCGGATATGGGAAATTTACAAACCTGATCTGTCGCGGTCGCCTTGTGCAGAGGCCTCGGGCTTTCTTCCGTGATTTTTGGATCTATAAAAGGCGGAGGCCGGATGAAACCAGCCTCCGCCAAAAGAAAGGGAGAAAACAAATTTGCAGAACCGTCAGCCGTTGGAGCCGATGGTGATGGTGGTCGTATAGGTGCGTCCGGCGCGGTAAATCGTGATGTCCACCGTGTCGCCCGACGTACAGCCGTTCAGCAGGGAGGAGAATTCGGTATACTCGGTGATACTCGTCCCGTTGAAAGAGGTGATGATGTCCCCGCGCTGCAGACCGGCGTCGTCGGCGGGGCCGCCCTCTACCACGCTGGAGATGACCGCGCCGCTCGGATAGCCGTACATTTTCAGTGTGGTCGAATCATAGCGGGTGCTGATCTCAATCCCGACATAGGGGGCCGGCTCATCCTTGTGCGCGATGATGTCGTTGCAGATTTCGGTGACCTTGTTGACCGGGATGGCAAAGCCCATTCCTTCATAGCTTTCGGATACCAGCTTGACACTGTTGACGCCGATGAGCTGTCCCTGGGTGTTGACCAGCGCGCCGCCCGAGTTGCCGGGGTTGATGGCTGCGTCGGTCTGAATATACTCGGCCGAGGTGGTCGAATTGTCCGCCGTGCCGGAGGCGCTGCCGGTTGAAAGGGTGCGGTTCAGGCCGCTGATGATGCCCGAGCTGACCGACCCCATGAAAGAGAGGCCGCCCGGATTGCCGATGGCGATGACGTTCTGCCCGACGCTGAGGGCGTCGGAATCGCCGATTTCTATTGCGGGCAGGGCACTTGCCTCAATTTTGATTACGGCCAGATCGTAGGAGATGTTGTAGCCAATGATCTCCGCATTGTATGCCGTTTCGGTGTCTCCAGCCAGATAGACCTCGATCTTGGTGGTGGATTTGCCCGCGTTTTCGGCCGCCTCCTCGATCACATGGTAGTTGGTGATGATGTACCCGTCGGCCGTGTAAATGATGCCTGAACCTTCGCCGGTCGACTCCTGATTGCCGAAGAAGCTGCTGATTGAGGCGGTCGTGCGGATGCCGACCACGCTCGGTCCGCATTTTTGCGCGACTGCCTCGGCGGCCGAGTCGACCGAGCCGCTTATGCTGATGTTTTGGGCGGTCGCGGTGGCTTGTGTTCCGGATGAGGTGCCGCTCGCCTTTTGTTCGGAAAAATGATCGGCGGCGATGTATCCGCCGACGCCGACCGAACCGCCGAGCAACGCGGCGGCCAGCGCGACCGCAATTACCGATCCGGCGCCGAAGCTTTTTCTGGTTTTAGGCGGTTTGGGCGTTTTGGGGGGCTTTGGTGCGGCGGCGTAGGCGGTGTGCGCCGGCCGGTCGGTGTGAGAGGTGGGCGTCGGATTATAGCTGCCGTTTGGCACATAACCATAGCCTTGGGCAAAGTTCGATTTCGGCGGGGTGTAGGAGTGGGGAACCGGCTCTGCATCCTCCGGCCGGGTGGGGGGGACAAAATGGTATTCCCCGTCAATTTTTCCCTCGGCATTGGTTTGCGCGGCCGGGGTTTCGATCGGGGCGGCCGCCTCTTCCGAAAGGGGCTGGGAGACCGGGGCCTCAGCCGCACATTCCGCCTGTGTATCCCGGAGATCCGGCTGTGCCGCCTGCGTATCCTGTACCGGCTCGGCCGAGTCAAAGCCTTGCAGTTCGCTGTTTCTTTCAAAATCATTCATACTATGCGCTCCGTTCTGCCGCCGAGAAAGGCGGCTGATATTAAATTAAAAAATGGGAGGGAGAAAGCAGAAACGCCTTTCCAATCGGGAGGCAGGCCCTCTCTCTTTCTTGGCTTTTATTCTAAGTTGGATTTATGGATAAGTCTTACCTTTTTTGTGAACGCTTCGTAAACGATCTTTAGAAAAAATATGTCATGGTTTTGTATCTGCTTCGCCGTTCTTTTTCCGGAAAGCATGCGCGCGTATTTCTTTGAAAAAACGCCATACTAAAGAAAAAGCCCTTGGATTTACCGGAAAGGATCGTGTGAAAGAGTTATGCCGAAAAAAATTGCAGCCGAAAATACTGATATCAAGGAAATGATTGACGCTCTGGTCGAGCGGGCGCAGGAGGCGCTGGCCGCCTACATGGATATGACCGAGGAACAGGTCGACCACGCCGTGCACGAGATGGCGCTGGCCGGACTGGAGGCGCATACCGACCTTGCTCGCATGGCGGTGGAGGAGACCGGTCGCGGCGTGTACGAAGACAAGGTGATCAAAAACATGTTTGCAACCGAATATATCTGGAACTCGATCAAGCATGAGAAAACGGTAGGGATCGTCGAGGAAAACGAGCTGGAGGGATACAGTCTCGTCGCAGAGCCGGTCGGCGTGGTGGCCGGCGTGACCCCGGTGACCAATCCGACCTCGACCGTCATGTTCAAGGCGCTGATCTGCGCCAAGACCCGCAATCCGATCATCTTCGGCTTTCATCCATCAGCCCAGCGCTGCTCGGTGGAGGCGGCACGCATCCTCTACGAAGCGGCGCGCAGAGCCGGCGCGCCGGAGCACTGCATTCAGTGGATCGAATACCCGTCGGTGGAGGCGACAGGCGCCCTGATGAATCATCCGGGCGTTTCTCTCATCCTGGCGACAGGCGGCTCGGGCATGGTGCGCGCGGCCTATTCCTGCGGCAAGCCCGCCCTCGGCGTAGGACCGGGCAACGTTCCCTGCTATATCGAAAAATCAGCCGATCTCGAGCGGTCGTGCACCGATCTGATTATGTCCAAAACCTTTGATAACGGGATGATCTGCGCCTCGGAGCAGGCGGTCATCGTCGATAAGGAGATTGCCCGTCCCTTTGAAAAGTATATGACCGACAACGGCTGCGTATTTCTCCGGGGAGAGCAGGTCAAAAAGCTTTCGGAATACGTTTTCCCTGCCGGAAAGCTCAACGCCGCCGTTGTGGGGCAGCGGGCGGCGAAAATCGCCGCCGCGGCAGGGGTAGAGGTGCCGGAGGATACCAAGATCTTGATTATCCCCCTCAGGGGGGTGGATGAGAGCGAGCCGTTCTGCGGTGAAAAGTTGTCTCCCATCCTCGCCTACTACCAGGTGGAGGGGCGCGAGCAGGGCTTTGAAGCTGCCGCGGCCACCCTGCACCTCGGCGGGCTGGGGCACACGGCGGTCATCCACAGCGCCGATGAGGAGATCATCAAGGCCTACGGTAAGCGGATGCCGGTCGGCCGGGTGATCGCCAACTCCCCCTCCTCTCAGGGGGCGATCGGGGACATCTACAACACCAACACGCCTTCGCTGACGCTGGGCTGTGGCTCCTACGGACGGAATTCGACCACCTCCAACGTCTCGACCGTCAACTTGATTAACAAAAAGCGGCTGGCCCATCGGCGGGTCAACATGCAGTGGTTCAAAATCCCGCCCAAGATTTATTTTGAAGAGGGGTCTATCCAGTACCTCCAGAAAATGCGGGAGATCAACCGCGCCTTCATCGTGACCGACGCGACCATGGTAAAGCTCGGCTATGTGGACAAGGTGCTGTATTACCTGCGGCGGAGAAAGAGCTACTGCCACAGTGAAATCTACGCCGACATCGAGCCGGATCCGGATGTTGAGACCATCCAGCGCGGCGTGCGCGCCATGCGGGAGTTTGAGCCGGATGTTATCATCGCGCTGGGCGGCGGATCGGCCATTGACGCGGCCAAAGGAATGTGGCTGTTCTATGAGCATCCCGACACCTCATTCGATGGGCTGAAGCTGAAGTTTCTCGATATCCGTAAACGGGCTTACAGCTTTCCGAAGCTGGGAGCCAAGGCCAAGCTGGTCGCCATACCCACCACCTCGGGCACGGGGTCGGAGGTGACCTCCTTTTCGGTCATCACCGATGCGCGGCGGGGCAACATCAAATACCCGCTGGCCGATTATTCCCTGACACCCGACGTCGCCATCATCGACCCGCAGTTTGTCGAAAGTCTGCCAAAGCAGGTGGTGGCTGACACCGGCCTGGACGTGCTGACCCATGCGATCGAGGCGTATGTCTCGGTCATGGCGAGCGATTACACCGACGGGCTGGCGCTGCAGGCCATTGATCTTGTGTTCGGTTACCTCTGTAAATCCTATCAGGGCGACCGTCTCGCGCGGGAGAAGATGCACAACGCCTCCTGCATTGCGGGGATGGCCTTCACCAACGCTTTTTTAGGGCTGAATCATTCCATGGCACACAAATTGGGGGGAGAGTTCCATATCCCGCATGGCCGCGCCAACGCCGTGCTGCTGCCCTATATCATCAAATTCAACGCCGAGCGGCCGACTAAATTCACCACCTTCCCGAAATATGAGAAATTTGTGGCGGCCGAAAAATACGCGAAAATCGCCCGGATTCTCGGCTTCGGCGGTCGGACGACCGAGGCATCAGTCGATAATCTTATTGCCGAGGTGCGCCGGCTGGCCGATTCCCTCGGGATGCCGTCGAGCATCGCTGCCTGCGGCGTTTCGGAGGCTGAGTTCAAATCTCGGCTGGAGCCTCTGAGCTATCATGCTCACGCCGACCAATGCACGACCGCCAACCCGCGCTATCCACTGGTGGAGGAGATTCAGCGCCTTTACACCGACGCGTATTACGGAAGATAGAAGAAGGCCCGCCTGCAAGAAACATGTGTTTTCTGCAGGCGGGCTTTAGCTTTCGGCGGCCGGAAAAAGCGGCAGGGGAGGAGGGGCACGCCTTGGCCTTCTGCTCGGCTGGAGAAGACCGGTGCAGTGGCTGTAAAATTTTTTTAAAAAAATGCAAAAAAAGACTTGCATTTTGAAAGGGGGTGTGGTAATATAATCTTCGCACTCCGGTGGAAACATCGGACAACCAAATAGTCGGTGTCTATGGCGCCCAGGGTCCACCCGTTCCCATCCCGAACACGGAAGTTAAGCTGGGCCGCGCCGAAGATACTTGGGTGGCGACGCCCCGGGAAAATAGGTCGACGCCGACATTATAAAAGCAATCGTCCAGCAGGGCGGTTGTTTTTTTATTGCTCCGCAATAAAAAACGATTTCAATGCCGTCCCGGTTGTCATGCTTTCGCATGACAACCGGGACGGCAGGGCGACAAAAATATCCGCCGTCGGGGTGTCCTCTTATTCAACCCTGATTCGGCGGATATTTTTCATTCGAATATAGGATGTCTGCATCTCTTTCGCGCAAGGCACTGTATTTTGCGTTTTACGCCGTTTTTTTGATCGACAAAAATTCTCTACAAGATATAGTGGCCATTGCAAATAAAAAATAAAAAAGACACAGTAAATTGTGTAACAACCTCTCTGTGCTTTTACAGGAGATTTCACAAGTTTACATAATTCATGTAAAACTCCGCTTTTGCTGGGATCCGATTTGACAAAAAATGCCGGAAGGCGGCTATATAATAGCGGTTGTAAGCGTCGGCGGTACAGGTCGTTTAGCGATTTTTTCCATACGTCGGCCGGTTGTCTTCCACATAAACCGGGGACAGGCTGTTTTCCGGATTTATGTTTACAAATAGGCCCCGCACCTTCCGTCGGACGGTTTGGCGGAGGGCGCGGAGCCGGAAAGGCGGGATTTGATAAAATGAAGGATTCTGTAAAAGAATTTCCGGCCAAAGCGCCGACCCGGGTTGGTGTTTCGCCAAAACATGTGGTATCGCAGATAATCGTGGCGGCAGCAGCTTTTCTTTTGTCGCGCACCAATCTGTTCGGAGGATATCTGCCGCTCGGCCTGGCGGCGGTGGCCGGCGTGCCGTCCACCTATACTGTGGCGGCGGCCGTAGGGGCGCTGGCCGGTTATTTCTTTCCGGTGACCGGAGGCGGCATGTTCAAGTACATAACGGCCGTGTTTGCCATCGCCTCAATCAAATGGCTGATTTTGGGGGCGGTGCGGCTGAAGAACACGCCGCTGATTTTTTCGGCCGTCGCGCTGGGCGCCTCGCTTGCGACCGGCTTTGCCACGCTGGCCGGCGGGTATGAGACCAACCGCCTGATTCTGGTTTGCACCGAAAGCATGCTGGCCGGAGGCGGTGCTTATTTTCTCAACCGCGCCTTCTGCATTGCCGAACGGCCGCAGGTCGCCCTCTCGGGACAGGAAATGGCTACCGTTGTAATTGCGGCGGGAATTGTTTTGTCCTCGGTTGTGCCGATCGGATTCGGCAATCTGTCCCTTGGTCGGGCGACGCTTTTTATCATCCTGTTGGCCGCTGCGAAATACGGCGGCGCGTCGGCCGGAGCCGTTGCGGGAACAACGGCCGGGCTGGTCGTCAGTCTGGCGGGTGGAGAGGCGGTCCCGGCCGCTTTGCCTTTTGCGATCGGCGGACTTTTGGCTGGCGTATTTTCGGCGGCCGGAAAGTTCGCTTCGGTCGCGTCGGGCATCATGTGCTTCGGACTCTGGGTGCTGCTTTCGGGCGGCAGCGACCTGTCGGTTGCCATGCTGATCGAGGCCGCGGCCGGCAGTCTTGTATTTCTTCTGCTGCCGGCCAAAATCGGCGGCGTTTTTGCCGATGTTTTCTCTCCTTCGGCCCGTCTGCCCAAGACGGACGGACTGCGTAAGGCGTTGGTCATGCGCCTCTCCTTTGCGTCCCAGGCGCTGTGCGATGTGTCCGAAACGGTAGAGGAGGTCGCCGGCCGTCTTTCTCGAATCAACGAGCCGAGCTTTGACGACGTGCTCAAGGCGGTAGAACAGGAGGCCTGCTGCGGATGTTCCCTCCGGGTCAACTGCTGGGAGAACGCGCGGGGCGAGACGCTGGAAGCCATGCTTGGCATTACCAAGGCGGTCGAGACCGGCGCCCAGCCCGACAGCATGGTGGGGGATGCCTTTGCCAAAAAGTGTTTGCGCCTGCCTGCTTTGTGCGCGTCGGCCGGTCGGCACTACGGCATGTTTTTGTCCAGGCAGGCGGCCGCTCGCCGGTTGGAGGAGGTGCGCTCGGTTGTGACCGACCAGTTTTATGGGATTTCTGAAATGCTGGATGAGCTGTCGGCCGAGTTTGAAAAAGCGCAGATTTATGATGTGGAAACGGCCGGTGAAATCGTCGCGGCGCTCAAGCGGAACGGGGTCATCGCGACCGAGTGTGGCTGCTGTACCGATAAATACGGCCGCATGAGCGTTGAAATCCGCATCCGCGACACAGGTCGGGTGAGCGTGAATCGGCGGGATATTCTGCAAATCGCCGAAAATGTTTGCGACCGCAGCTTTGACCCGCCTTCGGTTACTGAGGGAAAGAAGGAATTCCTGGTCTCGATCAGTGAAAAGGCGGTTTATTCCATCGACTTCGGGGCCTGCCAGTTCTCCCGGGGGGAGGGTCGGCTGTGCGGCGACGCCTATGAATTTTTCCACGATGGCAGGGGCCGCGCCTTCATGGTTATCAGCGACGGGATGGGAACCGGCGGCCGGGCAGCAGTCGACGGTTCGATGGCATCCGGATTGATCTCCCGTTTAATCAAGGCTGGGTTCGGCTTTGACTGCGCGTTGCGGATTGTTAACTCGGCCATGCTGTTTAAGTCGACCGACGAGTCGTTTGCCACCATTGACATTGCTTCGATCGACCTGTTCACCGGAAAAACCGAGATTTACAAAGCGGGCGCCGCGCCCACCCTTGTACGCCGGGGCGGGAAAATCGCCCGGGCGGAATGCAACTCCTTGCCGGCCGGCATATTAAAGGATATCGGGTTTGACCGCTCGGCTGTGACGGTGGGCAAAGACGATGTGATCGTGATGATTTCAGATGGGGCGGCGGGCGACGGCACCGATTGGATTTGTGCCGAGCTGGAGGCCTGGCGGCAGGGCAGCGCCTCCGCCTTGGCGGATCATCTGGCTCAGGCGGCGCGCCGTCGCCGGCGCGACGGGCACGAGGATGATGTAACCGTGCTGACCGCGATTGTGCACAAGGCGGTTTGAGCAGACTGTACCGTCCGCGGACGGAACACGGCGGGTGACCTTTTGGGTTTCCTGGTTTCTGCCGCACTCCTGTGTCCGCGTCGCGGCAGGGGAAAAATATAAAAAACCGCAGGGGAGAACGGTTGCGTTTCCTCCTGCGGTTTGCATTTTTCAAGCCCCAGTCCCCGCCCTGGCAGAGGGTTACAGGGCTTTTTTGTACTGTTTCGGCGTTGTGCCGTAAAAAATCTGAAAATATCGGTTGAGGTTTCGTACATTCTGAAATCCCGACTGATAGGCAATCTCCTCCAGATTGTGGTTGGTCGTTCGGATCAAGCGGGCGGCGTGCCGGACGCGGAGAATATTGATATACCGGTTGAACCCGCAGTTCAGCGTGGTGTTGAACAGGCGGGAGATATAACATTTGTTGTAACCGCACGCCTTTGCCACGTCGTCCAGCGTGATCGGCTCCAGATAGTGTCGTTCCAGATAAAACAGAATGTGCCGGATCAACGAGGTTGTCCCGGTGTCAAAGCGCATGGGAACCAGCTCCAGATTTTCGATAAACAGTCCGAGAATTGTATACAGGTATCCCAGTGTAACCAGGGAACCGGGTGGGAGAGGCTGCTCCTCCAGCCGGTCGATGACGCGGGAAATCTCATCGGTGCAGGGACCCGGCATCAAAAAGGCGCTCGAAAAGCATTTGGAGCGCATCGTGTGCTCAAATCGAGAGACCAGGTCGACCGGAATAATCAAAATACGGGTGTTGGAATGTTCAATCGTCCGATAGGTATGGACGTCGTAGCTGTTCGCGATGGAGGCGCATCCTCTGGTCAAAAGGCGGGTTTGTCCGTTGACGGTTACTTCGATCTCGCCGTCCTCCACATACACAACCTCGATATTCGAATGAAAGTGCGGCGGGCAGAAATTGTCGTGCCGCGGCATGATGGCATAGGTGTTCTCATGATCGCGGGAGATTTCAAAAAACGCCTGCAAACAGGACACTCCTTTCCGTCGGGCGAATACGCGCAATACGAAAGTATACTGTGTTTATTTTAATGGACTTGCAGAATGATGTCAATGGATAAAATCCGGATGGAAAGCAGAACAAAACAGCCTTCCGGACTTTTAAAAGTCCGGAAGGCTGTTTTGTATAACCAGGTTGAATCGGCCGGGAAAAGTCGAAGGCCGAAATCCTCAGCCGGCCAGCGCGCGCTTGAGCCAGACGGCGCCGACGTCCATGGCGTTGTAGAGACCCTCTTTCTCGCTCTTTTTGACAATGCGATCCTTGGGACGGACCGACTCGTCGGTTAAAAGAAGCTGGATGGAAACCTTATCGGCGATTTCCAGATCGCCGACTGTTTTTTTGGATAAAACTTTGATCAAAATGACATATTTGTCCGACATGTTTCCGTAATAGATCGTGTCGCCGCAGCGGACGAGGGGGTAATCCTTATAAGTGAAAAAGGCGCTTTTATTTTCTTCAGCCATTGACAAACACTCCAATTCCGTGCAGGTTAGTGGGTCAGATAATATTTGACCAGGGTTTGCAGCAGCAGATCGCGGTCGATTTTCCGGATCAGATTGCGCGCGTTGTTGTGGGTCGTGATATAGGTAGGATCCTCCGACAGGATGTAGCCGACAATCTGGTTGATGGGGTTATAGCCCTTCTCCTTCAGCGCACCGTATACGGTGATCAGAATCTCCCGAATCTCGCGCTCTCGGTCGGTGCCGAGGGAAAATGTCATGGTCTTGTCATCCATTGCAGTCTCCTCCTTTTTTCATAAGAGTCAGTTTTCTTTATTATGTTACACGATTACAGCCTGTTTTGCAAGTGCAACCGCATAACTTTCAGAAAAAATTCAAAAACAAAAATGCATCGGCCGGTTCGGAAGAGGGGCGAGGCCTCCTTGCTCCCGGTTCGGCCGATGCAGCGGGAAATCCCAGTTTACTGCCGCAGAGAGGCGCCGAGTGCCTCCAGCCCTTTGACCACCTTTGCGGTTACCCGCTCGATTTCGGTGTCGGTCAGGGTACCTTCGGTCGAGCGGAGGGTGAGGCTGTAGGCCACGCTCTTCTTTCCCTCGGGAATTTGCGCGCCGGTGTACACGTCAAAGAGGGTGAGGGCTTCCAGCAGCCGGCCGGCCCCCTTGCGGATGGCACGATCCAGCTCGGCCACAGGAAGATCGGCGTCGCAGAGCAGCGCCAGGTCTCGGGTCACGGCCGGAAACTTGGGAAGCGGCTTGTAGCTCTCCTCCGGTGCGACGGCGGCCGCGAGAGCGGTGACATCCAGGTCGGCGGCGAAAACGGCTTCGTCTATGCCGTAGGTTTCAGCTACGGCCGGGTGCACCTGGCCGAATACGCCGATCTCTTTGCCGCCGGCCGTCAGCAGGGCACAGCGCCCGGGATGATAGGCCGGCCGGTCGGCCGCGGGAGCGACGGCATATTCCTTCACGCCGCAGCGGGCGAGCAGAGCCTCGATCCCGCCCTTCAGGGCGTAAAAGTCAACTTTGCCGCCGTAGGCGCCGAGGATGATCTTAAGATTTTCGTCCGGCAGCTCGCCGTCGGATTTCGGAATATACTCGGTCGCCAGCTCGAACATGCGCACCTGCTTGTTGCGGTCGCTGTAGTTTTCGGACAGCACTTCCAGCATGGAGGGCAGCGCGGTTGTCCGCATCACGCTGGTATCCTCGCCCAGCGGGTTGGCGATCACGACCGACCGCCGCAGGGGAGAGTCGGCCGGCATACGGATTTTATCATAATATTTGGGGCTGATGAAGGAGTAGGTCAGAATCTGGTAATAGCCGAGGGCCAGCAGTGTTTCCTTAATCGTGCGCTCGAATTTCTGTGCTTCGGTCAGGGTACCGTGGGCTACGCCCCGGATTTCGGTTACGGGAATGCTGCCGTAGCCGTAAATGCGGGCGATCTCCTCCGCGATGTCGGCCTCCTGCTCCAGGTCGGCGCGGAAGGAAGGCGGGATGACCATGCCATCCTCGAACCGGCAGGCGAGGCTTTCGAGGATTTCGCGCATGCGGCCCTCCTCCACCTCGGTGCCGAGGAAGGCATTGATCTTCTCCGGCCGGAAGGGAATGCGGGGCAGGTCGCGGGTCTCTCCCCGCAGGTCGATTGTGCCGCCGACCACCGTTCCGGCGCCGAGCTGCTCTACAAGCTGACAGGCCCGATCGAGCGCGCCCCGGCAGTTTTCAGGGTCCAGCCCCTTCTCGAACCGGATGGAGGAATCGGTCCGAAGCCCGATGGCGCGGGCGGTGGTGCGGACCGACGCGCCCTTGAAGCAGGCCGATTCAAAAACCATGACAGAGGTGTCCTCAGCAATGCCGGAGTATTCTCCCCCCATTACGCCGGCGACAGCCGACGGCTTTTCGGCGTCGGCGATGACCAGCATGTTCGGGGTGAGGCTGTGCTCTCCGCCGTCAAGGGTGGTTATGCATTCTCCCTCCTTCGCGCGGCGGACAACGATCCTGCCGTCCCGGATGTGCCGGTGGTCGAAGGCGTGCATCGGCTGGCCGTACTCCAGCATGACATAGTTGGTGATGTCAACGATGTTGTTGATCGGCCGGACGCCAGAGGCGCGCAGCCGCTCCCGCATCCAGAGGGGAGAGGGAGCAATCTTTACATCCTTCACCACCCGGGCCATATAACGGTAGCAGAGGTCGGGCGCCTCATTCCGCACGTCGAGGTAGTCCGAAACCTCCCCGCCGACGGGGGTGTAGGAAGGTACGGGCGGCCGGAAGGGCAGGGCGTAGGTTACCGCCGTCTCTCGTGCGAGGCCGAGCACCGACAGGCAGTCGGGCCGGTTGGAGGTGATCTCAAATTCGACCGTGGTGTCGTTAAGACCGATGGCCGTGCAGATATCCTGCCCGAGCGGAAGGTCGGTAAGCTCGGGATCGTCCGAGAGGACGAAAATGCCGTCCTCGATCGCGTAGGGGAAATCATGAGAGGTCAGCCCCAGCTCGCCGAGCGAGCAGAGCATCCCTTCGCTGACCACGCCGCGCAGCTTGCCCTTTTTGATTTTCTTGCCATCCGGCAGCGTTGCCCCGTCCAGGCAGACGGGCACAACATCCCCCACCTTTAAATTGGTCGCGCCGGTGACGATCTGGAGCGGCTTTTCTCCGCCGGCGTCAACCGAACAGACAACCAGCTTGTCGGCGTCGGGATGCCGCTCGATTGAGAGGATTTTACCGACGACAATTTTCTCGATTCCGTCGCTTTCGCAAGCCCATTTCTCCACCTTGGAGCCGCTCATGGTCAGCGCCTCGGCAAAATCGCGGCCGCTCTCCTTACAGTCCACGAAATCATGGAGCCATTTCATTGACAGGTCCATTTTGCATTCTCCTCTCTTTCCTTAAAATTGATCCAGGAATCTCTGGTCGTTTTCAAAAAACAGGCGCAGATCGTCGATGTTGTAGCGGCGCATGACCACCCGTTCGAGCCCCATGCCAAAGGCGAAGCCGGAGTATTCCTCCGGGTCGATGCCGCAGTTTTGCAGCACCTTGGGATGTACCATGCCGCAGCCCAAAATCTCAATCCAGCCCTCCCCCTTGCAGAGGCGGCAGCCCTTTCCGCCGCAGCCGAAGCACATGACGTCCATCTCGGCAGACGGCTCGGTGAAGGGGAAATGATGGGGACGGAAGCGGACGACCGCGTCCTCCCCGTACAGCCGGCGGGCGAAGTCGGCCAGCGTGCCCTTGAGGTCGCCCATCGTGACCCCCTTGTCCACCACAAGCCCTTCGATCTGATGGAAAACGGGGGAGTGGGTGGCGTCGACCGCATCGGAGCGGTAGACCCGGCCGGGGGCGATGATGCGGATGGGGGGCTTCTGCTTCTCCATCACGCGGACCTGTACCGGAGAGGTCTGGCTGCGCAGCAGGATGTTGTCGGTGATGTAGAAGGTGTCCTGCGTATCCCGCGCCGGATGATCCTTGGGGAGGTTCAGTGCCTCGAAATTATAATAATCATATTCGACCTCCGGGCCGGAGGCGACCGAGAATCCCATGCCGAGGAAAATCTCTTCAATCTCGTCCAGCACCTTGTAAAGCGGGTGCTTTTTGCCAAGCTCGTACGCCTTGCCCGGCATAGTGACGTCGAGCTTCTCCGCCTTGAGCCGGAGCTCGGTCGCCGCGGCCTTCAGCTTTTGCTGGCGGTCGGCGATGCTTTCCTCAATATTCGCACGGATCTCGTTGGCGAGCTGGCCGATGATCGGCCGCTCCTCGGGCGAGAGGCCGCCCATCTGCTTCAAGATGCCGGTCAGTTCCCCCTTTTTACCGAGGAAACGGACCCGCAGCTCCTCAATCTCCTGCTGGCCGGAAACCTTGTCGAGCGCGTCCTTCGCCGCCTTGCGGATGGCTTCAAGCTGCTCTTTCATACAATATGACCTCCTTCAAACTTTGTCTGTTCCCAAAAAATGGAAAGGGCGCTGCCGTGCCGGGAGAATAAAAAAGACCCCGTCCCCTGAAAAAAGGGACGAAGCCGTCGTGCTCCGCGGTACCACCCGGATTTTTGCTCTGTGAATCCACTTTGCGATACAATACAGAAATCAGAGAGCAAACACTCTTCCGGCCGGTAACGGGGCCGTGTGCCGTCGGCACCTACTGGAGAACTTGTCGTTCAGCGCCGCCGCTCGGAAGGGAACTGTCGGAAAAACGCTTTGCAAAGCGCGCTTGCAGCCGGGGCGCGTCCTCTCTGTTTTGCAAAGGGAGTTTCTTAAAACCCTGCGGGTTTTCCTTCGTCGTTGCGTTATTCCTTTAAAATATACAACATCGGTTCATTTTTGTCAATCCCTTTTTGAAAGCGCGGCGGTACAAGGCGCGCCCCAAATTCACCAATCCCCTGCGCAGCGACACCGGGCGGAGAGGACGGTCCCGCCTTTCTATGTAAAAATTCATAAAAAAGACTTAAATTTACCATTTTTCCATGCTATAATGCAAATGAATCATAAAGAGAGGGGAGACCTTTTCTCTTTTGAAAGACTGTTTTGAGGATGTGTGAAAAACTGTGGATACCTATGCGGAACAGATTGTGGCGATACGCAAATCGCCGATGGAGCGGCTGCTGCAAGTCAGTGTAATTGTGCTGGGTGTGATTTTGATTCTGGCCTGCGGAATGCTGTACGTCGGAAAGCTCCTTGGCGTTTTTTCCCTGCTGTTTGTCGTTTTGGCGGTGGGGATTGGCTACGGGATTTATTATTTTGCCTCCCAATTGAATCTGGAGTATGAGTATATCTTCACCAACGGCGATTTCGACGTGGATAAAATCATCTCCAAACGCAGCCGCAAGCGGGTGCTTTCCGGCCAGTGCCGCCTGATTTCGGAGTTTGGCCGGTATGACCCCGATCTTTTTGCCGCCCGGCGGTTCGACAGTCGGGTTGTAGCCTGCACGGTTGACCGGGACGCCTGTTACGCTGTTTTCAGCCTGGACGAGGGGAGAGAGGCACTGCTGATCTTCTCCCCCAACGAAAGAATGCTCAACGCCATGAAAAAATACGCGCCGAGGGTGATACGACTTGATCCATCCGGGAATTGATCTTGTAAAGGTTTGCAGAATGGAAAAGGCTTTGAAAACGAAGGGCTTCCGCGAGCGGTATTTCGGCGGGCGGGAGATTGCCGAGCAGTCTCTGCGCGGCGACCGGCCGGAGGGGTATGCCGCCGCCTTTGCCGCGAAGGAGGCGTTCGGTAAAGTCCTCGGCACCGGGGTCCGCGGCTTCTCGCTGCAGGAGGTCGAGCTTCTCCATCGGGAAAATGGCGCGCCATTTCTTGCCCTTTCCGGCGCGGCGGCCGAAATTGCCGACCGGCGCGGACTGCGGCTGTCGGTCAGTATCTCCCACGACGGGGAGTACGCGGTCGCCATGGTGATCGGGGAGGAGACCGGCTGTCTTTCGCAGGATTGACGGCCGGTCTTTTTGTTTTTTGAAGGGACGCCGGACATCGCGGCCCGGCACAAAAAGAAAGGGGTATGACGCAATGAAGATTTTGACCGGCGGGCTGACCCGTCAGGCGGAGGAGCGGGCAGTTGCATTGGGGATGGAGTGGCTTCGGCTGATGGAGAATGCAGGCTCTGCAGCCGCCGCTATCCTTAAAAAACAGTACGCGCCCGAGAAACTTCGCGTCTGCGTCCTCTGCGGCAGGGGAGGAAACGGCGGCGACGGGCTGGTGATCGCCCGTAAGCTGCGGGAGGCGGGAGCGGCCGTTACGGTGGTTTTGACCTCCGGCACGCCGACCCATCCGAGCGCGTTGGAAAATTTCGGCCGCGCGTCGGCGCTCGGCATCCCGATGTATGATTACGCCGGCTCGACGGCCGCCTGCCTTGACGCCATGCGGGAGGCTGCGCTGTTGGTTGACGCGATTTTTGGCATTGGCTTTCACGGCGCCCCCGCGGGGGCCGAGGCGGCCGTCATCGGCTTTGCCAACAGTTTGAAAGTACCGATCGCGGCGGTCGACCTGCCGAGCGGTGCCGCCTGTGACACCGGCCGGGTGGAGGGGGTGTGTATCCGCGCCGATCTGACCGTCACCTTCAGCACCCTCAAGCCCTGTCACGTCACCTATCCCGCGGCAGGCTTCTGCGGCCGGGTGGTGCCGGTCGGAATCGGGATGCCCGACCGGGTGTTTGAAGGGCTGGACGCGGGGGTAGATACCATCGACCGTGTCTCGGTAGAGGGCGTCTGTGCGCCCCGCCGCGCCGATGCGCACAAGGGGGATTTCGGCACTCCGCTGCTGGTCTGCGGTTCCTATGGCATGGCGGGTGCGGCCGGGATGGCGGTGAAGGCGGCGCTGCGCTCGGGTGCGGGGATTGTGCAGGCGGCCGTGCCTAAAAGCATTTATCCCATTCTGGCACAGGGACTGTATGAGCCGGTGTTTCTCCCGCTGGAGGAGGATGGGAACGGCCGGATCAGCTTTTACGCCCTGGCCGCCCTGAAGGAACGGGTGCAAACCGCCTCGGCGCTACTGCTCGGGCCGGGTCTCAGCCGGGGTGGAGATGTAGCGCGGGTGGTTCGGGAGCTGCTGCGTTTTGCGGATTGTCCGGTTGTTTTGGACGCGGATGGCATAAACGCCCTGGCTGGGCGCATAGATATGATCGAAGACGCAAAAGCGCAGGTTGTTCTGACTCCCCATCCGGGTGAGATGGCCCGTCTCCTCGGGCGCAGGACAGCCGAGGTGCAGGCCGACCGGGTCGGAACGGCGGTTGCGGCGGCAAAGCGCAGCGGCGCGGTCATCCTGCTGAAAGGGGCGCGGACGGTTGTTGCAACGCCGGACGGGCGGGCGTATGTCAATCTGACCGGCAATCCGGGCATGGCGACCGGCGGCAGCGGGGACGCGCTGGCCGGTATGCTGACGGCCTTTCTCGGCCGTGGAATCGACCCTTCGCTCGCAGCGCGGGCGGCGGTGTATTTCCACGGGGCGGCAGGCGACCTTGCCGCCGCGGAGCTGACCGAGACGGCCATGTTGCCCACCGATCTGATCGACCGGCTGCCTTTTGTGTTTTCGAATAACACAAAGGGCTGATCCCGGGGCGGAGAATTTTCCGCCTTCCGGCCTCGGCTGGAAGGCGGCGGTATGATGAAAACAAAATATACGGCGGCGGTATTTTTCCTGCTGCTGATTGGCGGTATCCTCTGTAGCTGTACGGCTGCGGAGGATATTTTGCTGCAAACGGCCGGATACACCGGCGCCTGTCGGGTGACCGGCGGCGGGAGCACCTACACCATCGCCGTCGCGGTGGGAGAGGGGGGCAATTTCTCCTGTGAGATCACCGAGCCGGTGAATCTGGTTGGGTTCCGCGTTTCCTATGTAGGGGAGGAGTGCCTGATCGCCTTCGGGGATATGGAGTGGAGCGGCAGTGCGGAGGATCTGCCCGCATCCTCACCCGTGGCGGCGCTGCGCAATGCCTTTATCGCCGCCGGCCGATCGGCTCAGACGCCGACAAAGTGCACAAACGGCCTCTATATGCTGGAGGGAGAGTGCGGCTCCGGCGCGTATAAGTTTACCTTTGACGGCGAGGGGCGGCCGCACGCGCTGACCATCGACGCACTTGACCTGCAGGCCGAGTTTTCCTGAACGCTTCGCCGTTTCTCCTCTTTTGTATCAAACCCTCGCCGCGCTGAATAGAATGAAGCAGGACAACATCAGTCCCTGTGCAGATTTTGCATACCTTGCCGTCCGGGTGAATCGGTATTTTTAGAATAATCATAAAAATATCCGTCCCGTGATTAAACACGGCAATACAAGGTAAAAATAAATATGCAAGCCGCAATCATTCTAAAAAGCAACGGAGCGTGAAAGGAAAATGACGATAAAGCGCGGAGAAATCTATTATGCCGATTTAAGCCCGGTCATCGGGTCGGAGCAGGGCGGCATTCGCCCGGTTTTAATCGTGCAGAACGATATCGGAAACAAGTACAGTCCCACGGTCATCGCGGCGGCCATCACCAGCCAGAAGGACAAAACCAAGCTGCCGACCCACATCCAGGTTACAAGCGAGGGGTGCGGCTTGCAAAAGGATTCGATCGTCCTGCTCGAACAGGTGCGGACCATCGACAAGCGCCGCCTGAAGGAGAAAATGGGTCAGCTTGATGACCGTTCGATGTACCGGGTCAATCAGGCGATCGGCGTGAGTCTCGGCCTTATCGGAAACGGCACGAACGGGGCTACATAAATCCCCGCGCCGTATGCCTCCGGCGGTCGGCCGTGCAAAAGAGCGTCCCCCGTATGTACGGGAGATGCTCTTTTGTTTTGCCCGGATGATGGGGAGGAGTCAATCTGTTGTGGGGCGGCGCACGGTTTTTGTGTCCCGGTTCCGGGGACGTCGTTCCAACATCCTCTGCTTCGCCGCGATTTCCACACGCCGGGCGGAACCCCTCTGCCCCCGCCGATGGCAAATCTCCAAGGCGACAGAAAAACTCTCTTTCTTTCAAAAAAGCGTGCGCGATTTTGACATAATCGGAGCCGGATGGGTCTTATAATATCTATATAAGGGTGTGGTGGTTATGGAAATTTACGCCGATGTGCTGATCTGCCTGAATCTGTTCGTCAATTTTCTTTTGCTGCAGGCGGTCAGGGCCATCACCAAATACCGGGTGCCGCTCTGGCGGCAGATTCTGGCCGCGGGGGTAGGAGCCGTCTGTTCCCTCTACATATTCGCGCCCGCGCTGCCGGCCGCTGTTGAGCTGCTGGTGCGGCTGGGTATCTCCTGCCTTGTGATTCTCTGCTTTGCGGGACGGTGCCCGCTTGTCCTGTTTTTGCGGAGTCTGGCGGTGTTTTACGGTGTGTCGTTTGTTTATGCCGGGTTGATGTTCGCTCTCTGGCTTCTCTTCCGGCCGGCCGGGATGAGCGTTCATAACGGTGTGGTCTATTTCGCGATTTCCCCCATTGTGCTGGTGGTTTCCACCATGGTTTGTTATCTTCTGCTGAAGGGGATTAACCGATTTTTTGACGCCTCTCGCAGAGAACGGCTCTGTGAAATCCGGCTTTTTCTCGATGGGCGCGAGGCGCGGCTGACCGCTCTTGCCGATACCGGCCACGGGCTGCGGGACACCCTTTCCGACGCGCCGGTTGTCATCGTCGGGCGGGAAACGGGCGAGCGCCTCTTCGGGTGCGAGGCGGTGCTGGCCGCCGCCTCTGGCCGTCCGCCGGAGGCACACGCTCTGCGCTACCGGGTGATTCCCTATCGCAGCGTGGGTGGCGGCGGTCTGCTGCCGGCCTTCCGGTGCGATAAGATGGAAATCTCGGCCAGAAATAAAATCCGCACGATTGACGGCCCGGTCGTCGCCCTTAATGACCAGCCGCTGGGCGGCGGGTACGGCGCGATCCTCGACGCCTCGCTGGTCGAATAACGGAACAAAAGGAGCAAAATCAAGATGAAAACGAAGCTTACCGGCGGCCTCGCCGTCTTTTGGCATAGATGCGGTCTGCGTCTTTCGGCCGTCCTTTTGCGGATCAAGCTACGGCTTGGGCTGGTCGAGCCGATCCACTACATTAACGGGCCGGAGACCCTGCCTGAGCCGCTCACGGCTGAGGAGGAGCGCCGGCTTTTGGAGGATTACTACGACGATAGCGACCGGGTGAAGGAGGCGCTGATCGTCCACAATCTCCGCTTGGTTGTTTATATTGCGCGAAAATTCGACGCGGCCGGCGCCGGGCTGGAGGATCTGATCTCCATCGGGACGATCGGCCTAATCAAGGCGGTCGGCACCTTTTGCCCCGGGCGGGGCATCAAGCTGGCAACCTACGCCTCCCGCTGTATCGAAAATGAGATTTTGATGTATCTGCGAAAAACCTCCTCTTTGAAAAGCGAGATTTCGATTGACGAGCCGCTCAATATTGATTGGGACGGTAACGAGCTGTTGCTTTCCGACATTCTCGGCAGCGACGGGGATGAGATCAGCCGCGGCATCGAGCAGGAGGATGAGCGCGGTCTGATTCAGCATATGGTGAGCCGCCTCTCGCCCCGGGAGCGGCAGATTATGCAGATGCGGTTTGGCCTTGCCGGCTACCGGGAGTATACGCAAAAGGAGGTGGCCGAAAGCCTCGGCATATCCCAAAGCTATATCTCCCGGCTGGAAAAGCGCATCATCCAGCGGCTGAAAAAGGATATCGAACGGGTTGCGCAGATGTGAGCGGCGCGGCCTTCTGCTCTCTTGCCGCATTGACAAAGCCGCCTGCAGGATGGTATCATAAATATACAAAAAAAGCAGCCGCGGTGTTTCAGGGCGGAAAAGGAATGGATGCGTATATGAAAACAATTTTGTGGGCAGCCGGGGGTACCGGCTTTACCTTTTTGATGACGGCGTTGGGTGCCGCCACCGTTTTCTTTTTCAGAGGGAGAATACGCGCCGGAATCCAGCGGATATTTTTGGGTTTCGCGGCCGGCGTGATGATCGCCGCCTCGATCTGGAGTCTGCTGATCCCCGCGATCGAGGAGGCGCAGGCATCCGGGATACCCGGCCTTGCGCCGGCGGCCGGCGGTTTTGTGCTGGGCGTGCTTTTTCTGCTCGGACTGAACCATTTGCTGCCCCATCTGCATTTTGAAAGCGGGCCGGAGGGGCCGACCGCCGCGTGGAAGCGGACAACCCTTCTTGTACTGGCGGTGACGCTGCACAATATTCCCGAGGGGATGGCGGTCGGCCTCTCTTTCGCGCTGGCCGCCCAGCATGGCAGCGACGCCGTATCCCTTTCGGCGGCGGCCGCACTGGCGCTGGGCATGGGCATCCAGAATTTTCCGGAGGGGGCGGCCATCTCTCTGCCCATGCGGCAGGAGGGGGTGCCGGCCGGACGCGCCTTTCTTTATGGCTGTATTTCGGGTGTTGTGGAGCCGATCTTCGGCATTTTGGTGGTACTGGTGGCCGGCACCATCCAACCCCTGATGCCCTGGCTGCTTTCCTTCGCGGCCGGCTCTATGCTCTATGTCGTGGTGGAGGAGTTGATCCCGGAGGCACATCTCGGCGAGCATTCCGACGCGGGAACACTGGGCGTGATGGCGGGTTTTCTCGTGATGATGGCGCTGGATGTCGCACTGGGATGAAACATGTGTCTTTGCGTTTGGACGCTCTGAATTGGCGTCGTCGACCAATGGGAGGCCGACGTTTCCCGCGTCAAACAGACGCCGCCGAGATCGTCGCCCTCCGGTAACGGGGATCCTGCGGCCGGGTACGGACTGCATAGTATGCAGCAGCGGAAACGTTTATCGGCGGACAGTAACGCTGAAAGAATAAAAAGGGAAGAATGTAATTTTTTGTATTGACAAGGTTTGAATTCATGTATATAATATTTGCATAAGCTTTGGATTGAAAACAAGGATTATATGCATAATTTAAATATGGGGGTAAATGGCTTTATGAAAAAGATGGTTGCTTTTTTTGTGGCGGCGGTTTTGGCCGTGACAATGGCTTTTTCGGCCGGCGCGGCCGGTCTGTCGGCCAGTGAGCAGAAAATTATGGACGCTTTGACGGAAGGAATTCAGACTGCGGTTACCACGGTACATGTTCCGGATCATTATATTGATCAGGCTCGTAATTTCCTGCTGTCGGACGATTCGATCGACGAGGCCAAAGCTGAGCAGATTCTGGCCAAGATCAACGAGGCCAAGGCGCTTGCCAAAACGCTGAAGGTTGCCAAGCGGGAGGATATTTCCATCGCCGACCGCAACAAGATCATCACTCTGGCGTCTGAGGCGGCGGCTATTGCCGGTTGCACCCTGACGGTCACTGATCCTGATATTGTTACCATTACCAAAAACGGTGTTACGTATTTTTATGGTACCATCGACCTGAAGGCGGATAATCCGATTAAGCAGACCGACGCTGAGTCGGCCGCGGCTGCCGTTGCTGTGACGGTCGCAGTGGTTTGCGTGTTGGGTGCGACACTGGTTCTTTCCCGCAAGGCTTCTGCGAAATAATTTCAAACGGAATTTGGGTTTTGATTCATGATTTCTTACTCACGGAAGCGTAAATCGTCGTTTGAGCTATTGGCATTCTTCGGGGTGCCAATAGCTTTTCTTGTAATCATTTATTTGATTGCTTATATCGTCGGCAATCCGATCATCGTCCCGTTGCAAGCCATTGCTTCCATGGTTGTGCAGGAGGACTCTCCAAACTTTGCCGCCGGGACAGAAAATGAGTATCTCACCGGCTTGGTGACCAAACCGGGCGCCGAGCATATTAAGGCGAGCGGCATCACTCTGCCGAAATATGGGGAGAAGTATGCCCACATCTCGATCGAAGGAACCGATGTCAACTGTGATGTTGCCCTCGGCGACAGCAATGAAATTCTGCGGTACAGCGCCGGGCAGTATCTCGGCAGTTCTTATCCGGGATTTGGCGGTTCCATTTTAATGGCGGCACATAAGACGACCCATTTTATGGATTTAAAAAGCGTACAGATCGGCAGCGTGATTACGGTAAGCACGACCTGGGGACTGTATACCTATACGGTGGAGGATATTCGGATTTTGAATCCTGCCGATTATCGGCAGATGTATGATCCCGATGCGACGGAGGAAAATTTGGTGCTTTACACCTGCTATCCGTTTAATATGCTCGGCTTTTCCAAGCAACGCTATTTTGTAAAAGCCGCTTACACCTCCGGTCCGATTGTGGACATTTATGAGTAAGTGGATTTTATGTGATAACACAAACGCGGCCGCTTCCCAGCGCGGGAGGGCCGCGATATTCTTGTACGCTGATTGGCAAAAGAAAGGAAGTTGCACTTTTGAAACCGGGACAGCCTTCAAAACTGAAGAGCGTATTGGACTATCTGCTGTCGTTTTTTATTGCGTTGACGCTTTTTGTGACGGCGGCTTGCCTGTTGTTAGCGGTTACGGTCTGCAATCCGGCCTATATGCGTTTTGCCCTGAATCGGTCGGGATATCACCAGCTTAACGCACAGGAACTGACGGCCGACCTTAGCTATATAGCTGAGCCGATCGGCATCGATCCTTCGTTGATTAATGAGCTGTTTGACCGGGGCGAGATAGCGGAGAATGTTGAAAAATCTATCGAGGCTGCCTATTCCGCTACCCCCTTCACACCGGACAGTTCGGCTTTTATCGGCCGGATTTACAACACCATCTCTCTCTATGCGACCGAGAATGGTTTGGAGATTGATGAGGAGAATTTCCAACATGTTTCCGATCTTTGCGGCGAGCTGTATACCCAGCACTCGACCATCAGTTACATCGGCAGTCTGGGGCATTACGCCGCTTCTGTTCGGCTGCCGCTGTTGATTATTTCGGGGGTTGGGGCGCTGGTATTGACGCTTTTGATTATACGATTGTACAGGATGCATCTGCGCCGATATGTCAGCATGCGGTTTTTGATTTTCGGTCTCAGCGGCGCGGGTTTGGCGGTGCTTATTTTTCCGCTGTTTGCCATTTTGAGCGGCATGGTCTCTCGCGTGTCGATTGGAACCGAATCACTGTACTATCTTTTTACCACCTATGTGGATTATCTGTTGCAGATTTTTGTGTTCTCGGGCCTTGTGCTGATTCTGGCCGCGCTGATCTGTGGCTTTTTCTATTACAAACTGAAAAAGGCGTTTTACAACTGATTTGGTTCGCCTTATCCAAAAACAAACCCGACCGCCCGGATTATCCGGATGGTCGGGTTTTGATTGTTTCGCCGTCTACCGCACGGTCACGGCGGCGAGAACTTCTCTTCCGCTGTCGGCCAGGCGGCCGGAAACCGTGTATTCTCCCGCTTCGGCGGCGGGAATCGCGCTCTCCCCCGGCCAGCGGACAAAGACCGGGAGGCGACCGCCGCCCGGCAGCGCCGCTTCGATGATCGGGGGCAGCACGGGCGGCTGTCCTGCGGCCGTTTCCACCCGGATGTCGGGCAGAGACACCTCTTTAAGCATGTGTTTCGGTATGTGGATGAGAGCCGGCCGGCCGAGGTCGATCCGGACGCCGTTTTGCAGGTAGGTGAACTCGATCAGCGTGCTCGCCCCGAAGGAGGAGGGGGTCACCCCTTGCGGACGGTAGAGATCAGGACGGCATTCCTCTGAAAACTCGCCCGACAGGAGGACGTTGCGGATGGCTGCGGCCGTAAAAACCTCCCACTTCCCGGCGAGACGGGAGTCGTCGAGCGACCGCTCGTAGAGTCCGTAAGCCACGTTGCAACCATCCCCGAATTTATAAAAATCAAATCCGGTGAGATCCGCTTCCGCATCATACAGATCGAGGAAATGTGCGATCATCCGATCGGCGAGGTCGTTGGGCAGATCGGCGTACAGGGCGGGGCAGATGTAATTTTCAACGTCGGTTGTCCGGTCGCCGAAATAGTGGGTATGGTGCGCGGGAAAGCAGGAGTTGTAGATTTTTGCGGGAGAATCTCCTTTATCGGGGGTGAAGAACCAGCCGCGCGCCGATTCTCCCATCTCCAGCCGGAGGCGGCGCCAGAGAGCGATGTCCTCCCGCTTACCCAGGACGGCGCAGATCTGCATGGCGTAGCGGGTGTCGCTGAACCACTGGGTTACAAAGGAAAAATCCTTCTCGTCCGGGTAATCATGATCGAAGAAGATCCAGCGGGGATTTTCCGCCCGCCAGAGGAGGTAATGCCGCACCCGCTCATAGAGCGCGGCCAGCCGGTCTTTGTCCGGGAGATTGCAGTAGCAGTTCCAGAGCATGTGCGCTTTTTGGGAGGGAAGGCATTCTCCCTCAAGCTGCCCGTCGTTGCCGATTGCCTCTAAAAAACCGGCGGCCGCGTCGAAGGCGAGCGCGGGTTCGAGCAGGGCCAGCTCTTCAATGCAGAACATTGACTCCCAGGCACAGCTATTGGGTGCGTCGGGCGACCCGTTGGGCCAGAGCGACGCCTTGCCCAGGGTGACCTGATGGCGCGTGTAGCCGGTCTCGGGCGTTGGTTCCAAAATATTTTGGTACAGAAAGGTCCATGCGGCGTAAAAGGCGCGCCGATGCGCCTCGGGCGTGACACCTTTATGATTGAGGCCGGCGCCGATTCCCCAGCGGGTCGGGGCGGGAATATTCCCGAGCTTGCGGTCCCAGAAGGCTTTGACCGCCGCCAGCGCCTGCGCGGCGCCCGGTATGTCTTCCTCCGACGGAAGAGACTCTCCCACCATTCGAAGCGTGAAGCAAGCGACAACCTCGCTTTCTCCCGCGGGTAAAGCAAGGCTGGCCTCCCAGCCTGCGGCGGTGATCTTTGGCCGGATGCCGCGGCCGTTTTGCCGCAGGGTGAGCAGAAACCGGCAGTCTCCTTCATCCAGCAGCAGGCCGTCAGAGCAGGAGATCGCCTTTCCCGTCCCGTTCAGGCGGAGATGGGTTGTTGCCTCGCAGCAAATCAGAAAACGGCGGATCAGCCGATTCCTGTCGGCAAAAAAATCCTCGGTAACGAGTCGGGCTTTCGAAAACTTGGCCGCGGTGGTCAGCTTGTAGGGAAACCAGGCGGTGCGAAGATTTGCGGCCTCAAGCTTTTCTTCGTCCCGGGAAAGCCCGGCCTGCAGCAGGGTATCCCGCTCCCGTATGCCGCCGACCAGCAGCCCCAGACGCAGCGTAAATTCCGGATCGGCCGCCGGTCGGTCGCCGGGGTTCAGAACCATCCGACTTTCGGGAAAGCTGTGCCAGCGCCACTGTCCTTCGCCGCCGTGGCGCAGACTGTCGCAGTCAAAATCCGTCTGACCGCCCATCTCCACTTCGCCAAGGCGCAGCGGCGCATATTGTTTTGCAGAGTCGATTGTAATCATACCGTTTCCTCCGTTTGGTGCTGCGCTTTTTGTTTGACCGACTGGCGTTCGATCAATTCGACGCTTAGCACGGTGTTTTCGGGCGGCGCCTCCCGATGGGAGAGACGGTAGCGAATCCGCTGCACCGCCCGGCGTCCCATGGCTTCCTTATCTACCTTGAGCGTCGTGATCTTGGGGCTGACCTTACGGCAGATGTCGATGTTGTCGAACCCGATGATCGAAATATCCTCCGGCACGCGGAGGCCGAGTGCCTGCAGCGACATGAGCAGGGCGATGGCGGCCTTGTCGTTTGAGCAGACAAAGGCTTCGGGCAGTTCTTTGGCTGCTTTCAGATGGGCGATAATTCCGGCGTTGTCGTTGCTCAAAATCCAGCGTTCGACGTCCCGGGTGATTGAATACCGCGCGGCATAAGCCGCAATCCCCTCTCTCCCGACGAGGCCACGGGTCTGCACTGCCTCCTGAAAGCCGAAAAAGCGTTCCTTGATGCTGAGGGAATAGTCGAGGTCGCCGAAATAGCCAATTTTCCGAAAACCCTGATCGGCCAGATAGCTGGTCGCGACAAAGCCGCCCAGCTTGTTATCGGTGAGGATGCTGTCTACCCGATTGCGCAGGGAGGCATGATCGACCAACACCAGCGGAAGGTTGTATTCCCGCAGCCGTTCAATGTTTCTGTCGGCAATTTTGCCGATTACAATCACGCCTGAAACCCGGTGTTCTTCAACCGCGCCGGGCACGGCGAACAGCTCGTCGTCGAAGAAACTCATCAGGGTGTCAAAGCCGCTTTTTTGCGCCTCCTCCGTCAGGGCGTAGAGCACCTTGCCGTAAAAATTCATGTCGGTTGAATAGATACGCTGCATCATCACGCAAAGATTGGTGCTGCTGAAAGTATGGACATACTTCTCCTTTTTGCTGAGATAGCCCATCGCGTCGGCCGTGCGCAGAATCTTCATGCGCATTTCGTCGCTGACCCCCACCTTGTTGTTGAGGGCCAGGGAAACGGCATTGATCGAAATTCCGAGTTTTTCGGCAATATCGCGCATGGTTGTTTTCATCATATCACCCCGTTTGATTTTGTGATGGCGGGCTTCGGAACAACAAAAAGCAAGTTTTAATCGAGGCCGAGGTGTGTGAACAACGCGTCAGCCGTGATATCGGCCCGACAGATTTTGTCGTCGGCCGCGCCGTAGTAGATTTGGAAGATTCCGCCCTCTAAAATACAGCCGCAGGAAAAGACCACGTTGCCGAAAAATCCCTGCTGCTCGTATGGTTCATCCGGCTGGAGGAGGGGGCGGGGGGATTTGGCCAGGATTTTGGAGGGATCCGTGGCGTCCAGCAGCATCGCGCCGAGGCAGTAGCGGTTCTCCCGGCTGACGGCGTGGTAGATTTTGACAAAACCCCGTTCGGTTTTGATCGGCGGCGCGCCGCCGCCGACCTTGCCTCCTTCCCAGTCGTCAGCCACGCCGCTGTAGAAATGGCGGTGCCCACCCCAGTGCAGCAGGTCGTCGGACGTCGACAGCCACATACCGGGGCTGCCGATTCCGCCCGGCGTCGGCCGGCTGAATGCGAGGTATTGGTTCCCGATCTTTTCGGGGAAAATGGCGACGTCCTTGTTCTCCGGTAAAAAGATCAGACCGTGCCGTTTGAAACGGGTGAAATCGGTCGTGCTGAGCAGGGCGGTGGCTGCGCCGTTCTCGCTCACGGCGGTGTAATTGATGTAATAAACGCCGTCAAGTTCGGTGATGCGGGGGTCCTCCATGCCCCAGCTTTCGTATTCAGCCTGGGGCAGGATGGCCGGATGATCGTCCACCGTGAAATGCTCTCCATCGGCCGACCGCGCGACCCGCAGATGGGATAAAGAGGTCAGATAGGCCGTGCTGCCGGATTGGTAGCGAACATTCCGTGTGTCGCTGAAATCCAGCTCGGGATGCTCGGCCTTGACCAGCCGCACGATCCGGAAGCCCTCTGCTTCTCCGGCAGCCAGCGGAATGCCGACGATCCCCTCACTTTCGGTCCGCACCGACTCGGCCACTCGGCAAAGGAGGATAGTTTCCCCTCTGACCCGGACCGCGCCGCAGTTAAAAATGCCGTCCACCTTGAAATCCGGCCGGCTTGGCTTTACGTCTTTCGGCGTGAGCAGAGGCCCGCCGCCGCGGCGGAAAATAGCGGGGGCGTTTGTTTGTAAACACATATTGCATGCTGCCTTCTTTCTGTAAGTATACGCTTTCTTTCTTTATTTGACCACAGTTTTACTTGAATTTCAATATAGATTTGCTTGAATTATGGCAGGATATTTTCCTTTCGACCGGACGGAAGCCTTTATAGATGGCGTGTCTTCAGCCGAGGCGCCGGCTGTGGAGAAAATCCGTGTGCATCGACTGGCCGTTTTTAAAAGTCGCCATTGACAAACGGCCGGTCTTTTGTTATATTAAAGACAATATAAAACGCAGTGATGGGGAACAGATACCTTTTTTCGCATGACAGAGAGCCGCCAGTCTGGTGTGAGGCGGTATGCGGCAGGGTTTCTTCTCGCCCCGGAGCGGCCTTGCTGAAAGCGGACGCTTTCCCGCTGGTAGGCTTGGACGGATTTCTCCCGCCGTTATTTTGGGAACCGCATTGCTGGATGTGGATTTTAAGCGGGTGTCGGCTTTGACCGACGCCAAACGGAGTGGTACCGCGGAAGCGCTATGCTTTCGTCTCTGGCGGCTTTGCCGGGAGAGACGAAAGCATTTTTTTCGCCGTAAATTCCGGCGGTCATGTACGGCGTTGGGGAATATGGCGGCGAGCGCGCCGGGAACAGCCGGTGTTTTTCAAGTGCCCGGCGGCGTTTGCTTTTGGCTTTTCAAATGGATTGGAGGAATAAAATATGAAACTTGCATTTTCCACATTGGGATGTCCGGATTTTGACTGGTCGGACATTTACTCGATGGCGAAGGATTTCGGTTTTTCCGGGATTGAGATGCGCGGACTCGGCGATAATATTTTCTCGGTGAACGCACCCCCGTTCCGGGAGGACAAGGTGGATGAAACCGTCGCCGGCCTGCAAAAGCGCCGGCTGGAGCTTTGCTGCCTTTCTTCCGGCTGCGCGCTGAAATACGCTGACCGGGCTGATGCCGCCTGCGCCGAGCTGCAAAGCTACATCAATCTTGCGGCGCGGCTGCATACCCCCTATATCCGTGTGCTGGCCGACGAGCACGCCGACCAGGACGGGCCGGTTGAGGATGCGGTTGTTCTCGCTTCCCTGCGCCGCCTGCTGCCCTATGCGGAGGAGAAAGGGGTCACTCTGCTGGTGGAGACCAACGGTGTATATGCCGACACGGCGCGGCTGCGCAGTCTGTTGGACCAGTTGGAAAGTGACAATATCGGCGCGTTGTGGGACATTCACCATCCCTATCGTTTTCAGAATGAGCGCCCGGGTGAGACGGTGCAGAATCTTGGCGCTTACATAAAATATACCCACATTAAGGACTCGGTGATGGAGGACGGCAAGGTCTCTTACCGCTTGATCGGGGAGGGAGATCTGCCGATTGAAGAGGCGATGCTGGCTCTGCGCTCGATCAATTATGAGGGGTACGTCTCTCTCGAATGGGTGCGGAATTATGCGCCCGATCTGTCGGACGCCGGCATTGTCTTCCCGCATTTTGCCAATTATATGAGCAGGTATATCGAAACCGACGACCGAAACGGCCGGCTGCAGGACAATCATGCCGGCACCGGCAAATACGTCTGGCCGAAAGAGCATTTGATTGATCTGACCTTTCCGCAGGTTCTCGACCGCATGGTGGAGGAATTTCCCGATCAGTATGCGTTTCGCTATACCACGCTCGATTATACCCGCACATACAGCGAGTTTCGGGACGACGTCGACACCTTTGCGCGTTCGCTGATCGCTTTGGGCGTTAAGCCGGGCGACCATGTGGCGATCTGGGCGACCAACCTGCCTCAGTGGTACATCACCTTCTGGGCCACGACCAAAATCGGCGCGGTTCTGGTCACGGTCAACACTGCCTATAAGATTCATGAGGCGGAGTATCTTTTACGCCAGTCGGATACCCACACGCTCGTCATGACCGACGGATACAAGGATTCGGATTACCTCGCCATTATGCGGGAGCTTTGTCCCGAGCTTGCCTCGGCAGATAAGAGCAGGCCGCTGTACACCCGGCGGCTGCCCTTTCTCCGCCACATCATCACCTGCGAGTCGGCGCTGGAGGGCTGCTATTCGTTTGACGAGGCAATGGCCCTGTCCGCTTCGGTCCCGGTGGAGGAGGTGCATCGTCGGGCTGCCGCTATCCGTAAGGATGATGTCTGCAATATGCAGTACACCTCCGGTACGACCGGTTTCCCGAAGGGGGTTATGCTGACCCATTACAATGTGGTCAACAACGGTAAGGCGATCGGCGACTGCATGGATCTGTCAACCGCCGACCGGATGATGATCCAGGTGCCGATGTTCCACTGCTTCGGCATGGTGCTGGCCATGACCGCTGCGATGACCCACGGCACGACCATGTGCCCGATTCCCGCTTTTTCCCCCCGGAAGGGACTGGACTGCATCACAAAGGAGAAGATCACCGCCTTCCACGGGGTGCCGACCATGTTTATCGCCATGCTCTCGCATGAGAATTTTGCGGTCACCGATTTTTCCCATATGCGGACCGGCATTATGGCCGGCAGCCCCTGCCCGGTCAAGGTGATGGAGGAGGTGGTCGAGAAGATGCACATGGATGAAATCTGCATCACCTACGGACAGACCGAGGCGTCTCCCGGTTGCACCATGAGCAAGACGACCGACTCGATCGAGGATCGGGTGAACACGGTCGGCGGCAGCATGTTCGGGGTTGAGTGCAAAATCGTCGATCCCGAAAGCGGCGCCGACCTCCCCGATGGGGTGGATGGCGAATTTGTCGCCCGCGGTTATAATATTATGAAGGGGTATTATAAAATGCCGGAGGCGACCGCCGCCGCCATTGACAAGGATGGCTGGTTGCATACCGGCGACCTCGCTCGGCGGGACAGCCGCGGTTATTATAAGATCACCGGCCGGATCAAGGATATGATTATCCGGGGCGGGGAAAATATCTATCCGAAAGAGATCGAGGACTTTATCTACACCCATCCGAAGGTGTCGGATGTACAGGTGATCGGCGTACCGGATCAGGATTACGGAGAGGAAATCATGGCCTGCGTCATTCTCAAGGAAGGGGAGTCGGCGACCGAGGAGGAGATCAGGGAATACGTCGCCTCTCACATGGCGAAGCATAAAACGCCGCGGTATGTGGATTTTGTTGCGAATTTCCCGATGAATGCCGCCGGAAAAATTCTTAAATATAAAATGCGGGAGATGGCGGTTGAAAAATTCGGCCTGCAAAAAGCGGGCGAGATTGAAACGGCCTGAATTAAAAAAACTGCGCGTCCCAATCTTGTATCGGGACGCGCAGTTTTTGTGTGAGTATATATCCCGCAACCGGGTAAATCGAGGGGGATTTCTTTGCCCCTGGTCTTGCGGCCGATCCGGCCGAAATGCATGGAGGAGCAGTCGGAACCCCCGTTTCCTGTTGACTTTTTGGGCTGATACCTTTACAATATTCTACATGAAACTATTTTGTTCAGTCGGCCGGACAGAAGGCCGACCGGGGAAAGAGGATTATCCATGACTTTGATTTCACCGTCGGTGCTCACCGCCGATTTCTTAGAACTGGCCGGGGATATAGAACGGTTGGAGGCGGCCGGCGCGGATATGCTGCATCTTGACGTGATGGACGGCGTATTTGTGCCCAATATATCCTTTGGCGTGCCGGTTATTCGCTCTATCCGGGCGCACACCCGGCTGCCGCTTGACGTACATCTGATGATCGACCGTCCCCACCGTTATATCGAGCAGTTTGCCGGCGTGGCCGACTGGCTTGGCTTTCATTATGAGGCCGGCTCGGACTCGGCCGCGCTGCTGCGGCAGATTCGCGCCCTCGGGTGCAAATCCTGCATTACCATAAAACCGGTCACCCCGGCGCCGGTGGTGTTCGACCTGCTTCCGCTTTGCGACATGGTGTTGGTGATGTCGGTCGAGCCGGGCTTCGGGGGGCAGAAATTTATGCCCGCCGCATTGGAGAAGCTGTCCGCCCTGCGGGATGAGCGGGCGCGCCGCGGGCTTTCCTTTTTGCTGGAGGTGGACGGCGGCATCAACGCTCAGACGGCGCCGCAGGCTGTGCAGGCAGGCGCCGATGTGCTGGTCGCGGGAAACTTTCTCTTCTCGGCGGAGGATATGGGCGCCATGGTCTGCATGCTGAAATCCTGCTGACCGGGGTTTGCCGGTCGGGCTTTGCGGGAGGACGGGTTTCAGAATTCGGTTTCCCGCCGGGCGATGCTGCCGCCGATCTGCTTTACGGCCGCGCTGCTGATCAGATCGCCGTGCTCGGCAGTATAGGCCGACAGCGCATCTGAGCGGCCGAGCGGCTTTCCGTATTCCGAGAGGAGGGCCTGTGTCTTTCTTCCGCTGCCGGCGGTGACCAGCCGGTACCGTTTGCCGAGGAGGTAGAGCCGCCCCTCCGGCAGGTGCTCGGCAAAGGCCAGCCGCATGGCGGCCATCATCTCCTCTGCTGAGGGGAATTCAAAAATCTGGGGCGGCGTTTCTTTTTGACGAAACCGGCGGCTTTGCTGCGGCTTTTCCTCCAAATTGGTGAAAAGCAGGGTGCAGCCCATGCCGGGGGCGGGGAATGCCTCGATCATCAAGCGCCCGCCCGAGTAATGGAAACCGGTGCGCGCCGCCGCGTCGCGCAGCAGGGACTGGATGGCGGCTCTCGAACGTTCGCTGTTGTAGCTCAGAGTATGGTATGTAAAACCCAGTTCGGACAGATCGCGATAATTCAGGTTGATTATCAGGCTGCAGTCGCCTTCCAAATGAATGTCCAAATTTGATTCCTCCCTTAAATACGCAAAGGCTATATAGTATTATAATATTACGCGTACGGGCTGTATGCAATAGGAGATAAAAGGATGCTTTCATTTACCGGAAAAGGGATAAAATTCCCGGCCGTTTCGCCCGAGGGAAAAGAAATCCGGACGCTGCCCATCCCGGACGAGCTGTTCGTGCCGCTCTGCCCCCCTACGGGGGAGGCGGTGCGGCTGTGCGTTTCGGCCGGGGCACATATAGATCGATACGCCCCACTGGCCGAGGGAGAGAGAATGTCGGTTTACGCCCCTGTTTCCGGGACGGTCGTCGGCTTTTCCCGTCGGGAGATTTGGGGAAAACTACAGCTTTTGGCCCGGTTGATCCCTGACGCCGTCCAGCCGGCCGAGCGGGTGTACGCCTCGGCCGAGCGGCCGGGCTGGGCACATCTGCTTTCCTGTGCTCAAAAAGCCTCGATTCCGGAGGCGTTCAGCGGTCTTCCGCTCTTCTCCCGGCTGGAACGGCTTCCGGATCTTCGACGCCTGATGGTTTGTACGACCGATGACGGGCCGGATGTGTTTTCCTCCGCGCTGGTGCTCGACCGTTTCTTTCGGGAGGTCGATTCGGCTGCCGGTTGGTTGGCTGCCGCAGCGGGTGCAAGCTATGGCTTCGCGGTTGGAAATCCCTATGTAAAAGCCCGGCTGAAAAGCCGGTATCCCGGTGCGGAGGTGCATTTCGTCGGTCGGCGGTATCCGGTGCGCTGGTTTTTGAAAAAAGCGTTTGGCCGGGATGCCCTTTTGATCGACGCGGTTTCGCTGCTGCATCTTTTCCGTGCCGTTGCTTACGGCCGGCCGGCGGTCAGCGGCTTTGTTTCGGTATCTGACGGCGGCGCGCTTTCGGTGTGGGAGGCGCCGGTCGGCACTCCCTGCGGCGCACTGCTTGATCCCCCAATTTCCGGCGAAGAGCCGATTCTCTCCGGCGGGGGGATGCGGGGCGTTGTCTGTGCTTGCGATACGCCGGTCACTCTGACGACCACGGCGGTTTCCCGGCCGCCGGAGGCGCTGCCGCGTCCGACTGCCTGCATCGGCTGCGGTCTGTGCTGTAAGGTCTGTCCAACCGGTGTGTATCCGCTTTATGTGCAAGAGGGGGCGGCAATGCAAAGTTCCGCCGCGGCCGAGTACGGTGCCGAACGCTGCATCGGCTGCGGCGCCTGTACCTATGTCTGTCCGGCACGGCTGCCGCTTGCCCGCACGGTGCAAAGCGTCAAAGCCGCCATGGGGGAGGATGCGAATGTATAAACAAAACACACCGTTCCTCCGACGGCCGGCGTCCTCGGGGATGGTTGAACTGGATCGCTTGATTGCCCTGCTGCCGGTTGCGGCGGTGGCCGCTCTGCTTTGCGGCTTCCGGGGCGTGTTTTTGATGCTGTCGGCGGCAGCGGGCGGCGCGCTGGCCGCTGCACTCTTCGCAGTTGTTCGCGGCCGCCCGGGTTTTAACCTCCGCCCGGTGGCGGAGGGGCTGGTGTTTGTCTTTGTTTGTCCGCTCAGCATCCCGCTTTGGATGGCGGCGCTCGGCGCGGCGGTTGCGGCCGCGGTGGCGGAGTTGTTCATCCTGTTTGGGAAGCAGTGTCTGTTTAGTACATCTGCCTTTGTTTGGCTGTTCTTCCTCGCCTTGTCGCCCGCTGTGATGAGCACCTTTCCTGCACCATCCGCTTTGCAGGGGATGGAGACGTTTGCCACCCCGTCCGATTTTTCGGTGGGAGAATCGGTGCTGTATCAGTTGAAAACCGGCTATTTGCCGAATGTATCGGCGGCTGATCTGCTGCTTGGACGGGTGGCCGGCGGCTTTGGCGGCGCGGCGGTCGGCGCGGCGGCGGTGGCGCTTTTGTATCTGGCCGTCCGTAAATCCGCCGCGTGGGAGATCTCACTCAGCCTGATTGGTACGCTGTTCCTCGGTACGCTGTGGCTTTCGCGCATTGCGGCGCCGGTATCGCTGCTGTTTTTAATGCAGATGTCTGGCGGTTCGCTGTTGTTCGCTTCGGTTTTTATGGCGGGCGGCGCCGGCGCGCCGAAAACCCGTTTGATGCGTTTTTTCTGCGGCTCTTTTTGCGGTGCGCTGATTTTGCTGCTGCGTTTCCTGCGATTTGAAGAGTTCGCCGTGCCCTTTGCCGTTCTTTGCGGCCAGCTTGCCGCAAACGCGGCGGAAAAGGCGGTCTGCCGCCATATTAGCCGGCGAAAGACGATATATATGAAGGAGGATGCCGGATGCCGAAATATCGTATAGCCGACCTGATTGTCGAGTACGTGCCGACCTACTCCCGCCTGGCCGCCCAGTCGGAAAAATACCGGATTCCGGATACGGAAAGGGTTGATCTCTCCCTGTCGCTGCGGGAGGAGTTCCTCGACCGGATGTCGCGGCAGTATCCGGATTATACCCGCAATGATCTGGAATACTTTTTCACCGGCCAGCGCTTTTATCTGGATTTGCTGCGCTTCGGGGGTTGTATGGTGCACGCCTCGGCGGTGGAGATGGAGGGGTACGCTTACCTCTTTACCGCGCCGAGCGGCACGGGAAAATCGACCCATGTCGCCCAATGGAAAAAGCTGTTCGGCGACCGGGCGGTTGTCCTGAACGACGACAAACCGGCCGTCCGTCCGCGGGATGGCATCTGGCATGCCTTCGGCACCCCTTTCAGCGGGTCGACCGCGTTGAATGAAAACCGCGCCGCGCCGGTCGGCGGCCTCTGCTTGCTTGAGAGGGGGACGGAAAACAGCATCCGGCGTGTCGACGCCAAAGAGGCGGTTGTCTTCTTTCTCAGCCAAAGCCAGCGTTCCGACCGGCGGGAGGAGATGGACGCGCTTTTGCAGGTGATGCATGAATTTCTCACGGCTGTTCCGGTTTATCGAATGGCGTGCACCGTCTCGACCGAGGCGGCACGAATGGCCTTCGACGGGATGAAACCGCTCGGCGGTTGAGCGGTTTCGCCATCTGATACGGGAGCAATATCGGGAAAGGATGAAAGCTTTATGAAAATCAGCCAGGATTTTTTGTTGAAAGAGGTTGCGGGAACCAGCATCGTGATCGCTGTGGGAGAGAAAAGCGCCGATTTCAGTGGGGTCGTTACTCTGAATCCGGTGGGGGCGTTCCTCTGGCGGCTGCTGGAGGAGGGCACGGATACCGCCGGACTGCTTCGCGCGGTGCTGGAAACATATGATGTGGATGAGGCGACCGCCAAGGCCGATATAGCTGCCTTTTTGAATAAGGCGCGGACGCATGGCTTTCTGGAGGAGGACGATCCGCAGTAGGCGCGCTTTGCTTCGGTGTTCGGAGATAGCCGGATGCGCTGTACAGCAGCGTGCTTGCATTTGCGGGCGGCGGCTTGTGTGTAAAATACGGTGTGAAATCAGGCGGCGGGCTTTGTGCGCTTCATGCGCCGGCCGGCCGCCGCTTTTCGGAGAGAAACCGATTCTTCAAAGGATGTATGGCAGGGAAAACCTCCTTCACTCGGTATTCCGGGCGGCGGACAGCTTCCTGCTTTCGCAAAGGAAGGAGATTTGTGTGAAAAAGGCCTTTTGCGCGGCGTTTCCTCTTACGGTGCCGGTGCTGACCGGATATTTGGTGCTTGGGATGGCCTATGGCCTGCTGATGCAGGATAAGGGATTCGGCGTTTGGTGGATCTTTGTGTGCAGCGCGGCCGTTTTTGCCGGTTCGATGCAGTTTGTCGGGATTACGCTGCTGACCTCGACGTTTCAGCCGGTATACGCGCTGGTGATGACGTTGGTCATCAATGCCCGGCATATTTTCTATGGACTGTCGATGCTGGCCAGGTATCGAGGAACCGGGCGATGGAAACCTTATCTCATTTTCGGTCTGACGGACGAGACTTTTTCGGTTGTCTGTTCAGTTGAACCGCCCGATGGGGTGCTGCCGGAGCGATTCTATTTCGCCGTTACGCTGCTCGACCACCTCTACTGGGTGGCCGGGTCGGTGCTTGGCGCGCTGGCCGGCGGTCTGCTGACCTTTAATACGGAAGGGATGGATTTTGCGTTAACCGCCCTGTTTTTTGTTATTTTTCTGAATCAGTGGATGGAGCAAAAGCAGCACGCGCCGGCGATAATCGGCGTGACGGCTTCGCTGGCGGCGTTGCTGCTGTTCGGCTCGGCGAATTTTCTGATCCCGGCGATGGCGGCCATTGTGATCTGTCTTTTTGCTTTTCGCCGCCGGCTTGACGAGGGGGTGAAGGCATGACGGCAGCGCAGCTTTTGATCACGGTCGGCATTATGGTGATTGGCACGGTTTTGACCCGTTTCCTGCCCTTTGTCTGCTTCCCGGATGTGGAGAAAACGCCGGCCGCCGTTCGCTATCTTGGCCGGGTGTTGCCCTGTGCCGCCATGGGGATGCTGGTGGTGTATTGCCTGAAGGACGTTTCTCTTCTGTCGGCGCCGCACGGTCTGCCGGAGGGGCTGGCGCTGCTTGCGGTTTTGCTGCTGCACCTCTGGCGGAGAAACACTCTCCTCAGCATACTGGGCGGTACGGCGGTGTATATGCTGCTGGTACAGCTCGCGTTTTGAGGCGGCGTGGACTACAGGGTTGGTCAGGCTTGGCTCAGGCTCAAACCGACTGCATATATTTGGCTTTGCGAACGCCTTTGCTTTCCGGGTAGGGTATTCTGCAAAAAACAAATATGAAAAATTTACATTTGCTTTGTGGACACACCTGTTTCGGACTGTTATAATGTAAAAAAACCGATGGACAGAAAAAAAGCGGACAAAGTCCGTTTTGGGTAAGTGCACCCGAAACCGGCTTCGCCCGCATTCCACACGGAACGGAGAGGGAGCGCTTTGGAAAAAAACAAAAAACTGATGGATTTTGTCCGCCGCGCCGAATATAAGCGCCGTCTTGA
Organism: Candidatus Howiella sp.; assembly: GCA_050946935.1. Lineage (GTDB taxonomy): Bacteria > Bacillota > Clostridia > Oscillospirales > Acutalibacteraceae > UQRS01. Next base: position 51,493 of record JBMNVR010000011.1, read on the forward strand.
AGCGCATGAGGTGTGGGGTCATGTCGGCGGCCGGCTGTATACCTTGACCAAAATTGTATATACCATCGCTTTTGCGCTGGCTATGTTGGTGAATCTAACCTACTTGTTTTTTTGGTGCAACCGTTATTTTTCCGAGCGGGAGCTGCTGGCCGACCCCGCAAGCGCTCGCAACGCCATTCTGGTTGTGGGGCTGATGTCGCTGGTTCTGGCCGCCGGATACATTTTTGTGGCGCAACAGAAACCGTCCGTCTATCTTCCCTGCACGCTTGCCTCGTCGGTTGTGCTGTCCCTCCATTTTTATGGAGAGATGGGGGATATCCTGGCCTCGCAGGGATTTTTGCCCTACCTGTTCAAACATCTGCTGTGGTATATTTTTCTCTGCCTGACCGCGTTGATCCTCTTTTTGATTCAGGCGCGGGAGAATGCCGCCCTCTCCGCCCGGTACGCCAAGCTGGAGGCGCAGCTGTACTCCCGCGCCTCGGCTGAGACCGGCGTGACCGGCGTCTTTACTGAGGATGACTGGCAGCGTCTGCTGGAAGCGTATGACGGCGCGGGGCCGGAAAAGCCTCTCAGCCGGTCGGAAAAGATCCGCAGGCGGAAGGAAGCGGAAGAAGCTATGGAAGAGAATGAGACGCCTGGAACGCCGGTGGACGCGAAGGAGGATATGAATGAAGAAAACGCTTAGCGCCCGCACCGTCTCTTTGATATTTGTCGCTTTTCTGTCCGTCGTGCTGCTTGCTTCGGCGGCCTTTATCCTGTTTTCTCCCGATGATCTTCCAAGCTCTGCGGCCGACAACACCTCCGGTAATCTGCTGGCGGGGGGCGCTTTTGCCGCCGGAGATCAAATCGCCTTTTTCCTTGAAAACGGCGATTTGTACAGCTTGTTTGAAAATCAAAAAAAACTGGTCAAATCCGGGGCTGAGGCTCCGCTTTTTGTGACCGAGGGCGCGCCGGTCTTTATGCGGGACGGCGGACTCTATCACACCCTGCCCGACGGCAGCGGGGAGGTTTGCCTGGCTCAGCGGGTGGAAAACCCCCTGATCCTCGGCCGGTGGATTTACTGTACCGAGAACGGTGAACTGGTCAAATTCCGGATGGACGATGGCAAACGGTACAGGCTTGGGCTTTATTCGCAGGGGAACTATTCGGTCAGCGCCACAAGGATTTATTATCTTGAGAGCGACGGATATCTTTATACCGCCCGGACCGACGGGAGCGAGCGGGCGTTGGCCGCGCCGTATAAAATGACCGATTTCATCGTCGGCGGCACCTATATCTTTTACCGGGATGAAAGCCGGGTTCTTTGCTGGTTCCCGGCCGCTACGCCGGAGGCCAAGGCCGAGCACCGGGAGGTTTCGGGGTATAATTATCTTGACGGTAAGGTCATCTATCGCAGCGAGGGGAGCATTTTCTCACTCGATATGAAAACCATGGCAGTCAGCGAGGTGACCGCCGACACCGGCGCCAAATCGGCATTGTACTGTGACGACAGTTTTATCTATTTTTACGATGCCGCGGGGGAGTTTTCCCGCATTTCGCCCGACGGATCGGGCAAGCAGAGCTTTTGACAAAGAAGGGAATCCGTTTTGAATAAAACCAACGCCATGCGGTTGCTGGATGCGGCCGGAATCGAGTATACCCCCATGACCTATGCGTATGACGAGAGCGATCTTTCCGGTCTGCACATTGTGTCGCAGATTGGTCTGCCGCCTGAGCAGGTTTTTAAAACCCTTGTGGCAAAGGGGGACAAGACCGGGCCGGTCGTTTTCTGTATCCCGGTCGCGGACGAACTCGATTTGAAAAAAGCGGCGGCGGCCAGTAAGAATAAAAAGGTGGAAATGCTGCATGTAAAGGATCTGCTCGGTCTGACCGGCTATGTTCGGGGCGGCTGCTCACCCATTGGGATGAAGAAGAAGTTTCCGACCTTTGTGGATGAAACCTGCGTTCTCTTCGATCGGATCACGGTCAGTGCCGGCTGTCGCGGCTGTCAGCTTTTGCTTCCGGTGGATGCGCTGACCGCCTTTGTCGACGCGCGTGTTTGTGCGCTCACGGTGTAAGGAAGAGGAAACCGCAGGTTCGAATCCTTTTCGCTCGACCGTTTTTCCGAAGAGGAATTGGCCATGCTGCTCACGATATATGCCGAAAACCGGCTGGCGGTTCATGTAGGAAGCGTAAGAAGATGGCGCCTTTTGAAAATACGGAAAACGCCCCTGTCTGTTGTAGAGTTTATAAACTACAGCAGCAGGGGCGTTGGTTTTTATATACACAAAACGGGTGTGAAAAGGTGGAGAGCCGGCAGCGAAAAAATGTGGCGCAGCTTTGAAGCGGAAACGGCGTCAGATCACCAGTCCACCGTTGGGGCTGATGACCTGTCCGGTGAGAAACTCGCCCCCCGTCCCGGCAAGGAAGCAGACGGCCGCCGCAACCTCCTCCGGCCGGCCGATCCGGCCAAGCGGCGTTTCTCCGGTCAACGCGGCCATCTCAACAGGGGAGAGGTGGGCGTTCATTTCGGTGTCGATGACGCCGGGCGCGACGCAGTTGACCCGTATGCCAGAGGGGCCAACCTCCTTTGCCAGCGCCCGGGTCAGGCCAATCACACCGGCCTTGGCCGCGGAATAGGCTGCTTCGCACGCGGCGCCGGTCATCCCCCATATGGAGGAGATGTTCACAATACAGCCGCTCTGCCGCCGGATCATGCCGGGCAAAACAGCGCGGCAACAGCGAAAAACCCCGCTGAGATCGGTATCGATGATCCGCTCCCACTCGATGTCGGTCGTTTCGGTCAACAGCCCGGATGTCGCGATGCCGGCGTTGTTGACCAGCAGATCGATGTGTCCAAAGTCGGCCAGGATCGCCTCTGTCGCTGCGTTTATCGAGCAGGTATTGGTCACATCCAACAGGTAGAGACCGGCAATGCCGCCAGCCTCGCGTATTTCTTTTGCCAGCGCGGCGGCAGAGACTTCGGATTGGCGATAGCCGATTGCAACGGCATACCCCTCTTTCGCCAGCGCACGTGTGCAGGCGGTTCCGATGCCGCGCGCGGCCCCGGTAATCAGCGCCGTTTTCATATTGTCACATCCTTAAATCTTCATATGAAATGGATAGCACGCGCCGTTTTATGAAGATAAGCTGTCACAGCGCGCCGTATTTGTTTTGCAGGGCCTGTAAAACGGCCTCGGTTTCCAAAAAAGGAATGTTCAGGCTCTCGGCGTTTTCAGACCGAACCGACAGCTTGACGCGGCAGAGGCCGCCCCGTTTGTCCCATGGATATTCGGTCACCCGCAGGTATCCACAGTTGTCGTCGTTACAGTGCAGCTCGACCATGTTGAACATCCGTGCGCCGGATGCGCAGAACTCCTCCCCAATAGAAAGACCGCCGCGCCGGAATTTCCGCACACAGATGACGATAAACACCAGATCCAGCCCCTCCGCCACAAGGGCGAGAAACCAGATCAAATCGGAAAAGTGCGCGGCCCACAGGCTGAGCAGACCGGCCACAACCGGAATGATTCCCAGTAAAAGCGCGGGCGGGGTGCAAAATTTCCGCAGTGCGCAGGCCGGGTGCCGCAGCCCCAGCGGCTGCGGCCGAATGTTCGGAAGTAGTCCCCGGCACAGAGCGTACACCTCGTCGCTCTGGGCGGCCGGGATGATCATGGCTGTCTCTCCACCCTTGTAATCGCTGCCATAACCGGCGATACTGATGCCAACATTGTACCGGCGCAGAAACATCATCACGGGGTTTTGGGTGATGGAGATGCTGTTGACCATACTGATCTGAAACCGAATGTGCCGCTTCATGATCAGCCCGGCGACCACCGTCAGGTTGTTTCCCCTCCGGGTCATTTTAAAGGGCAGGTTTTTAAAAACCGAAATGAAGAAGGAGATACCGAAGCCGATCAGCAGCGTGAGGGCGATGTAGCCGGCGATCGGCGGAATCAGAACGCCGGCTGTATTCTCCGCCCCCGCGACCATTTCGTTCAGGGTGCCGTATACACGCTCGGTGATGCCGGCGCCGAGCAGTTTTCCGGTATGGCTGATGATGGGCGCCGCAATCAGCAGCCCGGTGGCCGAGTTGGAGGTTGCCGCCGCCATGATAATCAGCCGCTTGGCCGGCGGATGAAACTGTACGACCTCTCCCATGTCGGGCGGGAACAGCTCGTATAGATCGGGCGCGACCGAACGGGGCATAATTATTTTGAAGTCCGGCTTGCCCGGCCGTCCCGCCTCGGTCGAGAGGCGAACCTCTACCGCGCCGGTCAGGCGCAGCAGCGGACCGGTGCGGATAAAGGTGCTGGAGATTTTGTCCACGGGGATGACCGACCGTGTGCGGAGGAGTACCCCCTCGGTTACGATGATGCGGCCGCCGCCCAGCACCAGCCGGCAGCGCAGAAATTTGGCAACCGACAGCGCCAGAATGACGGCGGCGGTGATGGCCTCTCCCACAATCAGAGTGGTCAGTGCGCCGTGCCGCAGATAGGAGAGAAGCCCCTGCGCCGCGGGAATCAGCAAAACAAAAATATATGGTTTTAAATAACTAAAAATGATTAGCGGGTGTGCTTTATACTCAGTCTGTATCGCAGCGATTTTGCCCACCTCCCACATCGTTTCCGGTCGCCCGGATGATGGCGGCCGCCTCCTGCTCCGAAAGGCAGGGGATGGTCAGCCGGCCCTTGGACGCCCGCAGGCGGAGGCTGCACAGTCCCAGCGCCGCCGAAAAAGGGGTGTAAAACTGCTCGACGTAAATCATGCGCGGTTTCGGCATAATGTATCGGCGCCGGATAAAGACGCCTCGGGTGTAAACCAGCGCGTCGCCTGACAACCGGACGGCCATGCTCTCCATCAGGCGGGGGAGGTAATAAAACCAGAGGAAAACTGCCAGAAAGATCAGCAAAGCAAAAAGGGTGGCAGTGATTCCTTTAGGCAAAGCCAAACCCAAAAACGCGCAGAGGACAAACACCCCGGCAAGCAGTACCATGGCATAAGTGCGAAACAGAGTCAGCGCGTTTTTCGGCGGCCGAAATGTCATTTAATTACCTCCGTTCTTCAGTTTATCCAGATAGGCTTTGAAGGCCTGCTCGTTCTTATTCTCCCCAAAAACATAGTAGTTTTTCCCTTTCAGACGGTCGGGCAGATACTGCTGTTTTACATAGTGACCGGGAAAATCGTGGGGATAAAGATAGTTTTGACCGGGATTTTTGACCTCCGCCCCATCGGTGTGCTGGTTCTGCAGTTGCCGGGGGATGGGGCCTATATTGCCGGCCTCGATATCCGCCATGGCCGCGTTGATTCCGTTGTAGGCTGAGTTGGATTTGGGTGCTGTGGCGACCAGCACCACCGCGTCGGCGAGAGGAATGCGCGCCTCCGGCAGGCCGACCATGAGGGCGGCGTCCACACAGGCCTTGACGATTGGCAAAGCCTGCGGATAGGCCAGGCCGACATCCTCTGCCGCGCAGACCAACAACCGGCGGCAGGCGGAGGGAAGGTCCCCCGCGGCCAGAATCCGGGCGAGGTAATGCAAGGCGGCGTCGGGGTCAGAGCCGCGCATGGATTTCTGATAGGCCGAGAGCAGATCGTAGTGCTCGTCGCCCAGCCGGTCGTACCGGCCGCCCCCGCCGCAGATTTCCTCCGCCAGGCTGTCAGAGACGGTGATCTCCCCCTCACCGGAATCGGCCGCGATCACGCAAAGCTCCAACCCGCCGAGGGCCTTGCGCACATCTCCGCCCGCGCCATAGGCCAGCGCCCGCGCCGCCGTGTCTGAAAGCCGGATGGGAACCCCCTTTTCCTCCTCTAAAAAGGCGGCGCCGCGGTGGACGGCCGGCAAGATTTCCTCCGGCGTCAGCTCCTTGAACTCGAACACGGTCGAGCGGCTGAGCAGGGCGTTGTAAATATAGAAGCGAGGATTCTCGGTTGTCGAGGCGATCAGGGTGATGCTGCCCTTTTCAATATGCTCGAGCAGGGTCTGCTGCTGGCGTTTGTTGAAATACTGAATCTCGTCCAGATAGAGCAGAATGCCATCCTTGCCGGCAAAGGTGCCGACCTCGGCCACCATGTCCTTGATATCGGCGGTAGAGGCGGTCGTGGCGTTCAGCCGGTGCAGACGCTTGCCGCAGCCGTTTGCGATGATCTCGGCCACGGTGGTCTTGCCGACCCCCGACGGGCCGTAGAAGATCAGATTGGGAATCTGTCCGCTTTCAATAATACGGCGCAGTACCTTGCCTTGGCCGAGAAGATGGGTCTGCCCCACCACGTTGTCAAGGGTTTTGGGCCGCATCCGGTCGGCAAGCGGTCGTGACATACGTGTTCCTCCTTTTTTATATCCTATGGCTGAACGGGAAAGCGGAGAACCAGCTCCTTCCCATTTGGCGCTTCAGTCCTGATAAAATATGCAGAGCCGGCGGCAGGGGGGCTGTGCGGAGGTTTCCTCCACCCGGTGATGCAGATGGGCCGGGATGGTCAGGCTTTCTCCGGCCCGGAGGGTGACGCGCCCCCGGGAAAGCCAAGCACCGCCCAGCCCTCGAGCACCGAGACCCACTCCGTCTCCTGCCGGTCGTACCAGAAGCCGTCCGGGCTGCGCGCGGCAGCCGAAACGATGCTTTCCGCTCGGCCGCCGGGAAATTGCAAAAGCGAATGGACCGTCTCTCTTCCCGATTCAGGCGGGATGGGGAAGAGGGTGTGCTTTTTCGGCGTTTTGATGGCATTCGCCCTCCCTTATCGCTCTGTATAGACGGCGAGGCCGTCCGAAAAATCGAAAGTGATTTTGCCGTTGACGTCGGTGCGGAACACTTCGCATCCGGCGGCGTCGAGACGGTCGAGCACCGCATCGGCCGGGTGGCCGTAGCTGTTGCCCTCTCCCACAGAGATGACGGCGAAGCGCGGCTGTACGGCGTCCAGAAACGCCTCGGTCGTAGAGGCGCCGCTGCCGTGATGCCCGATCTTGAGCAGATCGGCTGATATTGAAGGGCTGTCATGCAGCAGCGAGCTTTCGCCTGCGCTGCCGCAGTCTCCGGTAAACAAGGCGGAGAAGCCGAAGCCGCTGACCATAAGAAACTGGGAGCGGTCATTCTCATCCGGGAGGTAGTCATCGCGGTAGAGCGGCGTGACCGTGAAGCTCCCAACCGCCGATGCCTGCGCCCGGTAATCGGAGAAAGGTACGCCGGCCTTCTTGGCGGCGGCCTTCAACTGCTCAAAAAGTATCGCGTCGGCAGCGTCCTCAGGCGGGGCGGCGGGGCAGCAGATCTGTCCGATCGGAAAGGCCTCCAGCAGGGAGGCCGCCCCGCCGATGTGGTCGCTGTGCGGATGAGAAAGAAAGAGAAAATCAAGGGAGACAACCCCTTCCCGCCGCAGCGTCTGAATCAGAGAGATGGCATCGTCCAGTCCGGTTCCGGTGTCGATCAGGGCGGCCTGCCCGCCCGACAGCAGCAGGGCGCAGTCGCCCTGTCCGACGTCGAGGAAGACCAACTTGTGCACATCCTCGCCCGTGCGGGCGCTGAGGCCGCAGCGCATCAGCAGGCGTTGGGCATAGCTGATCTCCCCGGCCGGGAGAAGGGAAAGCAGGAGGACGGCGGCCGCCGCCGCGAGGCAGAGGAAAATCACAAGCACTCGTTTGCATCGGCCGCGCATGGGAGCTCCTCCTTTTTTCAGATTCAGAAAAGCCGGCGCAAAACCGGCGTCAGTCTGTAAGGCTTAGGTTAATCGGTCTGGCCGTTGGCCTGCATCTCCAAAAACTCCGCCTTGGAGAGGAGGACCTGCCGCGGCTTGGAGCCTTCGTAGGGGCCGACGATGCCCTTTTGCTCCATCTGATCGACGATGCGGGCGGCGCGGGCATAGCCGAGCTTGAGCCGCCGCTGCAAAAGGGAGGTCGAGGCCTGTCCCGCGTCGATGACCACCTCGATCGCCTGGTTAATCATGGGATCGAAATCCTCAGCAGCGTCCTCGTCCTTGGCCGATTTCTCAGCGACCGCCTGGCGTTCGATCTCCTCCAGCACGGCCTCGTCGTACTCACCGGTTTTGCCGTTTTTGATGAATTCCACAACCGCTTCAACTTCGTCGTCGTCGACAAAGCAGCCCTGCACCCGGCGGGGCTTAACTGCGCCAACGGGGTAGAAGAGCATATCGCCGCGGCCCATCAGCCGCTCGGCGCCGCTCATATCGAGGATGGTGCGGCTGTCCACGCTGGAGGAGACGGCAAAGGCAATTCGGGTGGGAATGTTGGCCTTGATGACGCCGGTGATGACATTGACCGACGGCCGCTGGGTCGCGATAATCAGGTGCATACCGGCAGCGCGTGCCTTCTGCGCGATGCGGCAGATGGCGTCCTCTACCTCACCCGGAGCGGTCATCATCAGATCGGCCAGCTCGTCAATGATGATGACGATGTGCGGCATGGGGATCATATCTTCGTTCTGCTCGGCCAGTCGGTTGTAGCCCTTCAGGTCGCGGACGTTGTTTTCGGCAAAGAGCTTGTAGCGGTTCTCCATTTCGGTTACCGCCCAGCCGAGGGCGCCGGCCGCCCGCCGCGGCTCGGTCACGACCGGAACCAGCAGGTGGGGGATGCCGTTATAGATGCCCAGCTCGACCACCTTGGGGTCAATCATCAGCAGCTTGACCTCGTCCGGGCTGGCCTTGAACAGCAGGCTCATGATGATCGAGTTGATGCAGACCGACTTACCCGATCCGGTTGCGCCGGCGATCAGGCCGTGCGGCATCTTAGCGATGTCGGTGACGACAGCGTTGCCGGCGATGTCCCGGCCGAGGGCGATGGTTAGCTTGCTTTTGGCGTCAAGGAAGGCGGGAGACTCCAATATCTCCCGCACGTGGACGATCGAACTGATTTTGTTGGGCACCTCAATGCCGACGGCCGCCTTGTTGGGGATCGGCGCCTCGATCCGGACGCCGGCGGTGGCTAAATTGAGGGCGATGTCGTCCGAAAGGTTGGTGATTTTGTTGATTTTGACGCCGGCGGCCGGCTGCAGCTCATACCGGGTGACTGAGGGGCCGCGGCTGATGTCGACAATCCGTGTTTCCACTCCGAAGCTGCGGAGGGTGTCAACCAGCTTGGTGGCCGTTGCTTTCAGCTCGTCGCTGATGTCGGCCGTCCGCTCGGCACCGCCCCGCTGTAAAAGGGAGACTGGCGGAAAACGGTAATCCTCCTCTCCCTCAACCGTGATACCGCTGCTTTCAGGCACCGAGAAGGCTTCGGCCGGCCCGGGCGGATTTTCCTCGGGCGTTTGGGGGGCGAACAGTTCCTCCGAAATGCCGTCGATGGCAGCGTCAATCGGATTGGAGTCGGTTTTTTGCTTTTTTCGCTTGGGCTTCTCCTCCGGCGGCCGGTCGTGATAGGCGTCGATCACGTTGCGTTCCATTTCGCGCAGGTCAGGTTCTTTTCCAGCCCGCTCGGCTGCGGCCGCGATGGCCTTCTGCCGCTCCTCCTCATCATCCAGAGGAACGTCCACGTCAAATTTACGTCGGGTCAGGTCGGCAATCTCCTCCCTGCGGCGGGCGGTTTCCTCCCGATGGGCGGAAAGCGCCTCACCAGCGGCGCGGGCGGTCTTCTGCGCCGGCTTTGCAAAGAAATTCCAGGCCGAGATCAGGGTGGTGCCGGTGGCCAGCATGAAAAAGACGATGGTCAGAATCACGATGGTGACGGCCGCCCCGGTCTTTCCGCACAGACGGGTCAGCGGGTATCCGAGCAGGCAGCCGAAGAAGCCGCCCCCCTTCATTGCCGTCCCATTCTGGTAGGCCGTCACAGCCGAGTCGATAAACCCGAGGGTCGAGCCGCTCTCTCGCCCGAAGATGTCGATGGCCGCGCCGAGCAGGAAAACCACCAGCGCGCTTTCGGTCGATTTGCGGCCAAAATGGGCGGTGCGGCTTCCTCTTGCACAGAGGACGGCGATAAACCCGAGTACAAACGGACAAAGCCAGGCGCAGACGCCGAAGATGCCGAATAGGAAACTATGCAGCGCGGCCCAAACATTCTGCCCTTTGATCAGGACGACAAACAGCAAAAAGACCGCCGTCGCGAACAAGACGATGGCTACGATTTGCCTTTGGCCGGAGTCGACGGGCGGCGCGGCGCGGCGATCGTGAATTTCGGTTGCGGTGGCGCTTTTGGGCCTTGTGCTTTTTTTCTTTTTTCTGGATTGTGACGCCATAGCGTATGTACATTCCTTTCTGTTACAGAGCTTTTATGAAAATATCGGCTTTCGGCCTTATGCAAACAGGCTGTGACCGGCAATACCCTCCGCGATCGAGAGCAGCAGACAGACCGTGCCCAAAGCGGTGCAGGAATAGCCGAATATGTGAAATTTATCTTTTTTGACCAGTACGTCGATCGGTCGGACAGCGAAAATCCCCACTATAGTCGAGACCGCGATCCCGACCAGCGTGGGAGGAACAGAAAGCGTGTTCTCTCCCCGAAGAAGGCCGATCATCTCAAACAGATTCGCACCGAGCACGGCTGGAATTCCCATGATGAAGGAGAATTCGACCGTTTTCGTCTTGCTGAGGCCGAGCAGCAGCGCGACCGCGATGGTCACCCCGGAGCGGGACACGCCGGGCAGCGCCGCCACACCCTGCATAATCCCCATGGCCAGCGCGACCGGCCATGTAATTTGCTCGGTCGGATGCTTGATCCTCCTCTCCACGGCCGCTGCTGCGAAAATCGGCCCGCCGGCCGCGAGGAGGGAGAATCCCTCCACATACAGGCTGCCGTCGGCGGCGGTTGCCCGGATAGGCTCCCTGATGAAAAAAGAGGAGCAGCGGCAAAAAGGACAAAAGAATCATACAAACAAAATTGCGGTCATCCGATCGGCCTTTCCATTTCAAACGACCGTGAAAAAGGTCTTCGGTCATCCGGAAAAATTCAAGAAAGATCCGGCCGCCCCGTCCTCGATAGCAGAAAATCACGGCCGGGAGTGTGCCAAGATGCAAAAGCACGGTGACCGCCGGTTTCTCGTTTCCGGTAATGTGTTGGAAGATGGAAAGGTTGTCCAGAGCCGGAAATCGGCAGAAATTTCGAAACACCTTGTAAAATTCCCTGAAAAATTGCTTCGAAAAATCCCATACTATGTAAAACGCCTTTCTGTTTTTTCAAAATTCAGCTTTGAAGAACACAGGCTTTTTGCGTATCGGTATGTACGGCGAAAGGCGAACCTTTCCGCCGTGGGATATACGGGAGTGAACGGCGTTCCGCCTGGCGGAGGGTTTATTCCTCCGGCACATCGGTTTGTCCGGCTGTTCTCTCCTTTTGCGGGAGGGACTTGTCCGCCGGATCCGGCAGCGGCTCGCCGGGAAGGATGCCGCCCGGCAGCACAGTCTCCTTCAAATAATCAGCCGGGTCGGTGGAGGGAGGCGGCCCGTTCGGGTGTCTTTTCTGTCCCTCCTCCGGGAAGACGCAGGAGAAGGGGACGACCGTGTGCAGGATCATTCGGCCGCCGCCTCCCTTTGTGTTTCGATCATCTCATACAAAGACGCGATTGCGTCCGACAGCCCGCCGAGACTGTCGATCAGACCGACTTCGACCGCTTTTTCTCCGTCCAGTACCGAGCCAACGTCGGTGACCATTTCTCCGATATTCATCATCAGCTCGCGGAAGGTCTCCGGCCGGATGCGGGAGTTGTCGGTGACAAAGCGGGTGATGCGGTCCTGCATCTTTTCAAAATAATCGAGGGTTTGCGGAACGCCGAGTACCAGCCCGCTCATCCGCACGGGATGGATGGTCATGGTGGCCGATGGGGCAATAAAGCTTTTTCTTGAAGAGACGGCCAGCGGCACCCCGATCGAGTGGCCGCCCCCCAGCACCAGGGAGACGGTCGGCTTTTTCATCCCGGCGATCAGCTCGGCGATGGCCAGTCCGGCCTCGACGTCGCCGCCGACCGTGTTGAGGATGATGAGCAGCCCCTCAATCTCGGGAGACTGCTCGATGGCGACCAGTTGGGGGATGACATGCTCGTACTTGGTGGTTTTGTTCTGGCTGGGGAGGATATAGTGCCCCTCCACCTGCCCGATAATGGAAAGGCAGTGGATGGTGTGCCGTCCGTCTCCGACCGTGACGGCGCCGATCTCTTTGATCGCGCCGATCTCGTCCTTGGAAAGGCCGGCCTCCTCCGCGCCGCCCGCCGGCTGTTCATCCGGGTTGTCGGGCGCGTTGCCAATGTAATCGTCGCTGTTTTCTGAATGGCTGTTTTGTTGTTTCATAGCTGCAAACCTCCGTTTCGGTTAGTATTTGCCGTCATGGAGGTTTCATGCATACGGAAAACGAACAAAAACAGTATACCCGATATAGTATAACACTTTATGTAAATCTCCGCAAGCGGGTGAAAGAGAAAACCTTCGTGCTGTTTTTACAAAGCAGAAAACCGCCGCCCGAAGATCGTCATTCTCCGGGCGGCGGTATGTCGTTTGAAATGTTGCGGGAGGCACGCTCTCTCAGACCGAGAGACGGACGGCGGCGTTCAGTCGAACGCGCCGGCGACGATGTAGCTGCGGAGCGCCACCACGTCGGCTACGCTCAGAAGACCGTTTTCATCGAAATCCCCGGCGGCGAGCTGGATGTCGGTCCAACTTCCCGCCACGATCAGGCCGCGCAGCGCCACCACGTCCGAAACGGTTACGCCGCCGTCCTCGTTCACATCGCCGAGGCGGGCGGAAATTTTTGGCAGCGTTTTGTTTACCGCGAAATCGAGGTAAATATCGCCCAATTCCACCCGGATGGTTCCGTTGATGCGGCCCTCCGCGTCGGCGGTGGCGGCGGTCACCCGGGGCGTCCCCGACCAGGAGACCTTGGCCGCCGCATCGGTCAGCGCCCCGCCGGCCGCGGCCAGCAGCTCGGCCGGCGTTGTGGAGGCGGCCGCCTCAAACGCCTCGACCGTCTGCTGCGCCAGGGCGGTTTGTTCCTCAAGCGCCGCGTCGTCCAGGTCAGAGAGGGTATAGGCCGCGATGAACATATGCCCGGTGCCGCTGCTTTCGATATACAGGGAGGCGTCGGCCTCTGACCGGAATTTTACCGTGACGACCCGGTATTGGGTAACCCCCTCGGCGCTGAAGGTCTCGGTTGAGACTATGCCGTCGTCGTCATAAATTTTAATCGTGTTGGTCGATTGATAGGCGCCGGTGTAGATTTTCAGCTCCTGCCACTGCGCGCCCGACGGAACCGAGAAGGAAATGGTTCCCTGATAGCAGGTGACCGCGTTCTGGCTTCCGGAGGCAGAGACGGTCGGCGTCCCGTCCGAGAAGGAGATGCCGGGGAAGTCATAGACCGGCATTTGTGTGCCGGAGAAGACAGGTGTGCTGAGCAGCGCGTCCACACCGTTTTTGCGGTTGAGGGCACTGGTGTCGCCGCCGAGTCCCAGATGTACCCAGTCCTTGATCGCGCTGTCGGAGAGATCGACGCCGGCCGCCGCGTTTTCAATCGAAACGATCCGTGCAACCGATGTGTCCGGCTCGGCCTCCGGAGGGCCTACCGCGACGGCCATCAGCGCGACGACCCCTTCGCCGTCGGTTTTCCGGAGGGTGAATTGGAGACTGGCCGCCCCGCTTGCCGAGGCGTCGACCGTGATCCGTTTGGCAAAGCCTCCGTTTTCCGCTTCCAGAGAGATGATCTTGGCCGAAACGCCGTCGGTAATCTCCAGCACGCCGTCGGCGTTGTCCCCGGTGATGTACAGAGAGATCCGCTCCTCCTCCCGGCCGACGGCTACGTCGAAGAACATTGTATCGGAAATCCCGCAGCCGGTTACGGTCGTCTTTCCGTCATTCAGCTTATAGGTAGTGCCGCCGGTGTAGAGAGAGGTCTCGCCGTCTCCGGCAGGACCGGCAAACAGGGTGTCGTCATTTCTTTTGGTCATTATTTCGCCGGTTTCATCAAAGGCCATCCAGTCGGCCGAGCCGAGCGCGTCGAGATCGACCGTGGCGGGAATACTGCCTTCTTTAGAGGTATAGTCTACCGCGACTGCATTGTGTTCGGGCAGTGTCTCGTCCTTGGGAGAGGCAAATTGAATCCGCACCTCGCTCATGGCGGAGAGCGGCTTTTCAAAGGCCACGGTGTAGACGTCGGCGTCGCGCGCCGGGCCGGATACCGCGAAGGGAGCGGCCTCTGCCGATTGCTCCAGCATGGCGGGCGTGACGGCCTGGCCGTCGACGGTCATACCGGTCACCTCGCCCCAGCCCTCCGGTGCGTGTACCCGCACCGACCAGGTCCGGGCGTTAAAAGCATCACTGCCTTCAAAAACGCCCTCAGCCGCGCCGATCGAGACAATCACCTCGCCGGTCGCTTTGTCAAAGGAGGTCTCCAGCGCGGTTGTGCGGAAAGCGCCGTCTTTATATTCGTTGGAGGTCGTGTCATCCTCATACAGCTCGGCCGTGCCGGAAAGCTGTGTGCTGGGGTAGACGTCCAGCGTTACGCTGTCCCACGCCTTTTCACCCAGATACTCGACATTGTCAACCAGCGGCAGGATGGTGCCGCTGCGGACGAAGAGGGGAGAGGTGGAAAGCCCGTGCGACTGGGTGATGGTCTGCGGCCCCTCATAGCTCTCGCCGGTCCAGACGTCGATCCAGTTCCCGTCAGGGATAAAGACCTCCCGGCTGTCGCCCTCCGCATGCATGACGATGGCGTAAAGCTCCATACGGGCCGCTCCGGTGCCCTCGTAATATTCGATTTTGATCTCATGCGTGGTTCCGGCCTCCAGCATGACGGAGGAAACGTTGGTCTCGTTATTGACGGCGGTCCATTTGTCGATGACAACCACCCCGTCGATGTACAGCCGGACGCCGTCATCGGTTTTCACGGCGATGCGGGCGTCCTCATCACCCAGCGTGATGGTGCCGCTCCATCTGGCCGAGAAATTGTCAGTGTTCACGCCGCTTCCTGGGCCGTCGTAGCCCCAGTAGTGGTCGACCTGTGCCTCATACCCCGTGTAAGCCGGCGTGCCGGTCAAATCCGTATTGTTGAAATACTCAAAGTATAGGCCCTCTCCGCCATCGGCCGTGGTCCATTCGGCAGGGAGAAGCTGCTGCTCTCCGGCTTCGTACAGCGGGGCCACCAGAACATTGTCCCCGATTGTGTACTCGGTGTCGTCCTGCGACTCAGCGTACTGGGGATAGTTGAAATCCAGCCGACGGAGGATCGGCATACCGTTCTCATAATTCTCGTGCGAAAGGGAATAGTAGAGCGGCATCAGACGATAGCGCATGTTGATGTATTCTCTGGCGGTGTTCTCGGCCGTTTCGCCGTACAGCCAGGGCGAACGGTCAACCGAAGCGGAAACGCTGTGGTACCTGAAAATGGGGGCGAAGGCGCCGAACTGGCTCCACCGGGCGTGCAGCTCGTTGGTCTGTATGCCGTAGTGGCCGCCGATATCGGGTGCGACGTAGGGCGTTGAGGAGATGGCGCCCGCGCGCACCGAGTTGGTGATTTCCCGCTTCAGGCTGTCGCTCATCTGCCCGATGTCTCCCGTCCACTGCACCGAATAGCGGTGAGAGGCGTAATCCGGCGCGGAGTTGAAATAGCCGTTGTCGATGCCGTCGGCGTTGGAAAGCACCAGCGCCCGCTCGTTCGGGGTGGTGCGCAGGGTGACGTCATGGTAAAGATACATGCCGAAGCTCTCCTTCGGGATGCCGTCGAAGGGGGAGATGATGGAAACCGTCCAGTTGCGGTCGAACCACCAGGAGTCCAGCCCGTACTCCAAAATCTGGCTCAGGTTGGCGTTGCGGAAGATGAGCTCGTCCTGCTCGAGGGCGTGCATGTTGTTCTGTGACTCCGGATGGTCGTTAAAGACGACATTCACGTTTTGCTCGGTATGCATCCGGTCAAAGAAGCGGGTGATGTCGGGCAGCAGGCTGGTGTTTATGGTATAGCCGTGCGAGCCGCCCGTCCGCCAGTCGGTGTCCATAACGAAATAGTCAAGCGGAAAACCCTTGTCCCGGAAGGTCTGCACATATTCGAGTGCCGACTCCTCCGAAAAGGCGCGGAAGCAGCTGTACCAGAGGCCGAGTGCTTTGAATGGCACCATCTCGCTCGAGCCGGTAAGGTGGATAAAATCCTGTCTCAACTGCTTCGCGTCGTTCATTGGCACGAAAATGTACATGTCGGGCGCGTCGTTATCCATATCCCAGCCGTTATAGCCGTTGTCGGTCTCCCCTTCAGGCAGAGGGGCATACCCCCACTCGCTCGGAACGGCGCGCGGCGTATCAGCGATCGCCCAGGCCTTGGGCGTGTCCCCCGGGTCGGGGAGATAGTCCGGCTCCTCCGGCAGGCTGGTGTAGGCCCAGATCACCTTGCCGGCCGCGTCGGTCATGTAGACGTCGTCGAGGGAGTCGGCGCCGACCGGCACATAGACGACGTAGTCTGCGGTCGCGATGGAAACCATGTCTCCGACCGTCGCAACGGTATAGGCGGCGCCGTCCCAGTCGCGGCCGGTGACGTGGTAGGTCTCCCGATCCTCGAAGCCCTTGGGGCCTTTGACCTCCACCCGGGCGAGCGTGTCGGACAGCAATTGCACACGAACCTCGCCAATCACCACGCTGTAGTCGTCGGCGTCGGCCTGCACAGCAGGGTCGACTTCCGCCCCTTCCGCCGCGCTGGCCGTTCCGACCATCTGAAATGCGGAAACCAGCATGCAAAGGCAGAGAATAAGGGCGGTTATTTTCCTCTTCTTTTCCACAAGACGCACATCCTTTCTTCTTTTACGCTTTCTTCCGCTTCTGCTGCAAACGGCGGCGGAGGGAGGGGCTGTTTTTTCGCCGCAGGGCAGGGCGGTTTTACACATCCTTATCATAAACCATCCGGATGGTTTTAAAAAGGCCTGTTTTCAATATTTTTCGGACAAATATTGTGATTTTACCCAAAAGCAGAAATTTTCAGTGGGCGGAAATTATCTATATAGCCGCCTTTCGGGCAAAGAAGCGGGTGCAAACAGGAAAAGGCCACTGGTCAAAAACAAACGGGGCGGCATGGCCGCAAAGAAGAGAATATAAAGATGAAAAGGCCGCCGGCAGAAAACTGCCGGCGGCCTTTGGTCCCATATGAAATATTCTGCTTTGCAGCGCGCGTTTATGCTCTGGCCACAATTGCCGCGCGCAGGGCGACGACGTCTGAGACTGTATTCTCCCCGTCGCCGTCGATGTCGCCACGGGCTTCATAATAGCGCTGTGCGGCGATCCAGGCGCGCAATTCCACCACGTCGGAGATGGTGCGTTCTCCGTCGCCGTCCATGTCGCCCGCCGGGATGACATAGGGATAAAGCTGCACGAGTTCCTCTATAGCGTCCCGGGAAACAAGCCCGGCGTCATAAGCGTCCTTGAAATAATAGAGCCGCCCGTCCCGGTATACCCAGAGCGCCCGATCCACGCCCGAGAAATTAAAGACGTATCCGCCGGCCGATTCCAGCCAGGCGCGGTCGATGCGGCTGATCAGATCGTGTACGACGGTCACGATATATACGTCGTTTTCTTTATACAGGCATTGGATTGCAACATTTTCGGTGCTGAGCTTTTCCTGCGCATATTTTTCGCCCTGATCGGCTTCAAACGCCTCATACGAGTCGTAGTATTGGTTCGCGGGTATGAGGTAGTCCGTATACAAAAAGGCAAACCATGCGTCGAAAATTTCCTGCCGTTCGCTCCCGGTCAGGGAGAGACCCTCCTCCGCCTGAGGGTTGCTCGCCGACCCTCTCTCTGCGGCCGAGGCGGCGGGCGCGCCGAAGCAGAGCAGCAGGGCGGCCGTCAGGCATATCGAAAACAGTTTTTTCATGATATATCCCCCTTTTTTTACATGTCTATGACGCATGTTTTCTTCCTTTATATAAAAGATTTGAAA
This sequence comes from Candidatus Howiella sp., assembly GCA_050946935.1. GTDB lineage: Bacteria > Bacillota > Clostridia > Oscillospirales > Acutalibacteraceae > UQRS01. Next base: position 69,302 of record JBMNVR010000011.1, read on the forward strand.
ATTTCTTCACTCCCATGACTATTATACACAGCTCCAAAGTGAATGTCAACATAGCTCATTACGTTTCGAGGAATTTTATAGTGCGTTTTGCCATACGCCGCCCTCTGCGTTTTGCGTACCGCTTCGGCCCGGCCGGAGGGTTGCTTTGCGTTTTTCTTTGCCATCCTCCGACGTGAAAATACGCGGTTTTTCGTGAAAATATGAAAAAGAGAGAGAATTTGATCGCCGGTTTGGATATTTTTTCATAAATATTTAAATTTTTCAAAATTCACCCTTTTCATTTGCCGGTTTGTTTGTTATAATAAATCGGTACTGTGAAAAGCAGTTTTTAAGGTTGTTTATATTTTATAGGAGGTTGAAAATCTTATGGCACATAAGTATGTCTACCTGTTCTCCGAAGGGGACGAGACCATGCGCGAGCTGCTGGGCGGCAAGGGCGCCAATCTGGCGCAGATGGTCCGTCTCGGCATGCCGGTTCCGCAGGGCTTCACCGTCTCGACTGAGGCCTGCACCCGTTACTATGACGACGGCAAGGTCATCGCTCCCGAAATCGAAGCTGAAATTTACGAGAAGCTGGCCGAGATCGAAAAGATCAACGGCAAGAAGTTCGGCGATACCAAGACCCCGCTGCTGGTTTCGGTTCGTTCGGGCGCGCGCGCTTCCATGCCCGGCATGATGGACACCATCCTGAACCTCGGCCTGAACGACGAGGTTGTGGAGGGTATGATCGCCGGTAACCCGGATCCGAAGTTCGAGCGGTTTGTGTACGATTCTTTCCGCCGCTTCATCCAGATGTTCTCCGACGTTGTGATGGAGATCCCGAAGAAAACCTTCGAGGTCATCATCGACGAGGTGAAGGAGAAGAAGGGCGTCAAGAACGACATCGACCTCGATGCAAACGATATGAAAGAGCTGGTCAAGCTCTTCAAGGCTTATTATAAAGAGCAGAAGGGCGAGGATTTCCCGACCGACCCGAAGGTGCAGATGATGGAAGCGGTCAAGGCGGTTTTCCGTTCTTGGGACAACCCGCGCGCCAACGTCTATCGTCGCATGAACGACATCCCCTATAGCTGGGGCACCGCCGTCAACGTGCAGCCGATGGTTTTCGGCAACCTGAATGAGAATTCCGGCACCGGCGTCGCCTTCACCCGTGACCCCGCCACCGGCGAAAAGGCGCTCTTCGGCGAGTATCTGATCAACGCCCAGGGCGAGGATGTCGTGGCCGGCGTCCGCACTCCCTCTCCGATTTCCAAGCTGAAGGAGGATATGCCGGCGGTTTACGATCAGTTCGTGACCATCGCCACCAACCTTGAAAACCACTACAAGGATATGCAGGATATGGAGTTCACCATTGAAAATGGCAAACTCTACATGCTGCAGACCCGTAACGGCAAGCGCACCGCCGCCGCCGCTCTGAAGATCGCCGTCGACCTCGTGGACGAGGGCATGATCGACGAGACCGAAGCGGTTCTCCGCGTGGAGCCGAAGCAGCTCGACGCCCTGCTCCATCCGCAGTTCGACACCAAGGCTCTCAAGGCGGCCGAGGCGATCGGCAGCGGTCTGGCGGCCTCTCCGGGCGCGGCCTGCGGTAAGGTTGTCTTTACCGCCGATGACGCCAAGGCATGGGCGGCCAAGGGCGAGAAGGTTGTTCTCGTCCGGCTGGAGACCTCTCCGGAGGATATCGAGGGTATGGCGGCCGCACAGGGCATCCTGACTGTTCGCGGCGGTATGACCTCTCACGCGGCGGTTGTCGCCCGCGGCATGGGCACCTGCTGTGTCTCTGGCTGCGGCGACATCACCATGCATGAGGAAAGCAAGTATTTTGAACTCGCCGGCAGGAAGATCTGCGAGGGCGATTATATCTCCATTGACGGTTCGACCGGCAAGATTTACGGAGAAGCCGTCCCGACGGTCGAGGCGACCATCTCCGGCGATTTCGACCGCTTTATGAAGTGGGCGGATGAGCGCCGCCGGCTGGTTGTCCGTACCAATGCGGATAACCCGAGGGATACCGAGCAGGCGGTCAAGTTCGGCGCCGAGGGCATCGGCCTCTGCCGTACCGAGCACATGTTCTTTGAGGGCGACCGCATCAAGGCCATTCGGGAGATGATCGTCTCCAAGACGGTTGAGGAACGCAAGGCCGCTCTGGCCAAGATCCTGCCCTATCAGCAGGGCGATTTCGAGGCGATGTATCGCGTGCTTGAGGGTCGCCCGATGACCGTCCGCTTCCTCGATCCGCCGCTGCATGAGTTTGTTCCCCAGAAGGAAGAGGATATTGTCGAGCTGGCCGGCGAGATGAAGATCTCGGTCGACGAGCTGAAAGCGGTTATCGACAGCCTGCACGAGTTTAACCCGATGATGGGTCACCGCGGCTGCCGTCTGGCCGTAACGTATCCGGAGATTGCCGAGATGCAGACCACTGCGGTTATCAGTGCGGCCATCGCTGTGAATAAGGAGCATCCGGAATACAAGATTGTGCCCGAAATCATGATCCCGCTGGTTGGGGAAGAGAAGGAGCTGGCCTTTGTCAAGTCCTTCGTGACCGCGACGGCTGACAAGCTGATTGCTGACGCTGGCATCGAAATGGAGTATCATGTCGGTACGATGATTGAGATTCCGCGTGCCGCCCTGACTGCGGATGAGATCGCAAAGGACGCTGAGTTCTTCAGCTTCGGCACCAACGATCTGACCCAGATGACCTTTGGTTTCAGCCGTGACGACGCCGGGAAGTTCCTCGACGCCTACTATGACAACAAGATTTATGAGTTTGATCCTTTCGCCAAGCTGGATCAGAACGGCGTTGGCAAGCTGGTTGAGATGGCTGCCGAGCTCGGCCGCAAGACCCGGCCGAACATCAAACTCGGCATCTGCGGTGAGCACGGCGGCGACCCGAGTTCGGTCGAGTTCTGCCACAAAGTTGGCCTGAACTATGTTTCCTGCTCGCCCTTCCGTGTGCCGATCGCTCGCCTTGCCGCAGCACAGGCTGCTATTCGCGACAAGCGCTAATCAGAGTTTTTGGATGCTTGAGTAAACTCTAAATTACAAAATACGGTCACATTATTCTTTACGAATAGTGTGACCGTTATTTTTTTGCCCGAAAGCAAGCAATAGCACGGTTTTAGACCGCTTATTCATTCTTGAGTAAGCGGTCTTTTTTTATTTGTTTGAAAATTTTTTTATTTTTTTTGAAAGAGGCTTAACTTTTCGTGGTTTTCGCTGGCTATAACTTGAGGACATCTTTTCAGAGATTAAGAAAGTCCTCCGATGAACTTTGAAAATTGAACACACATTCATCAAGTACATTACTTGTGCCGGGGAAACCCGAAGCTGTGTTGTAGGCGCGTCACGACCTTCCTTATGGAAGCGAGCGATAAAGCTTATACAACGAAAGCCGGATTGCTTCCGGTGTGGCGATGACAGGCACAAGGAATAATGATACTTCCGTAACTCGCGGCTCGGCCATAATGAAGGCGGAGAGGTGGAAACCCTATGAACCCGGTTCGCAGCCGGGTGCTTGATGAATTCCTTTTGTGCATTTGGGGGACAAGGTCGAATTAAATGCAACCACATAAGCGCAAAACTGACAGATGAGCGAACACCGCCCGTGTAGGAATTTTATTGCGCTGACATTCGGGTTTTGCGTTTATGTGGTTATATAACCAAATCTATAAAGAAGGAGGAGTACAAAGTGTCTTCATGTAAAGTCATTTCCATCTGCAATCAAAAAGGCGGAGTTGGAAAGACAACAACGACAATCAATCTCGGAGCCGGTCTTGCGATGCAGGACAAAAGAGTTCTTCTTATTGACGCGGATGCACAGGCAAGTATGACCGTAGCACTCGGAAACAAATATCCCGATGAGCTGCCGGTAAGTCTTGCAAACATCATGCAGGATGTTATTGATGATAACAATATCCCGGATGACTGCGGCATTCTACATCATAAAGAAGGTTTTGACCTGATGCCCTCAAATATCGACCTGTCCGGTGTCGAGATTCAGATTGTAAATGTCATGCGCCGTGAAGGAATACTCAAGTGCTATGTGGATCAACAGAGAAAGAATTACGATTATATTCTTATCGACTGCGCTCCATCGCTCGGTATGCTCACGGTCAACGCATTAGCTGCTGCGGATAGTCTTATCATCCCGGCACAGCCGCATTTCCTTTCCGCAAAAGGTCTGGACTTGCTGATGGGTTCTGTAAGTAAAGTAAAACGCTACATTAACCCGGAGCTTTCCATTGACGGCATTCTTCTCACAATGGTAGACAGGCGAACAAACTTCGCAAACGATGTTATCGATGAGCTGAGAGATTACTACGGCGGAAAGGTCAACATCTTTAAGACAGAGGTTCCCCATTCAATCAGAGCGGCGGAAACCTCGGCAGCCGGTGTGAGTATCTTTCAGCACGACAAATCAGGCAAGGTGGCTGCGGCGTTTGAACACTGACCATTATCACAATCACTTTGCAATCTGCTCCACTTCCTTCATTGACGGAAGCCGGTATCACGATGACAAAGCATCAAAGTCGCGCATGAGAGAAGTGTCCGACCGACTATGCCGTGAGTATGGCTTGTCTGTCATTGAGAATCGACAGTATAAGCGCAACAAGAATTACGCAGAACGGATAGCTGAAAAGAACGGCATGCCCACGCTTCTCTCGCAGATGAAAGAGGATGTTGACAGAGTAATCGCACAGTCGGTCAGCATGAAACAGTTTGCCTTCTATCTCCGTCAGATGGGATACGCTGTCAATGTTCGCGGCAGAGATGAAGACCCGATTCTTTCTCTTACTCCTCCCGGTCGTTCTCATCCTTGGCGACTGTCAAATCACTTCGGAGCTGAATACTCCTACAATGGAATCTCGGATAAAATACGGACGCAGGAACGCACATCTCCGACACCGGAAGAAAAGACGAAGCCGGTTCACCTCAGAGGTGGTGCAGAAGATTTTATGAAGGTAACAACCCTTCATGCAATCTATATTCATACGCTGTATCAGTTCGGATTGATACCAAAGAAGAACAATCACAGGCGTATCCCCGTTGAGCTTCGGGAAGACATATTAAAATTGGATAGCATCATTGAAGAAACAAGGCTGCTTGGTCGGAATCATATTGATACCGCCGAGCAGCTTTCCATATATCGGGGACAGACAGAAGACAGAATATCAGAGCTGACCGAAAAGCGGCAGAAGCTCAGAAACCGACTGCGCCGATGCTCGGATGAATCGGAAATCTCACGGATTAAAGCAAGAGTTTCCGAATACTCCAAGGGACTCACACAGCTTCGCCGTGAGGTGAAGTATTGCGACAATATCGCAGAACGCAGCGGGATGCTCAAAGAAAAGTTATCTCTTATCTATGAAAGAGAAAAATCAGAAAGAAAGGATGTAAACCGAAATGAACAATTCAGGTGATGTAGCAGAACAGATGATGCGAATGAGCCTTGAGGGTGTTGAGGTGGCGGTCAAGCTGACCGGCACTGGAGCACTCAAAATCGCATCGGTAATCTATAAGGTTCTTCAGCAGCAGGAAAAGACAAAAGGAAAAGCGCGGTTATCTTCTATGCTTCGCTCCGGTAGAGCACTCAAGGTATATACCGTCCCCGAAGAACAGTTAAAACGATTCACTGAGGAAGCCAAGCGCTACGGCGTTTTGTACTGCGTTCTCAAGGATAAAGACAGTACAGATGGCATGGTTGATATTATGGTTCGTGCAGAGGATGCGTCAAAAATCAACCGCATTGTAACTCGCTTTAAGATTGCAACCATTGATGATACTTCCGTCAAGACTGAGGTTGTGACCGACCGAGAGAAAGCAACCCATGCCGTACCGCAAAAGGACAAGCCGACGAAAAGCAAGGAGGACAGAATTCTGGATGAGCTGATGAGAGAACCGGCAAGACCTGAAAGGAGAGAGCCAGATAACCCTTTTGTACAGAGGACGGAAAGCTCAAATCAGTCAGAGCGTACATCAACCGAGGGAAGAAGTTTCGTATCTGACGGAACACCGAAACGCGGCGACAAGCCTTCCGTCCGCGAGGAAATCAGAAAGATTCAGGCTCGCCGCCGAAATGAAGCGAGAGAAACCAGTCGTGAGACACCGGAGCTTCGCGTTCCGGTCAAATCTCAGAAAGAAAAGGAGCGATGAGAAATGGTTGAAATGAACAACATTATTCCCGGAAAGAAAAGCGGACAGGAAAATGAAAACGGTTCCGAGAAGCCGTTTGATAAGCAGAAATGGGCGACGCAAAAACAGCAGACCCGAAAAAGCGTGTATGCGCTTATTGATTCTACCGCAGAGGCAATCTGCAAGGACAATCAGGCATTCCGAACTTTTCTCGATGTACAGAGCCGCTTTGACCGATATTCCATCGGTAATGCACTGCTTGTAACGGCACAGAAGCCGAAAGCAACTGCGCTCAAGGATTTCAATGGATGGAAGGAAGCCGGTACTCCGGTCAACAAAGGAGAGTCTTCATTCTATATTCTTGAACCCGGAGAAAAGTTTACCCGTGAGGATGGCTCCGTTGGTGTTTCCATGAAAGTAAAAAGCGTGTTCGATATTTCTCAGACATCGGCTGCACCGGTGAAGGATGAAAGACCAATATATGATGACCGCACTTTGATGAAAGCTCTTATCAGTCGCGTATCTGTTGACATTGAGCCGGTTGATGAGATGCCTGAGCCGCAGCGACACGAGATTGCTTATTTTGACACGATAACGCAAACGATTTATGTGAAGCGCAACCTTGACACACCGCAACTTTTCCGTGCGTTGGCAAAGGAACTTGCGCTTGCCGACTACGCCGCAGAGTCTGCGGATTATTCCAGAAGTGAGAAAAACTTCAAGGCAGTCTGCGTGTCGTATATGCTTTGCAAAAAGTTCGGGATTGATACCAAGGAAATGCCAATCCGGGTTCCTGCTTCATACCCCAATAAGGTTGCACAGGATATTCGCAATGACCTTGATGAGATTCGCAGCGGAGCAAACGCAATACTCGCCCGTATGTCCAGAACACTGGAACAGTACAAAAGCTCCCGAACAAATGAAAATGAAAGGCAGGATGCAAGATGAAAGAACCTTTAAGAAAAGTATGGCTTGACCCGATAGAATACGGATTGGTTGTCAAAGCCCTGCACCGTTTCCGCGCTGACCTTATCAATGACGATTGCCCCACAGAGGATGTTGATAATCTTCTTATCAAGATTATAGACACTCCCGTAAAAAACAGAAGTCTGGACTTTGATGCAAGATAACCGGAAACAATCTCTGATTCTCGCCGGTTGCGGTTTAATCCCGGTCACTTGGCTTGCGCTTCTGATTGCGCCCACCTTTGGCGGAGGACTTGCCGAGATGCTTACGAAATGGACGAAAGCATTGGAAAGTCCTTTGCATATTACATGGTGCGGGGACAGCTTAAAAGCTGTCCTCGCTTTTATTGGAATCTACATCTTTGCCCTGCTCATATACCATTATTCCAAGCACAATTACCGCAAGCGAGAAGAACACGGCTCCGCAAAGTGGGGCGATGCAGAAGCCGTGAATAAGAAATACCGGGCATTATCGCCCAGTGAGAACAAACTGCTCACACAGCATGTTCGGATAGGTCTCGACGGAAAGAAACACCGACGAAATCTGAACATCCTGATTTGTGGTGGTTCGGGCGCAGGTAAAACGCGTTTTTTTGCGAAACCGAATGTCATGCAGTGCAGTACCTCCATGGTGATCCTTGACCCCAAAGGCGAGATAGTAAGGGCGACCGGCGGGCTTCTGGAGCAAAAGGGCTACGAGGTTCGGGTGCTTGACCTAATCAACATGGAACGCTCGCATTGCTATAACCCATTCGTGTATCTGTATTCAGATAATGATGTGCAGCGACTTGTTACAAACCTTTTCAAGTCAACAACACCTAAAGGCAGTCAGACGAATGATCCATTCTGGGACACAGCGGCTTCCATGCTTCTGATGTCTCTTGTGTTTTATCTGCATTACGAAGCGCCGAAGGATGAACAGAACTTTCCAATGGTTATGGAGCTGCTGCGCGCCGGAGAGGTTCACGAAAACGACGACCACTATATCAGCACACTTGATGAACTGATGCAGATGCTTGAATCAAGAGAGCCGAACCACATTGCCGTGAAATATTACAAGGACTATCATTCCGGCTCGGCAAAAACCCTGAAATCTATTCAGATTACACTTGCTGCCCGACTTGAAAAATTCAACCTTGAAAGTCTGGCTTCCCTTACGACAACGGATGAACTGGATTTGCCGTCGCTTGGTGAAAAGAAGGTTGCGCTGTTCGCGCTTATTCCGGACAATGACAGCTCCTTTAACTTCCTTGTATCTATCCTCTACACGCAGCTCTTTCAACAGCTATTCTGGACGGCAGACCACAAATACGGCGGTTGTCTGAAAGAACATGTCCATTTCATAATGGATGAGTTTGCCAATGTCAGTCTGCCGGAGGATTTCGACAAGATTCTTTCGGTCATGCGTTCACGCGGAGTATCTGTCAGCATTATCCTTCAGAACCTTGCACAGCTAAAGGCATTATATGAAAAGCAAATCAGATAACTGCACTTTGCTTTCATCAATATTTGCCTGCAAATTGGTTACGGTGTGAATGTCATTTTCTTTGAGAAAATGATAATCGGCGATCAGCTCCTTTAAGTCCTTTTCCGCTGCCCG
>JBMNVR010000012.1:0-75233 GCA_050946935.1 Candidatus Howiella sp.
TCTTATTCATAGCGGATAGGGTGGCACCTGCCTTTCGGTTTTGTCTCGGCAACTCAACCTTAACACAGGCCTTCCCTATTCGCTATCCTTTTTTTCTCTTTGTATCACATCATTGTAATACCTACACACATTCCTTTTTGAATCTTTCCCCAACCGATTGACAAAGCGGCTGGGGGGGATTATAATAATATACTGTATAAATCGGCCGGACGTCGTCCTTTTCGGCGCGGCTTTTTAAGGAATGATGAAAATGGAATGGACCTCCCTGAATGATTTGAGAGAAAAATACCTCAGCTTTTTTGAAAGCAAGGGGCATCTGCGGCTGAGCAGCTTTTCTCTGGTGCCCAACAATGACAAATCGCTTTTGCTGATCAACTCCGGCATGGCGCCGATGAAGAAATATTTCACCGGGGAGGTTACGCCGCCCCGCAAGCGGGTTACCACTTGCCAGAAATGCATCCGCACCCCCGACATCGAGCGGGTGGGAAAGACGGCACGTCACGGCACTTATTTTGAGATGCTCGGCAACTTCTCTTTTGGGGACTATTTCAAGCATGAGGCGACCGCCTGGGCGTGGGAGTTCTGCACCAAGGTGATGGAGATGCCGGTGGACAAGCTGTGGGTTACGATTTATCAGGATGATGACGAGGCCTTCGACATCTGGACCCGGGAGGTTGGGGTCGCGCCTGACCGGATTGTCCGCATGGGTAAGGAGGACAATTTCTGGGAGCACGGCACCGGTCCCTGCGGCCCCTGCTCGGAGATTTACTTTGATCGGGGCGAGAAATACGGCTGTGGCCGTCCCGACTGCGGCGTCGGGTGCGAGTGCGACCGCTATGTCGAATTCTGGAACCTGGTCTTTACCCAGTTTGACTCGGACGGCAAGGGGAATTATGCGCCTCTCGACCATCCCAACATCGACACCGGCATGGGCTTGGAGCGGCTGGCCTGTATTTCGCAGGGGGTCGACAATCTGTTTGAGGTCGATACGGTTCAGAATATCATGAAACATATCAGTGAGATTGCCGGCGTGACCTATAAAACAGACGAAAAAGCCGACGTTTCGTTGCGGGTCATCACCGACCATATCCGTTCGACCACCTTTATGATCGGCGACGGAGTGATGCCCTCGAACGAGGGGAGAGGCTACGTCCTCCGCCGGTTGCTGCGCCGCGCCGCACGGCACGGTCGTCTGCTCGGCATCCATCGTCCCTTTTTACATGAGGTGGTAGACACCGTCATTGCGGAAAATCCCGCTTATCCCGAGCTTGGCGAAAAGCGCGAACTGATCAAAAAGGTCGTTTTGTTTGAGGAAGAGAGCTTCGGTCGCACCATCGACCAGGGTCTGTCCCTGCTCGACAGCCTGTTGGAGAAGATGACGGCGGCAAAGGAGAAAATCCTGTCGGGCGCCGACGCCTTCCGTCTCAACGATACCTACGGGTTTCCGCTCGACCTTACGACGGATATATTGGAAGAGCGGGGCATGACGGTGGACGAGGCTGCCTTTCACGCCCTGATGAATGAGCAGAAGGAGCGGGCGCGTCAGGCTCGCAAGAGTGACGAAGGCGAGGCCTGGAAGGGCGATGGCGCCGTTTTGGAGGGTGTTGCCGCAACCGAATTTGTCGGTTATGTGGCCGATGAGGCGAAGGCCTCGGTTCTCGCGATTGTCAAGGATGGCGAGCGGGTCGAGTTCGCCGGCGTCGGCGACTGTGTATCCGTGGTGCTGGACAAAACCCCTTTTTATGGAGAGAGCGGCGGTCAGATCGGGGATACCGGCTTGATTTCGGGCGAAGGGGTACGCTTTGCGGTTAAGGCGACCTCTCGCACGCCGGGCGGCCACTTTGTCCATACCGGCGTGGTGGATGACGGCGTGCTGTCGGCCGGTGCGGCTGTAACCGCCGCGATCGACGTCAAGCGCCGCATCGCCATTCGCCGCAATCATACCGCCGCTCATCTGCTTCAGGCGGCGCTGCGGAAGGTGCTCGGCACCCATGTCGAGCAGGCAGGGCAGCTTGTGACCGATCATGCGGTTCGGTTCGATTTTACCCATTTCTCCGCTCTGACGGCTGAGGAGCTGAACGCCGTCGAGCGGGAGGTCAACCGGATTGTTCTCTCCGGACTTGCGGTGCAGGTGTCCGAGATGCCGATCGAAGAAGCCAAGGCCATGGGCGCCATGGCTTTGTTTGGAGAGAAGTACGGCGACGTCGTGCGGGTCGTGAAGGTTCCGGACGAGTCGATTGAGCTTTGCGGCGGCACGCATATTGACAACACGGCGAAAATCGGTCTCTTCCGCATCGTGGCGGAGAATTCTGTGGCTGCCGGCGTCCGCCGGATCGAGGCGGTGACCGGCACGGCGGTGCTCGGCCTGCTGGATCAGTATAAAAATATGGCGCGGGAAGCAGCCGGCGTCTTTAAACTCGGCAATCCGGAGGAACTGGTTTTCAAGGCCCGCGCCGTGATGAACGAACTGAAGGAGAAGGATCACGAGATTGAGGAACTGCGCGGACAGATCGCCAAGCTGCGCATGGAAGGCCTGTTCGATCAGGCGGAGGAGGCCGACGGTCTGCGGATCATTTCGGCATCCTTTACCGGCACCGGCGCTGACACCATTCGCGCCATGTGCGACAAGGTGAAGGAGGCAATGCCCTCCGGCGTGGCGGTGATCGCCGGTGTGACCGACGGAAAAGTTACCTTTGCCGCCGCCTGCGGTAAGGAAGCGGTAGCGCGCGGCGCGCATGCCGGAAACCTTGTCCGGGCGGTGGCAAAGGTGGCCGGCGGCTCGGGCGGCGGACGTCCGGACAGCGCCATGGCCGGCGCGCCCAACGCGCACATGGTTGACGAGGCGCTGGCCTCTGTGAAAGAGACGCTGCTCTCTCAAATTTCAAAATAATTAAAAGGGAAGAGAGGTTCCTGCCATGTCGGACTGCCTTTTCTGCAAAATCGCAGAGGGAGAAATTCCCTCGACCAAGATATACGAAACCGATGCCGTGCTGGCCTTCCGGGACATTGATCCGCAGGCCCCGTTCCATGTCGTGATTATTCCGAAAACGCATATCGCCTCTGCCAAAGAGATCACCGCAGATAACAGCGGCCTGATCGCCCAAGTGTTTGAAGCGGCGGCGGTTATCGCGAAGGAGCAGGGGTTGGAAAACGGCTTCCGCATTGTCAACAACTGCGGGGAGGAGGGCGGCCAGACCGTCGGGCACATTCATTTCCATATGCTCGCGGGCAGGCTGCTGGCCTGGCCTCCGGGCTGATTGGCCGCTTAAAGCCTCCGGAAACGGTTTTCGGGGGCTTCTTCCTTTTTTATCGTTTTTTCGGCTTTAGTGTGGGGGATGCCGTCCGGGTGAGGGCGGGGAGTTTGAAACGGCAGGTGGTGAGCGGAATTGAAGCGGCCTCTTTTTGTCTGCGGCCTTGCCGGCTGCTTTGCCGTGGTTTTCTGCTTTTATCTGCCTGAAATGCCGGCCGCTGTCCTGTTTGTTCTGCTCGGCATCGGAGGGGGCGCCCTCCTGCTTTTCGGCAGGCGGCGCCGGCCGATGCAACAGGCGGCTGCGGCGTTGCTTGTGGCGGCGTTCTTTGCCGGATATACTCTGTTCACCCTTTCGGGCGCGGTGAGGACGAGCGCCGCTCTCGACGGCCGGGAGGGGGAAGTGCGGGCGAGGGTCACCTCTGTCTCGGGTGCGGAGGATATGGCAGTGTATGAGGTGAAGGTGACCGCCTGTTCAGTGGAAAACGCGCCGGAGGGTTTCCGGATGCGGCTCTATTCCAACGACCGCACGATGGCTAAGGCAGGGGATTCCATCCGCGCCGTCGTGTCTTTCTCCGCCCTGCGGGAAGAAAACCGGCGTTACGACTATCCTGACGGCGTCTATCTGACCGGCAAAATAGCTGAAGGCACCTCCGCTCTTATGGAGGAAAAAACGGTCGACTATCTTTTCACCCTGCCGGAGAAGATACGCACGCACGTCCGGGGAATGCTCGAATCCACCCTTTCCTATAACCCGGCCGCGCTGCTGACCGGCATTGCGCTGGGCGATACCTCTGGCTTTTCGAAGGAGATGGACGACAGCCTTTCTCTGGCCGGGGTATCCCATGTTGTGGCGGTATCTGGGCTGCATCTGTCGGTTGTGTGCGGCGGGTTGCTTGCGCTGCTGACTCGCCTGCGTCTTTCGGTGCGCAAAAGGTCGATTGTTACGCTGGCCGCGGTTTTTCTGATGACGGCGGTCGCCGGATTTACGCCGTCCATTTGTCGTTCGGCAATTACCTATACCATACTGCTGACGGCGCAGATGTTGTTTGTCAAAAGCGACGCGCTGAACTCGCTTGGCGCGGCCGGTTTGATTCTGATGCTGTTTAACCCGCTCTCGGCGGTAAGTTTGTCCTTTCAGCTTTCTTTTGCGGCGACGCTGGGTATTTTGTTGTTTGCGCCGGGGCTGTACGGTCGCCTTTTGCGCTTTTTGCCGCGCGCGCCGCTGCTGCGCCGGGGGTTTTCCTATTTGAGCTATGGGCTGTGTGCTTCGCTCGGCTCGATGCTATGCACCTTGCCGATTCTGGTGTTGAGTTTTGGCAATGTCAGTTTGATCGCGCCGGTATCCAACCTGTTTGTGGTTTTTCCTTCCTCGGCCGCGCTGATTTGCACGGTGCTGGCGGCTCTGCTTTCGGCTGTGCCGCTTCTGCGTTTTCTCAGCTTTCCGTTTTTATTCGCGGCCGGGCTGCTGGCGAAATTTGTTTTAGGGGTGACCCGTCTGCTTTCGGGTTTGCCGCTGGCCTCGGTTTCCTTTTATGAGCCATATAGGAAACTCTGCTTTGCCGCTGTTTTGCTGATGCTTGCGGCTGTGATGATCATCGGCAGAGGAAAAGGGCGCGCGCTCCGACTCGGTGCGTTTTGCTGTGCGCTGCTGGTTCTTTTGTCCGCGTCGGTTTTCCGCTTCCGCTATGCGGGGGAGGTCAGTCTGGCTGTGTTGGACATCGATCAGGGGGTTTGCGCCGTCCTCTTGTCGGAGGGAAAAAACGCTGTCCTTGGCTGTGGAGAGGGCGGGGCGAACGCCGCCGTCCGGTATCTGGAGGGGCGGGGGATACGTGCGGCCGACCTCCTTCTGATACCGGAAAACAGCGACACCTACGCTGCGGAGGCATTGCGGTTTGTGCGTGAAACCGACTGCCGCCGGATTTTGGCCGGAACGGACGGAAAATACGGCCGGGCACTGTCGGCTGTTCGGTCTCCATCCGTTTTGCCGGTGGACGGCGCGAATGTCGCGCTTGATGGCGTGCGAATGGAGGTGCTTTCTTCCTCCGCCGGGAATTGCCTGGCCGTTTTTTGCGGGGAAAAATATATTCTATTCCCCGCGCCGGGAGCCGATCTTTCCGAGCTTGGGGAGGCATATGCGCAGCCTGATTTGCTTGTTTGCGGCACCAATCTGCCGACAGGAATCGACCCCGGAAATTCACCGGTGGTCGTTCTTTCCGGGGATGATAACGACGGTTATCTTGCTGCGTCGGCGGCGGGGTATCCGCTCTATCTTACCGGGGGAGAAGGGAATCTGGTCTTTACGTTTGAGAAAGAGGGAATCCTCCGCGTTCGGCGGGAGGGGTAGGTGTGCGCTTTAGACCGCGGGAGAAATGAAAAGAAAGGTGGCGGGAGTTTTGAAGCCGATTGGGGAAGCCCAACTGAAAAAACAAATTTCTTCGGGTGAATTTCTGAACACATATGTCGTTTTTGGAAATGAAACCTATTTGAAGCAACATTATGTAAACTCAATAATCAAGAAAGCGGTCGGGGGGGCAGATGCGTTTAACTATGTCCGTTTCAACGGCGCGCTGGATGTGCGGGAGTTAAACGACGCGGTTTCTCAGCTTCCCTTTTTATCTGAAAAACGGTGCGTCGTGGTCTGCGATTTTGATGTGGAGGCCGCCCGTGCCGATCTGCTGGAACAGATTTATGCTGTTCTCGACCAGCAGGTGGAGACAACCGTTTTGGTGTTCTGGTTCGACACGATTGAGGTGAATCCAAAAAAGGCACCCAAACTGACCAAACTGGTCGAGCGATGCGAGAAAAACCGCGGCGCCGGTGTTCAGCTCGACCAGCGGAGCGAATCGGAATTGATGAAGCTGCTGAAAAACAGCGCCGAGAAACGGGGCTGCCGGATGGAGCCGACCGTCTGCCGCCATATGCTGGAGGTGTGCGGCCGCGACCTCCTCACGCTGCAAAGCGAACTGGAAAAGCTTTGCTTTTACGCCCCGGGGGAGTCGATTACGCGCGAGATGATTGACAGGGTTTGCGTTCGTACAATTGATGCGAGCGTTTATGATCTGACGCGGGCGATCAATACCAGAAACGCCGACCGCGCGATGGAAATCATCGCCGACCTCTTTTTTGAAAAGATTGAACCGGTCGTGATTTTATCGGTGCTGTCGGGCTGCTATGTTGATATGTACCGGGCCAAGGCGGCCGAGAACGCCGGATTGAAGCCGCGGGAGATTGCCAATGATTTCGGTTATTACGGCCGGGGATTTGTCCTTGACAACGCGGCGACGGCGGCGCGTGGACTGACCATGGCGCAGTTGTCGGCCTGCCTTGGTGTGCTGATGGAGGCGGATCGCGCTCTCAAAAGCGCGCGGGCGCAGAATAAGGCGGGGTATGCCCGCACTATGCTGGAGCAGACGGTGGTCAGGCTAATGATCTGTCAGAGGAGGGCTGCGCGGTGATCCGTTTGCAGCAGGCGGTGATTGTCGAGGGGAAATATGATAAAATCAAGCTGGAGAACATTGTGGACGCTCTGATTTTGCCGACCTATGGGTTTGAAATTTTCAAGGATAATTCTCGCATGAATCTGATCCGGCGGCTGGCCAGGACGCGGGGAATCATTCTGCTGACCGACAGCGATTCGGCCGGCTTTTTAATCCGATCCCACATTGCCGGCAGCGTGCAGGAGGGCAAGGTTTATCATGCCTATATCCCGGATATATATGGAAAAGAAAAGCGTAAGGACGCCCCGTCCAAGGAAGGTAAGCTGGGGGTGGAGGGGGTCCCGGAGCAGGTGCTGCTGGAGGCGCTCCGCCGTGCCGGCGTCGTACCGGAGGCGGGGGAGCACCCTCTGCCTGATGAGGCCGCCGGTCGGATTACCCGCGCGGATTTGTATGAGGACGGACTCTCGGGCGGGGCGGACAGCCGGCAAAAGCGGCGGGCGCTTGCGGCAGCGCTGGACTTGCCGGAGCGGCTCTCAACCGGGGCGCTGGTAGATGTTCTCAACCGGATCCTGGATTATTCCGAATACAAACGGCTGATCGCCGAACTGGAGGAAAATATATGAATTTTCAAGGTGTACTGCTCGGCGCGCTTTCTTTTGTAATTATCGGGGCCTTTCATCCGATCGTCATCAAGGCGGAATATCATTTCGGCCGAAAAAGCCTGCCGTTTTTTGCCGCAGCCGGCGTGATTTTTGTCCTTTTGTCCCTGCTGGTTCAAAACGTCTACGGCAGCGTAATGCTGGGACTGATCGCTTTCTCCAGCTTTTGGAGTATCAAGGAGGTTATTGAACAGGAAGAACGGGTAAAAAAAGGATGGTTTCCCAAAAACCCAAAAAAGGACAAAAAATCATAACCCACCATTTTTAATGGAGAGCGCTTCTCTTCGACAGGCGTTGGAGAAGGCGGCAAATCGCTAAAAACACAAAGCATCCGTCCAACGATAAAGATCGAATGGGCGGATGCTTTTGTATTATATAATGTTTCTCGAATAAAAGCAAAAGCAGGATTTCAACTCCGTCCCCCTTGTTGTGCTTTCGTATGGCGACCGGGGCACAGCGGCAAACAATACCCGCCGCCGGAGATTTCTCTTTTTCAAATTTGATTTGGCGGTTATTTTTTGTTCAAATGCAGATTGGAATAAGCGTCGCGGAATTGCTTGGGGCTGATCCCCTCATGATATTTGAATTTTTTTAAAAAAAGATTGTAGCTTTCCATCCCCAAAAGATCGGGAAGCTCAGACAGGGGCGTTCCGCTGACAATGAATTCTTTTGCCTTGTCCATTTTGACCTGGTCGATGTATTGCTTGATGCCGAGGCCGAAATTCTTTTTGAACAGGCGGGAGAGATAGTCCCGGTTATAGTTAAAGCGGTTTTCAATCTCTTCCAGTGTGATATTCTTGTCATAATGAATCCGAATCCACTGCTGTACCCGATGGATCAGGGCGCTTCCGCTTCTTCCGGCTTCCGACTGGGCCAGGAGAACCTCCGCCACGGCCAGTCGAAGCAGAGCGTCGCAGCAGGCGGCCGGGTAGCGCGGCGTATTGGCATAATGCAGCAACTGGCGGAGCAGGATATGCAGATTGCTGCTCTGTACCATCTCCACATGCGGGCTGTTGCAGATTTCGGGTGCCGGCGTTTCAAAATCAAAATGCACCCAGTAAAAGGAAATATCCTCTTCCGATGGACGCAGACCGTGGTGCTCCACCCCGGGACGGAGGAAAATCGCGTCCCCGGGATTCAGAATATACTCGGTTTCTTCCTCTGCGATCAGGACGGTGCCCTTGACAACGAACATCAATTCGTATCCTTCAATCACACGGGCGGGATGAATCCACTTCCCGTCGGATACAAACAGCCCGGAGGAGACATAATGTACGCGGGACTCTAAAAAACGATGCAGGTCAAACATGGCTTTCTTCTCCATATATCGTATGATTTTGGACCGTTTTAATAATAAGAGGTGATTACAATATCCTGATTGTAGTCGCCGAAGCTCTTACCGAAAATGGTCAGCCCGCCGGTATAGGCGGCGTCTTCTTTTGCCGAAAAACGGATATAAAACCGGCTGCCGGAAAGCCCGAGCTGAGACAGGGTGACATCTGACATTTTTTCATCATCGATATAGCTGCCCTGTTCGTCCACCGTGATGGTCTTGAGCAGGCCGTATTGGCTGTTATTCAGCGGCCACCAGAGCGGTGAGTGCTTGCCTCTTCGGTCGCCGTAGTTGCCGGGACAAATCCAACTGCCGATATCAACCTTGTTTACGGCGAAGCTGATTTCGGACGGCCAGTTGTTGTTACAGCCGGGGAATTCCGACCCCATTTCCAGAGAGATAGAGAGCTTGCGGATAGGGCTTTCGCTTTGGTTGATCGGCACGACGTATTCTACATAGCCTTTGTTGAACCAGAGCAGCTCTGCCTCGGTGCGCAGAGGATCGAGAAAAACCATATCGTCGTCAAAGGCACCAATGACCCGGTTGGCGGTTGCCAAACCGCAGCTCGGCTGGACATTATGCCGGGAATATAATCCAATCGGTAGTTCGTACCGAAAGGTACGTTCCTCTGTTTCGCTGTTGATTTTCAGGTTGAATTCGGTTTGCGCGATATAACAGATTTTCTGTCGGCCACGGCCGGTTTCTCCGCCGTCGGTAAAGACCAGGCCAGCGTCGCAGAGCTGCCGGATGTGACCCGAAATAATAGCGGGGCTGACGCCGAGACGGTCGGCCAGCTCCTGCTGATTATACGGCTCTTTAGCCAGCAGCTTTAAAATATCCAGCCGGGTTGAGCAGGCCAGTGCCTTCAATACCGGCAGACAGTTGTCGTGGATTGATCGATTCAAAAATACGCATCTCCCTTGATGTTCAAAAAATCATCATAAGTTAACCGCTTGGTTAAAATATTACCACAACTTTTTCTGATTTTCAAGAGATTTTTCCGAATTGTTTTGTATAAATAATTGACATAAGGGCAAAAATGCGGTACAATACGGTTGGTGAATTCCGAGACAGACAGCATATAATTAACCATTTTGTTAACAAAGAAAAACAAAATGCGAGGAGGTGCCGGTGATCAAGATTCAAAAAATTCTGTATATCGGATTGTTTGTGGTATCGGTATTGATGACGGTGTTGACCGTGGTCGCAAGCGTGATGGGTAACGCCGGGACGCAGGACAGCGTTTTCACCGGCATATGGGTGGTACTGATTCTGGCTGCGTTTGTGGCGATACAGGTTATTTGTCTGTTCACCCTCAAGCCGAAATTCACGCTTTACCGCGCGGGGTTTTATCTGCTGCATGTTGGACTGGTGCTGTTTTTGGCCGGGAGCTTTATCTACTACATCGCCGGCGACAAGCTGGACGTGGCCGTCGCGGTTGATCCCACCGCTACATACAGTCAAATCAAGCGCGTGTCGGACGATCCGGAGAAAACAGAGCTTGTCAAACTGGGCTTTGATATGGGGATTGCTGATTTCAAAGTGGAAAAATACGCGGCGGAGGATGGCCTGCCGGCTTCGGATAAATATTACGAGGCGGCGCTGATGATTGTGCCCGGCGGTACGCGGGAGGTTACCAATGTTTCGCTGACGGTTAACCATCCATATCGCACCGGCGGGTGGAAAATCTACCTGATGGGGTACGACGGAACCACTGGCTCGACCGTCAACTTGATGCTGAAACGCGACCCGGCCGAGTTTGTTTCGACCGCCGGGCTGTGGATGGTCATTGCGGGCGGCGTGGTCATGTGCCTTCTGCGGAAGAGAGAGGCGGGTGAACCGGATGCCTGATATTCTTCTTCTCGTGTTGGAGGCGGGCGCGGCTCTCCTCTACCTTACGGCGGCGCTGCTGCACTTCTTTAAAAAAAGCGGGGCGGCGACGGCTGTTTGGCTGGCGGCGGTGGCGGCGAACGCCGCAATCGTGGTAAACAACTGGTTGGTCAATGGGTATGTGCCTTTTGTCAGTATGTATCAGGTCTTGACCTTTTTGTCCCTGGTGTTCGCGCCGATCTTTCTTTACATAAAATATATGCACCGCGGCGGCTGGATGGCTGGATATTTTTGCATTGCGGCGGCGATCTGTATGACCGGCGTCTGCTTTATGAGCGGGGGAGGGGTGTGGCACTTCCCGCCCGCCCTGCAGTCGATTTGGTTTGTGCCGCACATACTGGCCTATATGATTGCTTACTCGTTGTCGGCGGTGGCCTTTATCCTGACCATAGTCGGCTGTTTTGCAAAGGTTGACCATCGGCCGCGGTTGGAGCATGGAACCTATAACCTGGTTTTGACCGCTTTTCCGTTTATGACGATGGGGATGTTTTTCGGCGCGATCTGGGCTAATTCGGTCTGGGGGGATTTTTGGTCCTTCGACGCGAAAGAGAATTGGTCCCTTGTCACATGGCTGATGTTTACGTTATATTTGCATTTCAGGCGGCACGTTTCGCTGAGAAAATATGCAAAGGTTTTTGTGGTTTTAGGTTTTATCGGCGTTGTGATTACAATGCTGTTTGTAAACTTAATGGGTGGCAGTTCACAGCACACCTATTCTATGTAAGGAGGAGTCAAGATGAAAAAACCTGCCAAAATATTGGCAATCACCCTGTCCGCCGTGTTCGTGGTTGCACTGTTCACGGTGGTCACGGGCGCCATGGCGGTAGCGGGGAAGATCGACCTCTCCGGCGTGCCGGTGATCGGCGCTGCAATCGACGGGTTGAAAGCAAGCTCGGTTGTCAGCGGTGCGGACGGCGCGGTGGAGACGGCGGAGGAGATGTACAGGGTCGCGGCGGCCGCAACCCCCTCGACCGCATACACCTCAATTACCGATGTAGCGGTGGGGGAGGACGGCAGCCTCTACGCCGCGGATGAGACCGGCATGAAGCTGTATAGGCTGGATTCGTCCGGAAAGATCCTCGCCACCTATGCGGCCTCGGCGCAGGTCAACGGCGTATGCCCCGGCGCGTCGGAGGTGTATGTGCTGGAGGGCGGCTTGGCCGGTCAGGTGACCGTGCTGAACGCCGCAGATCTCTCTAAAAAAAGCGTGATTGAGGTCGGCCATACGCCGACGGCGATGGTGCTGAACGGAACGACCGGATATGTGGCCGATCGGTTTGACAACGCCGTTTCGGTAATCAACCTCTCCACCGGGGAAGTGACCGGCACGATTGAGATTGACGGCCGCGAGCCGGACGCGATGACGGTCGCCGGAGATAAAATTTTTGTCGCCTGCCATCTGCCGGATGACGGCTCCACCAGTGAGGTGATTTCGGCCAATGTCGCGGTGATTGATATGACGACCAACAAGGTTGTCAAGGTTATGGATCTCGTCAACGGCGCCGGCGGCGTCAAGGATATCTGCGTTTCGCCCGATGGAAAGACGGTTTATGTCTCTCACGTGATCGCACGGTATGCCTATCCGACGACCCAGCTTGATCGCGGCTGGATCAACACCAATGGCTTTACCATAATTGACGCCGATTCCATGACGGTCAAAGTCAGCATGATGTTGGATGAGGTTGAACTCGGCGCCGCCAACCCCTGGGGTATCACGGTGTCGGAGGACGGCGCCAAGCTGATTTGCGCCATTTCCGGCACGGATGAGGTCATGGTGGTGGATATTGCCGCGATGAACCAGAAGATCGCGGATGTACAAAACGGTACCGGTGTGGTGGATTCAGTTTCTAAAATTCCGGATTATCTGCCCTTCCTCGACGGCTGCCGCGAGCGTATCTCCCTTTCCGGGAAGGGCGCCCGCGCGGTCTGTACCGCGGGGGATTCCGTCTACATCGGTCTGTATTTTGACGGCAATGTGGATGTGCTGAATTTGGCCGACAACACGGTGAAAACCCTGTCGTTTGTCAGCCAGCCGGAAAATGACGAGGTTCGCAAGGGCGCGATTCTCTTTGCCGATGCGACCCAGTGCTATCAGCAGTGGGAGAGCTGCCTTTCCTGTCACCCCGATGCGTTGGCTGACGGCTTTAACTGGGATAACCTCAACGACGGGTTGGGCAATCCCAAGAGCGCTAAGAGTCTTCTGTATTCTCACCGGACGCCGCCGGTTATGTCTACCGGCATCCGTGCCTCGGCGGAGATTGCGGTTCGCGCCGGTATGAAATATATCCAGTTCAACGTGCTGGATGAGACTTCGATGTCTTACATAGATGAATATCTCAAATCTCTTCAGCCGGCGCAAAGCCCGTATCTGAACCGGGACGGCACGCTGACCGAGTCGGCGACGCGCGGCAAGGAAATTTTTGAGAGTGTAGGGTGCGCGGAGTGCCATCCGGCGCCGCTGTATACCGATATGAAGCTGCATGCATCCAAGCTGACTGACGATACCGTCAGTTGGGAAAATCGGGATATGGATACGCCGACGCTGATCGAAGTCTGGAGAACCGGTCCCTGGGGCTTTGACGGACGGTTCAGCAAGATGGAGGATGCGGTTCGCTACTATGCTTCAAGCAAGAACCTGACCGACGACCAGATCGCCGACCTGACCAACTTTGTCATGTCGATCGGAGATGAGGGCGAGCTGTACGGCGTAGAACAGATTTTTGTAACCTCCGACAGCGGGACGACCATCAACGGGCTGGTGCCCGGCGGAACGATCACACAGCTCAGCGTCCGCCGGCAGCAGGAGGGTGCTCCGGCCTCAGCCAAGATTACGGCGACCCTGAAGGATGCTGCCGGCAAGGAGATCAAGTCGGTTACCAAATCGGTGAGCGGCGTGGCTTTCAACACGGCTGAAAAGGTTGCGCTGGATTCCGGGATTGCGATCCCGTCGGATCTGGCAAGCGGCTCCACCCTTACCATTACGATCACGAATGACAGCGGGGCGAAGATTGCCACCGATCTTGTCATCACATATTAAAGGAGGTGCAGTTGAATATGAAAAAATTGATTTCACTCGGACTGATCCTTTGTCTGCTGCTTTCCTGCACCTTAATCATGCCGGCCTCTACAGCCGCGGCTGCGGGAGCGGAGGGTACCAAGACCACAACGACGGTCAACAGCTCCACGCTGATGGAAGAACTGATGGAGGAGTACACCACCTTTGTCGTCGTCAAGCATAAACAGCTTGGCGGTTCGCACTATGCCTATACCGAGGCATTGTCGGATGAAATGAACAATCCCGGCTCTCCGGACGGGGTGGAGGCGGTGTTCAACCCCGGCTCTCAGCTTGTTCTGCTTGAACTGGAAAAGAGCGGGGATAAGGTCACCCGGACCGAGACGGTGCTTCTGGATTCGACCACCGGCGTGATCCGTGATCCGGATGTTTCGACCGATGGCACGATGGTGCTTTTCTCCTGGAAAAAGACGAGCACGGATGATTATCATTTGTATGAGTATGACCTGAAAACCGGGGAGACGACTCAGCTTACCTTTGGCTCGGGTATCGCGGATACTGAGCCGAAATACCTCCCGACCGGGCAGATTGTTTTCAGCTCTTCCCGGATTATCCAGACCATTGACTGCTGGAAGACGCCGGTTTCCAACATTTATGTTTGTGAAGCGGACGGCAGCAATATCACCCGCCTGGGATACGATCAGGTGCACACCACCTATCCAACCGTGACCAGCGACGGTCGTGTGCTGTATACCCGTTGGGACTATAACGACCGGAACCAGATGTATATTCAGGGCGTTTTCCAGATGTTCCCGGACGGTACCAACCAGACTGAGTTGTACGGCAACAACTCCAATTTCCCGACCACGCTGCTGCATACGAGGGAGATCCCCGGCACGACCGACAAATACATTTCGATCGCTTCGGGCCACCACGTGCTGCAGGCCGGTAAGCTGGTTGTTCTCGACACCAGCGTCGGCCGCAACGACGATGACGCGGTGGAGTTCGTCGTGAAGGACGGCAGCTCGAGCAAAAACGACAGCATTGACGGATATGGTCAGAGCGGTGCGCTCTATAAATATCCCTATGCCATCAACGACGATCTGTTCATGGTTTCCTATATTTCGTCGGGCTGGGCTTCGGATAAGGTCAGCACGCCGTTTGGCATTTATCTCTTTGACATGAACGGAAACAAGACCGAGCTGGTTGCCGGCACCAATGCACTGCCGGCCAGCCAGATTGTTCCGGTTGCGACCCGCACTTTGTTTGAGCGGGCCAGCATGGTCAATTATGCCAAGGACACCGGAACCTATTACATTGGGAATATTTACGAGGGCGACGGCCTCAAGGACGTCGCCGTGGGAGAGGCCAAGTACCTCCGCGTGGTTGCGTTGGATTACCGCTCTTATGCGATTGGCGCGACGGTAGCCTCCGGTACAGGTTCGGCTGACCCGTTCACACCGATTTCGACCGGTAACGGCGCGTGGGACGTCAAGCGGGTGTTGGGCATAGTGCCGATTGAGGAGGACGGCTCCGCCCTCTTCACCGTTCCGTCCGAAACGCCGGTCTATTTCCAGGTGTTGAATGATGACGGCGATGTGATCCAGTCGATGCGTAGCTGGTCGACCCTGATGCCGGGTGAAACCTTCTCCTGCGTCGGCTGTCACGAGGATAAGAATACCGTTCCTCCCGTTGCATCGACCACAACCCTGGCGATGGCCAAGGGCGTGCAGGAATTGCAGCCTGATTTCTGGCAAACCGGGGAAGGGTATGAGGATTATGATCCTTACACCACGACCAAGGGCTTCGATTATTTGGAGGAGATTCAGCCGATTTTCGACGAAAGCTGTGTCGAATGCCACTCAAACGTCGAGGATGCCTACGATGCCATTAATGTTAGCGGTATGGCGGGGGCTGATTCTACGGTCAGCAGTACCGCCCTCCCGTTGGAGACCGAGTGGAAATACACCACAGAACGGCAGAGCGGCAGCGATTGGTATAAGGCAGACTTTGACGACAGTGCCTGGTCGACCGGAAAATCTCCCTTTGGGCTGAGTACCAGCGGCCCCGGCAATGTGAACACGATTTGGGATAGTGATCGGATTTACCTGCGTACCGAGTTCAATCTGAATCAGTATCAGTATGAAGATCTGGTTTTGTCGCTGGATATGGCCTGCGTCATGTTCCCGAGTATTTATATCAACGGTGTGCGGGTCTATAGTTCGAGAGAAGAATTGACCGAATACACGACCATCGAATTTACCGAGACAATGCGTGCCGCTCTGAAGCAGGGGACGAATACCATTGCGGTTTCGGCGGTTCAGTCCGAGCTGTCCGGCAACTTTGTCGGACTCAGCATCAAGGGTTCGCTGGCCTCCTCGGACGACGAGGTTGAGGTCGTTTCGACCGGCGCACGCTGGAAATACCGGATGAGCGCGACCAACGACGTGGCAAGCGGCTGGAATACCGTGAGCTTTGACGACAGCAGCTGGTCTACCTCTCAGGCGCCTTTCGGCGATCGGGAGAATTACAAGACCTCCTGGACCGGCAGCAATAAATACATCTGGATTCGTCAAACCTTTACGATCGAGGATCTTTCGCAGTTTGAGGATTGCACGATCGAGATGAATACCTGGTATGACGACAATCCGCAGTTCTATTTGAACGGGCACCTGATTTATACCGATACCGAAGGAAATCCCTGGGTTGACGCCTTTACAACCATCAATCTCGGCACAGCGGCGTCAGACTATCTGGTGGAGGGGACAAACGTCTTCGCCATCCAGTGCTCCAACGACACCGGCGGACGGCAGATCGACAGCAGCCTGACTCTGATTAAGAATGCCAAGAAGACGGTAGAACTTTTGCCTGACCGGGCGCAGGGTTGGAAGTATGTTATCGACAATGCTCCGGCGGATAACTGGATGCAG
Organism: Candidatus Howiella sp.; assembly: GCA_050946935.1. Lineage (GTDB taxonomy): Bacteria > Bacillota > Clostridia > Oscillospirales > Acutalibacteraceae > UQRS01. The sequence goes on from JBMNVR010000012.1 coordinate 16,513, forward strand.
GAAGGTTTCAATGACTCTGCCTGGAGCACCGGACGTGCACCTTTCGGCGGGGATGGAAACTGCAATACCTCCTGGACCGGGGACAACAGTGATATCTGGCTGCGCAACACCTTTACCATCGACAGTCTGGACGAGGTCAAGGATATGAAGATGTACCTCAAGATCTTCTATGACGAGGATCCGACGGTTTACATCAACGGGCAGGAAGTGTTCAGCGCCTCCGGCTATCTGACGTCGTATAAGACGGTGGGTCTTGCGCTCGAGGATACCGCACTGCTTAAAGAAGGGGTCAATACCATTGCGGTGCACGCCCACAACAGTGGAGGCGGACTTTTCATCGATGTCGGCCTCAAGGCGCAGGAGGTTGGCGGCGCGCCGATCTCTCTGGAATCGACCAATATGATTGGCACCCGGATGAAGAAATACTTCCCGCTGTCTTACCTTGTGCTGACCGGCTCTTCGCCGAACGGCACCAACTGGGTGGGTTCTTCGACCAACAACTACACCAACTGGATTTCCTCCATGAGCCAGTGCGAGATGCTGGAACCCTATTCCTATGGCGCGTTCAAGAGCAATTTGATCAAGAAGCTGCGGAACGGCCACGGCAATCTGACCGAGACGCAGATTCGGAAGATCGCCGCCTGGATTGATCTCGGCGTGCCGGCTTACGGCTCTTATGATGCCAACACCGCATGGGGCGGAAATGAGGTTCGCTGGGCGGAGCAGTATACCAACAAGCGCGCTTTCTACACCATGATGAACGAGTATTCCAGGCTGGCGCGCGCGTCCGGCGGTACGACGCAGGGAGAGAAGCTTTCCATTTCTTATGCTGCGACCAGCGGCAAGTCTTACTCTGTGCAGGCGGCCGGCCTGGCCACCCTGAATATTGATAAGGCGTATACCGCCGGCGATACGGTAACGATCAAGCTGCCGGAGGGCGAGAAATATCTGATGCTCTGCCTGAACGCCATGATGGGCGAGGAACTTGTCTATGTGCCGAGCGGCACCTTTACCTACACGATTCCGAGCGGCATGAACGCCTATCCGCCGACCTTTGGCAGCGCGGTAAACAACACCATCACGGCGCGTTTGCCGAAGGAGGATGAACTGACCGAGCATCGCAATTTGGCGGCGAACGTCTATGATCTGGACAGCGCTACCACTGCGTATCCGCATGCCACGTCCAGCAGCGCGTACGGCGATAAAGCCCAGTTCCAGGAGCGCAACGCCATCGACGGCTTTACCGCCAATACCGGGCACGAGAATTATCCTTATCAGTCCTGGGGCCCGGATCATGAAAGTGGATATTCCTGGATGCAGGTTGACTTCGGCCGCGAGGTATATGTGGATGAGGTGCAGATTTATATCCGCGCCGATTTCCCGCACGACACCCATTATACAAGCGCGACGCTGGAGTTCTCGGACGGGACCGAAATGGATATTACCATGACCCGGACAGCCGAGGCGCAGGTGTTTACTTTCGATGCGATCAAGACCTCTTATATCAAGATCAAGGATTTGGTTCCCGCCGACTCGAGCACCTCGTTGTGGTCGGGCATTATGGAACTTGAAGCGTACGGCTATGCTGAACAGAAGGCGCCGGATTGTGTCTGGACGCTGGATGACGACAAGGACATTGTATACGGCATGACGCTCGGCACCGGCATTGACGCTTTCAAGGCGGGCTTCGGCACTGCTGTCACCGTGATGAAGGACGGCAAGGAGGTTACAAGCGGCCTGGTTGGAACCGGCATGACGGTTGACTATCAGGGCGTCACCTATACAGCCGCCGTTCCCTGCGATGTGGAGGGCGACGGAGGTATGACGGTCAGCGATGTGGTGGAACTGCGTAAGCTGATTGTGGCAGGAACCTCTACGCCCGCCCAGTTGAAGGCCGGCGATCTGGATGAGAGCGACACCTTGACGGTCAGCGACGTGGTGGAACTGCGTTCTCGCATTGTTAAAGGTGGTTAAATTCTCTTTTTTGCCTGTGCAAGGCGGATGATTCATCTGCCCTGCACAGGCGCCGGAAGGCCGCCGAACGGGAAGATGATTTTCCGGTTCGGCGGTTTTTGCTGTAATTGAAAAAATAATCGCGATGCATACGAAGCCCCCGTTCGTTTGCGATCCGGAGAGCCTGCAAGCCGGCCATCGACGGCCGACCATGTGTATATATCGGCGCAGCAGAGAGAAACCGGCAGCCCTTGCAGAGTTCGAAAACGTATTAAGATAAAAGCGCCGCATCCCTTGACTATAACCAAAGGATGCGGTGTGTTTTGTGTTGGATTCCGTTGCCGAAGGGCGTGAGCCTGAAGGCGGGCAGTCCCCTCAAACCAGAGTCATTTTGCCGGTTGATCCGGTTGCGCTGCGCACCGGGCGCAGTCCTTTTGCATAATTTGGTGGTAGTATATTGCTTGCAAGAGCGCTCGCCCGGCTGCGGTCCGAAAGATTTTGCGCTCAGCGCGGAGGATGGCCGCCGTCTCCAAAAATCTCCTGTACGGGACAGGAAAGAGCCTCTGCCTCTCCGATGGTTATGTGCTGATGACGGTTTTGGCGAAGGCGTATACCTTAAAAATGATGGAGGCGCGGGGATTTTTATGATTCAGTATGCGCTTTCAGCTTGGATTTTGCAAGGGCTTGACTTTCGCTTGGTTTCTGATAAGATAGTTTTGGCTGTCTTTGCGGACGGCCGGCTTTTGAAAGGGTGTTTGATGTTATGCTGCGTAGTTTTGCCGGAACCAGGCTTTGCTGTTACCTCGGCCTAGTCATTCAAGCGGTGATCAACAATCTGTCTCCGGTTTTGTTCATCGTGTATCAGGAGGAGTTCGGCATCTCTTATCTCATGATTAGCTTACTGGTTTTAATCAATTTTTCCACCCAGCTTCTGGTGGATCTTTTGTCGGTACATATTACCCGCCGGATCGGTTATCGCAGCGCTGTGGTGCTGTCGCAGGGCCTTGCGGCGGCTGGGCTGGTTTTGCTTGCGGTTTTACCGCGGCTGCTGCCTGTTCCGTTTCTCGGTCTGGTTATCCCGACCATGATCTACGCCTTCGGAAGCGGTTTGATCGAAGTGTTGGTCAGTCCCATGATCGAGAACCTGCCCCTGCCGAACAAAGCCTCGCAGATGAGTCTGCTGCATTCCTTCTATTGCTGGGGGCAACTTCTGACCGTGCTGGTCACGACCGTGCTGCTCTATGTGTTTGGGCATGCCGGATGGGTGTTTATCCCGCTGCTGTGGGCCGTCCTGCCGCTTTGCAATCTCTTCTGCTTTTTAAAGGTTCCGATCGTCGAGGGAGAGGAGGAAAACCATGCGCCGGTGCGCCGCCTTCTCGGCAGCCGACTGTTCCGAACGGCGCTGACCATTATGCTATGCGCCGGTGCGGCCGAGCTTGCGATGAGTCAGTGGTCCTCTCTGTTTGCGGAGCAGAGTCTTGGCGTTTCCAAAGTGACCGGAGATTTGCTCGGCCCATGCATGTTCGCCCTGTTTATGGGCGCGGGACGTCTCGCTTATGGCTTTTTTGGAAAATTTTTGAATATATATAAATGCCTGATACTCTGTGCGGTGCTGTGTACGGTGGCTTATCTGATTACCGGACTGTCCACCTCGCCGTTGTTGGGGCTGGCCGGATGCTCTCTCTGCGGACTGTCAGTCAGCCTGATGTGGCCGGGAGCCGTCAGCCTCTCGGCCGGCCGAATCCGGGGCGGCGGCACCTCTATGTTTGCGCTGTTGGCGGTTTTCGGAGATCTTGGCTGCTCCTTCGGTCCCTTCTTAACCGGCACGGTGTCCGACGCGGTTGCCGCGGCTGAGGGATTCCCGCTGTCTCCGCTGAACGCTGGCCTGCTGACCGGGGCGCTGTTCGGTGTTCTCATGCTGATTTTGCTGCTGCGACTGCGAAAAAAAGAGGATGAAACGCCCCTTATCGCAGAAGAAGTTTAGCAGGTTTTACAAAATACACTTGTATTTTTTCGGATAAAATAGTATACTATTACTTATAAATTGCGGATAAAACGCTTGTGGAGGTTACATCCATGTATGTAAAAGATGTTCGAAAAATCCTGAAGGCTGAGCTGGTCTGCGGGGAGGATCTGCTGGACATGGAGGTCCGGACGGCCTGCGGTTCGGATATGATGAGCGACGTGCTGGCCTTTGTCAAGGATCAGTCGGTGCTGTTGACCGGTCTTGTCAACCCGCAGGTTATCCGCACGGCCGAGATGATGGATATGCACTGCATTGTCTTTGTCCGCGGGAAAGAGCCGGACGCCGCCATGACTGAGCTGGCAAAGGAGAGAAATATTGCGCTGCTCAAAACCCCGTATCGTATGTTTACGGCCTGCGGCCTCCTTTACGACAACGGACTGCGGGGAGGGTGCGAGACCGATGGCTGATACAATCAAGCTGCACTTTGTCGTTGACGGCGACGAGTTCACCTGTGCGGGCGAGGCGTCGGGAGAGACCAAGCGCACTCTAAAGCAGATTGGATTTTCCTCTGACGTGGTGCGGCGGGTCGCCATCGCCATGTACGAGGGAGAGATCAACATGGTGATCCACGCCGGCGGGGGAGAGATCGACGTGCTCATCTCTCCTGAAAAGATCGAGATGTGGCTGATCGACCACGGTCCGGGCATTGCCAACGTTGAGCTCGCCATGCAGGAAGGGTATTCCACCGCGCCGGACAATATTCGTTCTCTCGGATTTGGGGCGGGCATGGGTCTGCCGAACATAAAAAAGTATACGGATGAAATGCGCATTGATACCGAGCTGGGCGTCGGCACGACCGTATACATGGTGGTTTACACCTGATCGACGGGCTGCGCTTTCTCCTCTCTGCGTATGTGTAGAGTGCTTTGCACAGCGGGAATCCGGGGGTTTATTATGAAAAAATGGTATGACGAGGAATATGAATGGGAGATTGAGGTGATCGGCTTTCTGCGCGGCGATCACACAGAAAACTATTGCCGCAACGGCGAGGAGATCGGAGACAAGTACTTCTGCACCTATGGCTGTCCCGTGAACGCGCAGGGGCAGGGCATTTGCTCCAAAGCCATGATGATGATGTTCCCGGTTATGGAGGCGGTCCGAAGCGGAGGTGATTTGGAGAATATCGGCGGAAGCAGCAAATACAGCAAGGATATCGTATGTCCGGACGGCTGTGTTGTATTCCGGCTGACGGCCAAAAAACTTGGAAACGAGAATTTCTATAAGGGAAAATTTTTTCGTAAATTTGAAGCCTGACGGCCTTTTCGCATCGGGCTTTCGGTTTAAATGTACAAACGGCGAATAATGGGTTTTGTGCGGCGGTGTTTTTTTCGCCCTGTCCGCAGCCCTTTTTGAAAAGTGGTGTTTTCTTTGCGCTTTCATTCCGTTACCCTTGACGCCGACCGGTGCAAGGGATGCATCAACTGCATTAAACGATGTCCGACCCAGGCCATCCGGGTACGAAACGGCAAGGCGGTGATTCTCTCGGCATTGTGCATCGACTGTGGGGAGTGCATCCGTGTTTGTCCGCACCATGCGAAAAAGGCGGTCTTCGATGGTATGGAGATACTTGCGGACTATACATATGCCATTGCCATGCCGGCTCCGACCATTTATGGCCAAATCGCGAATATGGACGACATCGACTACGCGCTGACGGCTTTCAAGCAGCTCGGTTTTGACGATGTGTTTGAGGTTTCCCGTGCGGCCGAGCTGGTGTCGGAGGCGACCCGACACATGATGCAAAAAGGGACCCTGCGCTTCCCGATCATTTCCTCCGCCTGCCCTGCGGTTGAACGGCTGATTCGTATCCGCTTCCCGGATTTGTGCGAGAATATCCTGCCGCTGCTTTCTCCGATGGAGGTGGGGGCCCGCATGGCCCGTAGGGAGGCGGCCGCAAAAACCGGCCTGCCGGAAAGGGAGATCGGGGTGTTTTTCATCTCGCCATGTCCGGCCAAGGTGACCGACGCCAAACAGCCCATCGGGTGCGAGACCTCGGCTGTCAGCGGCGTTTTGTCGATTGCGGACATTTATCCAAAGCTGATCGGGAAAATGAATAAAATCCGCACGCCTGAACCCCTCTCCAAAACCGGGCTGATCGGGGTAAGCTGGGCCGGCAGCGGAGGGGAATCAGCCGCCCTGCTCGACAACAGCTATCTTGCGGCCGACGGGATTGAAAATGTCATCAAGGTGTTGGAGGAGGTCGAGGACGACAAACTTTCCGACGTGCATTTTATTGAGTTGAACGCCTGTCCCGGCGGCTGTGTCGGCGGCGTCATGACGGTTGAAAACCCGTATGTCGCCCGAACCCGCATTCAACTCCTGCGTAAATATTTGCCGATCTCCAAAAATCATCTGAGGGAGGAAGAAATTCCGCAGGAAATGCGCCAGGACAGACCGATCAAGCCTTCCAAAGCGCTCAAGCTGTCCGACAGCATTACCGAGTCGATGCGTATGCGGACCGAAATCGACGACACTTGCGCCCGGCTGCCCGGTCTCGACTGCGGCTCCTGCGGCGCGCCAACCTGCCGTGCACTGGCAGAGGATGTGGTCAAAGGCCTCGCCAACGAAAACGATTGCGTTTTCACCCTGCGTGAGCGGGTGAGAGAGCTGGCCAAGAGTGTGACCGGCTTTCGGCAGTTTTGACATGACGGCACGCGGCAAACGGAACGCGTGGCAGCGACACATTTTTGCCCGCGGCGGCGGGAAGGATACAAAAAAGGGTGATCTATATGCTGACTGTGGACAAACTGGGGGCGGCTCTCGGCCTCGAAATCCTCTGCCCCGGCGACCCGGAGCGGGAGGTAAAGGGCGGCTACTGCGGCGATCTTTTAAGTTGGGTGATGGGGCGCGCCGCTGCCGACGACGCCTGGATTACCGTTATGGGTAACGTCAATGCCATTGCGGTGGCTGTGCTTGCCGATGTTTCCTGTATCATTTTGGCCGATTCCTCCGCGCTGGATGCCGACGCCAGGGCGCGAGCCGAGCAGCAGGGGGTGGCGGTGCTCCGCAGCGCGCAGAATCAATATGACCTGTGCTGCGCTCTGGGTCGGCTGATCGGATAACCGCTTATGTTCGAGCTGTATTACGATTTTCATATTCACTCTTGTCTCAGCCCTTGCGGAGATGTGGACATGACCCCCTATAATCTCGTGAACATGGCCGCGATCAACGGGCTGGAGGTAATCGCCCTCACTGACCACAACACCGCTCGCAACTGCCCTGCCGCCATCCGCGCAGGGGAGGAGGCAGGGCTGCTCGTTCTCCCCGGTATGGAGCTTACCACGTCGGAGGAGGTGCATGTCATCTGCCTGTTTGAACAGACGGCGGCGGCGCTGGAGTTTTCCGACTATGTTTATGCCCGCCTGCCGGATATTGAGAATATGCCGGGCATCTTTGGCGAACAGGTTTTGATGGATGAAAAGGATCATGGCCTCGGCCGGCTTTCCAAGCTGCTGATTAATGCGACGACCATCAGCGTGACGGAGGTAAAAGGGTTGGTTGAGTCTTACGGCGGCTTTTGCTATCCCGCGCACATTGACCGCAGTTCCAACAGTATTCTCGCCAATTTGGGGGAGATTCCGCCTGAATGCGGGTTTACGGCGGCCGAAATCTCCAAAACCGGTGACGACGCCGCGCTGATGGAGGCACATCCCATCCTGAAGGTTATGAAGCGGCTGCACTCGAGCGATGCGCACTATCTGCCTGACATCGCCGATCCCGTGCATCGTCTTTGCCTGTGTGAGCGGACGCCGGCCGCGGTGCTTGCCGCTTTGCGCGAGGGGTAAACGCCTCGGATTGGGCCAATTCTTTCGCATATGTGGGATGCGCCTTTTGAATTGGATTTCAAAGGGCGTGTTTTTGTTGTTATGAAAACCGAATCCTTCCATAAATGCCATAGTGCGGCATGCCTATGACCGATTGTTTGTGCAAAAGTGATTTATGGGCACCATATGCGCCATACATGCGGCAAATTACAATGTGGGTTTACAGAATATGCAATGGTATTCCCGTATTTTCTATACTATAATTTTAAACAAAGCAATGTGGAGGGAGAGGCTGTTGTGAAGAAAATTGTATCCATGTTTTTATCCGCCGCAATCCTGTTTTCTATAGGGGCGTCCGGTATGTGCGCAACGGCGGAGATATTGCCGGAGGAGACCGGTTATAATCTCTGGATGAGATATAATGAGATTTCGGACGCGGCCTATCGCGCACAGGCCGCTGCGTCTCTGCGCTATATTGTCGCGCCGGAGGAGATGGAGGAACCCATCCTCTCGGCTGTGGAGGAACTGGAAAACGGCCTCAGCGGCCTGCTGGGAGAAAACGTGCGGCGGCAGGATGATGCTGCGGAGGACGGCGCGATCCTCCTCGGAACAAAGGAGGCGCCGGCCGTAGCGGCCTGCATAGATGCCGCCGCGCTCGAGGCGCTGGATGACGAAGGGTATCTGATCCGCACGGTTTTCTCCGGCGGGAATAAGACAACCGTCATCGCGGGCGGCGGCCCGAACGGGGTTTTATATGGTGCGTTCAAGCTGCTGGAGATGGTGCAATGTCAGGAAGCTGTAGCCGGGATAGAGTATACCGACGCGCCGGCCATCCGGTGGCGCGTGCTGGATCAGTGGGACAACTGGAATGGCTCGATCGAGCGGGGGTATGCCGGTGCCTCCATATACAAATGGGACGAGCTGCCCGATACGGTCGACAGCCGGTATACGGATTTTGCCCGGGCGAACGCCTCTATAGGCATCAACACCATTGTCATCAACAATGTCAATGCTCAGACCAATTATATCCGGACCGAAAATCTTCCGAAAATCAAGGCGATCGCAGACGTTTTCCGGAAATACGGCATCCGTCTGGCGTTGTCCGTCCGGTTTGACAGTCCGATTGTCATCGGGGGCCTCGGTACAGCCGATCCGTTGGACGACGGCGTGATCTCCTGGTGGGAGGATAAGTTTGACGAAATTTACGAATTCATTCCCGATTTTGCCGGCATTCTGGTCAAAGCCGATTCAGAGGGACAGCCCGGCCCCTCGCAGTATGGGAGGACGCATGCCGACGGGGCCAATATGTTCTCCCGCATTCTGGCGGCGCACAACGACGCCGTCGTGATGTGGCGCGCCTTTGTGTACGGCGCGGCGGCGGGACAGCTTTCTTCCGACATCGTCAACCAGGCGTATGAATTTTTCAAGCCGCTGGACGGCGATTTCAACGACAATGTGATTGTACAAAGCAAAAACGGACCGAGAGATTTCCTCCCGTGCGAGCCGGTTTCCCCTCTTTTTGGAGGCATGACAAAAACCAATATGGGGATGGAATTTCAGATCACGCAGGAGTATACCGGCCAGTCTACCCATCTCTGCTACCTTGTGCCGATGTGGAAATCTTATCTTGATTTCGATATGCGGGTGACCGGGGACAATCCCGATACATCTGAAGGGACAACGGTGGCCAGGATTGTGGACGGCACGGTTTATGGCCGCGACAATACCTTGATCGCCGGCGTTTCCAACGTGGGGTCGGATACCAACTGGACCTCCCTCGAGCTGGCGCAGGCCAACTGGTACGGCTTCGGCCGGCTGGCGTGGAACCCGCAGGCGGAGGAGCGGCAGATCACCGAAACCTGGATTAAAATGACCTTTGGCTGTGACCGGGAGCTGGTGGACACGGTGCGGGAGGTTTTGGTGAAATCCTGGGATGTTTACCGGTCGTACAACTCCCCCTATGCCATGGGGATGACCGCGGCGGTGAACGGGCACTTTGACCCCGCGTTTTCGGCAAGGAATCAGAGCGGGATGATTTGCATCGACGCGGAAGGGATAGGCAATAACCGAAATTCCACCAGCACGGGGGAGAATACCGACTCCACCGCGCAGTATTCCGACGCGGTGGGGGAGATGTTTGATGATATCACGACCTGCCCGGAGGAACTGCTGTTCTGGTTCCATCATGTCCCGTATGATTTTGTAATGTCCAACGGAAAAACCATGATTGAGAATGTCTATGGCGGGCTGAAGAGCAGCTCGGCACAGATCAGGTCCATGCGCGCCGCCTTTGCCGGACTGGAGGGCGGCATTGATTCGGCCCGTCTTGACCGTATCCTTGCAAGCTTTGACGCGCAGTATACGCACGCGGCCAAATGGCGGGAGGCTATGGCCTCTTTCATCGAGGAGCAGTCGGGTATCCCCTACGACTATGTGTTTACCAACCTTGCACTGGGGAAGACCGTGGTCGCAAGCCAGGTGCGCAACGACCTGATCGCCTCCAACGCAGTGGATGGAGACCGAGACTCGAGCCGCTGGGGGACACAGCAGGAGGATACGCAGCCTTTTATTTTCGTCGATTTGGGAGAGGTGAAAACGGTCAACCGGGTCACCCTGTATTGGGAGAATTATTCGGCCCGGTATGTCATCGAGACGGCGACAGCGCTGACGACCGGGGACGGGCTGACCGACGCAGACTGGACGGTGGCGGCAGAGTGCCGCGGCGACGAATGGACGCAGGCGATGTACGGAAAAAACACGACCGACGTGCTGTTTGCGGATACACAGGCGAGATATGTGCGTATGCGCACGACCGAAAAAAATTCGGGATTATGGAATTCGGTTTATGAATTTGAGGTGTACGGGGACGACTTTGGGGAAACAGCCAGATATGTCCTGCAAAGGGATCTCGATCGGGCGCAGGCCTTTCTCCACTATGACTGTACGGCCCAGAGCCTTGCGCGCCTTCAGGCGCAAATGGCGGCGGCGGAGGAGGCTTTGGCGGACGGAGACGCAGACAACAGTCGGCTTCTGGTATGTTCCGACGGGCTGAAGGACGCCTTTGCCGCCATGGAATTCGACGATCTTGCGCGCAGCAAAAAAGCAAGAAGGAATACCGTCTCCGGCAGCAATCACGCCGGCAATGTACTCGACGGAAATGGGACGGCCACCTACTGGCAGGCGGCCGACGGCGCGGGGACGCCGGGGGTGCTGACCGTTGACCTGCGGACGGAGGAGGTGTTCGATCAAATCGAAATTCAGTGGAAGAGCGCGCCTGTCTCTTATAAAATAGAGGTGTCCGGCGCGGATGGGAAGGAATGGACGCTGCTGCGCGAGGTCGTTCGGGCGGAGGAGGGCTTTACCGGGGAGGTCGATACCCTCCTGCTTTCACTGCCCGCGACAGCCCGGCAGCTTCGCCTGACTACGCTCGAGCGGGAAAACACCTTGTCGATGTATCGCTTCAGCGTGTACGATTCGGGGGCATCCGACAAGGCCGCCGCGCTTGCGGTGGATGATATCATTAAAGCCTTGGGTGAGATTACCTCCGTTTCGCAGCAGGCGGAGGTGGAGGCGGCGCGGGCAGCCTACGACGCCCTGACCGAGAACCAGAAGGCGTTGGTAATCGGGCTTCCCGAGCTGGAGGCGGCGGAGGCGAAGCTCGCCGAATTGTGTATTCTGCGCGGCGATGTTGATTCGGACGGGCGGGTGACCGTCTCCGATGTGGTGGCGCTTCGCCTCATCATCACGGCCGGCGTGCCGGAGCAGGCGCAGATTTTGGCCGGGGATTTGGATAAAGATGGGTTGCTGACGGTCAGCGACGTGGTTTCGCTGCGACTGCAGATTGTCCAGGGGTAATGTTTGCTGGTTGGAACAACAGAGGGGCCGGTGCCTTTGAAGCGCCGGCCCCTCTCCATTTGCTTGGAAACAGCGGCGGTCGGAGAGGGCGGGCGCGGCTCTCACGCAAAATTTTTCTTGTTTTCGAAGCTTTTTCTTGAATATGTCTGATTCATATGCTACACTATTATTGACATATGTCAAAAACAAGGGAGGGAGAGAATGGCAAGGCCGCAAAGATGCCGCAGAATCTGCCGTGAGCCGGAGTCTCGCGTGTTTTCGCCGGACGGGGTCAGCAAAACCGAAGCTGTCACGCTTTCTATGGACGAATTTGAGGTTTTACGGCTGGTCGATCTCGAAAAGAAAACGCATGAGCAATGCGCGGCGCAAATGGATATTTCCAGAACGACCGTTACCGGAATTTATGAAAGTGCGCGCACAAAGCTTGCCGACTGTGTTGTGAACGGCCGTCGGCTGATGATTTCCGGCGGGAATTATCGGATTTGCGACGGATCGGCTGTGCAATGCTGCGAAAAAAACTGCCGATTTCAGAAGAATGAAAACATTATTTTGTTAAAAAAGAAAGGATTGGGTACAATGCGGATCGCGGTAACCTATGACAACGGACAGGTATTCCAGCATTTTGGGCATACCGAACAGTTTAAATTTTACGATGTGGAAGACGGAAAAATTGTTTTTGAGCAGGTGGTTCAAACGAATGGCAGTGGTCACGGCGCTTTGGCCGGCTTTTTGCGCGCGCACCAGGCAGACGTTCTTATCTGCGGCGGCATCGGCGGCGGGGCGCAGACGGCGCTGGCCGGGGCGGGGATTCGCCTTTACGGAGGTGTAACCGGAGATGCGGATGCCTCCGTAAAGGCGCTGCTGTCGGGAGGGCTTTCTTACAACCCGGCTGTGCACTGCGACCATCATGGCCACGAGCATGGGGACGGCGCGCATTCCTGCGGCGAACATGGCTGCGGTCGGCAAGGCTGTCACTGAAAAAAGGGGGGAGCCTCGCGTCAAATTGGGGGCGAGCGAACTTTTATGATGGATAATCCATAGAAAGGAGAGAATGATGAAGGTGGTCATTGTCGGAGGAGTGGCCGGCGGGGCGACTGCTGCCGCAAGGCTCCGACGCCTGGATGAAAAAGCGGAAATTCTTCTGTTTGAACGGACGGGCTTTATTTCATACGCGAACTGCGGTTTGCCGTATTATGTCGGTGGCGTCATCAAAAGTGTCGAGGAATTAACCCTCCAGACGCCGGAGAGTTTTTGGAACCGTTTTCGCATCAAAGTGCGGGTGCGGCATGAGGTTGTTTCTATTGATACAAGCCGCAAAACCGTAATGGTGCGCGGGCTGGACACGGGGGAGGTGTTTGAGGAAACCTATGACAAGTTGATTCTTTCTCCCGGGGCGAAGCCGGTACAGCCTGAAATCTCCGCCGCCCGGTCCGAGCGGATTTTCACCCTCAGAACCGTAGAGGATACATTGCGTATCCGGGCGTTTTTGGAACGCGAAAAACCCAAAACCGCCGTATTGGCCGGTGGTGGGTATATCAGCCTGGAGATGGCGGAAAACCTAACGCAAATGGGCGTCCGGGTAACCGTCGTCCAACGGCAGGATCAGCTTCTTTCGCCCCTGGATCCGGATATGGCCTGCCTTGTGCACGCGCTGTTCCGCCAAAAAGGCGTCGAATTGAAACTGGGCGGCGTGGTAACCGGATTGGAGGAGGATGGCGCGGCTATCAAAGTTTTGTTGGAGAACGCGCCGCCTTTGCAAGCGGATATGGTTCTTCTCGCGATTGGAATCACACCGGACACTCACCTTGCAAAAGAAGCCGGACTGGAGCTTGGCGTCAAAGGGAGCATTGCGGTCAATGAACGCATGGAAACCTCAAACCCTGACATTTACGCCGTGGGCGATGCGGTGGAAGTCCGGCATTTTGTCACGGGGCAAAAGGCGCTGCTGTCTCTGGCCGGGCCGGCCAATAAGCAGGGACGTATTGCGGCGGACAACATTTGCGGCGGCAGCAGCGTTTATAGAGGTGCTCAAGCTTCGTCGGTCATCAAGCTGTTTGATATGACTGTAGCGACAACGGGAATCAATGCGCGCATGGCGAAGGAAGCCGGGATAAAGTATGACCGCGTTGTCCTGTCTCCCGCTTCGCATGCATCCTATTATCCGGGCGGCAGTGTCATGACCATGAAGGTGCTGTATGAAACGGAAAGTGAAAAGATTCTCGGCGCGCAGATTGTTGGGTGGGATGGCGTGGATAAACGGATTGACGTTCTTGCCACCGCGATCCGCGCGGGTATGAAAGCAACCGAGCTTGCCGAGCTGGATCTTGCCTATGCGCCGCCTTATTCTTCGGCAAAGGATCCGGTCAACATGGCCGGCTTTATGATTGAGAATATCCTCAGCGGCAAGGTTAAACAGTTTCATTATGACGAGATCGACACGCTCCCCCGCGACGGAAGTGTAACCCTGCTGGATACGAGAACCTCCGGGGAGTATGAGCGGGGGCATGCTGACGGTTTTATAAATGTTCCGGTGGATGATCTGCGGGAACGGTTGGATGAAATACCGCAGGAAAAGCCGGTTTATGTTATGTGTCAAAGCGGATTGCGAAGTTATCTGGCCTGTCGGATTCTTACGCAAAATGGGTATGACTGCTATAATTTTTCCGGCGGCTATCGCTTTTATGAAACGATCAGATGCGACAGGCTACAGTCGGTCTCCACATACCCATGCGGTATGGATAAATGAGAAATCCTGTATATTTTGGTTTGGATCAGGAAAATTGAAACCAATATAAGAAAACGTCGCCCGGCAACATTTTGAGTTGCCGGGCGACGTTTTCTTATTCGTGCTTTAGCAGAGAATTTGTCCGCCTTTTACGGTGTTGAGAGAGCGGATAAATTCCCGGCAGCAAAAAATAGTCGCCGCCGGGGACCGATGTTGTTCCGCTTTAATTTGGCGGTTATTTTTTGAAAAAAGCGTCGTGCACCGCCTGCACAGCACGGTCGGCGCCCTCGGCCTCGATCAGGACCGAAATCTTGATCTCGCTGGTCGAGATCATCTGGATGTTGATCCCGGCGTTGTACAACGCTTCAAACATATTGGAGGCAACGCCCGGATGGGTTTCCATACCGGCGCCGACGACCGAGACCTTGCAAACCGATTCGTCATAAAAGCAGCTTTCCCCGCCGTTCGCGGCCGAAAACTCCTCGGTAACGGCCAGCGCCTCTTTTCCCTGATCCTTCGGCACGGTGAAGGTGATGTCCTTGGTGCCGCCGCGGCCAACCGATTGCAGAATGATGTCCACATTGATTCGTTTCTGCCCGAGCTTGGAGAACAGCTTGAATGCGACGCCGGGGCTGTCGGGTACGCCGATCACCGAAATACGCGCCACATTGTTGTCCTTGGCAACCCCTCTGATTAACATTTTTTCCATCTTGACAACCTCCTTCACGATCGTGCCCGGCTTGCGCTCCAGGCTGGAGAGCACTTCCAGCTCTACATTATATTTTTTGGCCATTTCGACCGACCGATTGTTGAGAACCTGCGCCCCGAGGGTGGCCAGTTCCAGCATTTCGTCATAGGTGATCTCATTCATCTTCAAAGTGCCGGTCACCTTGCGCGGATCAGCGGTATAAACCCCGTCCACATCGGTGTATATTTGGCAGACGTCTGCCTTGATCGCGGCTGCGATGGCCACCGCGCTGGTGTCCGAGCCGCCCCGGCCGAGCGTGGTGATGTCATCATATTTGTTGATGCCCTGGAACCCGGCGACAATGATGATGTTTTTCTTGGCCAGCTCAGCTTCCAGTCGATCGGTATTCAGATTCTTGATCCGCGCGGCCGAGTGGTTGGAGTCGGTGTTGAACCCTGCCTGCCATCCGAGGAGGGAGACGACGGGGAAGCCCATCCGCTCGATCGCCATGGCCAGCAGCGCGATGGAAATTTCCTCCCCTGCGGCGAGAAGCATATCCATCTCCCGCTTGGAGGGGCCGTCGGGACTGATCTCCGCCGCCTTGGCGATCAGGTCGTCGGTGGTGTCCCCCTGGGCGGAGACAACGACGATCACGTCGTTGCCCTTTTTATAGTCGTCGGTGATGATTCCCGCCACGTTGCGGATGCGTTCGGCGTCTTTTACCGACGTGCCGCCAAATTTTTTTACAATCAAACTCATAGAAAAATGCTCATTCCTTTCCCAATACTGCTGGTCCAAAATATGCCGCACCGATCGGACGGGGTCATCCCTTTCGTTACAGAACGATGCGGAGGGGGCGCGCCGCCTTTTCGGAAAAACGCGTTTTGCAGACGGCCGCCGTTCACTCTGTTCCTGCGGTTTGCAAACTCGCCGAAACCTCTGTCACAGAGGCGCCAACCTCGTCCACCGAGAGAAGGGCGTCGCGCCAGTCGAAGATACCGGCCAGTTTGAGCCGGGTGAGGGCATCGGTCGCGAAGGTGTGGTTTTGCTTATCAATAATCGCCATGATGGTTGATCCGGCCCCGCTGATATACACGCCGTAGGCACCCAGCTCCCGCGCGATGCGGAAGGCGGCTTCTCCCCCCTGAATCAGGCCGAGACGGTAGGGCTGGTGCAGCCGGTCACCGGTTGCGATCTTCAGATTTTCGAAATCCCCTGAAAAGAGGGCGGCGGTCATCAGCGCCGCGCGGGAGAGGTTGTAAACCGCATCGGCCCGCGACACGCTGTCGGGCAAAACTGACCGGGCGTGCGCGGTGGGAAGGGGGCGCTGCGGGATCAGTGCGACAAATCGGAAGGCGTCATTGACCGGCACACTGACCGAATAGACCCGTCCGGCTTCCATTGCACTGGTGACCAGTCCGCCTAAGATCGCGGGTGCAACGTTGTCAGGATGCCCTTCCAGTGCGGCGGCGAGGTTTAACAGCTCCGCTTTTTCCAGCGGGTCGCCGAGCAGTCGGTTGGCCCCCAGCAGGCCGGCAACAAGGCAGGCTGACGAGCTGCCGAGTCCGCGGGACATGGGGATCACATTGCTCTGCCGCAGCGTCAGTCCGTGAAACGGCCGGCCGCAGATGTCATACAGCCGCCGGGCGGTGTCGTAAATTAAATTGGTTTGGTCGTCGGGCACCGCCACCTCGTCCAGAGAGGCGATGTCGCAGCAGTCGCTTTCCTCCATATACACCGTGTTGTACATGGTCAGCGCCAGGCCGAGGGAATCAAAGCCGGAGCCTAAATTGGCGCTGGTGGCGGGTACCTGTATTTTCAGCAAACGCGATCACATCCTTGGCGTTACTCTGTTTTGGGGGTTATTTCAGGGTGCGGATGGTTTTTCCGACCTTCAGGTTCATCAGGTCGCCCAGAGAAGCCATCAGGTCTTTTTCTTTCCCGGGACCGGTGACAAAGGCCAGTTCATGCGCGTCCTCTCCCGCGCGGGTGAGAAGCTGCGCGTCGGGGAAAACGGTTTTCAGCTCGGATACGGCCGCCGCTTTGGAGTCGGCGCTGCCGTGCACATAAAGGCTGACGGTATCCTCGCGATGGTCGGCGACATAACCGTCCCGACCCTCCTCCCAAGAGAGGTATTTGCGCGCCTGTAAATGCTTGACGCAGTCCACCACGTCGGCGACCACCGCACTGGCGGTCGGGAGTTTGCCGGCGCCCCTGCCATAGAACATGACGTCGCCGACCTCGTCCCCGCGGACAAGAATGGCGTTGAACACGTCGTCGACGGTGGAAAGCTGGCTTTCCCGGCTGACGAGAGCAGGATAGACGGTTGCCACAATGCGCCCGCCCCCGATGGCGCGGGCGCGCCCGATCAGCTTGATGACCGCGTTGTAATCGGCGGCGTAGGCAACATCCTCCAGCGTGATGGACGAGATGCCCTCGGTGTATACCTGCCGGGGATAGACGTGGTGGCCGAAGGCCAAAGAGGCCAAAATACAGATTTTCCGGCAGGCGTCATGGCCGTCGATGTCGGCCGAGGGATCCCGCTCGGCATAGCCCAGCTTCTGCGCCAGAGCCAGCGCGGCCGAAAAGGACATTCCTTCACGGATCATTTTGGTCAGGATAAAGTTGGTGGTTCCGTTCAGAATACCCGCAACCTCTTCAATATGATTGGCACAAAGGCACTGACTCATCGGGCGGAGGACAGGAATGCCGCCGCCGACGCTTGCCTCAAACAGGAAATTGACACCCCTCGCCTCCGCGATATGGAGAAGCTCGCAGCCCTTTTCGGCTACCAGCTCTTTGTTGGAGGTGCAGACGCTTTTCCCGGCTTCCAGGCATCGCCTGACAAAATCGTAAGCTGGGTGGACGCCGCCCATAACCTCCACCACAACGCGGACGTCCGGGTCCTTTTCGATGATTTCAAAATCGCGGATAAATTTATCTGCGTAGGGTAAGCCGGGGAATTCCCGCAGGTCGAGAATATATTTGATAAATATATCGTGCTTGCATTTTTGCTCGATTGTGTCGTGGTTTTTGAGCAGCACTTCCACCACGCCGGAGCCGACCACGCCGTGTCCCATGACGGCAATATCTATTTTTTTCACATTTCTCTTCCTTCCGTTTGCATGTTCCGCTGTTTTATGGCTTTCAACCTGCCGGTATAGGGGAGAGGGCGTTCGTCCGCAAAAAACGGGCGGTACGCCGACGGTTATTCCCCCAATATTTGTTCGAGACTGACCACCCCGTCGATCTGCCGCAGCGCGTCGATCAGCTCCTCCAAATTCGAGCGGAGGAGTTTTGTGCGGATCGAAAGACTGACCGACGCCGCGCCGTCAATCGGAATATTCTGGTTGACGGTCAGGATGTTGGCGCCGTTTTCCGCAAGTCGGCCAATCAGGGTGGACAGCACCCCGGGCGAGTCGCGAAGGACGGTGTGTATGGTGATGATGCGCCCCTCCTCCGCCGGATTGTAGGCAAACACGCAGTCGCGGTATTTGTAAAAGGCGCTGCGGGAAATGCCGGAGAGACGCGCGGCCTCGCTCGCCGTCTTGACCGTGCCGGAGGCGAGAAGCTGTTTGGCCTCCACAACCCGCTGAAATACGGGTGGGAGCACCGACGGCTGGATCAGCAATAAATTTGGCTTGGGCAAAATGTCCACCACCTACATACAAGTGTTTTCGCACTTGATACATTCTATCATATTATCCCGCCGCCTGCAAGGTGATAAAAGCAATAAAGATTCACGCAATCCGGAAAGCAAGTTTGTGATTTCTGATGTGCCGGTGGGGAAGGTGGTATGTTTTTAACCATGAAAACGGAGGACAGGCCGTGGCGTGCAGAGGATATGTTTACAAAATGTTTTAAATAAAAAGCTTGATAGACAGGATAAAATAGGATAATATAATTAAATGAAAGCAAGAAAATTATGCCATTGCGGCGGTGGAGGTTTGGCATGACCTACGATTCCAAAAAGCGATTCTTGATCAATGTCGTTTTTGCGGCGGTTGTGGCCGCGATCGCCTTTTTTTGCATGAAGTTCTTATCCGGGTATCTTTTGCCTCTGGTGATTGGCGTGCTCATTGCCGCGCTGATCCAGCGCCCGATTAACTTCTTGTTTAAAAAGACCAGGATTCCTCGTTCCATCTGGGCGGTGTTTTTGGTATTGATCTCCTTTTCTGCGGTGATTACGCTGGCTGTTTTTTTGGGCTATCAGTTTTATTTGCAGATTCAGAATCTGATCAACTATCTGATTTCCAATATCCCGGCGCTTACTGCGTTTTTTGCAAAGCAGGATTTGGCCTCTCTTCCGATTTTTGAGAATATGCCGCAGTCGATCATCGACAGCCTGTCCAACGCGCCGGCGACCATTGTCGACAGCCTGACCGGCACACTGACAGGCTGGGTAACCGGCTTCGCGACCAACATGGCCTCGGCCGCGCCGGCCGGTATCATCACCTTTGTGGTGACCATCATCGCAACCTGTTATGTGGCCAAGGATTACACTGTGATCAAGGCGTTTATCAAAAAACAGATTCCCCAAAAATATGTCCAGATCTGCGGGGATGTCAAACGACTGTTTTCCAACAACCTGCTGAAGGTCGGTAAGGGCTATCTGATTTTGATGGGCATTACTCTTGTTGAATTGTCGGTCGGCTTGCTGATCCTGCGGGTAAACTTTGCGATACCGCTGGCTGCGCTGATCGCGGTGGTCGATATTCTCCCCGTACTGGGCGTCGGCACCGTGCTGCTGCCCTGGGCGGCTATGAGCTGTATTTCTGGGGATTTCTTCCAGGCGATCGGACTGGTCGTGATGTATGTGATTATTACCATCGTTCGTCAGGTGCTTGAGCCGAAGGTCATCTCGACCCAGATCGGACTGTTCCCGCTGGTTACGCTGCTTTCCATGTATGTCGGTTTGAAGCTGTTCGGATTTTTCGGCATGGTTGGCTTTCCGCTGGTGCTCATTGTGATCACGGCGCTGCAAAAGGATGGCAAGATCCGCATCTGGCAGCCGTTGACGCCGGAGGATATTGAAGCGGAAAAACAGGTGATCTATGGTTCGCACACACATAAGCCAAAAGAAAAAGATAAATCATGATGCTCTTCGATACTACGCGGCGTTTGGTTGTGAACGCCTTTGACAGCTAAGCGGTACGTTGCCTGCTGTGGAGTTGGTCGCTCTTGTGCGCCAGGCCGTTTGGTATCGGCCGGAAAGCACCGTGTACGAAAATGAAAACAAGCCGCCGCCGGGTCATGTGCCCGTGCGAGCGGCTTGTTTTTTTGCGCGGTGAATTTTGTGCTTTATTCCGCAGACGCTTCGTTCTTGCGCATGGCGGCGCGGTAGCGTAAAGCCAGCACGCCGATCAGAATCGCGCCGATCGCGCCGCAGACGGCTACGATGGTGGAGAAGATCGAGTTCAGTCCGCCTACCGTGATCTGCTCGGTTATGCGGGCGTCGAAAAGAATGTCCTGTCCGGCCTCCGCCAGCAGATCCTCCGCCGCATAGAGTATCCGGTAGAGCATGGCGTTGATTTCCTCACTGAAAACGAAGGTCAGCACAGAGGAAACCAGGGAGACAACGCCCGAAAGGAT
This sequence comes from Candidatus Howiella sp., assembly GCA_050946935.1. Lineage (GTDB taxonomy): Bacteria > Bacillota > Clostridia > Oscillospirales > Acutalibacteraceae > UQRS01. The sequence continues at coordinate 37,116 of JBMNVR010000012.1, forward strand.
GCTGAATACCGCCAGCGGCGCAGCTGAACGACAGGCCGGAAAACCGCTGGTCGCCGTTTGCTTGACGCTGCCGAGAAAGCGATAGGCGAATAAACTGTAAAGAAACGCGAGTATGAGAGCGCCTACTCCAACCGAAAGCAGGACCGCGATCAGGTATATGGGGACATAATAATCGCTGCTGTAATAATAAAAAGAGCCAACGACCGCCAGCAAACCCGTTGCGGCGAGAAGTGCCGTAAAGGCCAGGGCGTCAAGAATCATGCCGATCATTTTGATCGCGCGGAGAATGGTCAGCCCGCCGGTCGACAGCAAGCGTCCGGCCGGCTTTTTGCAGGTGTAGTACAGCAGCCAGAACGCAATACAGGTTAAAATGGCCATGATCGGAAAATTGAAATTGAAACGGAATCCCAGATAATTGCTGCTGTAATTGGTGTATGCCGTGAAATTGGGGATGGAGAGCGCCGTGGCCAGTGTTTGTAAAATGGCCAGAAAGAGCATCGCGCCCGAGCCGCCGATTTTTCGTATCCGGGTGACAGCCGCCGGCTCCACCGGTGCGGTGTCGGCATAGGCGCCGCTCATCAGGCTGCCGCACGCTTCGCAAAAGACGGCATTTTCCGGGTTTTCCCGGGTGCAATTCGGACAAACCGCCATAATAAAACCTCCTAATCCTGTTTTCTACATTATGACAAGAATTTCTCCCCCTGTCAAGTTTTTTCAAATGCACTTTTACTTTCCTTTCGTCATATATTGAATCGAGGCGAAAAAACAAACCGGCGGGGAAGCCTCATCGGTTTGACGGTGCATTTGTGCGCATGATACTTTCGCCTGAAATCAGAAAGGGAAGTGTAAAAATATGACGATGCCTTATGATACCGATTGCGGGCGGCGGGAGAATAGACGGGAAGACGAGCACCGTCCGTGCAGATGCTGTTCGGCGATCATTTACACCGTGCTGGTCGGCCTGCTGGCCGCCGCGCTCGGTTTGGTGTTCGGCGCGCTGCTGGCAGTTCCGGTGTTTTTTGCTTTGCCGGTAATTCTTGTCTTTGCGGCGATTATTGCAATATTGATCGTTTTGAAAATCATTACTGATTTTTGCGCCAGACGATAGTTTCCTTCGTGTTTTCGCCGGCACCGAAGCGTTTTTCGTGCCGGCGAAGCTTTATCCCGGGGACGGATCGGCAACCGCTCCCTGTAGGGGCCTTGGATGAAACGCAGGGCCGCTTTGCGGCGCGCCCTTTTTTGATTTGCCCCAAAATGATGAGGAAGCCGCGGCAAAACTTAAAAATCGGTGCGCGGATGAAAAATGGAATTGCTTTTCGCGCAGATTTATAGTAAAATAAAATGTAAATCTTTAGACGATGGATTTTCCGTAAGCGGCGAGAATACGCTTCGGCCGGGATTGGCTCTCCGCCGTTTTACGGGACAGAAAAAAGACAGGAGAAAATCATGCCCGATCAACAGGAAAACATAATCCGCCTTAGAAAACAGGCGATCAAAAGGGATTTTGCCCGTATGAACCCGATGCAGATGCAGGCCGTAACCCAAATAAACGGCCCGGTGCTGATCCTTGCCGGGGCGGGCAGCGGAAAGACCACCGTGTTGGTCAACCGCATTGCCAACATGGTCAAATACGGCGACGCCTATCTCTCGAAGGTGGGGGGCGCACTATCCGCCGCCGAGCTGGACGCGGCGCAGGCGTATCTCACTTCGCCTGATGGAACGCCGCCGGACGCGCTGCGGGTCTCCCCGGTCAAGCCGTGGAATATACTGGCCATCACCTTTACCAACAAAGCGGCCGGAGAGCTTTGCGAACGAATTGAAAAACAACTCGGCCCCGCCGCGCGGGATATCTGGGCCGGCACCTTCCACTCGACCTGTGCGAAAATGCTGCGCCGGTATGGCGACCGGCTGGGGTATACCTCTCACTTCACCATCTATGACACCGACGACCAGAAGCGTGTGATGAAGGAGGTGTACCGGCAGCTCGGTCTTGACGACAAAACCCTCCCGGTGCGGACTGTTCTCGGCGGGATCAGCCGGGCCAAGGATCAACTGATCTCTTCCTCCGAGCTGGGCGGCGCGACCGGAGATTTTCTGAACAAGCAGATTGCAAAGGCCTATGCCCTCTACCAGAAGCTTCTGATCGAGGCCGACGCCATGGATTTCGATGACCTGCTTTGGAACGCCGTCCGCCTGTTGCGGGAGAATCCGGATATTCTCGACTACTACAGTGAAAAATTCCGATACATCATGGTGGATGAGTATCAGGACACCAATCACGCCCAGTATGTTTTTGTAAAGCTGTTGGCCGGCAAGTATCGCAATATATGCGTCGTCGGCGACGACGATCAGAGCATCTATCGTTTCCGCGGTGCGACGATTGAAAATATTCTGAATTTTGAGAAGGAGTACAGGGAAGCCGTCGTCATTCGGCTGGAGCAGAATTACCGTTCGACCGGCAATATCCTGAACGCCGCAAACGAGGTCATCAAGGGCAATACCGCCCGCAAAGGCAAAACCCTCTGGACCGAGAATGGGGAGGGGGAGAAGATCCTGCTCTACACCGCGCCGGACGAGCAGTCGGAGGCGAAATTTATTGCCGAGACGATTCTGGACAACCTCCGCAAAGGGGAGAAATTTGCTGATCACGCGATCCTCTATCGCACAAACGCCCAGTCCAACGCGCTGGAAAATGTGTTTGCCCGAAGTGGCATATCCTATAAGGTGATCGGCGGAACCCGGTTTTATGACCGGAAAGAAATCCGGGACGTCATGGCCTATTTGCAGGTTGTCAACAACCCGGCCGACGCGGTGCGTCTGCGCCGGATTATCAACGAGCCCAAGCGCGGTATCGGCGATACGACGGTCGCCGCTTTGGGAGAGATTGCCGAGGGCCTTGGCGTCACGATGCTGGAGGTGGCGGCCAACGCCGATGCCTATCCGGCTCTTTCCCGATCGGCCCAAAAGTTGCAGGCTTTCGCCGCTATGATCGCGGATATCCGTGCCTTTGCCGAAACGGCTACGCTGCATGAGACGCTGGAATTCACCCTCGACAAAAGCGGATACATGGCCGCGCTGCAGGCGGCGGTCGGCGGCAAGGATGAAAAGGCCGCTGATCGGATCGACAACGTGAATGAGTTGTCCTCCAACGTTTTGCTGTATGAGGAGGAAAACGATCAGCCTACCCTCAGCGGTTTTTTGGAGGAGGTCGCTCTGATCAGCGACATCGACGCAATGGAGCAGAACGCCGATTACTGCGTGATGATGACCTTGCACTCGGCCAAGGGGCTGGAATTTGACAACGTTTTCATCACCGGCATGGAGGAGGGGCTTTTCCCGGGCAATCAGTCGATCTATGGCGGGCCGGAGGAGATTGAAGAGGAGCGCCGTCTGGCCTATGTCGGCATCACTCGGGCCAAAAAGCGGCTGGTGCTGACCAACACGGCTGCCCGGATGCTCTATGGCTCGACCACCCGCAACCGTCCATCCCGTTTTCTCGGCGAGATTCCGGAGGGGCTGCTCGACCGCCGCGGCACCGCTTTTGTACAGGATTACGCCGGCGGCCGCTTCGGACAGGATGACACGTCGGCCTTTCGCAGGGGCGGCGGGAGCTTTTCCGATTTCGGCGTAAAGCCATCCGGCGGGCATCCGGGGGCGTCCGCGCCTTTCGGCGAGTCGGCGCGTCGCAGCCGCCGGGGAGGCGCCGCGCTGGCCGGGGAAGGGGACAAGCCTTCCTCCGCGCCGCCGATCGGAGCCAGAGTGCGGCACAAAGCCTTCGGAGAGGGCACGGTCGAAAGCATCACCCCAATGGGCAACGACACCCTGATTGAAATCCGTTTTGACGCGGTGGGTACCAAAAAGCTGATGTCCAACTTTGCCAAGCTGGATATTATAGAGTGAGGTCTGCCGATCAACCATATACAATTCTTTGGAAAGAAGGAATGTAAAATGAAAAAAGCACTTGCCCTGGTTCTCTGTCTGATTCTTATCCTCGGCTGCTTTGCCGGCTGTCAGGGCGGCGGAAAAAACGAGGTCATCAATCTCCTGACCTATGAGGGATACATTCCCGACTCGGTCACGGCGGCCTTTACGGAGGAGACCGGGATCAAAATCAATCTCACCCCGATTTCTTCCAATGAAGAGCTGTACGAAAAGCTAAAAAGCTCGCCCGATCTGTATGACCTGGTGATCGCCAGCGACTATATGCTCGATACCATGATTGCAGAGGACATGCTGCTGGCGCTCGACAAATCCAAGCTGGAGAATTTTGAAAATCTGAATTCCGAATATCAAGGGCAGTATTATGATCCGGGCGATGAATACACCATTCCTTATGCTGCCGGACGGCCGCTGATCGTCTACGATCCGGAGAAGGTCTCGAAGGACATCACCTCCTACGCCGATCTGTGGGACGCGTCGCTGGCCGATTCGCTGGTCATGATTGACGATATGCGGGTCGTCGCCGGCATCACTCTGCTCTCCATGGGCTACGGGATGAATGAGACCGACCCGGAGGTTCTTTCGTCTGCGCTGGATAAGTTAAAGGCGCTCAAGCCTAATGTGAAGGTGTTCACCTCCAACTATCCGGAGCAGTCTCTGGTCAGCGGCGACGCCTCGGTTGGATTTATGTTCAGCGCCTCGGCCGCGCTGCTTTCCGACAGCGGCAGGAATTTCAAAATTGTCTATCCGTCTGAGGGGCTGGGCTTCGGCATTGATTGTCTCGCCATGTCGAGTCAGGCGCCCAATGCCGACAACACCTACCGGCTGCTGGATTACCTCTTGCGGCCGGAGGTCGGTGCCGATGTCAGTGAGCAGATTCTCTATCTCTGCTGTAACAAGGCGGCTGAAAGCCATCTGTCGGACACGTACAAGAGCAATCCGGCCCTCTTTATTTCGGAAGATTTCAAGGACGCCGGCTTCATTCTCTCATTGGATGAGGCGGCCAACAAGCTGTATTCCGACAACTGGACCCTCTTTAAGAATAGCTGATGACACAGATACACGAATGCGGGCTGCGCTGCGTCTCGCTTGAAAAGGTCAGCGTGAAAAAGGGCCGCCGTACCCTGATCCGAGACGTCAGTCTCGAACTGCACTGCGGAGAGATTACAGCGGTCATCGGGGCCAACGGCGCGGGCAAGACCACCCTGATCCGAGCCATCCTCGGGGACATCGGGCATACCGGCAGGGTTTGCTTCAACGATCACAATGGCAATGAGGTCGGCGGGATCAAAATCGGCTATGTTCCCCAGCAACTGCATTTTGACCTCTCCTCTCCGGTGAGTGTGACCGACCTGTTTGCCTCTACGAGCGGCCGCCGTCCGGTTTTTTTCGGCGCAGGGAAAGCGCGCCGGGAACGCACGGTTGCCGCTCTGCGTTCCGCCGGATGCGAGAAGTTGGCAAATCGCCGGCTGGGGGAGCTGTCGGGCGGCGAATTACAGCGGATTCTGCTGGCGCTGGCGTTGGATCCGGTGCCCGATCTGCTGATTCTGGATGAGCCGGTCTCCGGCGTCGATGCCGGCGGGCTGGAGCAGTTCTATGACACGGTGTCTGGTCTGCGTCACAATTATCATATGGCGATTATCCTGATCTCCCATGACCTGCCGTTGGTCGAATGCTACGCCGACCGGGTCGTTCTCATGGGGGGAGAGGTGCTGGCCTACGGCCCGCCGGAGGAGGTCTACGCCACCGAGGCATTCCGAAAAATCTTCGGCGGCCGGATGATCCGGGACGGGAGGTGACTGCGTATGGAGATGCTTTACGGACTGCTTGACCGTCTGCCGTTTGAATTTTTACAGAACACCTTTATGAAAAATGCCCTGCTGGCCGTTTTGTGCAGCACTATTCTTTTCGGATTGATCGGCACGCTGGCGGTGGATAATCGGATGGCCTTCTTTTCCGACGCACTGGGGCACTCGGCCATGACCGGCATTGCGCTCGGTGTCCTTTTCGGCGCCGGGAACGAGACGGTCTGTCTGCTTGCCTTCGGAATCCTGATGGCGCTGCTCATCACCAAGCTGAACGCAGGATCGGCTGCCTCGACCGACACGGTGATCAGCGTCTTTTCTTCGACCGCGCTGGCGCTGGGGCTTCTGCTGATTTCCAAAAACCGCAGCGCGGCACAGTATTCCGCCTATCTGGTCGGGGACATCCTCTCGGTCACGGGGCAGGAGGTAGTTCTGCTTTTCGTCGCGCTGGTGGTGGTGCTGGTCGTCTGGTGCTTGGTTTATAACAAGCTGCTGCTGATTTCGGTCAACCGATCCCTCGCCGCGTCGAGAGGGGTGCGGGTCGGTTTTTATGAAAACCTGTTTTCCATTATGATCGCGGTAGTCGTGATGCTGTCGATCAAGTGGGTCGGGATTTTGCTGATTAACTCGTTGCTGATTCTGCCGGCCGCCGCCGCCCGAAACATCGCCCGGAGCGTTCGGCAGTATCATTTGCTTTCAGTGCTGTTCGGCGTTGTGTCGGGCGTGGGAGGACTGGCCGCCTCCTGGTATATCGGCGCATCGTCAGGCGCGACCATCGTTATGATTGCGGCGGCGCTGTTCTTTCTCTCCTACGCCGCGCGGAGGCTGTTCGGGAGATAGGCGGCCTTCTGGCGGTTTTGCTCAAAATGAAAAAGATCCTGCCTTTTTGACCGCTGTACGGTCGTTCGGCGGGATCTTTTTATTGTGGATATAAAAGGCGCCGGCGGGAGATGGGCCTTCTTCTTGCTCTGGGCGCTGTGGAGATCCGTTAACAAACGCAGAACTGTTGTATGATACCGTTTGACATATAATCGGCCATTTTCAGCGCCTCGTCCTCAATGCATTCGAAGATGCGTATGTCCTCGGTGTATTTTCCGCTCAGGCGCAAAACCGCCTCTTTTTCGGTCATGGACAGATGACTGTATAGCATATCCCGCCAGTTTTCCAGATTCCAGCAGGGGTTGATCCCGGCCAGAAATTGCGCGATTTTCTCAGCATTTGCGTACCATGCCTTGCGCGCATCTTCCGCTTTTTGGGTCTGCTGCGCCTTTGCGGCGTTGACCAGGTCGGCCGCAATCAGCAGGTGCTGTGTGAAAAGCTCTTTAAAACAAGCGGAAGCCTTTACTCCGTAAAAAGGTGTAAGTGACGCGGCAAAATCCGCCGGGTTGCGAAGCAAGCGGTTGGTAACCGGCTCCAGATCTCCCAAATCGGCCGCTGTGCTGATAATAAAAAAGCGCGTCCAGTATACATGCTGTTCCCACAGCCTGCGGAATTGATTCATCAGGCAGACCTGACGCGGGGTGTATGCATCACGCATGATCTTCCTCCTAATCAAAAATATATAGGTATTTAAACCAATATATGATAAAACTGAAAATAAGGTGCAGATGTATTTCTGCACTTTTTACTTGGATGCAAAAATTTTTGTTTGCACAAATCTTGGTCAAATGCTTTGCCGGGGTGTTCGATCTTGCCAAGGTAGGGGCTTAATTCATCCACAATAGACATCGTGCGTATGAGGATTAATGTACGAACAGAAAAAAGCTTTCGAGGCCGGCTTGTAACACCTTGAACCTGTGCAGAAACTTTTCCGTTGCTCCGCCGTTGCTACGGACGGAAGGATTCAAATAATATTTCCCATAATAGCAGACCCGCCGGAAAACCTCAAAAATCAAGGTTTTCCAGCGGGTTTTGTTGGTCCGAGTGTAATTAAAGGATCTGGCAGAATCCAGCAATACCAATGGTTTGCAGACAACAAACACGGTGCTTTTATCTTAAATCGTACGATCGATCACAGTAACCTGAGTGATAACATCGCGCAAACGGTCAGAGCCTACCATATAGTCCAGAACTTCATCAGCTGTATCACATAGTTTTTCCGTTTCCTGACGGTAGCTCAAAGAAATTGCAATTTTATCCTTACGATGTGTAATATTATATGTCGAACCATTCCATGTAAACTCTACCTCACCATGCCATCTCATGCAAGTTTTAAAGTCACTTATGGTAATAAACCGATTCTGCTCATAAGTATTTGCGGGTACAATCGTATTTTTCATATAGAACATTCCCCTAAGCTGTTTGAAATCAGGTGCCCCATCGGGATAATTGAGAGCAGGCTGCGGATCAGGGAATCCTGCCGGATTATCCCATCGTATCGGGTGGTCATGCGGATTAGTATGTGCCCATGGCTGTTTATGGTCTGTATAATGCCGCTCTACCATTGCGCGCGCCCATCTTCTCCAATCTTCGTTTCAACGCGATATCCGTTCTTGTATGTTGTCTTAATCTCGCCTGGTTTCCCTAAGAAACGTTGATCTTCTGGCTTTTTAGGACTTGGTTTCCATTTTCCGCCATAAGCGCTTCCGCCACCTTTTCCAATTAAGTATGGCGCTATTGTATCATAATTACCGCTCGTTACGCCACCTATTTTAAAGGCTTCCAGATCTTCTCGACGGGAACTACGCTCATAGCTCATGTATCGCCAGGAACTGCACTCATAATCCACATACACGATGTCTCCCTGCATCTCAGGGAAAGGGGTGTTGTAGCAGATGATTTTCTCCGGCTCAATACGCCGCAGCATTTCGTTATAGCCCGCTAAGAACCATGCTTTTTGATCTTTACGGTTATTGTGTTCTGATGCCATATAGGTAGAGACAGCGACCACGCTGCCTTTTTCGATTCCCTCAAAGCAGAAATCGAATGTAGATTCATCGCCCCAGTTTACCGTTGGAATGACGCGGATGCCTTTGGAGGCCCAATAAGCGCCGCACCAGCGATTGCGAAATACATTGTAAAGCTGCATGACCGGTGCCATTTCCAGATACATGCTGAAATCAGGGGACAGCGACGCACGATAACGGGACAGTTTCTCGATGTCATTGTCTGAATTTTTCCACACCCGCTCAAAACGGTAATCGTAAAGGAAGAAGTGCACCATTCGGTCAAGGTGGTTTTGGTCCTCCAAGTGGGTCTTGTCAAAACCAATCAGCAGGAGATCGTCAAAGTCACCCGGCTGCTCCTGAAATTTTGGAATGATGGGAATTTGAAGTTTCCCCTTTCCGGGGAATTGATTGCGAAGCAGGGATTGACTGGTGCGGTAATTGTAGTTTTCTTCTGTAACAATCGCTCTCCTATTCATAGTAAGGAACACGTCCTTCTAACGGTAGGAGACAAATAACAAAAATTTATAAAGTGAAAATAAAAAGGGTAGACCCTATAAGGATCTACCCTTGGTCCGAGTGACTGGAGTCGAACCAGCGGCCTCTTGAACCCCATTCAAGCGCTCTACCAAACTGAGCCACACCCGGATTTGCATGATTCTGTTTATGCCGAAAAGTTAAAAATCCTTATTTCAGCAAACAAAATTATAGCATAACCTTTTTTAAATTTCAAGACCTTTTTCTCAATTCCCATAAAAATCACGGGTTTGGGTAAAGACGCTTGCTCTCGCGGTGAGATCTGCCGCTTCAGGGCGAGAGAAGACGCATATGTGCAGCCTTTTCTTCGGGAAAGAAACCGGCAAAATTCTCCGGCCAAAAAATTTTCAGGAAAGGATTGACAAAATTCGGTTCATGGCATATAATCATATTAAACAAGTAGGAAAGGTAGGCAAATATGATGCTCTGTATAAGACGATGTTGCCGCACGGTCCAAGTGTGAATCCGGGAAAATAAACGATAAACAACGAAGGAGTGTTCAGATATGAAAGTATATACATCCATGACCGATCTTGTGGGACGCACCCCGCTTTTGGAGCTGACTCGCTTTGAACGGGAAAATCACCTCGACGCCACGCTGTTGGCCAAGTTGGAATATTTTAACCCGGCCGGCTCGGTCAAGGACCGGATCGCCAAGGCCATGATCGACCAGGCAGAGGCCGACGGCAGGCTGAAACCGGGAGCAACGCTGATCGAGCCGACCTCCGGCAACACGGGCATCGGGCTTGCGGCCGTCGCGGCGGCAAGGGGGTACCGCCTGATCATCACCATGCCGGAGACTATGTCGGTCGAACGCCGCAATTTGATGAAGGCCTACGGTGCCGAGCTGGTTCTGACCGACGGCGCCAAGGGCATGAAGGGCGCCATCGCCAAAGCAGAGGAACTGGCCGGGAGCATTCCTGGCGCCTTCATTCCGGGGCAGTTTGTCAACCCGGCCAATCCCGAGGCGCACAAAAGAACCACCGGCCCGGAGATTTGGGAGGACACCGACGGTCGGGTGGACATTTTTGTTGCAGGTGTCGGCACCGGCGGCACGATCAGCGGCGTAGGTGCATATCTGAAGGCACAGAACCCAGAGATCAGGGTTGTCGCGGTAGAACCGGCCGGCTCGCCCGTGCTTTCGACCGGCGTGGCCGGTGCGCACAAGATCCAGGGGATCGGCGCGGGCTTTGTGCCCGACACGCTGGACACCGGGATTTATGACGAAATCCTCACGGTGGAGAACGAGGACGCCTTCGCTGCCGGTCGCGCCATCGCCCGGATGGAGGGAGTGCTGGTTGGCATCTCCTCCGGTGCGGCGGTTTGGGCGGCGGCGCAGCTTGCCTCCCGGCCGGAGAATAAGGGAAAGACCATTGTTGTGCTGCTTCCCGATACGGGGGACCGTTATCTTTCCACCCCGATGTTTGCGGAATAAGTGAAGGAAAGCCAAAACCGTTCTTTCATCCCGGCCGGTGCGCGTATTGGCCGGGATGTTTTTGTAAACAGGCGGGCAAACGGCCGCCTTTCGAAAATATAAAGTGATGAGGGAGAAAATCATGACGATACAGGAAATGCAGTCTGAAATCCTGCGGCTGAAAAAGGAAAAAAGCCTCTGCATTCTTGCCCACACCTACCAGCGCAGGGAGATTACCGAGATCGCGGATTTTACCGGCGATTCTTACGCTCTGGCCAAGTGGGCGGCCGAGACCGGTTGTGATACCATCCTGCTTTGCGGCGTCCGCTTTATGGCCGAGACCGCCAAGATCCTCTCGCCGGACAAACGTGTGCTTCTGGTCAATCCGGCGGCCGGCTGTCCGATGGCGGAGCAGATGGATAAAGAGCTGATCGAGCAGCTCAAGGGGAAATATCCCGGCTATGCGGTGGCCGCTTATGTCAATACGACGGCTCGGCTGAAAACCATCTGCGACGTTTGCGTGACCTCCTCCTCGGCGGTGCGGATTTTGTCCGCCTTGCCTGAACGGGATATCCTCTTTATTCCCGATGTGAATTTGGGGACGTATGTCCGGGAGCAGTTGCCGAAGAAAAACATAAAGCTGGTGCACGGCGGCTGTCCGACCCATGTGCGTGCCTGCGCCGGGGATGTGCGGCGCGAACGATCGCTGCATCCGCAGGCCCTTCTCCTCGTCCATCCGGAATGTGTGCCGGAGGTGGTACGGCTGGCGGACTATGTCGGGTCGACAAGCGGCATCATGGCGTATGCCGGAAAAAGCGCCGCGCGGGAATTCATTATCGGAACCGAGAACACTGTGGTTGAGCATTTGCAGTACGATTATCCAAACAAGCGGTTTTACCCGCTTTCCAAGGACCTCGTCTGCCACAACATGCGAATCACCACCCTGCGTGATCTGCTGGCCTGCTGCGCCGGGCAGGGCGGGGAGGAGATCGTTCTGGATGCAGAGACGCTGCGCGCCGCGCGGCGCTGTCTCGACCGGATGATTGCGTACGGGGGATAGAACGGGTACGATAGAACGGGTGCGTTTGAAAAACAAATCTTTGAAAACACATGCAGTTTTCAAAAAAAGGGGAGGGTATCTTTTATGAAAAAACGGGCGCTGGTCGCCATGAGCGGCGGGGTGGACAGCTCGGTTGCGGCGGCGCGCAGCGTGGAAATGGGCTTCGACTGTATCGGCGTGACCATGAAGCTGTACGACCACCCGCAGGACGATCATGCCGGAACCCGCGTCTGCTGCACGCTGGAAGATACAATGGACGCACGGCGGGTTGCATTTTCCCTTGGGATGCGGTATTATGTGTTTAATTTCCAGACCGATTTTGCCGCGCAGGTGATGGATCGATTCGTATCGGTTTATGAAAGCGGAGGAACGCCCAATCCCTGTATCGACTGCAACCGGTACATGAAATTCGACAAACTGTATCGGCGCGCCCGGCTTTTGGATTGCGACGTCGTCGTGACCGGACACTACGCCCGGGTCGTCCGGGAGGAGGGGAGCGGTCTCTTCCGCCTGCTTCGGGCGAAAAACCGGGCGAAGGATCAGAGCTATGTCCTCTACTTCCTGACGCAGAAGCAACTGCGCCATACCCTTTTCCCGCTCGGCGATTTTGCCGATAAGCGGGAGGTGCGCGCGCTGGCGGCCTCCTATGGCTTTGCCAATGCCGAAAAGCCGGACAGCCAGGATATCTGCTTTGTCCCGGCCGGTGGCTATGCCGATTTTATTGAAGCGTATACCGGCCGGCGCTATCCACACGGCAGCTTTGTCGACGCAGACGGTGCCGTGCTGGGGGAGCACAGGGGCATAATCCGCTACACAGTCGGGCAGCGGCGGGGAATTGGCCTTGCTCTGCAAACGCCGATGTACGTCCGCAGCAAGGACACGGCGTCCAACACCATCCTCCTCTCCGGGGAGGAGGGGCTGTATTCCGACCGGCTGCTTGCGGCGGATTTCAATTGGATCGCCGGAAATCCGCCGGACGGGCCGGTGCGGGCGACGGCCCAGATCCGCTATCGTGGGGAGGAGACGACGGTGACCGCTATCCCCCTGTCGGACGGCAGGGTCGAGGTACGCTTCGACCGTCCGCAGCGCGCCGTGACCGCCGGGCAGGCGGTCGTCCTCTATGACGGGGAAGTTTGTCTGGGCGGCGGGGTCATTCAAGCAAAATGAATCTTTTCGTTTGGAGGGTTTCACACATGTCTAAAACACCGACCGGAGAGGAAATCCGGACGAGCTGATCGGACAAACCATCCTTGCCATGCGGAGTTGTGAGAGGAATATTCCGGGTATTGATTCTCTGCCGGCACGGTTTATTTTGATGTTCATTGGAGGATATATCATGCGACTGGACAAATATTTGAAAATTTCTCGCATCATCAAGCGGCGCACCGTCGCAAACGAGGCCTGCGACGCCGGGCGGGTGCTGGTCAACGGGAAGGCGGCACGCGCCTCCTACGACGTGAAGGCCGGTGACCTGCTGGAAATCCGGTTCGGTGAGCGGCTTTTCCGCGCGGAGGTGCTCTCGGTCAGCGAATATGTCAAAAAGGACGAGGCCGCCCTGCTGTACCGCGTGGTGGAATAGGTCGCTTTGCGACAACTCGCATGGGAGATGTAACGCACGCTTGTTCTCCGGTTGTAAAGGGAGTGGATTTTTCCCGCTGACGCGCGGTGTGTGTAAGGGAAGAAAATCCGCCGCCGCATATTCCGCGCCTTTTTTGCATATGCATGGATTGAGTATGGCGGGGAGGCGTTGGTATGAACGACAGCAAGCAGCAGATTGTTCTGCCGCACAATGTTGCGATCGAGGATCGCTGCCGTGCAACGATCAGCGGCGTGAGTGCGGTCGGCAACTTTGATGACGAGACGGTTGTCCTCTTGACTGAGATGGGGGAGCTGACCATCAAGGGGCAAAATCTGCACATCAGCAAATTTAATGTAGAGACCGGAGAATTTGCCGTAGATGGGACGATTTCCGCTCTCTTCTATTCTGCCGAACGGGCGAAGGGCGGCTTCTTCTCCCGTGTGTTTAAATAGGATGTGGGAGATCAGTATTCAGTCCCAACTGATGGGAACGTTATATTCGATCCCGGCCGGCGCGGCGTTCTGCCTTTTGTACGATTTGATCCGGATTGTGCGCAGGTGCGTTCGTCCCCGGCCGGCGGTCGATTTTTTGCTGGATGTTTTTTATTGGGTGATTTGCGCTTTCGCTACCTTTTCTCTTTTTCTTGTGTTTTCCTCCGGACAGATCCGATGGTATGTTTTTTTCGGCCTTCTGGTCGGCTTTCTGCTCTTTCGGTTTACGTTGTCCCGATGGATTATCCGTCTCTCTTTTTTTCTGATTGACCGATTGTGCCGTCTCTTTCGCAGGGTCGGTGGGTTTTTGCGGCCGAAATGTCGTAAAATTTTTGCCTTTTTTCGGAAAATGTTCAAAAAAGGGGGGGATTTGCTCAAAAAACTCTTGCAACCCTTGTGCAAGATGTTGTATAATTTAAAGACGAAGAAGAATCGTTCTCCGGCTGAATCCGAACATGACTGAAATGAAAGTTGGAATGACCGAACATGGCCACTGGCACAAAAAAACAAAAGAGCATACTCTTCCGGATTTGCATCCTGATTTTTGTGATATATACGATTGTTTCCCTTACCTCGCTGCAGATGAAGCTGATTGAAAGCCGGAATGAACTGGCCTCGGTCGAAGAGCAGGTCGAGCAGCAGAAGCTGAAGAATCAGGAACTGCTGTCCCTTTTGCAGACGGGAGATGAAAAGGACTTTATCGAACGGGCTGCCCGCGATCGTCTCGGATATGTCTATGCAGATGAAGAGGTATATACCGACATTGCGGGAAGTTGAGTTTTGATACGCTGCGTTCTTTGGGAGGATCCTTGTCGCCTTGTGATACGGACGGCGGCCGGGTGGTTCTTTAAAAGTATAAAATTTTCAGGAGGATTTGTGCCGAGTATGGATTTCAAAGTCGGAGACATCGTAGAAGGAAAGGTAACGGGTGTTACCAAATTTGGCGCGTTTGTGGATTTGGGCGATAACAAAACCGGAATGGTGCATATTTCAGAGGTGGCGCGCACCTTTGTCAACGATATCGCTGAGCATGTAAAAATGGGTGATACCGTGCGGGTTAAGGTGCTGAGCATTGGAGAGGACGGCAAGATCAGCCTGAGCATTAAGCGGGCGCTCGAGCCGGCGCCGCGCAGCGCGGGCAACCGCGTCGGCGGTCGCGGCGGTAATACCGGCAACGTTGGCCGCAGAGGGCCTCGGCCTCCGGTGGTCAGCGCCGGCCGTCCGGACTCTTATCAGTGGAATACCGGAAGCGCCCGAAGTGACATGTCGTTTGAGGACATGATGAGCAAGTTCAAGCAGACGAGCGAGGACAAATTCTCCGACCTGAAGCGGAAGAATCCCGACGCCCGCCGGGCGCCGAAACGCGGCTCTTCAAAATAAAAGCAAAAAGCGGAGTGGCGTACACTCCGCTTTTTTAAGGCGTTGACCGTGGATCGCGCGACGCGGTCGTTTAAAGAAAATGATTGGCACTGCGCCGGCGGCATGCTCGGGCGGCGCTTTGCTTTTTGCAGGAAAGGACTGTGTGCACAGATGCTTTTGATCAATGCGACCTTGTATACAATGGAAGATACCGGCGTCCTTCCGAACGCCTTTTTAGAGACGGAGGGTTCCGGTATTTCACGCATCGGCCGGATGGACGAGCTGCCGGAGGGAGAGAAATCGGGCGCAGTTGATCTCGGCGGCGCGGCAGTGTATCCCGGGCTGATTGACGCGCACACCCACCTCGGCATGTGGGAGGATTCGCTGGGGTTTGAGGGGGACGACGGGAATGAGGATACCGATCCCTCCACCCCGCAACTGCGGGGGATCGACGCGGTCAACCCCTGCGACCGCGCTTTTTCAGAGGCGGTGGAGGCTGGCATAACAGCCGTTTTGACCGGGCCGGGCAGCGCCAATCCGGTTGCGGGGCAGATTGCGGCCGTCTCTACCTATGGGCGGCGGATCGACGATATGCTTCTGGCCGCGCCGGTCGCGATTAAGTTCGCGCTGGGAGAGAATCCCAAAACCACCTATCACGGCAAGTCGGCCGCGCCGGTCACCCGCATGGCGACGGCCGCAATCATCCGGGAACAGCTTCTCCGCGCGGCACGGTATCGGGAAGAGCTTCGCCGGGCTGAGACCGACGAGGATTTTGACCGGCCGGAATTTGATTTCAAATGCGAGGCGTTGCTGCCTCTTTTGGATGGGGAGATCAAAGCCCATTTTCACGCCCACCGCGCTGACGACATCTTTACCGCCGTCCGGATCGCGAAGGAATTTTCGCTGGATTATGTGATCGTGCACGGCACCGGCGGAGCGGGGATCGCTGATCTTTTGGCGGCGGAGGGCTGCGGAATTCTCTGCGGGCCGATCCTCTGTGACCGCTGTAAGCCGGAGCTGCGGGAGCTGTCTCCCGACACGCCGGCGGTGTTGGAGAGGGCCGGTGTCCCGCTGGCCATCATCACCGATCATCCTGAGACGCCCATCCAGTACCTTCCTCTCTGCGCCGCCGTGGCGGTGCAAAACGGCCTCTCGCGAGAGGGGGCGCTGCGCGCACTGACCATTGATGCGGCAAAGCTCTGCGGAATTGACCGGCTGGTCGGCTCTCTGCGCGTGGGCAAACGGGCGGATTTCATCGTATTCTGTAACGGCAAAGACCCGCTGACCCTGGGCACGCGGCCCTATCTGGTCGTAATCGGGGGAGAGATTGCCGCCGGCACCAAATAATCAGAAAACGGCAAACTTGCGGAGGGGAGCCTCCGCACATGAAAGGACGATTGCACGCTTATGTCAAACACAGTCAACGAAGTAGAGGTCGGCCGGATCACCGAAACGGTCGCCCGCCTTTGCATAGAGGCCAACCGTGTCCTCCCGCCCGATGTCTGCGGCCGTATTTCGACGGCCGAAAAAAACGAGCGGAATCCCTTAGGACGGGAGATATTATGCGATCTTCGCCGCAACCTGGATGCGGCGGAGGAGATCGGGGTCCCGGTTTGCCAGGACACCGGCATGGCGGTTGTTTTTCTTGAGATCGGTCAGGACGTCCACCTCACCGGCGGAGATCTGACCGACGCCGTGAACGAGGGGGTGCGCCGCGGCTATGTTGACGGGCTTCTCCGCCTGTCGGTGGTGGAGGATCCTCTGCGGCGGGTGAACACCGGCGACAATACGCCGGCCGTGCTGCACACGAGCATCGTACCCGGCCGCTCCGTCCGGGTCATGGTGGCGCCCAAGGGATTTGGAAGCGAGAATATGAGCGGCGTGCGGATGCTGACTCCTGCCGCCGGGCGGGAAGAGGTGATCTCGGCCGTGACCGGAATTGTGTGCGCTGCCGCCGGTAACCCCTGTCCGCCCATGGTGATCGGGGTCGGCATAGGCGGGGATTTTGAGCTGGCGGCGCTGTTGGCCAAAAAGGCTCTCTGCCGCGGCCTGGATCAGCCCAATCACGACCCTTATTATCGCGCGCTGGAGGAGGATATGCTGGCTGCGGTTAACGCGCTTGGCATCGGGCCGCAGGGCTTTGGCGGCGATACGACTGCGCTGGGACTGAATATCGAGCAGTACGCGACCCACATTGCCGGACTGCCTCTGGCTGTCAACATCGGTTGCCACGTCACCCGGCATAAATCGGCTGTGATTGAATAAGTATAGTAAAGGACGGGGGAGGGAAGCCTTATCCCGCGGGACTGTGAATGCAGGAGGGCAGAACGCCGCTCTGCCCGTCCCGGCCGAAATCAAAAGGAATGGTTAAAAAGATGATAAAATTACAGTTCGCCGCCCCCTGCCTGTTTGGGGTGGAGGGAATCCTGGCTGAGGAACTGCGCCGCCTTGGCGCCGAAGAGGTTCTGGCCGAAAACGGGCGGGTGCTTTTCTCCGGCGGGGAGGAGATGGTGGCGCGGGCCAATATCTGCTCCCGATATGCTGAACGGATTCTCATCCTGCTCGGCCGGTTCACGGCGCGGACGTTTACCGAGCTGTTCGATCAGGTGAAGGCCCTGCCGTTTGAGGATTTTATCGGACGGGAGGATGCCTTCCCGGTCAAGGGGTGGACGCTGGAGTCGGCGCTGCATAGTCTCCCCGACTGTCAGTCGATTATCAAAAAGGCGATCGTGGAGCGGCTGAAAACCGTCTACCGCACCGACTGGTTTCAGGAGACGGGGGCGAAGCTCAGCATTCAGTTTTCGATCCACAAGGACGAGGTTTCCGTTATGCTGGACACTTCCGGCGCCGGGCTGCATAAGCGCGGTTACCGCCGCAACGCTGCGGACGCCCCCTTGAAGGAGACACTGGCCGCTGCAATGGCCTATGTTACCCGGTTGTATCCGGACACACAGCTTTATGATCCGTTTTGCGGTTCGGGCACGATCCTGATTGAGTCGGCCATGCTTGCCCTCGGCATTGCACCGGGACGAAACCGTACCTTTGCGGCCGAGAAGTTCGGTTGCTTTGACGCCGGAATCTGGCGGGAGGAGCGCGCTCGCGCTCTGTCGCCGACCGCCGGGAACGAGGGTTTCATGGCTTTTGGCAGCGACATCGACCCGGCCGCCGTGACTTTAACGCTTGAGAATGCGAAGAAAGCCGGCGTGCAGTCGTTTGTGCAGGCAAAGACGGCCGACATCGCTGATTTTGTCCTGCCGGAGGGGCGCGCCTGTGTGATTACAAACCCGCCGTATGGCGAGCGCCTCCTCAGCCCGGAGGCGGCGGCCGGCCTTGTCCGCACGATGGGGCAAAAGATGCCGCGGGAGGCCGGAAAACGGTACTCAATTATCAGTCCGGATGAGGAGTTTGAACGTCGTTTCGGCCGTCCTGCGGACAAGCGGCGCAAGCTATATAACGGGATGATCAAATGCCAGTTGTATATGTATTTTCGGAAGTAATCCGGCTGATCGGGCGGGCTTCGGGCTTGCGGTCGGCCAACGTCCATGATGTACCCGTGGCGCGGGAATTATCTTGAACCGAGGGGCGCGGTCGGCGGAAAGCGCATCGGCTGCGGGAATGTGCAAACGAGGGAATAGGGGGGTCGCATATGGTTTTTGTCAAGCTGCTCGGCGTGTTGGCACTGGTCGCGGGATTGGCGCTGACCTGCCTGTTCCTTCCGGCTGCGGCTGCGCGGCGGTTGACCGCCGCGGGATCAAAGTACAGTGAAATTCCGGTTATCGGGATTACAGCGGCGCTGGTCGGCTGCCTGATCGGGTATATGGCAGCGAAAAACACGTTTTGGGGATTCATTTTCGCCTGGTCGAGCATCTACCTGCTGGTTTGCTGGGGACTGACCCTGGTGCTGTTCCTCTGGGGACGCCGGCGCTACGGAAGGCGGTATTTTGTCCGTTATCCGAAGAGTGTTTCGCTGATCGCCTGCTGCGTCGTGCTTCTCCTGCTTGCGGGTGGCGTGGCGGCGGTCGACCGGGCGACGGCGCAGTTTCCCAACGCGGAGGAGATAGAGGCGGTTTGGTTTGGGTACGCGCCGCTGACGCCGCAGAACGCAGAGAAAAATCTGAGCGCAGATTACGCGGTGCTGCATCCCGACGCGCTTTGCCGGAATATCGAAAAATATACCGGTCTGACTCTGGCGGAGGAGGATGCGCCATCCGTGCTGGAGAATCTCGCCTCGGTTGCGCCGGACGTTCGAACCGATAGCGAGAGTGTGCAGGCGGTGCTGAGTTACTGCCGGGAACTCAACCGTGGATTTTTCCGGCAGAGGTTTTCACGCAGCTTCCGCACGACCGGGGAAGGAAAGGAAAACCCTTATTTTTATCTTGTGATCCGGCGCACCGACGGAAAATGTATTACCCGGCGCTATGAATACGGTTCATACGCTTTTGTACCGCCGGAGCAGGCCGAATTTTCTGCGGTCGCATTGTCCGAGCGGCTTTCCGCCTTGCAGGCGCGGGTGGAATATAAAACGCCGCAGGTGGATGAGGTCAGTGTGCGTTACCGATCGGGCGGCACCGGCGGCGAGCAGCTTCTGCATTATGCCGAGTATGAGACGCTTTTTTCCAATTTCCGGATAGACGGCATCGTCCCGTCCGGCGAGGAGGGAGAGCCGTCGGTCAATCGGATGTGGGTCTATGTGGCGCGATCCTTCTCTTTGCCGCCGGTCTACTCTGCCTTTGGCATCGCACCAAGGCAGGAACGGGAGCTGTACGATGTTTCCCGATCCAGCGTAAATACATGGAGCTATCTGACGGCGCTGCTGAATGTTTCATAAAGCGGTGCCGTTTTGGCGTCCCCTGCGCGGGGCTTTGTGTTCGAATTTCCTATAATGCTTTCTGCTTTCTCTATGGCAAAGGCAAAAAGCACAAAACATTCATAAAACAGGACAATAATTTTATGTACTTTTTCAGCGGGGCGTGTATAATAAAGTCGTATAATCCCGCAAACTGTCGGAGCGTAAGCTTACCCGGAGCGATTGCCCGGTTTGCTTTGCGGAAAACAACGGGTGTGTTTGCGGACTGCGGTGGTCTCCCCCGCAGAGAAAATGAATGAGAGAAGGTAAAAACATGACACAACGGATTGCGTCGGGAGTTTTATCATTTGTTTTAATTTTCTGCCTGCTTATTTCGGCCGCATTACCGGTCGGTGCGGCGGGAACGGGGAATGCGGCTGGAATCGAATATGCCTTTTTGTATGAAGAACCCGGCCTGGCCGGCGGGTCTGTAACAATCCACAATGCCTCCCTGTCGGGAAAGGTGGCCCTGTGCTGGGCCTCCCGTGGGCAGGCGCTCGAGGGGTATTCTCCTTTGGCGGAGGTGGAGCTGGCCCCTGCGGCCGACACGGTGGTCGAGGTGCAGAAGTTTACCGCCATCCCGGAAGGCGCGCAGCAGCTTGCCTGCTATCAGGACGGCGTCCTGGTGCCTTCCCTGATCTATACCATTCCGGCCGGGAAGCGCACCGCTTTGGGAAAGAAGCTGTATTCCTTCGGCAGCGTGTCAGACGTGCACCTGCCGACCAACGATGGGGATGATTTTCGGCGCGCGCTGGCATTTTTTAAGGCATATGGCTGTTCCTTCGTCGGCATTTCGGGCGATATTGCCAACGACGGCAGCGCCGCTCAGTTGGAGATGTATCAGAGCATTGTCTCGCCCTATGATGACAGTATGCCGGTTTATGTCTCGGCCGGGAATCACGATGCCCAGGGCGGCGGGCTGAATCAAGCCCAGTGGGAGCAGTACACCGGACACCCGCAGCAATTTGTGATCGAGGAGCCGACGACCGGCGATATCTTTATTTTTTTAGGGGATAACAACTGGCCCAACGATTCCAATAATCAGACGGTTCTGACCATGGCGCAGATCAACTGGCTGGCCGACCGGTTGGAGATGTACAAGGATCGCCGGGTGTACCTGTATCAGCATGTGTTTCTGGGGGATACCTGCGGAGAGGTGTACGACGCCGCCGGCAATCCGGTTTACGGCGTCTGGTTTAAGCCTGACCGTGTGGAGGAGAACGCCTATCGCGACCTGATGCGGAAATACAACAACGTCACCTGGTTCAGTGGGCATTCCCACTGGAAATATTATCTGCAAAGCAACAACGCCGACCTCAATGTCTATGATGGGGCGGGGGAGTATTGCCAGATGGTGCATATCCCCAGCCTGACCGTTCCGCGCGATTACATTGACGGCGAACGGGTGGAGGACAGTGCCAATTCCGAAGGGTACATCGTCGACGTGTATCGGGACTATACCGTTTTGCGCGGCTACGATTTTGAAAACGGACAGCACTATGCTTACGCGACCTACGCTCTCAGCCGGGCGGTGTCGGCCGAGCCGGAGATTGCACACTTTTCCGTTTCTCCCGGCGAGGTGTATCTGGTTCCCGGAGGCAGCGCGGCTCTTTCGGCCAAGGTAGTTGGGCGAAACGGTGCGGACGAAGGGGTCGACTGGTTTTCCGACGTGGGGGAGAAACTGGCCGTATCGTCTGACGGGCGGCTGCGTGCGGCGGCCGATCTCGCATACGGCGACTATACGGTGACGGCCGTTTCCCGCGCCGATCCTGAGAAAACCTGTACGGTTCGGGTGATGGTCGGAACGGAGGACGGTTCGAAAACGTATCCCTATCTGATCAAAAATACGGAGGATTTTCTGCGCCTTACCGCCGCAATGAACGCAGGAGAGACCTATCGGGATAAATATTTTCTGCAAACGGCTGATATCACGCTGCCGGAAGGGTACGGCGGCGTCGGGAATACAAAGGAATTCCTTGGAATTTATAACGGGAACGGATATACCATCCGCGCGACGCTGCAACATGACAACCGAAACACCCTGTTCGGTTATATTGGAAACGACAGCTCGCAGGGCATTTTAATGAATCTTTGCGCTGATGTAACGGTCAAATCGGCTGAGTACGGTTCGGGCATGGCTTATTCTATCCGGCGGTATGGGCTGGCGATCAACTGCTATTCAGTTTCCGATGTGACGGCCGGCGGCCGGGCATCCTGCCTCTTCTCCTCGGTGTATGGCTATGCGTACAACTGCTTTGGCGCGGGGCAGACGCGCAGCACCGGCGGAGAATCGACCGGCGGCGTCGCGGCGCAGTGGAACGGTGCCTCCGACCGCCTGCAAAATGTTTTTTATCTGGATACCTGCGGCGCGGGCGGCTCCGCCTCTTCCAACGCGGCGGGGCAGAAGAATATGACGGCGGCCGATCT
This sequence comes from Candidatus Howiella sp., assembly GCA_050946935.1. GTDB lineage: Bacteria > Bacillota > Clostridia > Oscillospirales > Acutalibacteraceae > UQRS01. Next base: position 59,458 of record JBMNVR010000012.1, read on the forward strand.
TGCCGGCACGGCCTTTTTTGCCGAGCTGCGTGCGGGAGCGCAGATGGCTGACAGCTTCCTTGCTGCGAACGGATTTGTTTCGGTTTCGGCGGCCGATCTTTCGGACTGGAAAGCGGGAGAAAACCGTCCCGCCTTCCGGCAAAAGGAGGGGGAAGTGGGAATCTCCGCTTGCCGGATCGGCGGTGTGGATGCCGCGATTGAAGACGGGCGTATTGTGGTAACGCTGCCGAAAGGAACCGACCTTTCTGCCCTTTCCTGGGAAATCGTCTTGAAGGGAGAAAAGGCATCCTGTGATCTGAAGGAAGAAGTGGTCGATTTCTCTGATCCGGTGTGCTTTGCTGTCCGGGCCGAAAACGGGCTGCTGCAAACCTATACCGTTCTGGCAACGGCAGAGAGCGGGCGCCCGGGCGATGTGGACCAGGATGGAGCGGTCACCGTCTCCGACGTGGTGGAGCTGCGGAAAATCATCGTTGTGGGGAACTGGACGGCCGTACAGTTTGCGGCCGGAAATCTGGACGGGGACGAAACCTTGTCGGTCAGCGACGTGGTAGAGCTGCGAAAAAGGATTGTTCGCGGGTAAAATTGCTTTTTTCACCAACAGCTACATAGGCTTTTGATGGGAGTGACCCCTGATTCGCCGGAAGGCAAAATCAAATCGAACAGGCGACACCGTTTTACAAAGACTGCATATATATTTTAGAAAAACTACAAATTTCTATTGACTTGACTTTATTTCGATAGTATAATGTGTTCCACTGGGATAAGTGGTGGAGTCTGTCATAGAGAGCGATTTGTATCTCTATTTATTCACAGTAGTTTCCTTGCAAATTCTGAATAAAGAGGCCAAGCGCGCTGATTCGCAGCTTTTTATTCCGGGTGCAAAGGGCAGAGCTTCTATCCGGGAAGTTTTGCCCTTTTATTTTGTCTTGTTTGGGGAGTGTTTATGGACGTTTCATTTTCAGCTTTTTTGCAGGGAATGGTTGCAAGCCCGGTTTTGTTGGTTACGGTGCTTTTGACGCTGGGTGTTATCTTTGTAAATGGGTGGACCGACGCGCCGAACGCGATCGCGACCTGCATCACTACACGATGTATGCGTGTTCGAAGCGCAATATGGATGAGTGCTGTTTTTAATTTTCTGGGCGTGTTCGTGATGACGCAGATCAACAGCTCGGTAGCCAGCACCATCAGCAACATGGTGGATTTCGGGGGCAACACGCGGGAGGCGATGATCGCCCTGTGCGCGGCGCTGTTTTCTATCGTCGTTTACAGTGTGGGGGCATCTTATTTTGGAATTCCCACCAGTGAAAGCCATAGCTTGATTGCCGGGTTATCGGGCGCCGCGATCGCAATACATAATGGAGTCGGCGGCATTAATATGAAAGAATGGGCCAAGGTGTTGTACGGCTTGGCACTCAGCTTGATTCTCGGCTTTGTAATTGGCTGGATTATTTGCAAATTGGTCAGCTTGATTTGTGCCCGCATGGATCGTCGGAAAACCAATTTCTTTTTCCGGGGCGCGCAAATTTTTGGGGCTGCGGCTATGAGCTTTATGCACGGTGCGCAGGATGGCCAAAAATTCATCGGAGTTCTGTTTTTGGGGCTGGCTTTTTCGCATGGACAGAGCGGGGTTGAAGGGGTCTCGATTCCCATTTGGCTGATGCTGTTGTGCAGTGTGGTTATGGCGTCCGGCACCAGCGTGGGCGGAGAAAAAATCATCAAATCGGTCGGAATGGATATGGTGAAGCTGGAAAAATATCAGGGGTTTTCCGCCGATCTTGCCGCTGCGTTTTGCCTTCTGTTCTCCAGCTTATTCGGCATTCCGGTCTCGACCACCCATACAAAAACGACGGCCATTATGGGCGTTGGCGCGGTGCGCCGTCTGTCCGCCATCAACTTCGGCGTCGTCAAGGATATGCTGCTCACCTGGGTGTTCACCTTTCCGGGCTGCGGCCTGATCAGCTTTGTGATGGCTAAGCTGTTTCTCGCCGTGTTTTAAACGGCAGCAAGGTAGGAAGAATACAGGACAAGATTATTTAATATAGGAGTAGAGCCATGTCGAAAAAACAAGATGCTTTTTATTTTCAAAATTTTATCGCCTGTGCAGACTGCGCCTGCCAGGCGGCACACCTGCTGGAAGAGACAATGCGGTGTTTTGACCCGGATGCGCTGTCGGACAAGCTGGATGAAATGCATGAGATTGAACATGCTGCCGACGCAAAAAAGCATACGCTTCTGGATACGCTGGTCAAGGCTTTTATTACGCCGATCGAGCGGGAAGATATCATTCAGATGAGCCAGAATATTGACGAAATAACCGATAAAATCGAGGATGTGCTGATCCGGATTTATTATAATCATGTCCGCAGCATCCGTCCCGACGCTTTGGAATTGGTCAAGGTAGTAATCCTTTGCTGTGAAGAGGTGCAAAAGCTTCTGAATGAGTTTGCGGATTTCAAGCATTCCAAAAGTCTTCACGATCATATTATTCATATCAATTCTCTGGAGGAAGAGGCGGACAAGCTGTACATTTCCTGCATGTATGACCTGCATGGCTCGGACAGCGATCTGCTGGATGTGATCGCGTGGCGTGAAATTTACACCTATTTGGAAAAGTGCGCGGATGCGGGTGAGCACATAGCCGATACGGTGGAAAGCATTGTGATGAAAAACAGTTGACGGCTTAAAAAAAGGCTGTCGGCTCTTGTGTGTGATGTCTCGACCGTCTGTGGCGGCATGCGGCAATCTGTGATCCGCTGCGAATGCGGGCCGGACCCGACCCTTTGTGTATCGCACCATCGCCTTTTTTACGGCCGGAAAGGCATATGCCGTCCTTAAAATGTATAGAATAATGCCGAGCGCCGCCTGGACAAGGGGAACGGCACCACCGCGAGGCGCGCGTGACTGTGCCGGTGTCCTTGCCAACAGCCACAGGATAGATTTATCTGCAACCGTTTTATGAATAGAGTGAAGAGATGAGGCAATATGAAAAATTTTGCAAATAGCGATACAACGACACGGGAAGACTGCTCGAAAAAAAAGAACGCAAGCTCGGTTTCCGGCAATGCAAACCTTATTATGCGCCTGATTCATGGCGCGATTATCGGGCTGGGCGCTGTTTTGCCGGGTGTATCAGGCGGCGTGCTCTGCGTTGTTTTCGGTGTGTATAAACCGATCATGGAGCTGCTGTCTCATCCTTTTCGGGCCGTCAGAAAATATACGCGCCTGTTGATTCCGATTGTCATCGGATTTGTTTTCGGTTTTCTGGGCATTTCCAAGCTTCTCGGCGTTTTGCTGGAGGCATATCCCGATCCGTCGGTTTGCTTTTTTGCGGGACTGATTCTGGGAATGCTGCCTTCCCTTTTTCGCGAGGCGGGGAAGGAGGGACGCGGGAAAGGTTCTTTTGTTTCCCTGGGGTTGGCGTTTGCCGTCGCGCTCGCTTTACTTCTGGGGCTGAATACCATTTCTTTTTCCGTACGTCCGGGCTTTGCCTGGTACCTTTTCTGCGGCTTTTGCATCGCGCTGAGTATTATTGCCCCGGGAATGAGCTTTTCCACCTTGCTGATGCCATTGGGCTTATACACGCCGCTGATCGTCGGAATCGGGAATATGGATTTCGGCGTTCTTCTGCCCGCGGGAATCGGGGCGCTTTTGACAATTATCCTGTTGGCCAAGGCAGTGACCAAGCTGATGGAACGTCATTATTCCGTTGTGTTTCATGCCATAATCGGTATTGTAATTGCCGCTACGCTGGTGATTATTCCTTTCCACAGCTTTGTAAGCAGCGCAGGCACCGGCCTAATCAACAGCGCCTGTATTTTTATAGGAATCGGAATTGCGCTTTTGCTGGATCGGTTTAATCAAAAGTTCGAAATCTCTGAATCTTAAAGTTTGAAATCGGCGAACCGTGTATGTCTGAAAACTTATCGGGCCTTTTCAGGCGCGATGGTTGATAAATCAAAATTTTAATACGAGGGGAGCTGTCTTTTCATTTATGGACAAGCACACAAAAACAGTCGGATATCTTCCGGACGAACGGCCGAGCGCCGGAAAACTGCTGCTCTATGCGATACAGCAGGTCATTGTTATGTTTCCGGCTACAGTTACGGTCGCGCTGGTTACGGGGTTTCAGGTATCTACGACAATCTTCGCAAGCGGCCTGGCCACGCTTTGCTTCATCCTGATCACGGGGCGTAAGATCCCTTTGTATTACGGATCCAGTTTTGCGTATTTGACGGCGATTGCCAGCATGTGCGCTGCCGAGGGGTTTGAAAAAATCGACGGTATTCTTCCGACCGAGGCGATTCAGTACGCGCAGTTCGGCATCATTCTTTCCGGCCTGATTTCTATCGCCGCAGGTCTGCTGGTGCGCTTCTGTGGGAGAGAGGCGGTTGAAAAGGTGCTTCCGCCGTCGATTACCGGTCCGGTTGCGATGATTATCGGCCTGACGCTGGCCGGTAACGCGCTGGGCGACGCGATTCCGCAGACCAGTGCTGAGCTCCCCGCGGCGAATCAGTATTGGTGGATTGGGGTAAGCTTGGTAACGCTGATTTCTACGATTGTGTATTCCAAGTATTTAAGAGGATTTTTGGGACAGCTTCCTCTGCTGCTCGGTGCGTTAACCGGATGTGCGTTTGCCGGTATCCTCTATTTTGCGGGCGGGGTCAACCTGTTCCGTGAAATGCCGGCCGCCGCGTTGGAGGCCTCTGCGTGGAAGCTGGGGGATGGCTCGATATTCGCGGTGCCTGCGTTCTCGCTCCCCAAGGTGTCCTGGGCGGCGGTTGCTGCAATTATGCCCATTGCCATCGCAACCATTCCCGAATCGACGGCGCACATGTATCAGCTTGATATTTATGTAAACGACGTCGCCCGCAGAAAGGGCAAGAAGATGAAATACAGCCTGATTGATATGCTGGACCGCAATCTGATCGGCGACGGTATCTGCGACATGATTTCCGGCTTTGTCGGCGGGCCGGCCGGCACCAATTATGGCGAGAACATCAGCACGATGGCCATCACCAAGGTGTTTTCGGTTCCGGTTCTGGTTGTGGCGGCGATTTTCGCGATGGTAATCAGCTTTTTCACTCCGTTGATTCAGGTGATTTATGGTATTCCGCTGGCCGTTATCGGCGGACTGGAAATTTATCTTTTCGGCGCGATCGCCGCGCAGGGAATTGCAATCATGATTGATAAAAAGGTCGATATGTTTTCGTCCAAGAATATTGCGGTCATTGCCTCTATTATGGTAATCGGTATCGGCGGAAACTATGCCTTCGGCGGCAATATTCCCTTTTTCGGGCTGGAGGTTCCCTGTATCGCCGGCGCGGCCATCTTTGGCATACTGCTGAATTTACTGCTCAGCATTGGGGAGAAAAAGGCGCCTGACGTTGAGTAATTTTTAGCGCCCGAATAGCGCAATACAAAACATAAGCCAGCTGCAAGCGTACATCTGTTTACACTTGCGGCTGGCTATTTTTGTTTTCACCGATGAGGACGAGATAGATTTCGCTGCCCGAGCAGAAGGTAACCTATGGCGGCGCTATTAAGTTATGACAGAAAAGTAAAAAGCGCTTGCCATCTGGCGAGTGCTCTCGGTTTTGTTCGGAACCAGGGCAGAGGCCTCTGCCGAAGGGGCCAAAGAGGCCGTATACAGCGCGGTGTTTTCAATCAGCCGGGAGGCGGCCGCGCTGAGCACGGCGTCTGCCGGGGAGAACACGCAATTTTTGAATACGTCCGGGCGCGTTGACAGCGCGAGCAGAAGCCTCTATAATAATACCAGCAATAATACCAGCAGAAAGAATGCCGGGATACAGCCGCTGCGGAATGCACAGGCGACCGTGGTCTCTACCGGGGAGAGGGTGAAGCTGTCTGACGCGCCGATTCACGCGGTAGAGGACGGACAGGTGATCCTGAATACCTCTTCGGGTCGGGTGCCGCTTTCATCGGTTCGCTTTGAAAACCCGCAGGTTCCCATGATTTATGCGATGGCGGTGGATGGCTACGGCGCGAAAACCGCCAATCTGTACATCAACGGATATGATCGGGCTGTGGCGTATAACCCGAACATGGATATAGAAACCTACACCTATGCGTTTGAGAATATCGCCCGTAAATCGGCGGAGGTCGGCAGCGAGAGCAAGGTTCGCAGCGAGCTGCCGGGAGAACTATCTGAAATTGGAGAGGCCGCGTTTCTTTATGCCTATGGCGCGGGGCCGGCCTTTAAGAATGCAAAGGAGCGTGGAAAATATGGCGGAGAAGAAGCAAGTGTCGATTATGCAAGACAAGGCGTTGGAGACAATACGGGAATTCTACAATCTTCCGCAAGATTGGAATCCCAGCCCCTGGACAGCAGAGTATCAGAAACGAGTCGAAGAATCGGCACAGAAATACAGCGAGCGGCGCAGCAAAATGACACTCGAGGAACAAATGGAAGAGGACAAAAAGTTACTCGAAGAATAGGGAGTGCAGAGTACACCTATTCCGAGACGAGAGAAGAGGCCAAAACCGAACGTTCCAGAGCGTTGCAGGCTGAGCTTGCGGAGCTGGGCGTCGACAGCACGGTGATCGACAGCCGTGCGGAGGTTATTCGGAACGGCAACAGCAGCATATTGGGGGGAGAAGCCACCACAATCACGGACGGCTCTGTTTTAGTGCGCAACGACGGGGAAAGCACCGCGCCGACCAAGCGCATCTCCGGGCATGAGTTTTTCCATGTCGCTACAAAACTTCAATCTGCGACAACGTTTAGAAATTCTATAACAAAGGAAAACATTGATTTTTCAAGCGGCGTTTTTAAAAGCGCAGAAGAAGCGGTGCGCACAGTATATGGAGATCAGTTTGGCTTGGTGGAGAACCCGGTCAGATTCTACAATGAATTCTGCGCGTTTGTGTCTGGGGACATCTATGAAAACGGCGGCAGCCTGAGTGCGGAATTCGCCTCCATGTTCCACGACCCGTCAGCGGTAGAGGCCGCATGGGCGGATATGCGCGCGCGGTTCGGGAGGAACAAAAGCGCCGTTTCTGAACGCGAAAATGCCAGTTGGTCGAACAGACTGAGCGATGATGAAATCAGTGCGTTGAATAAGTATAAGAGCAGCGAGAGTTATAAAATAAACGCAAAGCTGCGCGATGATATTCCTTTGAATGAGCAGGAGCAGCGATTTGTCGAATCTTTGGATCGTGCGCTTTCCAAGCTTCCCCGGTATGAAGGGACCGTATATCGGAATCTTGTTTTTGATGATTTCGGCGGTAAGAGAGCTTTCGACGAGTTCATGGAGGAACATATGGAGGGCAGTGGTTTACTATATAGCGGTTTTACATCCACCTCTGCTTTAAAAGATGGGTATCCGGTTGACGGACAGTATGTTGTGAGAATAGTAATAGCTGACAGTACAAAGGGGGTTAATGTGGATGGTTTTGGAAACAATTTCGAGAGTGAGATTGTTTATGCCAGAGGAAGTTCGTTCGCTGTAAAACGAGTGGAATATAACAATGACATACCTACAATTTACATGACGGAGGTTAATGAAAATGGCAAAGGAAACGATGGACAACTTTATACCCAGGAACGCAGTGAAAATGTGCAACAAATGCAGACACAGGGTGAATTACACATTGACTTGCAAGGAGTATCCGAACGGGATTCCCAAAGACGTGTTGAGATGGAAGATTCCATGCTCAGAGTTCAGTCCAAAAGAATCGCAGAACCGGTAGAAAAAGGGAGCCTTGCCGCTGGAGCGGATGAACAATCCCCTGCCAATATATCCCAATCTGCGGAAAATGGCGGGCGCCAGACCGGCGGATCGGACGTCAAAGCATATCGGAAAGGCAATCCGGAGGAGTGGACAATAACGGAAGGCGGCGCACAGGACGCAGATACAAAAGCGCTCTCGCACATTGTGGATGAAATCCGCAGGGCTTTCGGCATACCGATCTCCACCGGGAAAATGCGCAGGCCGAACGCACAGGGGGTTTACAAAACCCAAAGCGAGGCCATCCGTACGCAGGTCGGGGATGACCTGCCTACCATCGCGCACGAGCTGGGCCATCATCTGGACAAAAAATACCGGATGTCCAGGTTGATGGGCGTCTCCGAAGCGATCCGGGGAATGGCTGCTGTTTCATATGACAAATGCAGAAGATCAGGACAAAAAATGAGATAAAAATAAAAGTGATTTATAAAAAACATATAAAATAGAAATTGTTATTGGAAAAACGTTGCATATTATAAAGAATATGGTATAATCATATACGTGATATTGGTGAGTAATTTTGCTTTTTTGAAGAGGTTGCCGTGCTGCTGTTTATTTTAATCCCGTTTGCGCTCACCATATTTTGGCGCCGGCGGGTTGTACCAGCTTTTTGCTCTGTTGATTTATACCCGCTTTTTGCGGTTGAGGGAATCTATCTGTTCTTTCAAATTACGGCGCTGTGCGGATACTATGGTTTTGTTCGGTATGCCGCGTTGCTGCAGGCTGCCTTTCTTCTCAGCCTGTTGTTGCCGGTTTTGAGGAGGAAACTCTATCTGCCTGCGCTGGTTGGTGCAGGGCTTACAATATGCGGCAGTTTGCTGAACCGGCTGGTTATAGCTGCTAACGGGGGAAAGATGCCTGTGCGGCCGAGCCTATCTCTTTGGACGGGGTATTATCGTCCCGGTATGCTTGAAGCGGGAACGGACGCTTTGCACATCCCGATGACCGATGCGACGCGGCTCAATTTTCTGGCCGACTATATTGACACCGGTTTTTCTGTTATGAGTATTGGTGATCTGTTGATTCACAGCTTTGTTTCTGTAATTGTATTTTATACGTTGAAGGCGCTTCCGAACACAGAGAAAAAATAATGCCGCCATTGCCATAAGAAGCATGATACGAAAATGCCGCAGGCCATGCGGCCCGGATGTCGAAACCGACGGAGTGAAATGATGGAATTTTTACAGATGTTTTTGTTCAATGGCATTCTCGGCCATTTTTTACAGGCGGTCTCCTACACCTTGTCCATCGCTGCGTTTTGCCGAAAGCCAGAACGTCCATTGCGCTTTTTCCTCCGGGGATTGCTGTTTGCGGTGGTTTCTTTCCTGATTCGCAGCATCAGTATCATCAGTTTCGGATTTCACACAATCTTGATTTTGGCCGTATTTATTTTCATTTCGGTCTTTGTGTTTAAAGATGATGTTTTCCGCACCACCCTGTCGGTGTTGGTAACCACCTTATTGGTCACGGTGTGCGAGGCGGCCAATTATGGTGTTCTCCAGTTGATTTTCGGCGTTCCCCGGCTGGAGGAGATTATGAGCGGCGCTTTGTCCAAAGTGATCGCCGGTATTCCGGCCAATATCCTGTTGCTGGCGATCATCGCAATTATTTACTTTATCAGCATGAGACGCGCGAGAGGGGTGCACCGAGATGGAGAGATTGACTCGCTGGATTGCTGAATCGGTTGCACGGTCTCAGGCGTTGGATGAAGAACGAACATCCGTGATCGCCTATGGCCTTTCCGCATTATTCCAGATGATTGGAATTTTCTTTGTGATTACGCTCGTCGGCGCGGTATTTGATTTTTGGTATGAGGCAGTTCTTCTGTTTCTCTCTGTGGGTTTGTTACGCAAATCAACCGGCGGCGCCCACTCTAAAAGCTATGCCGGATGCATGGTGGTCAGCATTGCTACAATTTGTATCCTGGCCGTGGTGGTGCGGTACGGCGTGCGGGTCGGTTGGCTGTTGCCGTTGAGTCTTGTCAGCGCGGGCGCGTATATTTTATGCTTTTGCATGATCTATTTCAGGGCGCCGGTTGACTCGCCCAACAAGCCGATCCGCAGCGCGGGGAAGATTCGCCGGCTGCGGCGGAACGCTATTCTGACGCTTTTGGTATACGGTTTGCTTACCGCATGTTGTTATTGGCTGAATTCGGTCAGCATCCGCTTTTTGTCCTGCGGAGCTGCCCTGACGCTTGGCTGCTTATGGCAGTCGTTCACACTCACCAAACCCGGTGCATATATGATCGGAAAAATCACCGGGATATTTGGCGCCTGAATTTTTTGTTTATGCAAATTTGTAATAATGGAATTGGGAAAGGAGGAATACACGATGAAAACAAGAGTGCTCGGTCTGGTCTCTGCACTCGCGACGCTGGTCGCTGCGCTGGTGGCAACATCCGCCTGCTGGTGGTGGGTCTATCAACCGGAGGAACCGTCATCCTTGCAGGATAAATAAGAACGGCGTTTTGTGGGAGAATGCGTGGAACTTGTCCGATTATAAGCTATAAAAGCTGTCCCTTGCTGCGATTGTTCGTTTTTTGAAAAAAGGAATTGGGCTTGGAACGTTGTACTTATTATGGACGAGCAACCGCATTCTCCCGCTTTTCGTTAAATTGGGAAATGGCAGGTTAAGTATGAGATATATGCAGTCCGAAAAAGAAAAACAGTATAATCAGGTCTTTTTTATTGTAAAAGTGCTCTCTCTGTTTTTCTGTGCGGCGCCGCTTTATTTATATTTTTTTAAGGATAGTACAGGAGACGCGCTGGCCCATACAAATGTTATGGCGATTTTAATTTCGGTTGGGATCATCGGGGTAATTACAGTTATGTGGCTGGTCATGCAAAGCCGCCTGGCGCAGAGGCCGCTGCCGGCGGTTGCGGAGGTCGTGATGTTTGTCGGCGTGTGCTGCGCATCAGTTTTGTGCAGCGGCGGCTATGCCAGCTATTATAAATTTATTTTTCTTTTTCTTGTGGTCGTATATACGATGCAGATGGGGCTGCAGGTTGGATTGATCCTTTCTTCGGCGGCGACTGTATTTATGCTGGGTATCGACATTTACGGCTATACCGCTTCCGGCGTCAATGTGTTTTTTCAGTCAGATGTTGCTTTGTGCGCCATTTTCTTTGCCGTTGCACTGACGCTTGGCTTTTATGTCCGCGCGGAAGATGAGCATATTTCCTATTTGAATAATATGGCAAATATAGATTCTTTGACCGGGTTGTGCAGTCACCGACGGTTTCACGAACTGCTCAACAGGTATTGTTCTTCGACCGAAAATACGCGCGGCGATCTCTCTCTTCTGCTAGTGGATATAGATTGTTTTGATATGTATAACGACGTCTATGGATATGAAAAGGGGGATCGGATCATTCGGGAGATGGCGGAAATCCTTCGCGCGGAGTGCCGGATGCAGGATATTGTCGCCCGCTTTGGGGGAGATCAGTTTGTCATCATCCTGCCCGGCGCAAAGGAGGAACAGGCGGCCGTTCTGGCAGAAAAACTGCGGACGAAGGTCGAATATCACGGTTTTGATGGGGAGTCGGCCATGCCGGACGGGAAGCTGACCGTGTCCATTGGGGCGGCAACCCTTCGCCCGGAGGAACAGAACGCCTATGGAATTCTGAAAAGGGTGCAATCGGCTCTTTTCAAAGCCAAATTTTTAAGAAAAAACCGTGTGGAAGTTTACACTTCTCTCCTGGATCGGCTGGATGAGGGGGGCGATTTCCGCTCTTATGAGGGGCTGATCCATATCCGGACGCTGGTTTCGGTGATCAATTCCAGGGACAGCTACACCTATGACCATACCGAGCGCGTTGTGTGGTACTGCGATGCTTTTGCTGAGCATCTGCATTTTTCGGATCAGGAACGTTTAAATCTCCTTTATGCTGCCTATCTGCATGATGTCGGAAAAATCAATATTTCAAAGCAGGTGTTGATCTCTAATGAGCCGCTGACCGATGCCGAGTGGCAGGAAATGAAACAGCATCCTGTCGACGGGGCGGAAATTATCAGCCAGATTGATGGTCTGCAAGATATTGCGGCTGCGGTGCGTCAGCATCATGAACGGTACGACGGCTGCGGATATCCGGACGGTTTGTCGGGAGAGGAAATTTTACCGGCGGCACGAATTCTGGCGCTTGCCGACAGCTTTGATGCGATGACCGCCGAACGTCCGTACAAACAAAAATTGAGCTTTGAGGAGGCTTTTACAGAGCTGCGCCGTTGTGCTGGGACGCAGTTTGATCCCGCATTGGTTGAGCCATTCATTCAATCCGTGCAGAGGGCTGCGCGGTAATTGCCGGAGAAGACGATCCGCCCCATTGGTAAAGAAAAACGCCGTATTCTTTGCCGACGTGTATGACGGGCGTTTTGTGCTTCTTTTATCTCTGCCTTTATCCGCCTGCATGGCGGGGGGAGACATGGCATTTTGAATTTCAATTGTTGGTCTCTTGCAATAAACACAAAAGCCGACACAAAGGAATTTATCTTTGTGTCGGCTTTTGTGTTTGAAAAATAGTGAATAGGGAAAAGTATGCCGGAATTTCGCAGGCGGATTCAGTTTTGTTTGCGGACAATCTCATACTCGTCATCAGAGGCGTAGTACGGGCAGTCATAATAGTCGCCGGTCAGAAAGCGCACCATTTCATCCTCATCCAGATTCATGTCGCAGACATAGCAATCATATTCATCGTCGTAAATGTAGTTGTTGCAGTGCTCACAGTTGCTTTTGCCGGACATGCGGCTCGCCTCCTTTGCTGTTTATTCTGACTGCCGGCGCTTTGCCGCTATGCGCGCGCGGATTTTCAGCCAAATCCGCCTTGTCCAAAGCATCCGGCAGTAGATGTGGTAACCGGGTGTGTTCAGTCCGTTGTAAACTCCATCGCGGTAAAAACCTTTCATCCGGCCAATGATGTTTTCGGGTTTCAACCCGGTTTCCAGATAGTATTGGTTATCGCCGCACATGATGCAGCCGTCCTCCTCTACCGACACGACCCGATGCAGGAGGAAAACCCCGTTTTCCCTGCGATAAAAGAGAATATCGTGCTTGCGAGGCGGGGTGATCGGTCGCGTCAAAACCACTTTGCACCGGCCGGGTGGCAGCAGGGGGAGCATGCTCTCCCCCTCGGGCAGAAAGGTGACCTCCCGCCCTGCGCGCAGCATTTCCGCCATGACCGGCGCCAGAGCTTCAAGTGACAGCCCCATCGGATTATCCCTGAACGATGATCATGCGGAGATGGACGACGTCGCTAACCGTCAATTGGCTGTCGCCGTTGATATCGCCGCTCCAGGCTTCTGTTTCGGTAGCTCCGCCCGACAGGATGATACCGCGCAGGGCGACCACGTCGGAAACGGTCGTTTGCCCGTCACCGTCTACATCGCACAGCATATATTCCGGAATAGTGCCGCCGTTTTGCAGTACGCTGAGAGATTTTTCCGCCTCCAGCAGATAATGATAGTTGTGCACCAGCGAGCGGATGGTGTCGCTTTCCAACGCGTCATATGCGGCGCGGGCTGCGCTGATTGCTTCGGCCGCATCGGTCGAAGTCACCTTCCCGATGGCGTTAATCAGCTCTTCAACCCGTTCGGCCGGGGCATTGGCGTCTCCGACCGAAACAAAGGCGATGTTGTTCATTTTGGCGTAATTCTCGGCATAGGCTCCGGTATAGCCATAAATGGTAAAGCCGGATTTTACGCCGGAAAAATTCCCGGATCCGATGGTGTCCAGCGTTTTGGGCAGTGTGGCTTTTTCAAGCATCTCGCAAGCGGAGAAAGCGGCCGAACCAATGGATACAGTGCCTTCGGGCAGGGTGATTTCGGTTAACTGCTTACAGGATTGAAAGGCGCTGTTCTGAATCGTTCGAAGGGAGCTGGGAAAAGAAAGCACCGTGACAGGGCTGTAAGCGAAAGCAGTGGTGCGGATGGTCTCCACCCCGTCGGCAATGGCGTATGCGCCTGTCCGTCCGGTGGGATAGGCGGCCAGCGTTTTGCCGTCGGCCGAGTAAAGCACGCCGTCGACGGATTTATAATTTTTGTTTTCCGCGTCGATATGGATGCTGGTTAACTTATCGCAGGCTGTAAAAAGATACATCCCCAGCGTGCTGAGATTTTTCGGCAGGGTGATTTCAGGCAGCACGATGCAGAGGTTAAAGGCCAGGTTTCCGATGCTTTCAACAGAGGATGGCAGCCGGATATCGGTCAGCTTACGGCACTGGTCGAACGCATAGTTCCCGATGCTGCGAACCCCCTCCGGAATGGTGACCGAGACCACGCCTTTTCCAATGAAAGCTTCCTCTCCGATGGCGGTGACGGCCTTTCCGTCGATTTGTGCGGGAACGGATACTGTGGTGTCGCTGCCGTTGTACTTGGTGATGGTGACCTCGTCATTTGCGATGGTATAGCTGTAGTCGCCCGAGGTCGCCGCACTGGCGGTGAGCAAAAACGAAAAACAGGAAAGGCAAAGGCAAAGCGCAAGCAGTCCAGATAACATCCGTTTCATAGTAGTATACTCCTTTTTTATAATATGGTTTATGCAGGACGGAGATTATCGTCCCCCAAATTACACATTGAACCGGAAGAGGACGATGTCCCCATCCTTCATAATATACTCCTTACCCTCGCTGCGGACGAGACCCTTTTCCTTCGCGGCGGCCATACTGCCGCAGGCCATCAGCTCGTCGAAGGAGATGACCTCCGCCCGGATGAAGCCACGCTCAAAATCGGTGTGGATTTTTCCGGCAGCCTGCGGTGCTTTGGTACCTTGCGTGATGGTCCAGGCGCGCACTTCCGGCTGGCCGGCCGTCAGGTAGGAAATCAGTCCCAGCAGGGAATAGCATTTGGAGATCAGCCGATCCAGACCCGACTGGCTCAGCCCCAGCTCGGACAGGAACACAGCTTTTTCTTCCGGTTCCATACCGGCGATTTCAGCCTCCAGCTCGGCGCAGATGGGGAGGGTTTCCGCCCCCTCGGCCTTGGCGATGGCCTGGACAGCGGCGTACCGCCCGTTTTGTTCGATACCGGCGGTAAAATCTCCTTCGCTCATGTTGCAGGCGTAGATGACCGGCTTCAGGGAGAGCAGAGAGATGGTGGAGAGAATCTCCTCCTCGCTTTCGCTGCGCTCGACCGAGCGGGCGGGTTTGCCGCTTTCCAGATGGTCGTACAGCCGGCGGAGGAAATCTACCTCCCCTGCGAGGGATTTGTCCCCCTTCATGGCCTTGGACGTGCGGTCAAGGCGGCGCTGTACCATCTCCATATCCGAGAAGATCAGCTCAATATTGATTGTTTCGATATCCCGGGCGGGGTCGACCGAGCCGTCGACGTGCACGATGTCGTCGTTTTCAAAGCAGCGGACAACGTGGACGATGGCATCCACCTCCCGAATATTGGCCAGGAACTGGTTGCCCAGCCCCTCCCCCTTGGAGGCGCCGCGCACCAAACCCGCAATGTCGACAAACTCGATAACGGCGGGGGTGATCTTATCGGGATGGTACATCTCCGCCAGCGCATCGAGGCGTCGGTCCGGCACCGATACGACGCCGATGTTCGGTTCGATGGTGCAGAAGGGGTAGTTAGCCGCGCCGGCACCGGCGTTGGTGATGGCGTTGAAGAGGGTGGACTTGCCGACGTTGGGCAGCCCCACGATACCTAATTTCATATTCTGCGGACATTCCTTTCTGTCGGGGAGTGCGCGGTGTTTTCCCTCCCATGTCGGGCGTGGATACGTCCGGGAAGCCGGTTTGTAAAAAAACGCGGCGTTCGACGGCGGAGAGAAGGGTTCGGGTTTCACAACTCCCAAAATCGCTTTTATAGTCTTTATTCATTATAAGACCTGTCCGTGGAATAATCAAGTGGAAATCCGTACAGGTGAAGGTGTGCGGGCATGTGCACTTCGCGTGACATCCTGTAGGTTTGTCAATGATAAGTTACAAAGAAGGGAAAAGAGATAAAGCCTGCAAAGGAGAGAGCCAGTTGAGCGGTCTCATAGGGAAGTTATTGTATTGCCTTTGTCTGATGGCAAGCTGAGCAGAG
>JBMNVR010000013.1:0-73131 GCA_050946935.1 Candidatus Howiella sp.
TTACGGGCAGCAAGTAACAGGCTCTGCGCAGCTGGCAGATCGTATTACACGTTTTACGTGTCCGCGAGGAATAGAGGGCTTTGCCCGCATGTGAAATACCCCCGGCTTTGCCGGGGGATTTTTATTCCATCTTGTTGCCTAAGCTGGTAGAATGAGAGAGCAATGGGTCAAAATTTCATCCCCAAGGAGATCGCGGCCGATTGATAGTCAGTCATTCTCTTAAAACATGTCAACCCATGCACTGAAAATGAAACACACAAATACAATACTGATAAAAACAAAAAAGATAAACTGCCAATCGAGACCTTGCGGAATGACATTATGACGTCCATATTGTTTTTTTAATTGTCGTCTTCTTAACACACGTAGCAGGGACATCAAAACCACTGCACCCAGCAGAATATCGCTCAATAAAACAGTCCCGCGATCCGCACCCAATACATCGAAAATTATATACAACATATAGAATAACAATGCTTGTATAAGGAAAAATACAGTATCCATTAGATCTGGCATAACCTCTTCATGCGACTTATGCATATACTCTTTCATATGCCTGCAGACAAAACACACGATTATTATTATACCAACAATGCTTTTTTAATAAGCATACCCATATTTGATTTCATAAAACGCACCTCTTATCGTTTTAGAAATAAGTATAACTTATGCCAACAGAACGAATCTTTAAATAACCGGCAGAATAAAAGATTGCGGTTGTAATCGGGATAAACAAATCACTTTCACCCTTGAGTTTGAACCAATAGGAATGATCTGAATTTGTCCAAGCTCCAAACCAGATTGTTTTTTGCGAGTATTCGGTTGATAGGTCATTTGCTATTATTCAAACACGGGAGATATGCCGAAATCTTCTGGGTTGAGAGGCTTTTCTGAACTTCTGTAGCAGTCCACAACCTTCCATTTGGCTAAAAATCCGATCATTTCAAGCTCTACAATCCATTCGTCTTCTTCTATCAAAAAGATTTTCCAAGAACGATTATATTTCATAATCGGTATAGCTAATATTTAATAATTCTATACTTGTTATTCGCAAGATTCGCAATATAACTCTCAAATTCAGTTTCTGAATTTTCACCCCACCGATTGACCGTGGTCAAATAATTATATAAGTTCGCCCGTGTTCCCTGCGCTTTATATATGGGAACCATATGTTTATTAATATATTCATCCTCGCTGATCCCCCATGTTTCCCATAACAATTTGATCAAATCATATTGTTCTTGTACCATTTCACGGCTTGGATTGGTTTCATCTACCCTCGCTCGATTGATTAAGGCCCAATTTTCTTCTGCGATATTTTGGGCCTCCTGATCAGTCATCACCAAATTCAAACTTTCCGCCTCTTGATTAATAATTTCTGAATGAATTAATTCTTCTAATAATTGGTCGGTGTTTTTCTCTATGGATTGTGCTTCCTTTAAATATGACTGACGTTCCTCATCAGTTAAATCCATATTGTCAATTTGTGCCCGCGCAGTCATCATTGTAATTTTATTATTCAGTTCTGCAATATGCAAAGAAGAACTATAAATAATGACGTCATTTACCGAAGCTATGGCAGTTCCAGTATCACTCATATAATTTTGAATATCTTTTGCATAATCGGCCATATACTTTTGTTTCTGCTCGGCATCCAAAAAGTCGGTTATAGATTCATTGTGCGAAGAGACAGAAGAAGGGAGGCTATCATCGTTGTTAGATGTCTGATGGTTACATCCAGAAAACAGTAAACAAATGACAAGCATTGCGAACATCAGCCTTTGTATGTTTTTTCTGTTAAACATCTTATCTTCTCCTTAAAATGTATGTGTGTGTGAAATTCGACAATATGCAAACAGTGCTTCCTTAAGCATAGTTATGATAAGAACAGAATCTCTGGGATTCAGAAGCCTTTTAGCAATTTGTAAGCGCTTTTGCATCATAGACAGCCATTTACTATGACGGTACGCATCCGCTTTATCTACATAATTGCAATTATACTTCCAATCCTTAGAGTCCTTTTTATTATACGGCGGATCAATATAGATGCAATCCACCTTGCCGCCGTACAGGTATTCCAGAAGTTGCAGGGCATGGTAGTTGTCCGCTTCAATTAGGATATGCCACAGATCGCTGTCCGGCGCGTTGCACACCTCGCCCAGCGGTTGCAGGCAAGGGTAGATGGGTTCACCAAATTCTGCGGTCACTACAAGATCATCCACAGCAAATTCCACTGCATCTTTGCTGTCCCTCGGCAGACAAATGGCCTTGTCGCCTTCAATTTTCAACACTGTATAGGTTTCGCTGACCTTGCCGTTCTTCAAAGATACCCGCTTGCCCTTGCGAACCGGGACATCATATAGAGGCGTGCATTCCGGCAGATGTTCCTCAAACACAAGGCCGAACTGCTTATATGTTAATGCGCGTTTTGCTGCCTCTGCGATCTGCGCGCGCAACTCCGGATTTTCAATTTTCTGTATCAGCTCATGTAATTCAGCCATATTTTTTCTTCTTATCCCTGCGCCGCAAGTAGCGTTGTTAGTGTCTCGCGGATGATAGCCAGTTTTGCAGGATGATCTGAAATCAGCTTGGCAATATCTGCCGGAATCTCGCTGCGCCCGGTTGCAGCCAAATTCAGAAACTCGTTGCGCTGCTGTTCGTCAACATCCAAATGTTCAAGCATTTTGTACTGTATCTCCGGCGGCGGCGGATTGACCTTGCCGGATAAGATATCGTAGAAGTAGGGCTTTGTGATCTCAACAGCCGAGTAAAATGCTGACTGCGATATACCGGTCTGCTTGATCATCTCCCGAAGGAAATTACCAAACGCCTTTTTGTCCTTGGCCATCCGCTTCACCTCCTGTATAGTATGTATGTAAACATACTAACATACTTTTTATAAAAAAACAAGGGGAATCCAGAAATTCCTTGGAAAATTTTGATTTTTCGAAGGGATAATCAAGTTGTTGCATGACGATCGCACATTCAAGTCCTGTCACCGTAAACCTTTTGATACAATTTTCGCTGTGCCTGTTTTCGCCCTAAAACAACAAAAAATCGGTCAGGATCCGGCGCTGTCATGCCGGTCTCAACCGATTTTTACACTGTTTCTCGTGTTTTTTGCCCCAAAATCAGGGCCGAAAAAAGAATTTGACTCATAAGCCTTGTAGACTTATGAGTCAAACATCATGTGAAAGAGCTATGAAAAAGATAAATTTTCGATTTTGCGTATAGCTTCGAACTCTTACGCAAATAAATGATATATCGCTTGTGCGATATGATATATTTCGCGTTGCAAATTAATGTTTGAACGAAATAGATATTAAATGTTGCGGGAAATTACGGTGACTCTTGTGACGATATCCCGTAGCCGATCCCCATCAAGTACATATTCAAGAACATCGTCCGGCGTGCTGCATATTCTCTCGCAAGTACCATCTACTCGAGCGATACAATACCCAGAGTCTGTAAAGCACACACCATATGGAGTTCCATTCCAAACGAATACAGGCTCGCCGCCCCGGATGATACACTCTTTGAATTCCGATATTGTTTTAAAGCGATTATCTTCAGCATTGTTGAGCATATTTTTCCCTCGATACATTTTGAATTCAGGAGCGCCGTTAGGGTACTCATCAGGCCAATAGTTGATGTGGGGCTTCTCGAAATTTGGGATTCCATATCTCGGAGATTCCCAATTGATTTTGTGGTCGTGCGGATTAGAATGGTATTTCGGGTTGGGAGAAGTAGTATGGTGGCGTTCTGCTACAGCTCGCCCATCTTCTCCAATCTTCGTTTCAATTTTAGTACCACCTTTCGTATAGGAGATTTTGATTTCACCAGGTTTTCCAATCAGGCGATAGTCTTCTGGTTTTGAAGGTTTCCAATCTCCGCCGTAAGCACTACCGCCGCCCTTGCCAATCTGATACGGCTTCATTATATCATAATTGGGCCGATATGCGCTATCTATTTTATAGCAATCCAAATCTCCTTTTGCAAAACTGCGTTCGTAATTCATGTACCGCCAGGAACTGCGGTCATAATCCACATAGATGATATTACCCTCCATCTCTGGGAAAGGTGTATTGTAGCAGATGATCCGCTCCGGCTCGATCTGCCGAAGCATTTCATTATAGCCTGCCATGAACCATTCCTTTTGGTCCTGCCTGTGGTCATGTTCGGATGCCATGTAGGTGGAGACAGCCACCACACTGCCTCTTTCGATCCCCTCAAAGCAGAAATCAAACGTGGATTCATTGCCCCAGTTGACGGATGGGATAACCCGAATGCCTTTGGATGCCCAGTAAGCGCCGCACCAACGGTTGCGGAATACATTGTAAAGCTGCATGACAGGCGCCATTTCTATGTACATACTGAAATCCGGCGACAGCACCGCGCGGTAGCGGGAGAGTTTTTCAATGTCGTTATCCGGATTCTTCCAGACCCGCTCAAAGCGATAATCATATAGGAAGAAGTGAACCATCCGGTCAAGATGATTCTGGTCCTCCAGATGAGTTTTGTCAAAACCGATCAAAAGAAGATCATCAAAATCTCCCGCTCTTGCTTCAAACTTTGGGATGATGGGGATTTGCAGCTTTCCTTTTCCGGGGAACTGGTTACGAAGCAGCGCCTGACTCGTTCGGTAGTTGTAGTTTTCCTCGGTCATATGGAACCTCCTGTATGCAGTAAGGACTTTGTCCTTCTGCATATAGGTTTCCAAGCAACGAAAGTTGCTCATTTCTGCGCAACAACATGAGAAAATTTACAAATCAGCAATAAAAATCGGAGTACCCAAAAGGATACTCCGATGGTGCGAGTGACGGGACTTGAACCCGTACGTCAAAGACACACGCCCCTCAAACGTGCCTGTCTGCCAGTTCCAGCACACTCGCATTTTCGGGCGCTCGATTATTATAGCATCTGCCCATCCGCCTGTCAATAATATTTTTTGAAAAACACTGTATTTTTTATGCTGTGAGATTGGAAGCTGCACAAGCTAACCCTGTATCCCGGAAGATTTTGTTTTACGCTTTGCTCTGTGAATATTCCGTTAAATTTATAAAAATCGTCAAAAAAGTATTGACAAAGCAGCGCGGATGATGGGATAATAAAATGAATTCTGATAGGAGCGTTTGTGATGAGAGTGATTACCGGCACGGCGCGCGGCCGCCGGCTGCAAACCCTGAGCGGCGAGGATGTACGCCCGACCACCGACCGTGTGAAGGAGGCCGTTTTCAGCATCATCCAGTTTGAGGTTGAAGGCCGCCGCTTTCTTGATCTGTTTGCCGGCTCCGGCCAGATGGGGATTGAGGCGCTCAGCCGCGGCGCGGCATCCGCGACCTTTATCGATTCTTCCCAGCACTCGCTGGATGTGGTCATGCATAATTTGCGGGAAACCGGATTTACCGACCGGGCGCAGATTGTGAAGGGGACATACGCCTCTTTTCTGTTGCGCACGAACGAGCGGTTCGATATCGCTTTTTTGGATCCTCCTTATGGGGCGGGGCTTTTGCCCGATGCTCTTATGCAAACCGAAAAGGTTATGCAGGATTACGGCGTGATTCTCTGCGAGCATCCGGGAGAGTTGGAGCTGCCCGCCGCTGTCGGCCGCTTTTCGGCCGTGCGCCGCTATCGCTACGGCAAGATCTTTGTAACCATGTACAGAAAGGAAGCGTGAGGTTTTGAACGGGATTACCGCTGTCTGTCCGGGAAGTTTTGATCCGGTGACGGTCGGACATATCGACGTCATCCGCCGCGCGGCCCGGATGTTTAAAAAGGTGATTGTGGTTGTGATGAGCAATACGAGCAAATCTCCCTGTTTCTCGGTCGAGGAGCGGATGCATATGCTTGAGTTGGCGACCTGCGGTGTTTCAAATGTAGAAGTGGATTGCTATGCCGGACTGCTTGCCGATTATACCGAAAAGGTCGGCGCCCGCGCGATTGTCAAGGGCCTGCGGGCTATGTCGGATTTTGAGTATGAGTTTCAGATGGCGCTGACCAATCGAAAGCTCAACCCGAATGTGGAAACCCTGTTTCTGACCACGGCGGCCAACAATATGTATCTCAGCTCGAGCATGGTGAAGGAGATCGGCAGCAAGGGCGGGGACATCCGGGATTTTGTGCCCGAGGTCATTCATGATACGATTAAAAAACGTTTGATGCACGGTTCATCCGCACATCCGATATGAAAGGAAGAGAATTAAAATGAATGTTGAAGAATTGATGGATCAGATTGACGAAATGCTGGAAAAATGCATGAAACTGCCGGGCGGCAAGGTGATTATCGACGCGGAAAAGCTGCGGACGGTTGCCGATGACGTGCGTCTGAACATCCCGGCAGAGGTCAAGCAGGCCCGCGGGATCGTATCGGATCGGGCGGACATCATCAACACTGCGAAGCGAGAGGCGGACAACATCATCCGCGCCGCTGAGGAGCGGGCAAAAGCGATGGTCGCGCAGGAGGAGATCACCCGCATGGCACAGGAGAAAGCGGGTGAGATCATGGCTGCCGCGCAGAACAAAGCGAAGGAAATGCGTAAGGCTGCGCAGGATTTTGTAGACGACATCATGCGTCGCGCGGACGAGAATCTGACCGCCAACCTGGCTGAAGTGCGCAAGACTCGCGCCTCTCTCAAGCAGCAGGCGCCGACCGCACCGACCGGCCCGAAGAACGAGGAATAAGAAGGCCGTTTTTCCTCTGAACCGTATGACGCTGTACGGCTGAGGCGATGGACAGCAGAAGGTTAAAAGACCGGAAAAGCAGTTTGGATACAACTGCTTTTCCGGTCTTTTTATTGCTTCGCAATAAAAATGCGATCTTTAATGCCGTCCCCCTCGTCATGCTTTCGCATGACAACCGGGGGACAAGGCTACAAAAAAATAGCCGTCCCCAGTTTTTTTCTTATTCAACCCCGAGTTGACGGCTATTTTTATTGCTTCGCAATAAAAAACGAAATTTTAATGCCGTCCCCAGGCTTTTTCTTATTCAACCCCGGATTGACGGCTATTTTTTATTTGCGCGCTTTTATATGATGCTCATGCGGTTCCCGCGGCGGAAGGCCTATCCCTCGATACAGGCGATCAACTCATCGGCGGCCTCAAACGTGCCGTAAATCCCGTCGTATACAGGATCCTCAAATACCCAGGAGGCGCCCTCCTCCCCCTCCTTCACCAGGGAGAAAACCACGTCGGCATAGCCGCCGTCGCCGTAGCGGTAGATCAGGTGCCGCCCGGTTTTGTAGTATTCCGTGTCTATGATGGATTTATACTGCGGCCGCTTGCCGGTGTAGCCGCCGTTCTCATCCGCGTTGGAAAAGTAAAAGGTCGTTTTGTCCCGGGCCGCGTTCAGTTCGAGAATACGGTCGAATTTTTCGTCGTCGGGAGAGAAAACCTTTGCCTTTCCGTCGACGGTATAGATCAGGCGGTCGGGCCGGGCCAGATCGGCGACCTTGGTCGTCTGTATGCTTTGGGAGGCGGTTCCCCGTCCCTCCGGCGGTATATAGGCGTCAGTGTCGAACGAAAAGCCCTCGGCCGCCGCGGTCGATTCGGAGGATGCCGGCGCGCCCGAGCTTTCCCCACCCTCCCCGCTGCAGCCGGAAAGAAGCAGAAAGCAGAACACGGCGGTGAGAAGAACAGTCAGAAAACGTTTCATGTTATAACCCCCTCTTTACATTTTCACTATGGCCGTCCGTAGTAGTTGGGATCGCCCCAAAAACCGGGATTACAATCCGAATAACCGGCAGCTATAACTGCGCTTCGGGCAAGCAGAACTGCATTGAGAATGCTGACGCTGTTTGTTCTGCGCCAAAACTCTTCACAAAAATGAACAAAAAGATAAAATTACAATTAAAGATGTTACAAGTATGCTTGTGTGTTTCAGACATCTTTGTTTCAATTTTTTCACCCCTTTGCATATTTTGAACCTATAAATCCTACTGCGGAACAATGATTGTCGCACACAACACCTCTTTGTGAAACATTTTATCAAAAAAACAATAAAATGTCAATATAAACATTATTTATACTTAACTTTAAAGAAAATTTATGCATATTTTTCAAACGAAAAACCCGATGTCTCTGAAGGTGAGACACCGGGCTTTTGCAATAATCGGTTATGAATATGCAAAGTAAATGCATTGCGGATTGTGGTTTGCCGTTACCCCTCGTAAGCCATTAGCTCGACCGAGGTCATGACAACGTCTTTGAGCGGTTTGTCATTTGCGTTGGTCTCCACACCCGCAATGGCGTCGACTACATCCAGCCCCTCAAACACCTGGCCGAAAACCGAGTAGTCGCCGTCGAGCGGAAAATAGCCGCCCTTTTCGCAGTAAAGCTCCTGCGCCGCTGTGCTCAGGGTTTTATCATACCCGTAGCCGGAGAGCATACTCTGTGTGACGGAATTCATCCCCTGCACAATGAAGAACTGGCTCCCGTTGGAGTTTGGCAGGTCGCTGTGCGCCATCGAAAGCGCCCCTCGGAAATGCAGCAGGTTGGCGTTGGTTTCATACTCGAATCCCTCGCCCCAGACCGACTCGCCGCCGGTGCCGTTGCCCTTGGGATCGCCGCCCTGAATCATGAAATCATTGATGATCCTGTGAAAGATCAGACCGTTATAGTATCCGCTCGCCACCAGCGCCTTGAAATTGGCGACGGCGATCGGCGCACTGTCGGGGAAAAGACGGGCTTTGATGTCGCCCATGCTGGTGTGGAACACGACGATTTCTTCACCGGCTGCGGGCGGTTCAAACTGAAACCCGACCGGATCGTCGGTGCGGGATTCTCCCGCGGCGATTTCAGTATACTTGGGCTTTTCCGGTGCGCCGTCGGCGCCGCCGGTTGCGGACGCGACGGAAGTGTTTGAGGACGAGCCGGAGACGGTGGTTTCTGTTGCACTGTTACAGCCGGCCAGCGCCAGAGTCAGTATGCAGATGAGAAGCAGGGAAACCATGCGTTTCATACAATAAACATCCTTTCAGATCAATGGTTTTATGTTATTTGCGAACCAGGCTTCGCGGCGTTTCGGGTAAGACCAGACGGAGAAGGGAACGGTTTTCGGCCGAGCGCTCGGCCAAAAAAACGCGGCAGTCGTCATCCATACAGAGCAGGCGGCCGACCCGCCGGACCGCCCGCAGGAACAGCTTGTCAAAGCGGATACGGTCGATATGCTGTAAGCAGGGACAAAGCTTGAAAGCACCGGCCTCCGGTTGGATGGCGACGCGTCCCTCGGGTGTGATGGTAGGGAAAAAGGGAAAAATCCGGCAGGCGAGCGGCCGGTTCTCCCGGTCGCAGTTGCCGTTACAGCGCACCAGCAGGCTCCCGTCCTGCTCGGTCACGGTGAAAGGGGAGAGGTCGAGTGCCTCCTCCTCATGCGGGAAGAGCAGCATGCCGGCATCCTCCCCCTTGCAGCAGGCCTTGCCGCAGAGAATGCCGCAGTCATAGTCGAGCGGTGTCAGTCCGCCAATGGTGTTGTAGATCAGTCCATAAAAAGCGGGATAGTTGCCAACCGTTTTCATATTATAAAACCTCGATCTCAACGCGATCGATCAGCACATCCTGTACCGGCTGGTCACTTGGCCCCACTTCGACCGAGGCGATGGCGTCGACCACCTCCATCCCTTCGACCACCTGTCCGAAAACGGTGTGGCGGAAATCCAGCCAGGGGGTGCCGCCCAGGTTGGCATAGGCCTCCACCGCTTCGGGGGGGAAGCTGTCGGGTATCTGTTTCATCTGTTCCAGCATTTGGGCGGGTACTGACGTTGCTTGCACGATGAAGAACTGACTGCCGTTAGTGCCCGGTCCCGCGTTGGCCATCGAGAGCGCGCCGCGCAGATTATGCAGCAGGGGCGTGAATTCATCCTTGAACGGGCGGCCCCAGATCGACTCGCCCCCGGTGCCGGTGCCGTTGGGATCGCCGCCCTGGATCATAAAGTCCCGGATCACCCGATGAAATTTCAGCCCGTTGTAATATCCGTTTTTTGCGTGGGTCGTAAAATTCTCCACCGCTAAGGGTGCCTCCGTTCCGAACAGGCGGACGCGGATGTCGCCGAGGGTCGTGTGCAGTGTGGCGACGGCGTCCCCGGACGCGGCGGGACGAATTTGATCATACATAGAAAACGCCTTCTTTCCTTTAATGAATTGGAACAAAATTTGAAAATCATCCGATTTGTTCCAAAATATTGCGCGAGATTTGTCAAGATTTGAAATCTTTTTACACAGATTTGGCGGATTGTACAGGAAAAAGCGCGTTTTTCTTTTCACAAATCCGCATGAAACCGTGATGGTGTAAGAGCCGGATGTTCTTCTCCTGCGGCGGAGGTACAGGCCAACAGGTAGTATTGTAACCGCAAAATCAGAGAAATGCAACCGCTTTTTCCGATTTTTGGGAGGGCAGGGTGAAAATCCAACGGGACGGCCGCTTTGTTTTGCACGAATGCACATGATTTGCAAAGAGGCTTTGTAAAAAAATGACCTCCCAAAAATTGCCGCAATTTTCCCTATTGTTATTGAAAGCGCCATATGCTATTTTTAGTTGTAGGATATAATTCTCGTCTGCAAAAGCCGAAGAATTTTAAGCAATTCGTAAAACAGGAGGAAAGATTATGCAACGAATAGCCAAATGTAAAAAGATGCTTAGCGTTTTGCTGAGTTGTGTGCTGATGCTTTCCTGTCTTATGACAGGAGTGCCGGCCGCTGCGGCTGAAAACGGCGGGGCAGAAGCCTTGGACTCGGCGTCGGTCGTGCGGGACGGCAATCGCTGGACGCTGGAGAACCCATCCCTGCGGGTTGTCCTTGCTTTCGCCGACGGCAGTATCGCTTTGGAGAGTTTTTATAACAAAGCGGCAGAGAAGGAGTACCTCACCCCCGGTGCGGACAGCTACCTCTTCTCCTACACCTACGGCGAGTACATCGACGGCACGGTCTGGACGGTGG
This sequence comes from Candidatus Howiella sp., assembly GCA_050946935.1. Taxonomy (GTDB): domain Bacteria; phylum Bacillota; class Clostridia; order Oscillospirales; family Acutalibacteraceae; genus UQRS01. The sequence goes on from JBMNVR010000013.1 coordinate 10,930, forward strand.
AGGATTACAAGAAGAACGGTTCGGTTCCTTCCGCCGGAGAAAACACCGTGACGCTGCGCTCGGACGACGGCGGCTGGACGCTGGGCAAGGTCAGCGTTACCGACATCACTATGATCCCCGAGGAGGGGGTGGAGGAGATCCTCGGCAAGCAGCTGGAGATCACCCTCGCCAATGCCGCGAATGCCTTTGAGACCCGGCTGGTTTTCGGCGTCTATGACGGCGAGGCCGGATTTCATTATCAGAACTTTGTCAAAAACACCGGCGACAAGAAGATGGTCATCACCGAGTCGGATGTGATTTCCCTGAGTTTTCCGAACGGGCCGCATTATCTGCATTATGTGAATGCCAAGACCAGCTCATCTGACGGGGCGGAGAATGCGACCTGGAAAACGGCGACCGGCGGCCTGCCGGAGAATACCGGCCGCAATGCTCTGTGCGTCTACACGGCGGGGGATGGTTTCTGGATCATGCCCGAAACCAACTGGCGCACCCAGAACGGGCCGCAGACTGCCGGCTCCAAAGCCGAAGGAACCAAGAGCTTTAACGAGTTTGCCACCACCTCGATTGCGGCTGGTGGCAGCACCGAGCTGACGGCCGCCCCGGTCAAGGTCGCCTGCGTGGGGGACAGCATCACCGAGGGGGTCGGATCAAGCTCCGGCAACAGCTATCCCAGCCAGCTTCAGAAGCTGCTGGGCGATGCGTTCGAGGTCAAAAACTTCGGTGTGGGCGGCCGCACGCTGCTGAAAAACGGCGACCATCCTTATTGGAACGAGTCGGCTTACACCCAGAGCAAGGCGTACCAGCCCGATGTAGTCATCATTATGCTGGGTACCAACGATTCCAAACCGCAGAACTGGGCATATAAGGATGCGTTTAAATCGGATTATCTGGAGTTGATCGCTCAGTACAAGGCGCTGGAATCCAATCCGAAGATTTATATTGCAACCTCTCCGGTGGTGATATCCGACAGCCTGAACATCTCGGCCTCAGTCGTGAAGGATCAGATCGTTCCGCTGGAGAAGGAGATTGCGGCCGAAGCCGGCTGCGAGGTCATCGACATATTCGCGCTGTCCGACGGACAGTCCGACTGGTTTACCAGCGATCATGTGCATCCGAACGACCTTGGCTATTCAAATTTCGCTGCTTGCTTTGCCGAGTATATGAACGCTTATGATGATGCGGCCTTCGGAGGCATGACCGTTAAGGTCTCGACCAATCCGCAGTCGTTGCAGCTCACCCTCAAGCCCGGGGAGGAGTTCCAGTATATCGGGGTCAACATCGCCCTCTTTGCGGGCGATGTGGTCGACGGCAAAATGGCGGCCGAGGAGCATTTCCAGAAGCGCTTTAAATATCACGACACCTCAACCATTATCAATTCCAACGACTGGGATTACATTGGTCAGCGAACCTATGAGTATTTTGAAAACACCATTGTTCCCCTGGCGTCCAGAGCGGGAATCGACATGGTCATGATCGACGACCTCTGGAATGTCGACCGGGACAGCCTGACGGCCAAGTCCAGTCTGCGCAGCCTGTCGGAGATCAGCGACCTCATCACCTCGAACGGCATGATGTTTGGCCTCTGGTACTCGATGAACGGTGACGATCACAACAACGGCCGCGATCTGGCCGATCCGGCGTCTCTGGCTGAGAAAATCGCCATGGTGGAGGAGCTGGCGACCACCTATAACGTCAGCCACCAGATGATCGACCTGACCGAGTTTTGGCAGAATATGGACGAGACCGAGTATTCCTCCCCCTGCGACAACGTGTACCGCAAAAACGCGATGGTCAACACCGCTTTGAACGAGGTGGTTACCCGCCACCCCGGTTATATGGTTAAGTTCACAAACGAGATCGATGTGTATCCGACCCAGGGTAACCGGCAAAACGGCCTGCTTCATCTGGTGAACAACGGCTGGCTGGTACATAACGCGGGTCTGTCGGGCGGGATGGCCGCCGGCTCCAATGCATTCGGATACCTGCCGCTTTCTTCGGTTTATTCAGGCGGCAATCTTGACGGCAGCATGGCCGACTATTACCATTATATGTATGCCCGCAACGTCAAGCTGAACGAGGATCCCGGCACCCGCTGGACCGAAAAGGGCATCGACCTGATGCGGACCTTTAACGACTGGCGCAACGGCGAACGGGTGCAGGCGCTGACCGACCTTGTCAAGCGGCCGACCTATCTCGGCGAGGGCTGGGACAGCAACGACGCTGACACCTGGATCAGCAAGGGCGTCTCCTCCGGCCCCTATTCCTGGATGCAGATCAGCGAGGATGGCAGCCGCGCGCTGCTGCTTGCGACTTCCTATAAATCGGCGGCGTCGGGCTTTACCGCCGACACCCGCTGGTTCGACGAGCATAAAACCTATTATGTCGCCGACGTCACGCTCGACGACACCGGAGAATTCACTTATGCATACAAAGGTATTTACGACGGCGCCGATCTTGTGGAAAACGGCTTCGCTGTTGATCTGACCGAAAGCAGCTCGGGCGGCAAGGCCTATTGGTTTGAGGCGGTTGGCGACGACCGTATGCAGGTCGTTTGGGCGGATGAAAAAGTAGAGACCTATTCCTCCGCTGTGAACGGAGACACCATGACCCTGACCCTGACAGGACGAGCGGGCGACACCGCCACCGTGATTGTTGCCGACAGCGCGGAGAACACCGGTCGAGTCATCAGCACCGCCATCGGAGAGGATGGCAGAACCGTCCTCTCGATCCCGGCGTCCAAGCTCAATCCGCCGGAGGAAATCGGTGAAAAGGAGCAGCTTTCGACCCGGTTTGAGATGGAAGACCTGATTGAACAGGGGACGGCTGTTTATGACAGCGCAAAGGTCACCATGTCGTCCAGTCTGCCGGACGACGGCGGAAGGGTTGGCGCGAGCGGCGGCATCTACCGCTTTGTCGAGTTTAAAGAGGCGGGGAGCTGTTTCAGTGTTCCGGTAACCGTTCCGGCTGACGGCACCTATACCATGCGGGTGGCTTATAAGAGCCATAATAACCAGGCCTTGTCGGCGCTGGGCGCAAACGGAGCGGTTTGCAGCGATACCCTCGATCTGTCCTCCGGTGTGACGCTGAACAAGATCATGGTGCAGGCATGCGAAATCTCTCTCAAAGCGGGGGAGAACACACTGGATGTTTTCTGTATGGGCAAGGGAGCTGCCAACGGCAGCGGTACGATGACCCTGCGGATTGATTATGTGGAGTTTGAACCCAAGGTTACGGGTGACCCGCAGACGCTTGCGGCCGGTGAAATCCAGAATGTTTCAGCCGACGGGAGTTCGAATTTGGAGACCGCGGACGGCGCTCTTCGGCTTGTGGCCGGCGGTGCGGCGTCTTATATGACCCTTCCCCTGACGGCAGAGACAGCCGGCTATTATGATGTAACCCTGCGGTTTGCCACCGGGCTGTCCGGCGCGGCCGTCAGCATATACGACGGGGTGAAAGCCCTTGCCGGCGCAGATCTCTATAGCGCGTCGGCGGGAACGCTGGATGTGTCTCTGGGAAGGTTGTATCTCGATTCTGAGGAAGCGCACAGCCTGGACGTTGTGATCACCGGGCGGAATACAGCCAACACGGCTGGCTACATCGTCAAGCTGGCGGAGGTTGTCCTCACCGCGCCCATCGTCCTGACGGCCGAACCGGCCGGCGCCGTGGTCGAGGTGGGGGAGAAGATTGATCTTGGCGCGGCTGCGAAGATTCACAATGCTCAGCCTACCTATTCCGGCTCTGATGCGCTGAAATACGCCGTCCGGTCGGAGACCGCCTTTGACGTCGCGGTGATGGGGGAGGACGGCGTCCTTACCGCCAATACGGTTGGTTCCGCCATCATCCGCATCACGCACCGGCACGATGAGGCTTACGTCGATTTTCCGGTAACAGTGGTGGAGAAAGGGTGCAGTGAAGCGGTTCTTGCCGCGATCGAGTCCATCAACACCATCGGCACGGTTGCGCGCACCGAAGCCTGCCTCGCAAGGATCGAGGCGGCCGAGACGGCCTATGCCGCGCTGACTGCCGCCGACCGGGCGAAGGTGACCTGTTATTCCGTTTTGAAGGTTGCCCGGGCGACCTATGACGCGCTGGCTACAGAGGAAGAGGATGAGAATCCGCTTCTCACTGTCAATTATATTGAGGATTTGGATTACAGCTTGAACAGCGGCTCTACCTTTAAGAAAAGCACCTGCCCGAGCGGCAGCCACAAGATTCAATTTACCGAAGACGGTGAGGTTTACGCGCACGGTTTCGGCTTCGAGCCGACCGATAAGACCCCCGGTACACTGCTCGTTCCGGTGCCGGAGGGAAGCGATTCTTTCTATGCGAGGGTTGGCGTGGATTATGCGATGTCGGCGCCTTCGGCCGATTATGACCAGAAGAATGTTGTGACCATTTCGGTCGACGGAACCGAAATGGCAAAAACCGGTGCGATCCGCAAGAATTATCAGGACGGCGCATGGGTGGACAACAGCTATGTGCTGGAGTTTAAAATCCCCGAGGGGGCCAAATGGCTCCTGATCTCCAACGATTCGGGCGGCAGCCGGATCTGCGATCACATTCTGTTCGCCGACGCGCGGTTTGAGAATTCCGCCGCCGCGAAGGTAGAGGCGCTGATTGCCGACATCACGCCGGAAAACGTCAACATCAGCAAATATTCCACCGAGACGGGTGAGAAAATCCGCGCGGCGGAAGAGGCATACTACGCGCTGGATGAGGATGACCGCCGGTATGTTTCGGGGTATAAAAATCTGCTGAGCTATCGGGTTACCCACGCCTCCTTCGGTCTGCTGGATGATGGGGAAAGCGGCATCGGCGCAAACCTGACTGCCGATGAGCGTGCGGCGGTGGAGGCGGTCTCTGCCCTGATTTCCACCATTCCCGGGGAAAATGCGGTTTCTCCCCTTACCGCTGTCAGACTTTCCGAGGCGCAGACAGCATATGCCGCCCTCTCCGACCGGGAGAAGGACTGCATTTCGGACGTGTCGGTTCTTTATCTCTGCGAGGATTGGATCGCGGCATCGGCCGGCCGGCTGACGGTCGGAGATGTGGATAGGGACGACCGGATTACGGTCAGCGACGTGGTGGCTCTGCGTCAGTTGATTGTAAACGGCGGCGGCACCGACATCGAGCGGTACTGCGGCGATTTGGACCAAAGCGCGACGCTTTCGGTCAGTGACGTGGTGGCTCTGCGTCAGTTGATTGTACAGGGATAAAGCTTTTTCCCGCGGCGGTTCCTCCTTCTTTTTGATTCACCGCCGCGATTGCAGCCCGGCTCTTTGGATGAAAATCCAAAGAGCCGGGCTTTTCTTGTTTTATACGTTGGGGCCGGACGTGTCGGCTTTTTTATCCGGTGGTTTCGTTTTGGGAGAATGCTTTCGTCCGGGATGGTAGATAATAAAAATCGTCCGGAACCTTTCACATTTCATGAAAACGGGTGCCCATCGGATAGAGCAACAGGTTGGGTCGAGTATGGTGTGCCGCCGCGTCCACAGGATGGAGGAAGTCCCCGGCATCCCGGGAAGATAAAAACGCTCCCGCCCGATTGGGCGAGAGCGTTCTATATAGGAATGCAATGTTATCTCTTGGAGAACTGGGGAGCGCGGCGGGCGCCTTTGAGTCCGTATTTCTTCCGCTCTTTCATTCTCGGATCGCGGGTCAGAAGGCCGGCTTTCTTCAGTGCGGGACGGAGCGTCTCGTCGTACTGCAGAAGGGCGCGGGCCAAACCGTGACGGATTGCGCCGGCCTGGCCGGTTACGCCGCCGCCGGTCACGCGGCAGACAATGTCAAATTTGCTGTCGGTGCCGGTCAGAGTCATCGGCTGGCGGACGATGAGCTTCAAAGTTTCCAATCCGAAGTAGTCGTCAATATCCCGGTTGTTGATGGTGATCTTGCCGGTGCCGTTGTATACGCGGACACGGGCGACAGAGCTTTTCCGTCTGCCGGTGCCGTAGAAATAAGGTTTTCCTTCAAACATACTTTTCTGCCTCCTTCCGATTACAGCTCGAGCGTTTCGGGCTTCTGCGCGGCGTGCTTATGCTCGCTGCCCTTATAGACATGCAGGCGGGTGAGCGCCTTACGGCCGATGGTGGTGTCAGGAACCATACCCTTGACTGCCAGTTCCACGGCCAGCTCGGGCCGGGTGGCCATCAGAGTGGCGTATTTGGTCTCCTTCAAACCGCCGACGTAACCGGTGTGGCGGCGATAGAACTTCTTGTTCAGCTTGTCGCCGGTCAGTTCGACCTTTTCCGCGTTGATGATGATGACGTGGTCACCGCAGTCAACGTGAGGGGTGAATTCCGGCTTTACCTTGCCGCGAAGCAGGTTTGCGGCCGTGACCGCAAGGCGGCCGAGCCGTTTGCCCGAAGCGTCCAGCACATACCATTTGCGCTGAATCTCGCTGGGTTTTGCCATGTATGTGGACATAATGATACCTCCAAATCCTTTTGCTTTTCGTGCGGGAGTTATGATACCACACCCGGCCACGCTTGTCAATATCATTTTTTCATTTTTTTAATTCTCAGATGAAAAGCTTCTGCTTTCGCTTGTTTTCTTTAAAAATCTCCCGATTTCGAAAAAATGATTTTTGAATATGCTGCGTGCTTTTCTGGTGCTTGACGATGAAATATATGGGATAAATGTGATTTGCACTAAAATATCCCGATCGGAATTAGGCAGTTTAGCCATAGCATAAACATCCTTTTTATACTATACTAAATAACAAAGATTTCTTGGCATATTTTGAATGGGGGATAGCGAACCATGAAAAGGTGGATCAGCATATTTTTGAGTATTGTTCTTGCTTTGTCCTGTTTGACAGCTTTGCAAGCGGCAGCGGCGGACTCGGCCGTTCTGGAGATTGGGACGGCTGCCGGAACCGGCGGCAGCCGAATTCGCGTACCGGTTTTACTGAAAAATGCCGATGCGCTGAAAAACCTCGGAAACGGAAATGTCTGTGGTATTGAGTTTGATCTTGCTTACGATCAGGGTTTGGCCACTTTTGTCACGGTAGAGAGCGGCCTGACCACGGCCAATGCCCTGGGTGGGGCCGACGCATGGACGGTTGACAGCCGGGATTATGCGGGCAAAAACAAGGCGAAGATCATGCTCAGCGATCCCAGCAACAAGGGCTTTTCCGCTGCGGGAGATGTAGAGGTTGCGACTCTGGTTTTTGATCTTGCCGATGTCGGAGAAGAACATACTGTGTTGACGCTGACGCCGGAGATTGTCGACATCTGCGACAACGCGCCCCACAAGCTTGGGGATGCCGTGGAGGTAACTGCGGGTTCTGTTACCATTGCGAGGAAACAGTACGCGAAGCTTTCGGCTGAGTCTACGACCGCTTTTTCCGGACAGTGGGCGTCGGTTTTTCTGACCCTGGATAACGCACAGGCGCTGTCGTCCGACTGCAACGGCTCGGCGGCCGGGAACGGGACGCTGTGCGGGCTGGAGGTTGATCTGCAGTATGACAAGGAGAAGCTGCCTCGTGTTGTTGTGGATACGCAGCTTGCTTCTCCTGCCCAGGATGAAACCGGTAAAATTACACAGCGGAGTTGGAGCGCCGATGTCCAGCAGCAGACGGACGGAAGCGTTAAGCTGCTGATAGAGGATCCTGAACGGGTGGGCGTGGCTGCCGCGGATGAGATTGTGCTTTGTGAACTGCGCTTTCTTTTGGCGGAGGATCTCCCGGCGGGTACACAGCTTACCATAGAATTTACGCTGGTAGATATCTGCGATACGAATGCTAAGCAGTTAGGGGATTTTGTGCAGACGGCGCCCTGTGCGATCACAGTGGAGGAGCAGACGGTTTCTGACGCGGCCGCGGCTGTGATCGGTAAAATCCAGCGGATCAGTAAGGTTACTTCTATTAACGAGAAGACTGAAGTGCAGTCCGCGCGGCTGGCTTACGACCAGCTCAGCGAGGAGGAGAAGGCGCAGGTCACCAACTACGCCGACCTTCTTGCGGCGGAAGAGAAAATATCTGAGTTGGAGATTGCCAGGGCCAAAGAGCTGATCGCGGCGATCGGTGAGGTAACGCTTGAGAAAGAGGAGGCTGTTGCGGAGGCACGGGCATTTTTTGACACACTGAGCGAAGCGCAGAAAACGCAGCTTCAGTCTGAAAATGCGTCCCTGACCGCTGCGGAAGAACGGCTGAAGGAGTTGAAGGAGGTCACGCCGGGAGATGTGGACGGTGACGACAAGGTTACCGTTTCCGACGTGGTCGAGCTGCGCAAGCTGATTGTACAGGGAAGCTGGACCGAGCGGGAGTTTTCCGCCGGAAATCTGGACGCCACCGACCAAAACCTGACCGTATCGGATGTTGTGACGCTGCGCGCCCTGATTGTCGCCGGATAAGTCTCTGCGGGCAAAAGAAGAGGAGACTGGGCGGCTTTTGCCCCATCGTTTTTGATCTAAACGGAATGAAAAAGAACGACTGTTTTTTGAACAGCCGTTCTTTTTTTGTGTTCCTTGGTCAACAGGTTACAAGATATAGTGGCACCAATATGCTGATTGCACAATTCGGGGAAAAAAGTTTTTGGATTTTTATGTAAACCCTCTTGCAATTCCCTTTTTGCCCTATTATAATAAATCCGGTGGCTTAAAGTGGCTTATAAATCCATAAATTTGGCTAAAAGTGGATGAAAAATTCCAAAATGGGCAAAAATAAGGAGGTGAGCAGCAGTGTACGGAACCTATGCGCATACGATGGATAAGAAGGGTCGCCTCTTTATCCCCGCCAAGCTTCGGGAGAAAATGGGGGACAAGCTGATCGTTTGCAAGGGGCTCGACGGAAACTGCTGCCTTTCGGTCTATTCTGAAGAGGAATGGAACAAACTGACCGATAAGATCAAAGCCCTGCCCAAATCCCGTGCCAGAAAGCTGGAACTTTTTCTGTATCCCAGCGCCAGCGATTTGGAATGCGATGCCACCGGACGGGTGATTATTCCGCAAATTTTGCGGGACTACGCCGGGCTGGAGAAAAACGTCTCGATCATCGGACTTTCGGATCATGCCGAAATCTGGGACGAGAGCCGCTTCTCGGGTGAACAGGAGGCGACTACGCCTGAATCCATCGCAAAATTGATGGAGGAGATTGACTTCTGATGGAATTTGTCCACAAGCCTGTATTATTAAAGGAAGTGCTGGAGATTCTTGCAATCCGGCCGGACGGCGTTTATGTCGACGGCACGGCCGGCGGGGCTGGCCATTCTAGGGAGATCGCCGCGCGTCTGACCGACGGGGGGCGGCTGATCGCCCTCGACCGCGATCCCGACGCGGTGCAAACGGCCTCTGAACGGCTGAGAGCCTATCCCGCCACGGTGGTGCAGAGCAATTATTGCGAGATGGATAAGGTTTTGCAAGACCTTGGCGTTTCCGGCGCGGATGGAATTTTGCTGGATCTTGGGGTTTCTTCTTTTCAGCTTGATAACACCGAACGGGGCTTTTCCTATCACGGGGATGCGCCGCTCGATATGCGGATGAGCAAAACCGGCATTTCAGCCGCCGACCTGGTGGCGACCCTGTCGGCCGAGGAGCTGGCGCGGATCTTTCGGGACTACGGTGAAGAAAAGTTCGCCTTTCGGATTGCGAAAAATATTGTGTCCGCGCGGCAGACCGCGCCGATTACGACCACCGCCGGGCTGTGCGAGGTGATCGCCCGCTCGGTGCCCGCCGCGGCAAAGCGGGACGGCCATCCGGCGCGCCGCTGCTTTCAGGCGCTGCGCATCGCCGTGAATGGGGAGATGGAGAGTCTCTCAACCGGGCTGGATCGCGCCTTCGACTGCCTGAACCCCGGCGGGATACTGGCGGTCATCACCTTCCACTCGCTGGAGGATCGTATGGTTAAGCGGCGGTTTGCCGCCTTTTGCAAGGGGTGCGAGTGCCCGCCGGATTTCCCGGTCTGCGTCTGTGGAAAGACGCCGCGGGGAGAGCTGGCGCTGCGCAAATCCGTCGCCCCGTCGGAAGAAGAAGTGCAAAATAACCTCCGCAGCCGGAGCGCCAGGCTGCGCGCCGTGCGGAGGATCGGATAAAGAAAGCAGGGTCCGTCTTGAACAACATGAAGTATTATACCGACAATCTGGCATATGATTACAATATGTTTCTGCCGAAGGAAAAGCGGCAGGAGGCGCCGGCTCGCCGTCGGATGCCTGACAATATCGTAAAAATGCCCGGGATTTCGGGAAAGGCGGGCGCTGTCCGCCAAAAGCGGGAGACGCGCAAGAACCGTACCTTTGCGATTTTCACCACCTTTCTGGTGGTGGCGATGGTTTGCAGCACCATCTTTATGCGGGTGCAGGTGACCGAGGTGGAATCTCAGCTCACGGCGGCCAATAAAGAACTCAGCGATCTGACCAATGAGCAGACCCGGCTTGAGATGGAGCTGGAGCGCAAGATCTCCTTCAGCAATGTCGAGGCGGCGGCCAAAGCCCTCGGGATGCAGAAGAAGGATAAGAACCAGGTTAACTATATCCATACCGGCGCGGAAAGCTGGGCCGAGGTAGTGGACGGGACGACCGTTGCTGAAAAGGAATAGTCATGCGGCCGGCCGTTTTGGAATATGATTGAAAGTGAACATCTTACGGTACGAGAGTTGATGCAATATTGACTCTCGTTTTACCGCATTTAGAATCCGCTGTATTTTTGGCAGAAAGGGAGTGACAAGGCGTGGCAACCGGACCAACCAAATCCATGTGGACACGGATGATGGCGATTATGCTGGTTCTGGTGATCGGATTTATGGGCGTTTCGATCGTCCGGCTGACCCAGCTCATGGTTATCGACAGCGCCTTTTATCAGGAGAAGGCGTCAGAGCAGCAGCTATATGATACCGAACTGAGCCCGGAACGCGGCAATATTTATGACGCCAATCGGAACATCCTTGCTACCAGCGCCACTGTGTGGACGGTTTATATCACGCCCAACGACTTCGACGACGACGCCCAGCGGGAGAAGGTCGCCTCTGGTCTTTCGCAGATTCTCGGGATGGAATATGAGACCGTTTTGGGCTATGCGAAAAAGACCAGTTCTTATGTCATCGTCAAGAAAAAGGTGGAAAAAAGCCTTGCCGACCAGGTGCGGCAGTTTATCTCGGATGAATCGCTCGGCTCGGTGATCGGACTGGATGAGGCGACCAAGCGGTACTATCCCAACGACAATCTCGCCTCGGTCGTGCTCGGCTTTGTCGGGGATGACAACCAGGGTCTTTCGGGGATCGAATCTTATTATGAAACCGAGCTGAAAGGGGTGCCCGGCCGGGTGGTCGCGGCCAAAAACGCCCGCGGCGCCGATATGCCTTTCAGTTATGAGAAAAAGGTCGAGTCGACGCCCGGCAACTCGCTGGTGCTGACCATAGACTCCTATATTCAGCATGTAGCCGAAAAGTATCTGGAGCAGGCGGTTGCCGATAACTCGGTTACCGAGCGGGGCGTCTGTATCGTGATGGACGTGAACACCGGCGGCGTGCTGGCCATGGCGGTCAAGGGGGATTTCAATCCCAACGATCCCTTCACCTTAACCGACCCCGCCGATCAGGAGGAGCTGGCCTCCCTGGCGGGGGAGGAGCGGCAGACCAAGCTGAGCGAACTGCTCAATCACCAGTGGCGGAACAAGGCGGTCTCTGATCCGTATGAGCCGGGATCGGTTTTCAAGATCATCACCGGCGCCGCCGCGCTGGAGGAGCACGCCACCGATTCGACCAAGAGCTATAGCTGTCCCGGATACATTGTGATCGCGGGTCAGCGGTATTCCTGCCACAAAACGACCGGCCATGGAACCGAGTCGCTTGAGCAGGCTTTCCAGAATTCCTGCAACCCGGTTTTTATCACGCTGGGCCAGTTGCTTGGCGTGTCGACCTTCTCCCACTATTTTGACGCATTCGGCCTGACCCAGACGACCGGCATTGACCTGCCGGGAGAGGCCGGCTCGATTTATCATGCCGAGGCCAATATGGGGCTGGTCGAGCTGGCGTCGACCTCCTTCGGTCAGACCTTTAAGGTAACTCCGATCCAGTTGATTACCGCAATCTCGGCGGCGGTCAACGGGGGGTATCTGGTGCAGCCGCATGTCGTAAGCCAGATCCTCGACGCTGATGGCAATGTCGTTAAAAATGTGGACACCGTGCAGAAGCGTCAGGTGATTTCCTCTGAGACCAGCGAAAAGCTCTGTGCTTTGCTGGAGGCGGTCGTGGACGGCGGCGGCGGGAAGAACGCCTATGTCGCGGGATACAGGATCGGCGGGAAAACCGGCACCTCTGAAAAGGTCGCCGACGAGCTGGCCGGTACCGGAGAGCGGTTGCGTATCTCCTCTTTCTGCGGAATTGCACCGACCGATGACCCGCAGGTTGCCGTGCTGGTGCTGCTTGACGAGCCGCACGCCGCCAATGTGTATGGCGGTACCATTGCTGCGCCGGTCGGCGGGCAGGTGTTGGGAGATATTCTGCCCTATCTGGGCTATGAACCGAATTATACTGAAGAAGACATGATCATCAGCGTTAAGGTGCCGGGTGTCACCGGAAAAACGCTGAGCGAGGCCAAAGCCGCCCTCTCGGGCGAAAGCCTGACGACCCGGGTGGTCGGGAATGGCGATACCGTCCTTTCTCAAAGCCCGGGAGAGGGGCAATATGTCTCGGAAAACGGCGTGATTGTCCTGTATACCGACGACAGCAGCGAACAAAAAACGGCCACAGTGCCCGACTTTACCGGGCAGACGGTGTCGTCGGTCAACACGGCGGCCAAAAATGCCGGCGTCAACGTGGTGTTCTCGGGCAGCAGCCTGACCGCTTCGGGAGTGGTTGCTTATAAGCAAAGTGTGGAAAAGGGAACCGAGGTAGCTGCAGGCACCTCGATTACGGTCTATTTCCGCTCTGAGGACAACTCGGACTGACGGCGGTTCAGAAAAAGAAAAAGGGAGAAAGCAGAGATGAAATTTGGGACAATTTTTAAACAGGCACCGGCTGCCCTTGCGGGGGTGGAGGTCAAAGGGCTGACCTGCGACTCCCGCCGCGTGGGGGAGGGGTACGTCTTTGTCTGTATCAGCGGTGCGGCAGACGACGGGCATAAATACGCGCATATCGCCAGGGAAAAGGGCGCGGCGATCATCGTTGCCCAGCGCGATCTTGGATACGAAAATCAGGTCGTGCTGCCGGATACCCGGGCCGCCTTTGCCGAGATGTGCGCGGGCTGGTTCGGCCGGCCGGCCGACCGGCTGAAGATTATCGGCGTCACCGGGACCAACGGAAAAACCACCGTCTCCTACCTTGTTAAAACGATTTTGGAGGCCGCCGGGCACAAGGTCGGTCTGGTCGGCACCATTCAGAATATGGTCGGGGAGGAATGCCTCCCCTCCAAAAACACAACGCCGAGCGCGTATGAGCTCAACTCCCTGTTCGATCTGATGATCAAGGCGGGCTGCGATTATGCCGTGATGGAGGTTTCCTCTCACGCGCTCGATCAAAAGCGGGTGGACGGCATCCGGTTTGAAACCGCGCTGTTTACCAATCTGACGCAGGATCATCTCGATTATCACCTGACGATGGAGAATTACATGGCCGCCAAAAAACGGCTGTTTACCATGACCGGCCGGGCGGTTGTCAACCTTGACGATCCGTACGGTTTCAAAATGGTGGAGGGACTGGACTGTGCGGTGATTGGCTACTCGACCAAGGACCGGACAGCCGATTGCTTTGCCGAAAATATCTCCTACCGGCCGGATGGCGTAACCTTCGACCTGGTCGCCGCGGGCGGCAGGGGAGAGGTTACCCTGCGCACGGCGGGAGAGTTTTCGGTCTATAATGCGCTGTGCGCCGCCGCGTTTGCGGCCGACGCAGGATTTTCGATGGAACTGATCTGCCGGGCGCTGAGCGGCGTCGCCGGGGTCAGGGGCCGGGCAGAGGTCGTGCCGACCGATCGGGATTTTACCATTGTGATTGATTATGCCCATACGCCCGACGGGTTGGAGAATATTTTAAAAACCTTTGAAAAAATCCCCAAGAACCGGCTGATCGCCCTCTTTGGCTGCGGGGGAGACCGCGACCGCACCAAGCGTCCGAAGATGGGTGCAATCGCGGCAAAGCACGCCGATTTTCTGATTGTGACCAGCGACAATCCGCGCAGCGAGGAGCCGGGCCGCATCATCGAGGACATTATGGACGGCGTGCGGGAGGCCGACACACCCTATGTGGTGATCGAGAATCGGGTGGAGGCAATTCATTACGCCGTTGCACACGCCGAGCCGGGTGACATCATCGTGCTGGCCGGCAAGGGACATGAGACCTATCAGGTTCTGAGCACCGGCACCATCCACCTCGACGAGCGGGAGGTTGTGGCCGACGCGCTGCGGGAGTTGAAATAAAGATGCCCGGTGCTGCCTTGCCTGAAAGGGGGGCTCTGTGCGCGGGAAAACGGGTTTTGCCCAGCCGGCGCGCAGCCTTTGCGGCCGGATTTGTAAATCAAAAACCGGGAGCGCCGTTTTGTACAGACGGGAGCGGCCCCCGGTTTTCAGCGAAAGGATGACAAAACAACATGGATAAATGGATCCCGATCTTGGCCGTGCTGGCCGGTTTTGGCGTCACCGCGCTGCTCGGCGTCTGGATGGTGCCCTTTCTTCATAAACTGAAATTTGGGCAGACCATACTTGACATCGGGCCGAAGTGGCATAAAAACAAGCAGGGAACGCCGACTATGGGTGGGATCATGATCGCGGCCGGCGTTCTGCTCGCCACCGGAATTGCCTTTGCCGCTTCGGCGGCGGTTTCCGGCTCCCTGTGGGGGGAGACGGCCGATTCTTACCGTATGACCCTGCTGCTGGCCGGACTCGGCCTCGCCTTCGGCACCGGCTTTATCGGATTCATCGACGATTATATCAAGGTGGTCAAAAAGCGCAATCTCGGCCTGACCGCCCGGCAGAAGACCATGCTGCAGCTTCTGGTTGCGGCGGCCTATCTGCTGACCCTCCGCCTCGGCGGGATGGAGAGTACATGGGTTCCCTTTTTGGGCGATGTGAACGTAATGCAGGGCTGGGGGCTGCTCTTCTGGCCGGTGGCGCTGGTCTTTATCTACGGCTTTACCAACGCGGTCAACCTGACCGACGGGATCGACGGCCTGGCCTCTTCGGTGACGCTGGTGGTGGCCACCTTCTTCATTCTGGCGGCCGGCGTCCTGGGACAGCAGGGGCAGATGACTCTGGCGGCTGCATTGGCCGGCGCCTGCGTCGGCTTTCTGGTCTGGAATTCTCACCCCGCCAAGGTCTTTATGGGGGACACTGGTTCGATGTTCCTCGGCGGTATGGTGGTAGGTCTCTCTTTCGGGATCGGCCGACCGATACTTCTGATCTTTGCGGGCATCATATATTTGCTGGAGGCGATGTCGGTTGTCCTTCAGGTGACCTATTATAAAAAGACCAAAAAGCGCCTGTTTAAAATGTCGCCCATCCACCATCATTTTGAGATGAGCGGCTGGTCGGAGGAGAAGATCGTATTCTCTTTTTCGGCGGCAGCGCTGGTTGGGTGTGTGATTGCTTTTCTGCCGATTGCGCTGCGCTGGTAGCGCGAAGGTTCAAATTTTGCAAAAGGAGGGGCTGGCGTGGCGAGAGAAAGAGCCGCCGGCAGCGGAGAGAAAGAGAAAAAATTCCGCCTGCTGCAGTCGGGCCGGATCGACCTGACGTTTTTTTCACTGGTGATTATCATATTGACCATCGGGCTGGTTATGCTTTTTTCGGCCAGCTACGCTTACGCGTATGTGCGGTACGATGACAGCTACCTCTTCATCCGCAAGCAGTTTATTCTGGCCGTGGTCGGAGTGATCGCCATGCTGGTGATCTCCAAGATTGACTATCATATTCTGCGGAAGCTGGCCTGGCCGGTGTATATCCTGTCGGTGATTCTGCTGATTATTGTCCTGATTCTCCCCCCCATGCGGGAAGGGTTCGATTACAAACGTTGGATTTACATCGGCTCCTTCCAGTTCCAGCCATCCGAGATTGCCAAGTTCGCCATCGTGCTGCTGTTTGCTCATCTGATCTCCATCAACTATAAGCAGATGGAGAAATTTACCTTCGGGGTGCTGTTTTTCGGCATCCTGCTGATGGTGGTCTGCGGCCTCGTTGTGGTGGAGACGCATCTTTCCGCCACCCTACTGATTTTCGCCATTGGTATCTGCCTTATGATTGTCGGCGGCATCAAGATGAAATATGTGGCCCTGGGTCTCCTCGGCGGGGTGGGACTGGGCGTGATCGCCATCCTAACCGGCATCGTCGACTACGGCTCCAGCCGGATCCAGTACTGGCTCGATCCCTGGGCCGCCCCGAAGGCGGAAGGGTATCAGGTCATCCAGTCGCTGCTGTCGATCGGGTCGGGCGGCCTGTTCGGCCGGGGAATCGGCCAGTCACGGCAGAAGTACCTCTGGGTGCCGGAACCGCACAATGATTTTATTTTCGCCATCGTGGCGGAGGAGCTTGGGCTCTTCGGCTCGCTGATCGTGGTACTGCTGTTCTGCATGCTGGTCTGGCGCGGCTTTGTGATCGCCATGCGCTCGCCTGACAAGTTCGGGGCGCTGCTGGCGGTCGGTCTGACCTTTCAGGTAGGGGTGCAGGCGGCGCTCAATATCATGGTCGTGACCAACACTATTCCAAACACAGGTATCAGCCTGCCCTTCTTCAGCTATGGAGGCACGGCGCTGGTCATCCTTCTGGCCGAGATGGGGGTCGTTTTGTCGGTCTCGCGACGAAGCAATCTGATCAAGACATAATTTTCCGAATGAGGAGCGGTTGCATGCATATTTTATTTGCCGGCGGCGGTACGGCCGGCCATATCAACCCGGCCCTGGCAATTGCCGGATTTGTGAAGGAAAAACAGCCCGACGCGAAAATCAGCTTCATTGGCACGGCCAACCGGCTGGAGTCCCGGCTGGTGCCTGAGGCGGGCTATGACTTCTACACCATCGACGTTGAGGGGTTTCAACGCAGCTTGTCGGTCAAAAATATCGGCCGCAACCTGTCGGCGGCTTACAAGGCGGTCAAGGCTTCGCATGATGCGCGCCGGCTGATCGAACGGCTGCGTCCCGATCTGGTGGTCGGCACCGGCGGCTATGTCAGCGGCCCTGTCGTCCGGCAGGCCCAAAAGCTGGGGATCAAAACCGTCATCCATGAACAAAACGCCTATCCGGGCGTGACGACCAAAATGCTGGCCGAAAGGGCTGACGCAGTCCTGCTCGCCATGCCGGAGGCTGAGCGGCATCTTAAGCTGCGCAGCAAACCGCATATCACCGGCAATCCCGTTCGTCGCTCGGTGCTTTCGGCCGACAGGGAGACGGCGCGAAGGATGCTTGGAGTCGACGGGAGGCCGATGATCCTTTCGTTCGGCGGCAGTCTTGGCGCCCGCGCCATCAATGAGGCGTCGGCTGACGTCATCGCCTGGCACTGGAAAACCGGAAGCCTTTTTCACTTTCACGGGGCGGGCAGCAGCGGCTATAAGGATATGCAGCGGCTGTTGGCTGAAAAGGGGGTTGACCTCGGCCGGGCGCCGACCGTCCGTTTTTCGGAATATATCAATGATATGGATCTCTGTATGGCGGCGGCCGATCTGGTCATCTGCCGTGCGGGGGCCATCACTCTCTCTGAGTTGGAGGCGCAGGGAAAGGCTGCGATTCTGATTCCCTCTCCCTATGTGGCAGAGAATCATCAGTACCATAACGCCATGACGCTGGCCGACCGCGGTGCGGCCATGGTGATTGAAGAGAAAGATCTCACCGGTGCCCGCCTGGTAGAGGAGGTAAAGAACCTGGTCGCCGCCCCCGCCCGTCTGCGGGAAATGGGCGAAAGGGCGAAGGCGGCAGCCGTCCCCGATACCGCCGAGCGCATTTACGCTGTTTTGATGGATGTGTACGCGCGGGAACAACACGCGTGATTTTTACCCCTGCGGCAAAACTGCACGGATCAGGAAATCCGGTTTGCCGCACGCCGGCGCGGGAAAGAGAGGTTTGCCGCGCCGCTTTAACAAAACGCCGCACCCTGGCATAGGATGATGATGTAACACCGCATTTGCAAAAAAGGTTATCCTTGAAAGGGTGCGTGGTAATGGCGAAACTGATTCTTGAGGGAGGGAAACCTCTGCGCGGCGAAATCGGCGTCTGCGGCGCAAAAAATGCGGCGCTGCCCATTTTAGCCGCAACCATTCTCTGCGGCGGCGTTTGCCGGATACATAATTGTCCGCGCCTGTCGGATGTGGACGCCGCAATGAAGATCCTGGCTCATCTTGGCTGCGTCTGTACGCGGGAGGGGGATGGCGTCACGGTCGATTCCTCCAACATGACTTCCTGTGAAATTCCTGACGACCTGATGCGAGAGATGCGCTCCTCTATCGTTTTTCTCGGCGCGATTGCCGGCCGCTGTCGGGAGGCGCGTCTGAGCTTCCCCGGCGGGTGTGAGCTGGGACCGCGGCCGATCGACCTGCATTTGCAGGCGCTGCGTGCACTCGGCCTCACGATCGACGAGGCGCACGGCGGACTGGATTGCCGCACCGACGGACTGAAGGGATGCGAGATTACCCTCTCGATTCCGAGCGTCGGCGCGACCGAGAACATCCTGCTGACCGCTTCGGTTGCCGAGGGGAAAACAATCATCCGGAACGCGGCCAGGGAACCGGAAATCAGCGATCTTGCTGATTTTCTCAACAGCGCGGGAGCCAGGATTCAGGGCGCCGGCTCTTCGAATATCGAGATTGAGGGAGTGCGCGCCCTGCATCCGACCGAGCACACGGTCATCCCCGACCGCATTATTGCCACGACCTATATGGCGGCGGCGGCGGTGACCGGCGGCCGGGTGCGGCTGACAAATATCCTGCCCTCTCACCTGATTCCGGTTCTGGAGTATTTCCGGGTGGCGGGATGCTGTCTGGATGTGGCTGAGCGCAGCCTTCTGCTGGAGGCACCGCCGCGGCTGCGTCGCATTCCGACCGTGCGGACGATGGCCTACCCCGGCTTTCCGACCGACGCACAGCCGCCGGTTCTGGCTATGAGTACGGTGGCCGACGGCACCTCGGTTTTTGTGGAGAATATTTTTGAAAACCGCTTTCGGTATGTCGACGAGCTGGTTCGTATGGGGGCCAAAATCAAGGTGGAGGGCCGGGTCGCCGTGGTGGAGGGGGTGCCCCGCCTCTCGGGTGCGAAAACCGAGGCCACCGACCTGCGCGGGGGCGCGGCCGTTGTGGTGGCGGCGCTGGGCGCTGAGGGGCGCACCGAAATCAGCAACATTGGACATATTCGCCGCGGATATGAGAATTTGGAGGAGCGTCTTTCCTCTATCGGCGCGACGATTTGGGAGGAAAAGGATGAAGCGTAGCGGTCCGGCCGAGGCCGGCGGGATCGCCCGCGTGAAAAGAAAGGTTGGATCAGATCGTGGACATAAAGGATCGGGAGTCCGCAATGGAATCTGTCGGAAGGCGGCGGGCCAAAAAGCGACGTCGGGTTAAAAAGAGGTTTATCGCCTTTTTGATTCTGCTGCTGGCCGGTGTGCTGATCGCTTTGTCGCTGACTGTGCTTTTCCCCATTCGGGAAATAGCGGTGGGCGGAGTTTCCCCCTATTCACAGGAAGAAATTCGGACTGCTGCCGGTGTTTCGGTCGGGGAAAACATTTTACTGGCCGATGCGGGAAAGATCGCCGCCTCGGTTGAGTCGCAGCTTCCCATGATTGGAGAGGCAGTCGTGACCAAAAAATTTTTCAGCGGTCTTTTGTCGGTTGAGGTGCAGGAAATGCCCTCGGTCTATGCTTACGAAATCGGCGGCGAATATTGGCTCGCCAATGAGAAAGGCAAAATCGTGGAGAAGCTGGATTACACGCCGGCTGATCTCTGCGTCGTGGCCGGCACGACGGCGGCATCTCCGGCGATCGGTCAGCCATATGTGATTGAAAATGAAGATGCGCGCCGGATCTTTACCGAACTGACGGCCGTTGCCGCGGCCAAAAATCTGCGGGTGACGAGGATTGAGCTGGATGACCTTTCCGACATCTGCTTTGTGCTGGATGGCCGGCTGTATGTCAAGCTGGGCAGCTCAGCCGATCTGACCTATAAAATCTCCCACGCGGCCGCGACGGCGCAGGATATGGAAGCCGACGCCGAGGGGACGCTTGATCTGACTTGGTGGACCGCCAGTAAGAAGGAGGCCTACTTCCGCCGCGGGGATATTGAAAAGATCGTCTCTGCCAGCAGCGTGGTCTCCGGTTCGGCAGACGACGCAGGGGACGACGCCTCCTCGGATACAGGCAGCGAGGTTTCGTCCGGCGCCAGCGCCTCTTCCGCCCGAACGGAAAGTGAAAAATCCTCCGGTTCGTCATCCGCATCCGGCGGCCAATCGTCGGAAAATTAGGAGATTTTGCCGGATTTTACTGAGCTTTGCGTCCGAAAAGCCGAAATTTTCCTGAATTTTCAAAAAATTCTTGAAAGTAGATATTGAATTTTCACGTGGTTTATGATAAATTAACATTGTATTATTATATCATCGGTGTATGAAAGGCCTCTTTGCTTTGGTACGCCGGCCCGATCATGGTAAAGGATCAAATTATTTACATAGTTACGGAGGAATGTTAAAATGCCGTTTGAAATTGCAAACGAACTGGCGGATGTTGTACAGATTAAAGTCGTAGGTGTCGGCGGCGGCGGCGGCAACGCCATCAACCGCATGGTTGCCGACGGTGTCCGCGGGGTCGAATTTATAGCGGTCAATACGGATAAGGCCGCGCTGCTGGTTTCCAAGGCTACCCATAAGATTCAGATCGGCGAGAAGGCCACCAAGGGTCAGGGCGCCGGCGCGAATCCCGACCGCGGACAGAACGCCGCGGAGGAATCCCGGGATGAGATTGCGGCTGCCCTCAAGGGGACCGACATGGTCTTTATCACAGCCGGCATGGGCGGCGGCACCGGCACCGGCGCCGCGCCGATCGTTGCGCAGATTGCGAAGGAGATGGGCATCCTGACGGTCGGCATCGTTACCAAGCCTTTCGCATTCGAGGGCAAGAAGCGCATGACTCAGGCCGAAGCGGGAATTGAGGCGCTGAGCGAGCATGTTGACAGTCTGGTTGTCATCCCGAACGAACGGCTGAAGTTTGTTTCGGAGCAGAAGATCACCCTCGCCAACGCGTTCGAGTGCGCCGACGATGTGCTGCGTCAGGGCGTACAGAGCATTTCCGAGCTGATCAACGTGACCGCGATGGTCAACCTCGATTTTGCCGACGTGACGGCGGTTATGAAGGACGCTGGTTACGCGCACATGGGCGTCGGCCGTGCCAACGGCCGCGACAAGGCGGAGGCGGCGGCTCGCGCGGCCATCACCAGCCCGCTGATTGAGACCTCGATGGAGAACGCGATGGGCGTGATCATCAACATCACCGGTTCTCCCGACATCGGGCTGGAAGAAGTGGAGCTGGCTTCCTCGATCATTTCGGAGACGGCCAACGAGGACGCGAACATCATCTGGGGCGCGCAGCTTGACGACTCGATGGAGGATGAAATCCGCGTGACCGTTATCGCCACCGGCGCTTCTTTTGCGGCAAAGGAGAAGAAAGAAGGCTCCTCCGCTTCGGATGATCTGAACAAGATTTTCTCGAATATCAATGAGGATAACGATGACGATTATTACGACATCGCCACCATCTTCAACCGCAATAAATAAAGATCAAAACGATAAAATTAGTCGCATGCTTTATGCGGCTAATTTTTCGTTTAGAGAGAAAATGTAAGGAGTTAGTTAATTTATGAATATACCAAGACCGGAATATCCCCGCCCGCAGATGGTGCGCGACGGTTTTGTCAACCTGAATGGCGAGTGGGATTTCGCCTTTGATTTCGGCTGCAGCGGCCGCGAGCGCAAAATGTATGAAAACGGCGATTTTTCGCAGAAGATCACGGTGCCCTTTTGCCCGGAGAGCAAACTTTCCGGCATCGAGTACAAGGATTTCATGAACGCTGTGTGGTACCGCCGCACCTTTGCCGTCCCGGACGCCTGGTCGGGCGACCGGGTTTTCCTCCATTTCGGCGCGGTGGATTATTATTGTGAGGTCTATGTGAACGCGAAAAAGGCCGGGAGCCACACCGGCGGCTACACCTCCTTCAGCTTTGACGTGACCGACCTTCTGGAAGAGGGGGAGAACACCCTCTGCGTCTATGCGGAGGATCATACCCGCAGCGGCCGGCAGCCGCACGGCAAGCAGTGCAACAACTACTATTCCGGCGGGTGCGATTACACCCGGACCACCGGCATTTGGCAGACCGTCTGGCTTGAGCGGGTGCCGGCGAGTCATATTGTGAATTTTAGGATTTATCCCAATATTACCGAACCGTCAGTTGATGTTGAGGTGGATATAAACTGCGCCGGACAAACTGCTTCCCTGACCCTTGAGGCAGCGTATGACGGTGAGGCAGTTGGCAGCCTCACCGTCCCGGCCGGGATCAACACGGTGCGGGCGCACCTGCCACTCTCCCGGCGGGAGCTGTGGGAGTGCGGCAAGGGCCGCCTCTATGATTTGCGGCTGACCCTCTCCTGCGGGGAGGATACCGACGTGGTGGAAAGCTACTTCGGCCTGCGGGAGGTCTCGTGGGATCATACGGCCATGTATCTGAACGGCAAAAAGGTGTTCCAGCGGCTGGTGCTGGATCAGGGATTCTATCCCGACGGAGTTTATACCGCGCCGACCGACGAGGATCTCCGCAGGGATATCGAGCTGTCGATGGACCTTGGCTTCAACGGGGCCAGACTGCATGAGAAGATGTTTGAATCCCGCTTCCTCTACCATGCTGACAAGGCCGGCTATCTCGTCTGGGGAGAGCAGGGCAACTGGGGGCTGGAGATTCACGACGGCAACGGACTGCGCAACTTCCTGCCCGAGTGGATGGAGGGACTGGCTCGCGATTTCAACCATCCGGCCATCATCGGCTGGTGCCCGTTTAACGAGACGTGGGACGGCAAGCAACGGCAGGACGACACGGTGCTGTCGGCCGTCTATCA
The DNA here is from genome assembly GCA_050946935.1 of Candidatus Howiella sp. Lineage (GTDB taxonomy): Bacteria > Bacillota > Clostridia > Oscillospirales > Acutalibacteraceae > UQRS01. Next base: position 33,921 of record JBMNVR010000013.1, read on the forward strand.
CGCGACCAAGGCGATCGACCATACCCGCCCGGTCATTGATACAAGCGGCAACTTCCATGTGGTTACCGATGTTTTCGACGTGCATGACTACTGCCAGGATCCGGAGGAGTTTGCCTCCCACTATGCGCCGATGAAGGCGGGGGGAGAGGCCTATGTGACCTTCTCTGACCGGCAGAAGTACGAGGGACAGCCCTATTTCGTCAGCGAGTACGGCGGCACCTGGTGGAGTGAGACGACCAAGGGCTGGGGCTATGGTCACACGCCCGACACGATGGAGGAGGTTATCCGCCGTTTTTGCGGTCTGACCTCCGCGCTGCTCGAAAACCCGGCCGTCTGCGCTCTCTGCTACACCCAGCTTTATGATGTCGAGCAGGAGGTCAACGGCCTTTACACCTACGCGCGGGAGAAAAAGTTCCCCGAGGAGCTGTACGACCGGATCCGCGCCTGCCTGATGGCCAAGGCCGCGATCGAAGAATAATTCATTTTTGAAGTGGAAAAGAGGGGGCAGGCTCCCGGCGTTTTTCATTGTGAAAAGTCGCCCTTGCCTGTCGCCTCTTTTTGTATTATAATAAAAACATTAGTCGGAGTTCCCGGCTGAAAAAAGAAAAAGGCGTGATGGTTTGGACTGGTTTGAAATTCTGATCACCGTGCCGGCCGGGCAGACCGAGACGGCCGGGGCGATCGCGAACATGACTGTGCCTTATGGTATTTATATTGAGGATTATTCCGATCTGGAGAAGGGCGCGCGGGAAATTGCGCACATCGACCTGATCGACGAGGCGCTGCTGGCCAAAAACCGGGAGGAGTCGGTGATCCACATTTACCTCAGCCCGGAGGCCAACACGGCCGAGGCGCTGAGCTTTTTGCAGGAGCGGCTCACGGCGGCCGGCGTGCCTTTTACCCTATCGACCGGCAGCGTGCGGGAGAGCGACTGGGCCGACAACTGGAAGCAGTTTTTCAAGGTGACAGAGATTGGGCAAAGGCTGGTCATCCGTCCGACGTGGGAGGAATACGTCCCGGATGGCAGCCGCGAAGTGCTGCATATTGATCCGGGCGCCGCTTTCGGCACCGGGACGCACGCCACGACCCGTATTTGTCTCGAGCTTTTGGAGAAATATATAAAGGATGGCGACCGGATGCTGGATATCGGCTGCGGCAGCGGTATTCTCAGCATTGCGGCGTTGCTGCTCGGCGCCGGCCGGGCGGTCGGCGTGGACATCGATCCGCTGGCCGTCAAGGTCGCTGCAGAGAATTCCGTCCTCAACAAAGTGGATGACCGGGCGGCATACATCTGCGGCAATCTCGCCGACCGGGTGGAGGGCACCTATAACCTCATCTGTGCCAACATCGTCGCCGATGTGGTGATGGCTCTGACGCCCGATGCCGGCCGCTTTTTGGCTGAAGATGGGGTTTTTCTCTGCTCGGGGATCATTGATCTGCGTGGGGAAGAGGTAGAAAACTGCCTTGCCCAAAACGGGTTCGAAATTATTGAAATGATCGAGCGGGAGAACTGGCGCGCCTATGCCGCAAGGAAGATTATGGCGGGCGGCGTCGCCGGATGAGGCGGCGCACCGGCGCTCGTTTTACACGTGCGCGCGCCCTGATTTGATCCGCCGCGCGGCAAAACCGCATGCTTTGAACAGGAAAGGAATGGATACGATGCTTCAATTTGAGGAGCTGAAACTGCGGCTCGAAGGGCACCGCCCCGAGCTGGATGATTTGGGGGAGGCGCTCAATCTCGCCGCTGCGAAGGAAGAGATTGCCCGACTGGAGGCGCTGAGCGGCGAACCGGATTTCTGGGACGATCAGGAAAACTCCGGCAAGACGCTGCAAACCATCCGTCAACTGAAGAACAAGGTCGAAAGCTATGAGAAGCTGCGCGCCGATTTTGAGGACGCGCTGGTGCTGGATGAGCTGGCGGACGAGGCGGAGGATCTTTCCATGCTGGAGGAGGTCACGGCTGCTGCCGACGATTTTGAGAAAAAGCTGGAGGATATGCGGCTTTCCACCCTCCTGACCGGTGAATACGACGGAAAAAATGCCATTCTGACCTTTCACGCCGGCGCCGGTGGAACCGAGGCGCAGGATTGGGCGGAGATGCTGTTCCGCATGTATCAGCACTGGGGGGAGCGGCATGGCTATAAGGTCAGCACTCTCGACTATCTCGACGGGGAGGAGGCCGGCCTGAAAAGTGCGGTTATGCTGATCGAGGGGGAGAACGCCTATGGCTATCTGAAATCGGAGATCGGCGTCCACCGGTTGGTGCGGGTGTCTCCCTTTGACTCGTCGGGGCGGCGGCATACCTCCTTCGCCTCGCTGGAGGTTATGCCGGAGATTGACGACACCATTGAGGTGGAGATCAATCCCGATGACCTGCGGGTGGACACCTATCGTTCGTCGGGCGCGGGCGGACAGCATATCAACAAAACCTCTTCGGCGATCCGGATCACGCATCTGCCTACCGGTATCGTCGTCGCCTGCCAGAACGAGCGCAGTCAGCACCAGAACCGGGAAATGGCCATGAAAATGCTCAAATCCAAGCTGGTGGAGATTAAAGAGCGCGAGCATCTGGAAAAAATTGAGGACATCAAGGGCGTGCAGAAGGAAATCGCCTGGGGCTCGCAGATCCGCTCCTATGTTTTTATGCCCTACACGCTGGCCAAGGATCACCGTACCGGGTTTGAAAACGGCAATATCAACGCGGTGATGGACGGCGACATCGACGGCTTTATCAATGCGTATTTGAAAATGGAAAGCCAGAAATAGCGGTCCTTGCGGTTGCTTTTTCTGATAAAACGGATGAAAATGTTAAATTTATATCAATTCATCCGACAACCCACTTGCTTTTTTGCGGGAAATCCTGTAAGATAGATTCGTAAAAAATTTGACGGAGGTAGAAAGCTTATGTTAGTTTCGGCAAAGGAAATGTTAACCAAGGCAAAGGCCGGCCATTACGCGGTTGGTCAGTTCAACATCAATAATCTTGAGTGGACCAAGGCGGTCCTCCTTACGGCAGAGGAGCTGAAGTCCCCTGTGATCCTCGGCGTATCGGAGGGCGCGGGTAAATATATGTGCGGCTATAAGACGGTTGTCGGCATGGTCAACGGTATGCTGGAGGAGCTTGGGATCACCGTCCCGGTGGCTCTTCACCTCGACCACGGCAGCTACGAAGGCGCCCTCAAGTGTATTGAGGCCGGTTTCTCCTCGGTCATGTTCGACGGTTCCCACTATCCGATTGAGGAAAACATTGAAAAGACCAAAGAGCTTGTAAAAATCTGCAGCGAAAAGGGTCTCTCCATCGAAGCCGAGGTCGGCTCGATCGGCGGGGAAGAGGACGGCGTCGTCGGTATGGGCGAGTGCGCTGACCCGCAGGAATGTAAGGCCATCGCCGATCTCGGCGTGACCATGCTGGCTGCCGGCATCGGCAACATCCACGGCAAATATCCCGAGAACTGGGCCGGCCTCAGCTTTGAGACACTCGACGCCGTACAGCAGCTTACCGGCGAGATGCCGCTGGTTCTGCATGGCGGCACCGGCATTCCGGAGGATATGATCAAAAAAGCCATCGGCCTTGGCGTGTCGAAGATCAATGTCAATACCGAGTGCCAGCTCTCCTTTGCGGCCGCCACCCGCAAGTATATCGAAGAGGGTAAGGACCTCCAGGGCAAGGGCTTCGACCCGAGAAAGCTGCTCGCCCCCGGGTTTGAGGCGATCAAGGCTACCGTTAAGGAAAAGATGGAGCTGTTCGGCTCGGTTGGCAAAGCATAAGTTTTTCCTTTTTATAAATTTCCCCGTGCAAAGAACAAACAGCGGATGGGCGTATGACCTGTCCGCTGTTTGTTTTTATAAAGCTTCGGGCGTCACGGTATCCCGATCGGTTGTCTATAGCACCTTTTTGTCGTGCACGCTTCCCGGCTGCGGCTGATCTGCAGCCGGAGCGCTACCGCGCTTTTTCATGACGTTCGGTACAACCGGCTGTTGTATGTTTCTGCAAGGCGGCTTTTCGTGTCATCAGACGGGGCGGTGCCCGGCACGCCAAAGTCTTCTTGTGCGCGCTTTTCCTGCTTTATGTGGGAATCGACAAAAATCCGACCCGGATCGGGTTGGATTTTTTCGCCTTTGCCGTTGTGCTTTGATATGCGGTTTGGTATAATATATAAGTTAAAATGGGAATTGTAAAAGCGTATCGCTGGATGGATTGCCGGCGGGAGGAAAGGTGAAATCTTTATGGATAAGACGGAAAATTTGCGGAATATTGCGATTATTGCCCACGTCGATCATGGTAAGACAACTTTGGTGGATCAGCTTTTGCGGCAAAGCGGCACCTTTCGTTCGAACGAGCAGGTGGCTGAACGGGTCATGGATTCTAATGATCTTGAGCGCGAGCGGGGGATCACCATCCTTTCCAAAACCACCAGCGTGGTGTATCACGATATCAAGATCAACATTGTCGACACGCCCGGCCACGCCGACTTCGGTGGTGAGGTGGAGCGCATTCTCACCATGGTTGACGGGGTGCTCCTGCTGGTTGACGCGTTTGAAGGTTGTATGCCCCAGACTCGATTTGTGCTGAAAAAGGCGCTTGCCCTCGGCAAAAAGCCGATCGTTGTCGTCAATAAAATCGACCGACCGATGGCTCGGCCTCTCGCCGTTGTGGATGAGGTGCTCGACCTCTTTATCGAACTCGGCGCAGATGATAACCAGATCGACTTCCCGGTGGTGTACGCCTCCGGCCGGGATGGATATGCATCGACCGATCCGGATAAAATAGGAACAGACCTGCAGCCTTTGTTTGAGATGATCGTGAATGAGATCGCGCCGCCCGAGGGGGATGCAAACGGCCCGCTGCAGGTGCTTTTCTCCAACATTGATTATGATCAGTTCATCGGCCGACTGGGCGTCGGCCGGGTTGAGAGGGGAAGCATCCGGGTTGGACAGACGGCTGTCCTCTGCCATACCGACGGCAGAACCTCGGGCGTGCGGATCGCCAAGCTCTACACCTTCCAGGGGCTGCGCCGGGTGGAGGTGGAGTCGGCCGGCCTGGGCGAGATTATCTCGGTCGCCGGGCTGGAGGATCTGAATATCGGGGAGACGCTTTGCGACAGCGAGCATATTGACCCGTTGCCCTTTGTCAAAATCGATGAGCCGACCCTTTCCATGAATTTCATGGTCAACAACTCTCCCTTTGCGGGGCAGGATGGCAAGTTTGTCACCTCCCGCAACCTGCGCGACCGCCTGTTTAAAGAGGTGGAGACCAACGTCAGCCTCCGCGTGAAGGAGACCGACTCGGCCGACACTTTCGAGGTGTCCGGCCGCGGCGAGCTGCATCTCTCGATTTTGATTGAGACCATGCGCCGCCAGGGGTATGAGTTTCAGGTTTCCCGTCCGACTGTCATCTATAAGCGGGAAGGGGACAAACTGCTGGAGCCGATCGAGCTTTTGATGATCGAGGTGCCGGAGGAGTATGTCGGCGCCGTGATGGAGCGCCTCGGTTCCCGTCACGCTGAACTGCAGAACATGGGCACAAGGGATGGCGGCACCTCTCATCTGGAGTTTTTGATCCCGGCCCGCGGCCTGATGGGCTACCGGTCGCAGTTTTTGACCGATACCAACGGTAACGGCATCATGAACCATATTTTCCACGCTTATGAGCCGTACAAAGGGGACATCGAGCAGCGGCTGACCGGCTCGATTGTCGCGCACGAATCGGGGGAGGCAACCGGTTACGGCCTCTTCAATACCCAAAGCCGCGGCCGGCTCTTCATCGGGCCGGGAACCCCGGTGTATGAGGGCATGATTGTGGGCGAGAACCCGAAAAATGAGGATATTGTCTGCAACGTATGCAAGAAAAAACAGGCCACCAATATGCGGGCGGCCGGCTCGGACGACGCGCTCAAGCTGGTGCCGCACTCGGTGCTGAGTTTGGAGCAGTCGCTGGAATTTATCAAGGACGACGAACTGGTGGAGGTTACGCCCAATCACATCCGGCTGCGTAAGCGGGTGCTTTCCAAGGAACTGCGGATGAAGGCGGCCAGTAAGCTGAAATAAGGATGCTTTTGGGCGGCGGATCCAGCTTGAAACCCGCGAAATCACAATACAAAAAGGAGCGCGCATAGCTTGATCCTGGATTTTCATACCCATGCTTTTCCGAAAAAAATTGCCGGAAAGGCGATGACGGTGCTCAGTAAAAATTCCGGCAATGTGGAGCCGCTGACCGATGGCACGGCGGCCGCCCTGCTCGCTCATATGGACAGCCGCGGCGTGGATAAGGCGGTCGTCCTCGGCATCGCAACCAATCCCCGGCAGCAGAGGAATGTCAACGATTTCGCTGCCTCGCTCTGCTCCGACCGGCTGATTGCCTTCGGCTCGGTGCATCCCGACGCGCCCGATGTGCTGGAGGAGCTGCACCGCATCCGCGAACTTGGTTTACGGGGGGTTAAATTTCACCCCGAGTATCAGGGTTTTTTCGTGGACGAGGAGCGTATGCTCCCGATTTATGAGCTGTGCGACCGACTGGGGCTGGTCGTTGTCTTTCACGCCGGCGTGGACATCGGTTATCCCAACCCGGTGCACTGCCCGCCGGAGCGGCTGGCGCAGGTGCTCTCCGCCTTCCCGAAAGGGCGGTTGGTCGCCGCGCATTTCGGCGGTTATGCCCTCTGGACCGATGTTGAGCGGCATCTTGCAGGGAAGAATCTTTATCTCGACACGAGCTACAGCTATTCGCGGATGCCGGGGCCGCACGCCTCGGCTATCGTGAAGGCGCATGGCGCCGATCGGATTCTCTTCGGCAGCGATCTGCCCTGGAGCGATGAGCGGCAGGAGCGCCGCTTTGTTGAAAGCTTCGATGTAACCGAAGCGGAGCGGGAGGGAATCCTCGGCCTTAACGCAGTCAAATTACTGGGATTATAAAGCGGGTGACGTTTTGCATTATATATTGCTCGATCTGGAGTGGAACAGCGCCTACAGCGGTGCGCACAAAAAATTCATCAATGAGATTATTGAGATCGGCGCGGTCAAGTTGGATGAGGATTTGCGGGAGGTCGATTGTTTCCGGCAGACCATCCGTTCCGGCCTGACCCGTCGGCTGAGCGGCCGTTTCAAACGTTTGACCAACATCACAAATGAGGAGATGCGCGCCGGCGTCAGTCTGAGCGAGGGGCTACGCCGCTATGGCGAGTGGGTCGGCCCTGACGATATCACCATGACCTGGAGCAACACGGATTTGTATGTGCTGCTGGAGAATTGCCGCCTCTTCACCGAATGGGAGCGGCCGGTGTGCGTCGGCCGCTATGTCGACGTCCAGCGTTTCGTGCAGGAGGAGATGGCTCGCCGCGGCCTGATTGCGGATGCGAAGCAGCAGATTTCCCTGGGCCGCGCGGCCGAGCTGTTCGGCATTGATGTGGCCGAGCTTGACCTCCACCGGGCGCAAACCGACAGCCGTCTTTGCTGTCTGCTGCTGCAACGAACCTTTGACCCCATCCGTCTGGCGGCCGAGGTGCAGGATACCCGGGCGGCCGATTATTACGACCGGCTGACCTTCAAATCCTATGTGATTTCGGATATCCACAGCCCTGATATTGATCGGGAGGCGTTGAAATTTTGCTGCGAGGATTGCGGTGCGCCGGCTCGGCGGCGGGGAAAATGGATTTTTAAGAGCCGATCCTTCCGTGCCCCTTTCCGATGCGAGGCGTGCGGGAAGGAATTTATCGGCCGGGCGGTATTCAAGAAGACCTACGACGGTGTGACGGTCAAGCATACGACCCGCCCGATGCCGGAGGAAGAGCTGCAATCGTCCCAGCCGCCGGCCTCTGGGGAGGCGGAAACGGCGCAGGCTGTCATGCCCGCGCAGGAGGCGGCGCGAAAATGAGACTGGAAAAATGCACCCTGTGTCCCAGGGCATGCGGCGCCCTCCGGGACGAGGAAAGCGGCGCCGGCGCCTGCAAAATGCCCGCCCTGCCGGTATTGGCGAGGGCGGGTCTCCATTTTTATGAGGAACCCTGCATCAGCGGCAGCCGGGGGAGCGGCGCTGTCTTTTTCAGCGGCTGTGCGTTGGGCTGTGTTTTCTGCCAGAATCACGCCATCAGCGCCGGCCGGTTCGGCCGTCGGGTGACGGTTGCCCGGCTGGCTGAGATTTTTCGCGAGCTGAAAGCGGCCGGTGCGCACAATATCAACCTGGTTAATCCAACCCACTTTGCGCCGGCCATCCGCGCGGCTCTCGATCTCTATCATCCGTCTATCCCGATCGTTTACAACACCGGCGGTTATGAGCGGGTGGAGACTCTGCGCCTGCTGGAGGGGTATATCGACATCTATCTGCCCGATCTGAAGTATACGGATTCTGCCCGCGCGGCGCGCTATTCGGGCGCGGTCGACTATTTTCAATATGCTGCGCCCGCCCTGCGGGAGATGGCGCGCCAGACCGCCGGAGAAGTGGAGGAAGGCGGCCTCCTGAAGCGGGGGATGGTGGTCCGTCACCTCCTGCTGCCACAGGGGACGGCCGATGCGATCGCCGTCGCCCGCTTCGTGCGTGAGGCGTTGCCTGCGGCTCGGTTTTCGCTGATGCGGCAGTATCTCCCCCTCGGCCGTGCCGCCGATTTTCCGGAGATCAACCGCCGCGTCACCGACCGGGAATATGCCAAGGTCCTCGGCGTGGTGGAGGAACTGGGTTTCCCATCTGAGGTGTATGTGCAGGAAAAGGAAAGTGCAAAGCGGGAATTTATTCCCGCTTTTGATCTGACCGGAGTGGAAAAACCAAGCGTTTGAACATTTTGTAAACATCTTTAAATCCAGTTGACATATTTTCTTAAATGGTATAACATAGTTTTGGAAACTATGTCATAGAATATATTTGAGTATACCGTTTAGGAGGCGCGCAGTATGAAACGTATCCGACTTGCCGACCGGACGCTGCCGGATTATACAAAAGGGGAAGAGGTATTCAACACGGTCTCGCATATTGTGGGAGGTGCGTTTGCCATCGCCGCGCTGGTGCTTTGCGTTGTAATGGCGGCGATGAACGGGACTGGCTGGGGCGTGGTTTCCGGCGCGATTTATGGGAGCACTATGATTTTGCTGTACACCATGTCCAGCATTTATCACGGACTGCGGCCGGTCATGGCCAAAAAGGTTTTTCAGATCATCGACCACTGTTCCATTTTTCTGCTGATTGCGGGGACCTATACGCCGATCACGCTGGTATCGCTGCGTCCGACGCATCCTGTGGCGGCCTGGACGATTTTCGGAATCGTCTGGAGCTGCGCGGCGATCGGCATTGTATTTAACGCCATCGACCTTTCAGGATTCAAAGTGTTTTCGATGATTTGCTATCTTGGAATGGGATGGTGCATCGTCTTTGCGTTCCGCATGACGGCGCAGGCGCTGACCCTCCCCGGCACGGTTCTGCTGTTTGCCGGCGGCTTCTTTTATACGCTGGGCGCGGTGCTTTACGGCCTTGGGAAAAAGCATCGGTATATGCATTCGGTTTTCCACCTTTTCGTTCTGGCGGGGAGTATTCTGCACTTCTTCATGATTTTGCTGTATGTCCTACCGGTGCGGTAGACCGGAGGTTTAGACAGAAAGCCAAGACATAAGACCACGGATGTGCAAAAACAGCTGCCACATCTGGATTGGAGAAGGGAAATTCCGCACAGAGGCGTCCTTTTGCTGCCGCGTTTCCTGATGGCCGCGCAGAGGAGGGGACGCGCTTTCATCCTGTTTATTCCGCCACAATAAAAAAACAGAACAGGCCCGTGGAATGCTCCACGGGCCTGTCTTGCTTTCAACAAACACTGCAAAGAAATGAGCAGCGTCTTTATTTTACCATGCTGGCGACTTCGTCGGCAAAGTTATCCTCACGCTTTTGAATGCCCTCACCCTTCTCAAACCGGACGAAGGAGAGTACCTTAATCTCGCCGCCGAGATCGCCGGCGACCTTCGCCAGATACTTGGATACGGTGTAATCTCCATCCTTGACAAAGACCTGATCCATCAGGCAGTTTTCCTTGTAGAACTTGCCGATCTTGCCCATGACGATCTTCTGCGCGATGGCCTCTGGCTTGCCCTCGTCGATAACCTGCTGGGTGAGAATTGCCTTCTCCTTCTCCAGCACGTCGGCCGGAACCGAAGCCTCGTCCAGATAAGAGGGGTTGATGGCCGCGATCTGCATCGCGACATCCTTGGCTGCTTCTTTAAACGAGTCGGCTGACGCGATCGCGTCGGTGGTGTCAAACTTTACCATGACGCCGATCCGGCCGCCGCCATGGGTGTAGGTGGAGACGATTCCTTCATACCGCTCGAACCGACGAATTTTGATATTCTCCCGCACCGAGAGGAAAAGCTCCTGCACCATCTCGGCGACGGTCTGGCCGTCCTCCTTGCACTCGAGCAGTGCGTCGACATCGGCCGGGTTCTGCCGGGCGATGATGCCGGCGATTTTTTTGGTCAGATCCTTGAAACCGTCGCTGTTGGCGACAAAGTCGGTTTCCGCGTTGATTTCCACAACGACACCGGCTCCGTCGATTTCAGCGGCGTAGACGGTGCCTTCCGCGGCGATGCGGCCGGCCTTTTTTGCCGCCTGGGCCAAGCCCTTCTCTCTCAGAAAATCAACGGCGGCATCCATGTTGCCGTCGCACTCGACCAGTGCCTTTTTGCAGTCCATCATACCGCAGCCGGTCTTCTCCCGGAGGGCCTGGACATCCTTTGCAGTAAATGCCATGATACTCATACCTCCTGATATTTTAAAAATAGTTTTTGGAAAAATGCCCGCCGGGAAAGCGCCCGGGCGGGCATTCTTGGTTTTCGTTGGCTTTGCTTATTCCGCGGTGGCTTCGGCGGGCTCAGCGGCCTCACTCTCAGCGGCGGCGTCCTGCTGGCCCTGACGGCCCTCGATCACGGCGTTGGCCATGGTCTGTGCGATCAGCTTGACAGCGCGGATGGCGTCGTCGTTGCCCGGGATGACATAGTCGATTTCATCCGGGTCGCAGTTGGTGTCCACGATGGCGATGATCGGAATGCCGAGCTTCTTGGCTTCGGACACGGCGATCTTCTCTTTCCGCGGGTCGACGATGAAGAGGGCGCCCGGCAGCTTCTTCATGTTCTGGATACCGCCGAGGAATTTCTCCAGCTTCTCGATCTCGAGGCGGAGCTTGATGACTTCCTTCTTCGGCAGAAGATCGAAGGTCCCGTCCTCCTCCATCTTGCGGAGCTGGTTCAGACGGTCGATGCGCTTCCGAATGGTGCGGAAGTTGGTCATCATGCCGCCCAGCCAGCGGGCGTTGACATACGGCATCGAGCAGTTGTTCGCCTCATCCTTGATGGATTCCTGCGCCTGCTTCTTGGTGCCGACGAAGAGGATGTCTTTCCCCTCGGCGCCGATTTCGCGCGCGAAGAGATAAGCCTCCTCCAGCTTTTTAACGGTTTTCTGCAGGTCGATGATATAGATACCGTTGCGCTCGGTAAAGATATACTCGGCCATTTTGGGGTTCCAGCGGCGGGTCTGGTGTCCGAAATGGACGCCGGCTTCCAGCAACTGTTTCATGGATACGACTGACATGTTTTTCTCCTCCGGTTTTTCCGCCGCCCCGGTCATCTCAGCGGGTCACCGCACATAAGGTCGGCACCTGCCCGTCAATCGCGGAGCGTGTGTAATACTTACCGCGGCTTCCCACGATAGCTGAAAAATTATACCACATCCCTTTTTGTTTTGCAAGAAAAATTTTCAATAATTCCGCTTGCCGCCGCATAGGTATTCTTTGTGCGATCCTGATAAAATTTCGGTTGACCGAACTGCTGTATAGAGGTATAATACTTTTTACCCCAATTGTTTCATAGACTTTTCTGCCGTTTTGAGGAGTGGTTGATTTTTATGGGAATCCTGACAGTTTTGATGATTGCGGTCGGGCTGGCGATGGACGCGTTTGCCGTGTCGATTACCAACGGGATTAAGCAGACCTCCTCCCATTTTAAGCATGCCCTGATTTCGGCCTTGTCTTTCGGCGTTTTTCAGGGTGTTATGCCGTTGCTGGGCTGGTGTCTGGGTATCGGGTTTTCGGACAAGATCGAGTTTATCGACCACTGGATCGCATTCGGGCTGCTGGTTTTTATCGGCGGGCACATGATTTATGAAGCGGCCTCCTGTACAGAGGAGGATTGCCGAATTTCCCGCTTTAATTTCAAGGAACTCATGCTCATGTCGCTGGCGACCAGTATCGATGCGCTGGCCGTCGGGGTCAGCTTTGCCATGGCGGGTGTCGACACGCTGGGGGAGATTTTGGGCGCCAGCGGAATCATCGCGCTGGTTACGGCCATTATCTGTACCGCGGGTTTTTATATCGGCCGCTTTTTCGGCTGCCGGTATAAAAAAGGGGCGGAGATAGCGGGCGGCATCGTTTTAATCCTGATGGGGATCAAGATTTTGATTGAGCATCTGATCGGCTGAATCGATGTTTTCTCTTTTTTTGCACAGCGGAACCGGGGCTTCGGAATTTTCCGAAGCCCCGGTTTTTTTGGTGTCTTTAGACGTGGAAATAAACCCCCGGTTCTACCGGGGGAAGAAAAAAGAGCGAAGCTACAATAAAACGGGCGAGGCGAAGCTAAGCCCAAGAAGACTGTAGATAAAAGAAGAACCTCTTGTATAATGGTAATGGTTTGGCAACCGCATTACAAAAATACAGGAGGTTTTTCAAATGAAAGGAAATAATGAGATAAAAAGCAGCGCCCACTCAAAATACAGGTGTCAGTACCATATAGTTTTTGCACCAAAATTCAGGAGAAAAGAAATATATGGAAAAATAAAGAAAGACATCGGAGAAATTTTGAGGAAATTATGTATACAAAAGGGAGTGGAAATAATAGAGGCAGAAGCGTGTCCCGACCATATACATATGCTTGTAAGTATCCCACCGCATATAAGTATAGCACAGTTTATGGGATACCTCAAGGGAAAAAGCAGTTTAATGATTTTCGACCGACACGCAAACTTAAAGTACAAGTACGGCTCAAGAAGTTTTTGGTGTCGAGGGTATTATGTGGATACGGTCGGTCGAAACAAAAGAGTTATAGCAGAGTATATAAGGAATCAGTTAGAAGAAGATTACGCTGCAGAACAAATTAGTATAAGAGAATTTACAGACCCGTTTACGGGTAACAAGAAACAGTAGGCAAAAAAAGACAGCCGCACGTGAGCGGCTGCCTGGGATTGTAATGCGTTGCTAAACTTTCAGTGCCCCTTTTAGGGGCTAAGCCAGTAATAACCCCTTATAGGGGTGGTGCAAACCACCGGTTGAACCGGTGGTTTTGATTTGTACAAATGACACGGCTGCCGGGAGGGGGGCGGACCGCTTCATCCGTGGGCGCGGTTTTGAAGCCGCGCCGCCCGGACGGTCTCTTCGTCCGGTTTTAGGCCGCTGACATATTTGTCCTCCTTTTGTGCATATAAAGATTTAAGCGGGACGAGCCGACCCGAAACCCGCGAAGATGTCTGCGGTGCATAATTTTAAGCGGCCGGCAATCATATCCGGAAAGCTCGCGGCATATAGTTTTTACAGGACAAGCAAAGGCGGCGGGTTCGCCCTCCCTTTGCAAAAAGGAGGAATTTGATATGCCCGACCGATTCAACAGCGCGCTGTACGCCGTTTCTCCCCGTCTGCGGGAGGCGCTGCAGGCCCTCCCCGATGGTGTAAAGCGCAGGGTGTTTGAGATTCGCCTGCGGTGTGGACAACCGGTTGCGCTGACACTGCCGGACGGTACCGGCTATCTCTCCCCCGAGGGAGGATGCACCCGGGTGCTGACAACCGGATCACTGCGCGCCGATCCACAGGAGGTGCGGCGAAGCTTCTCTCTTTTATGCGAATATTCGGTGCACGTTCACGAGCGGGAGCTGGCCGCGGGCTTTGTCGCCATGCGGGGCGGCCACCGGGCCGGCATTTCCGGAAAGATGGCGGTGCAGGGGGGCCGGATTGCCTCGGTGGGGGAGGTGTACGGCATCAACATACGGATCGCACGGGAGGTTTCGGATATCGCGGCGCCGGTTGTATCGGGGCTGCTGCGGGACTTCGGCGGGATGAAAAGCTTTTTCTATTTCGGGCCGCCCGGCTGTGGAAAGACGACCTATCTCAGGGACACGGCTCGCCTGCTGAGTCAAAGGGGGTACCGTTGCGTTCTGGTGGACGAGCGGGGGGAGCTGGGCGATTTTTGCGAGGGGGCTGCCGGCTTTGATTTCGGCCCGGGCTGCGATATTCTTTCCGGCTGTCCCAAGACGACGGGGATCGAGATGGCCGTCCGCACCCTCAATCCACAGGTGATTCTGTTTGACGAGATCGGCGGGCCGGAGGAGGCGCAGGCGGTTTCAGCCGGGTTTTGCAGCGGCGTGCGGTTTGTCACCACGCTCCACGCCGGAAGCCTTTCGGAACTGGCCGCGCGCCCGACAGCGGCGCCGCTGCTTTCTCCCGGTGTGTTTGGAGCCGCGGTGTTTTTGCCGGAGGTTTTTGCAAAGCCGGAAATTTTGATCCTGGGGGGCGAGCGGGATGCGGCTGATGGGTATTCTGATGCTGTTTGCGGCCGCGACGGCGGCGGGATATATGAAAAGCATGTCTCTTAAAGTACGGGTGGAAACGGCAGAGGAGCTGCTGCTCTTTTTGGCGGAATACAAGGCCGCGCTGGGTCGGAGTGTGGTGCCGCTGTACGTTTTGGTCGAGCGGCTGGCAGAGGGCGGAAAGTATGCGCGCCTCGGTTTTCTGAAACCGTGGGCGGCGGCCATGCGGGCCGGTGCCGGGCCGGGAGAGGCGTGGGAGAGCCTGACTGCCGGCCGTCTCCCGCCCGGGCTTTGCGAGGGCTTTGCGGGTTTTTGCGGGGAACTCGGGCAAAGCGACCGCGCCGCGCAGGAGGCGCTGTGCGACGCCTATGGCGACGTGTTTGCTGAGCTGCGGGAAATCTGCCGGCGGGAGTATGCGGAGAAAGGGCGGCTGTACCGGAGCCTGGGGCTGTACGCCGGAGCGTTTTTGGCCGTGTTGCTGTTTTAACGCGGCCCGGCGGCGGGGGGGACAGGACGAACCGGCTGAGCGCTTTGTCCAAGGGCGAACCCGGCGCGCCGGGCTGTTTGTCTCCGATAAAAAGATAGATTATGAAAGGAAAGGTCGTTTCGCTATGGATGTGGATTTTATTTTCCGGATCGCCGCAATCGGCATCATCGTCGCCGTCCTCAACCAGGTGCTGATCCGCTCCGGCCGGGAGGAGCAGGCTATGCTGACGACCCTGGCCGGCCTGGTGGTCGTGCTGATGATGCTGATTAACCAGATCGCCAACCTTTTTGACACGATCAAGTCGGTGTTCGGGCTGTAGGATATGGAGAAAATGATTACAATTGCGGCCCTCTGTATCGTGACGGTGTTTTTATCGGTGGTGCTGCGCCGGTATAAAGAGGAGTATTCTTTTTTTCTGCTGCTGGCGGCGGCTGTAATGGTTTTTGGGGCGGCGCTGAGCATCGCCTCTCCCGTGTTCGCACAAATCCGGGAGTTGTTCTCGGCCGCGGCGGGGGCGGAGTATTTCGCTCTGCTGCTCAAAGCGCTCGGCGTCTGCTATATCACCCGGTTTGCCGCCGCCTTCTGCAAGGATGCGGGGCATACCCTGCTTTCGGAAAAAATCGAGCTTTGTGGCCGGTGTGCGGTGCTGCTGCTCTGTTTGCCGCTGATCCGCACGATTGTGGAATTTACCATAACCCTGGTGAGATGATGAAAAAAAAGGTTGTATTTTGGATTGGAATGTTTCTGGCATTTTGTTTGTTCTCCATGCCGACCGCGGCCGAGACAAAGGATTCTTCCGCCATGCAGGACACCTATGACGGCCTGCTCTCCGACAGCGGAGCCGGCGGCCTGTCCGACGCCCTGCCCGATGACGCCCGCGCGTGGATGGAGGGCCTCGGCCTTTCCCCCGGAGAGCCGGAAGGATTTTCCGACGGGCTGGGAGAGGGGATCGTGGCCGCGGTGCTGGAGATGGCCTCCGACGGGCTGGGCGGGCCGATGAAGGGGTTGGCCGTCTGCCTTGGGGCGGTGCTGCTGTTCGCCGTGGCCGAGGCTTTGGGCGGCGCGGGAATCAGCAGAGCGGCCGGATACGCCGCGGTCTGTGCGGCGGCCGGCGGGCTCTTCCCGCTGGTGGAGACCCTTTCCATCGCCGTCAGCGCGGTTGGCGGGACGGGAAAATTTATGACGGCCTTTGTGCCGGTCTATGCTGGGATTCTGCTGGCCGGAGGAAAAGCGGCGACGGCGGCCGGGTTCCAAACCCTGCTTCTGTTTGCGGCGACCAGCGTTTCGAGCGTGATTACGGGATTGGTGATCCCCTTTGTCTCCCTGTACATGGCCCTCTCTTTCTCAGCCTCGGCCACCAGCCTGCAGGTGATCCGTCTGACCGAGGGGATCAAAAAAGCGGCTACCTGGATACTTGGGCTGCTGCTGACGCTGTTTTGCGGGGTGCTGGGGATTCAGACGGCGGTGTCGGCTGCCGGGGACAGCCTCTCTATGAAAACGGTGCGGTTTGTCGCCGGCTCTTTCCTGCCGGTGGTCGGCTCGGCCGTGGGGGAGGCGCTCGGCACAGTGGGAAGCTGCGTCTCCCTGTTGCGGACAGGCGTGGGCGCCTATGGCGTCGTCGGGGTTCTGGCGATTCTGCTGCCGGTTTTTGTGCAGCTATGTTTTTGGCGGATAGCCCTCATGCTGGGCGAGGCGGCGGCCGAGATGTTCGGCTGCTCCTCTCTTGGCACGCTGTATAAGAATGTCGGGTCGGCCGTTTCGATCCTGATCGGCGTGACGGTCTGGACGGCGCTGCTCTTTATCATATCCCTGACCGTCGTTGTTTTGGCCGGCGGGGGATAGGATTTTGACGCGGAATGATAAAAGGAGAGGAGCGATACAAAATGGAGGCAGTGAAAAGCGCGGTTTTGCAGGTTTGTCTTGTGCTGATCGCGTCGGGGGCGGTGCTGCTGCTCGCCCCGTCGGGGGAGTTCGGACGGCCGCTTCGTTTTCTCTGCTCGGCGGTGGTGCTCTGCGTGCTGCTTTCCGCTCTGTCAGCCGACTATTCCTCTTTGACGGATGAGCTGGAGCTGTACGATGCTGAGCTGCCGATCACCCTTTCCGAGGCGGCTGATTACGGCTATACGGCGGCGGCCGAAGCCACTATGCGGGAGTTGATTTTGCAGACGCTGGACAAAATTTCCATTGAACCGGAGGAAATTCAGATAAAGGCGGATAAAACCGCCGACGGCGGCATATATTTTACAGACGTTACGGTTCTGCTCGACAGCGGAGACGCGGCCCGAACAGACGAAGTCTATCACCTGCTGGCGGAGGAGATCGGCAAAGACGTCGCGGTTAAAGCGCAGGAGGAATAAACGTGGATAAAGGGCTTGAAAAAATCAAAGCGGTGCTTGCCTCCGGCAAGGGAGGGAAATGGCTGGTCGCCGCCGGAATCGCCGGGATCTTGCTGATTTTTCTTTCCGCCTTTTTCACGGGAGGCGGGGGAGAAACGGCGGCGAAATCCGATGCGGCCGCGGCGCTGACCGATCAGGAGTACCGGGAGCTTCTGGAAAAGCAGGTGGCCGGAATGGTTACCGGCATCACGGGGAGCGAGCGGGTCAGCGTGATGATCACGCTGCGAACCGGGACCGAGTATGTATACGCCAACGACAAAAAGAGCGATACCGACGTTACGGACGCGGAGAGCGGCAGCCTCCGCCGGAAGGGGAGTACCGAGGAAAATTACATCATGGTCGAGGATGCGAACGGCAACAAGGTCGCCTTGCTGGTGACCAGCTACGCTCCGACAGTGCAGGGGGTGGTAGTCGTCTGTGAGGGCGGAGGGGAGGATTCCCTCAGAACCCGGATAGAGGAGGCGGTCAAGACCGCTCTCGGCATATCCTCCCGTAAGGTTTGCGTGACCGGGATGAGCGGGTGAGAGACGGACTGCCCGGCTTCTTTTGATCCACCGCGCAGCGCGGAAAAAATAAATGAATATGCCGCGGTGTGCGGCGGAAACGGAGTGGAGTTTCAGATGAAAAAAAGCATGATTATCGGAAAGCGGCAGATGGTGTTGGCCGGTCTTGTGTTCGCGCTGGCGATTGCGGTTTGGCTTAACATGAACTATGCGGCGAAGGAAGGCGGCTTTGATCTCGCGGCCGAGAACACCTCCTCCAAATACCTGGGCGAGGCCGAGTATGTCGGCGCGTCGGCGGAGGGGGAGGGTGCGTCCTCTGAAGAGGCGCTGGCGGTGGCCGCCCTTCCGGATACCATAAAACAAGCCAAGAATGAGCGCACAGACACCAGAAATGAGGCGATAGAGTTGCTGGAGGATAGCGTGAACGACGCCAAGGCGTCCGGCGCCGACGTTGAGGCTGCGCTGGCCAAGATCAGCGAAATCTCCGATCGGATGGATAAAGAGGCCGCCATCGAAACCTTGTTGAGCGCCAAAGGGTACTCGGCCATCGCCGTGATCGGGGACGCGGGCACGACGGTGACCGTCTCGGCCGATGAGCTGCAGCAGCATCAGACGGTGCAGATTCAGGACGCGGTGATCTCGGTGACCGGGCAGAGCCTTGAAAACATTAAAATAATTACCGTAAAATAGTTGTGAAAACCGGAAATTGTGGTATAATGATCATACAATCAGGTTTTGGAGCAAAACGGCGCGGATTTGCGTTTATATTCTGTGCCAAAGAATAGAAATTCTCCATCCGGCGGGGCGGTTTTACGGCTGGAAAAGTTTCCGCCGTTCCGGTTGTGGAGCTGAAAAAACACGGAAGGGGCAAAGGTTTTATGAATCCACTGAATAAAAGCAAGACCGATCTTGTCATCAGCGACGAGGTGTTTATCTCGATTGCCGGCGCCGCCGCGCTGGAGGTGGCGGGGGTGTGCGCCCTCTGCCCGCGGCCGAATAATTTGAAGGACGTGATTGTTCGGGCAACCGGCGGCGCGGACGGCGTTACTGTCCAGCGCCGGGAGGGGGAGATTGTCCTCGACGTATCGGTTAAGGTGGCGCGGGAGGCAAAGATTTTCGACGTCGCCGAGCAGGTGCAGCAAAACGTCAAAAAAGCGGTGCAGGATATGACCGGCTGCGCTGTGGCGCGGGTAAACGTGCATGTGTCGGATGTGGAGATTCCGGCGCCCGCCGCAGAAGCGAAATAAGAGCGCGCCCGTTTGCTTTCCGGTATGATGAGGAGCAAAACGCTTTTGATACAGCTTGTATCAAACGACGGTGTGCCACAAGGAAGAGTTTGTTTCTCACAGAAAAATCCTGTTTTGTCCTGTTTCTTCCTTGCAAGGCGTCATATAGCTTTGCAAAACATAAAGTTATTTTTGCCGCGAAACCGCAAAGCGCCTTAAATGGCGGATTTTCATTGCTCCGCAATAAAAAATGCCGTCCTCCGACAATCGGAGCACATGGCGATAAGAAAGAAAAACGCCCACGATATGCGTAAGGCATAATCGTGGGCGTTTGACGTATTTCGTTACAAAAGACCGTTTTTTAAGAAATATGGGATGACGGCGAAAGCGTGTTTTTGCTTGCACAGAAACAGGCTTCGTACTGCGGAGGGATCGCCCGTGTCCGTTTTCCGGCTTGCATTCCGCCCCGGCTGCCTCTATAATAAACCTTGCAAGGATCACATAGCCGCGTCGGAGGTGCAGCTCATGCCGTACGAGATCAAATTTATTGATTACATCACACAGGGAGAGGATGTCCGCATCCTCGTCGACCGGGTGGAGGGCGAACATCCCGAGCATACCCATGATTTTGTTGAGATTGCTTACATCGACTCCGGCCGGGGGAAGCACATTATCAACGGCCGCGAGGAGTGCATCGGCCCCGGAGACCTCTTTATGCTGAATCAGGGGGTAACGCACGGATTCCGGTCGGAGGGCGGGCCGTTGATTGTATATAATTGTCTGTTTATGCCGCTGACCCTCGACAGCACCTTCAAGGACTGCACCAACTTTCTGGACGTCGCCTACCGCTATCTGATGCATTCAGCCCGTCAGGGAGGGGAGGACTGCGGATATATCCGGCTGTCCGGCCTGAAAACGGGTAAGATCGAATCTGTTTTGTATGAGATGAGAGAGGAGTTTGAGAAAAAACCGGGCGGGTATTTGCAGATTATGAAAGCGCATTTGGTGCGCCTGCTGATTGAGATGTTCCGCACCTGCAAAAGCGGAGAGCGGCAGCGGCAGTATCTGCCAGAGTACCGGCGGTTGGTGGTGCAGGAAGCGGTTTCCTATCTGAAAACCAATTATGCCGGAGAGATCGAGTGCGAGCAGTTGGCCGAACGGGCATATTTAAGCGTCAATTATTTCCGAAAAATCTTTAAAGAAATCACCGGAATGACCATGATTGAGATGCTGCAAAATATCCGGATCAACGTGGCCTGCGCCTTGCTGGAGGAGACCGACCTTCCGGTGGCGGAGGTTGCCGGACGGGTGGGTTATGCGGATATGAAGCATTTTTATAAAATTTTCAAACGGGCGAAAGGGGATTCACCCGGCACGTACCGGAAGAGGAACGCGCTTTTGCCCCCTATACAGGATTGAAATGCCTATAGAGATATTTTCGAGGTAGTTTATACTGAAAAGCAGAAGAGGAAGGGCGCGGTCAGCTCCCTGTCCTCTGCTGCTTTTTTATTTGACGGCGCACAAAAAGTGACGCTTCGCATATGGAAGTTCTTTTGTGCTCCGCAAATAGCATGGATTTTAACGTCCTCCCCTTCGTCGGCGCATTTGCACGGCAACCGAAATTTACGGTGGTAAAACATATCCGCCGGGGAGTTTGCTTATTCCATTTTGATTTGGCGGCTATTTTTTATTCTTTAAGGAGTGTGCAGGAATATGAACAAGATGAGACTACCGCACGGGAAAACCGGCAAACGGCTGATCGCGCTTCTGTTGGCGGCGCTGCTTTTGCTGCCGGTTCTTCCGGTCGTTCCGGCCGGAGCTGACGTCCCGGCCGGAACAGAGTGGATCGTCGACGAAAAGACGGCGGTGTTCACTGGCAACTGGGCCGATGCGACCGACCTGACCCGCGCCGAGCTGTACGGCGACAGCGCCAGCTATGGTTGGGGCGGCACGGGAACTACGGCCGCATTTACTTTCACGGCAGAGGCGGACGGCTGGTACAATATATACGCCTGGTGGGGCTGCCTTACGAACGGGGCGAGCGATGCGCCGTTTACCGTGACTTGCGGTTCGCAGAGCGCGGTCGTGCGTATGAATCAGCTATCCGCCGGCGGGCAGTGGAACCGGCTGGCTTCGGTTAAAGCAGAAAAGGGAGAGGAGATTGTCGTCTCCCTCTCGGCCGATGCCGACAGCTATGTGGTGGCCGATGCCATCCGGCTGACGCTGGATGAGGGGATTATCCTCGACGACGGCGAGGCGGTTTATACCGGCGACTGGACCGAGGAGGTCGAGCCGGCCAATCCGGCGCGCTACGGCGGCGGGTTCCGCTATCACTTCACCGACGCGGCATCGAGCGCAACCTATACGGCCACGGCAGAGGAGGCGGGAACCTATATCGTCTACGCCTGGTGGACGGCGTTGTCCAACCGGGCGACCAACGCGCCCTTTACCCTCTCGGCCGATGGGGGAGAGGGGGAGATTTTCCGCCTCAATCAGCAGGAAAACGGCGGACAGTGGAACCGCATAGGCGAGGTGGAGGCCGCGGCGGGCGGGACGATCACCGTCACCCTATCAGCCGACGCCGATAACTTTGTTATTGCTGACGCGATCAAGCTTGTAAAAAAAGAGACAGCTGTGGAGGAATCAGATATCGTGATGACCGATTTGAAGGTATGCAATATGGATATCCCGCTTGGGATTGATGAGAATCCGGTTTTCAGCTGGGTGCTAACCGGCCGCGGCCGGGACGAGGGACAGACCGCCTATCGCGTGGTCGTTTCCTCTACATACGAACAGGCGGCCGCCGGAACCGGCGACGTATGGGATTCGGGCAGAGTGGAGTCTGACAGCTCGATCGATATTGCCTATGCGGGGGAGGCACTTGCCTCCAAAACCAGCTATTACTGGACGGCGACAAGCTGGGACAGAGAGGACAGGGTGGTTACAAGCGGCGTGCAGCGGTTTTCGACCGGCCTGCTCTCTCCCGATGAATGGGCAGGGGAATGGATCGGGAAGGAAACGCCGACCTATACAATGGAGATGACCGGGGCCAGGTGGATTTGGCGCGCCGGAAACGGGACATTCGGCGGCGTGCCGGCCGGAACGCAGTATTTTCGCAAAAGTTTCACCCCGGCCGCGGACAAAACCGTGCGGCAGATTCTGGTCGGCTTTACGGCCGATGATTCGGCGACCCTCTATTTCAACGGGCAGGAGTTTGGGCCGGTGACCTCCTGGAGTACCGGGCTTTTGGTCGATGTGACCCATTATGCATCCGAGGGGGAGAACACGGTTGCCATTGCGGCCAACAATGCGACCGCCGGATATGCCGGCATGCTGGCCAAGGTGATCGTTTCCTACACCGACGGCAGCGCGGATACCTATGTCAGCGATAAGAGCTGGAAGGTCTCCTCGACCGGGATGGCAGGCTGGGACGCGGCCGGGTTTGACGACAGCGGCTGGGCCTCACCCGATCAGGCGGTCGATTTTGGTGCAGACCCGTGGGGCAGTGGCCTCGCCCTCGAGTACAGCGGGGCGCGGGCGGCGGTTTTGCTTCGCAGGGAATTTTCGGTGGAGAAAGAGGTGAAGGAGGCGTTTGCCTATATCTGCGGTCTGGGTTTCTTCGAACTGACGGTCAATGGAAAGCTGCCGGACGACAGCCTCCTCAACCCTTACATCACCCAATATAACAAGACGGTGCTCTACCGCACGTTTGATGTAACCTCCCTGTTGCAAAGCGGAGAAAATGCAGTGGGTGTAGAGCTTGGCAACGCTTATTATAACGAGATCGGCGGCGTCTGGAACTGGCAGACGGCCTCCTGGCGGGACGATCCCAAGTTGTTGATGAACCTCGAAATTCACTATACCGACGGCACAAAGGAAACCCTGTCCACCGACACCTCCTGGACGGTGACGGACGAGGGGCCGACCGTCTCCAACAGCATGTATTATGGGGAGACCTACGACGCCCGCAGGGAGCAGACCGGCTTTTCCTCTCCCGGCTTTGACGACGCCGCGTGGCAGGCGGCTGCACCGGCCGCTGCGCCGGAGGGAGAGCTGCGCGCCCAGATGAAGGCGCCTATCAAACGGGTGGCTTCGTTTGCCCCGGCCAAGATTGAAAGGCTGGCGAACGGCTCTTACCTTGTCACGGCGCCCGAGATGGCCGCCGGTTGGATGAAGCTGTCGGGCATCAACGAGGCGGCCGGGCGGAAAATCACCATCACCTACGGCCAGGCGCTGAACGAGGATGGTACGGTGGTCAAATGGGGCGGCGCCGACGGCAAGACCAATCACTGGTGGCCGCACGCTTATATCCAGCAGGATAACTATATCGCCAAAGGCGCGGGAAATGAGAGCTTCGAACCGAAGTTCAGCTATAAGGGGCATCAGTACATCCAGATTGACGGCCTTACGTCCGAGCCAAAGGCGGAGGATATTACCATCTATCGCGTGTCCAATGCGGTGGATCAGATCTCGGAATTTTCCTCTTCCAACGAGATGCTGAACGAGCTGCATCAAATGATGCAGCGGGCGATGGCCAACAATTTCCAGGGGGAGCACTGCGATCCCGTGCTGGAAAAATGCGGCTGGCTGGGGGACGCCAACGTCTCGCTCGGCTCGCTGATGTACAGCTATGATATGGCGGCCACTCTGCCGGGATGGCTGGCGGTGATGGAGGACTGCTTTGAGCAGTACGGCACCGTGACCGTTACGGCGCCGACCGCCGACTGGTGGATCGACAACACGCCGGTTTGGAACACCCTCTTTGTCTACGGCGTTGAGGATCTGGAGCGTTATTTCGGCACGGCCGGGTACGCGGCCGACCAGTACGACGTTTTGCGCCGTTACACGCAGATGCAGATTGCCGAGCTGGAGAAAAACGGCTGGGTTTGGGGAGACGGCGGCCTCGGTGACTGGGTTGCTCCGATCGGGGGCAGCGATCCGAACGCCGCGTATAATGAGAATATTTCGGAAGGGGCGGGGATTACCGCGACCTCGCTTTTGTACGGGGTGCTTGAGTATATGGTGGCGCTGGCCGACCGCCTGGGCCAGACCGACGACGCGGCTGAGTACCGCGCCGCGATGGAGAAGGTCTACGCTGCCTTTAACGCCAAATTCTATAAGCCGGAGGCGGGAATTTACCAGACCGACTACTGGACCCAGATCGGCACCCGCACCCGCTATCGTCAGACCGACAATCTGGTTGCGCTGCGCTTCGGCCTCGTCCCGGAGGAGAATGTCCGGACGGTGGTCGACAATCTGGTTGCGGATATCCGGGAGAAGGACTATCATCTCGACACCGGATGTGTGGGCACGCGGTACATTCTTCCGGTGCTCTGCGATTACGGCTATTCCGACATCGCCTACCGCATCGTGACCCAGACCACCTATCCGAGCTGGGGATACTGGCTGGAAAACGGCGCGACCTCTACATGGGAGATGTGGGAGGCGACCACCCGGTCTTACGACCACTATTTCCTCGGCACATATGACGAGTGGTTCTACAGCCATCTGGCCGGTGTGACCGACATTGCCGACGGGTACAGAAGCTTTTCGGTCAAGCCGGGAATCATGGGCGATCTGACCTCGGCCGGTACGGCGATCGACACGCCGCGTGGCCGGCTGGAGTCGGGCTGGACGCTTGGAACCGCAGGAGAGGCGGAGCTTCGCGTCACCGTTCCCTTCGGCTCAACTGCGCAGATCTGGCTGCCGACCGGGAACACCTCCGGCGTTCTGCTGGATGGTGCGGTCGTGTCGGAAGCCGCCGACGGCGTGAAGACTGTAGAGACCGTTGACGGGCAGGTGGTTATCACAGTCGGCTCGGGCAGCTATGTCTTCCAAAGCCCGACCGACAGAATTTCGGTTTATAAAGAGTCTCTGCGTTCGGCCCTGGCTCAGGCGGAGTCGTTCGACCCCGCCGCGCTGGATGCGGCCACGCGGGAGACGTATAACCGTGCCATAGACGGCGCAAAGGCGGCGCTGGAGGATGCGGCGGCCACACAGGAGGCTGTGAACGAAGCGCTGGCCGTGCTGGAAAGCCTGCTCGATCTGCTGAACGGCAGCGAGGCGCGGCAGGCGCTTCGCGAGCAGATCGCCGGGGCACAGGCAGAGCCGATCCTTGAAACCCACTATCCGTCCGGGGCGCTCGAAAGCTATCATACCACCCTGACCGCCGCGAAGCAGGCGGCGGGGGATTACACGGCGGCGGACGCTGCCCTCGTCGCGGCGGGGGAGGCGCTGAAAAACGCTTTATCCGATTTGCTGGCGGCGAAATATGAGAATCTGGCGGTCGGAAAGACGGCTGCGGCCTCCTCCACCCACGACGACGATTACTGGGGCTGGAACCTGTCCTTCCTCAACGACGGTCTGGTAAAGCATGACAGCCGGCAGCAGGGAGAGTATGTCGGATATTCCAGCGAAACGACGCCGGATGTCGACCACGCTGAGTGGGTTTCGATTGATCTCGGAAAGGCGTGTACGGTCAACAATGTCGTGTTTTATCCGGCCAGCAGCCGGGTTGATGGAAAGATGCTGGGCTATGGCTGTCCGATAGATTTTAAGATCCAGCTTTCGACCGACGGGAAAACCTGGGAAACCGTGCGGGAAGAGCACGACTATCCCTTGCCGGAGTACGGGCCGCTTTCCTTCAGCTTTGACGGCAGAGAGGCGCGCTATGTCCGGTTGTATGCCGACAGCCTCCGTCCCAAGGGCACCGATGCAAACAGCTACCGTCTCCAGCTTTGTGAGTTGGAGGTCTATTCCCTCCCGCAGACGGGGGAGAAGTGCGTCCTCGCGAGCGATCGGTACACGGTCTCGGATGACGGATATATCTCGGGCGTGGACGCCGCGACGCGCGTGGAGGATTTTCTGGCCAGCCTCGGCTGTGCGTGCGGAAAGCTCGCCGTGTATGACGCGGCCGGCGAAACGGTCACGTCGGGCAGGATCGGCACCGGTATGGTTCTGCGCCATGAAGGGGGAGAAATCTCCGCCTATACCATCGCGGTGACCGGCGATCTGGATGGGGACGGCGGCGTGACCGTCAGCGATGTCGTTGCCCTCCGCGGCCGGATTGTCCAGGGGAACAGCGCGAAATACGAGCTCCTGGCCGGCGACCTTGATCCGAGCGGCAGTCTGACGGTCAGCGACGTGGTGGCCCTGCGTTCCCTGATCGTCCGGGGTGCGGCTTGATTGGAAAACATCCGAAAATGCTCTGAAAACCGCAATAAACGAAAAGAGTTGTCCCAAACGGGGCAACTCTTTTTATTTTTCTCCGGGATTGCAGAAAAGGATGGGGCGCGGGCAGATTTTTCACACGAGGCATGGAGAGAACGGGACTCTTGATTTGCGGGAGAGGAGGTGGACGCAATGGATAAGCTGGCTCTTTCCGACTGGGTGGCGGTTCTTTCGGCGCTGGGGATGATCCTCTCTCTGGCGGTGACAGTCTCCACACTGGTGTCCAAGGGGCAGAGACGATCGGCGGCTGATGCGGAACTGAAATCCGACGTCAAGCATATAAAGGAAATGGTGGACAGTACGCTGTCGGAGGTCGGGACGCTGGGGGGTAAGCTGGACGGGATCGATATCCGTCTGACCCGTGCGGAGGAAAGCTGCAAATCCGCGCATAAGCGAATTGACACGCTGCACCATGGCGTACGCATCAACTAAAAGTTTCCTTGCAAAGGGGGCGGTGTTTGTTGAATGGCCTTGCATTGGTCGTGGCCGTTGCCGTCACGGTAGAGGCGGTGGTCGATGCAATCAAGTGCATCTGTGGTTATGTGACCAAAAAGGAATATAAAAAGCTGGTGACCCGGCTCTCTGCCCTGGGAGTCTCAATCCTGCTCTGTTTTGTCTCGGGCGCGAACCTGTTTTCCGCCGTCGGGGTGGAGTTTCACAGCAACTTTGTCGGCATTTTGCTGACCGGGATTTTTGCCAGCCGTGGAGCCAACTATATCAATGATCTGATCAGTCGGGTGAATAAAAAACTCACATAAAACGCCGCCTCGTGTGAACGGTTATGTTTGCACGGGGCGGCTGTCTTGTACGGAGGTGTGCAATCTGTACATCCCGTTTTGAAAATGCGGGTCAGCGGCGGCTTTACCGGAAGGCCGCCGCTTTTTGTTTGCCCCGCGCGGCGTCGGCCGCCTCGGCAGTGAAGGAACAGGAAGACTGCGCTGCCGTCTGTGTAAAATTATTCTTTTTTGCTTGACTTTCCTATTATTCCTATAGTAAAATGAATAAAAAATTTGCTGCGCCAAAGGGCGCTGTTTTGCTGGGTAGAATGCTCGCCGCCGGACACAGGAATTGCTTACAGGCGCGGAAAGAGGCTTGTTTCATGATGATTTCAACAAAAGGGCGTTATGCACTGCGGGTGATGATTGACATCGCCATTCACTCTGGGGGAGAATATATTGCGCTCAAGGATATTTCCGCCCGGCAGGATATATCGGTTAAATATTTGGAACAGGTGGTTTCCCTTTTGAATAAGGCGGGTTTTTTGCACAGCCTGCGGGGAAATGGCGGCGGGTATCGGCTGGCGAGACCGGCGGAAAGCTATACGGCCGGGGATATTCTCCGCGCGGCGGAGGGAACGCTGGCGCCGGTTGCCTGTCTGCGGGATGACCCGAACCAATGCGTGCGCAGCGACTTGTGTGGGACGCTGGCGTTTTGGGAGGGGTTTTACCGGGTGATTACCGAATATGTAGATGGTATAACCCTGCGGGAACTGGCCGATCGTGCCGCATCGCTGGCCGGAAATGATTACAGTATTTGAGAAAAGACGGCCAGCCTCTCTGCATTGTGCCGGAGACCGGAATGCAGAAGCGTTTTGCGTTTTTAATCACAGAATACATCGCCCCCGGCGGTCTAAATGACCGCCGGGGGCGATGTATTCTGTATCTTATTTTGCGTCCGGCCAACGGCGGGCCGCTTTCAGCAAAAACAATTCTCTATTCCCCAGTCGGTTAAAAACAGCACGGCATAGCTGTAGCACAGGTGGAAAAGTGAGGTGTTCCATTTGACATCTTTTCCCCAGGCCTCAAAGGTGACCGTGGCTCCTTCCCGGATCATGCGCAGCCAACGATCCGGATCCGACAGGATGGCTTTGCAGTCCTCTTCTCGGCTGAGGCGGGTCAGCCCGGCCAGACAGGCAAATGTGGTAA
Source organism: Candidatus Howiella sp. (assembly GCA_050946935.1). Taxonomy (GTDB): domain Bacteria; phylum Bacillota; class Clostridia; order Oscillospirales; family Acutalibacteraceae; genus UQRS01. The sequence goes on from JBMNVR010000013.1 coordinate 62,218, forward strand.
AAAAAGCGGATCGTTCGGCCTTTGTCCGTTCAATCAGGCCGATGATGCACTCCGCCTCCTCCGTCCTTCGATACAGACCGAACAGCAGGGTGAACGCGTTGCCCGGCAGGCTGATGTGAGAGGAATCGGGCGTGTCCCGGAAGAGACCTTGCTCTGGATCGTAGAAGCTGTCGTAAAACGTTCGCTCCAGGGATTCCGTCTCTCGGTAAATCGGAAGGCGCAGAATGCCGGCCAGCCGGTTCATTTGCTTGACCGCGCCGATGTAATAGGCGTTGATCACGTTGTGCACGCCGGGCGCGACTCCGTCGGTCACCAGATTGAAATCATAGTCATCCCGCGCCTCGGCCGGCCAGTCGACCACACACCATTTGTCCAGATTGCCGAGCAGGCCGTTTCCGGTCATGTAGTGATCGGTATAATATTCCATCATCCGGATGAGCGCCGGATAGCGATCTCGTAAAAAATCGGCATCCCCGGTCAGCGTGTGGCGTGCGGCCAGCAGGTGCGGCAGCATCAGCGGATACTCCGCGATTTCCTGCATGAAAGAACAGGGGGAGCAGATTGCCAGTCCCTCATCGATAAAAGCGGTTCGCAGTGCGTCGTCGATTAGCTTGTCCATGATGGAGGTGTCTCCGGTCAAAACGGCCAGCGCTGCCGAGGTCAGCGCCCCGTCTCCGAGGTACTGGCCTTTCTCGCGCTCCATGCAGTCCTGAATAACCTCCTGCACGCCGTAGTGCAGCGAGCGTACACATAAATCCCAGACCTGCCGGAGCGCCGGATCCTTGTATTTGCAGCTTCTTTTGCAGATGAACGGATAGTGCCGGGCCAGCAGACCAACCGGCCCGATCTCCAACGGCTCCGCGCTTTCGATCCGGACGTAACGGAAGGATTTGTAATCAAACCAGTCCAGCTTATCCCACCCGCCGGATAAAACCCAGCTTTCCGCGTATCGGGTGGAGGCGCGCATCTCATACCGTACCCGGCCGTCCTCGTCCAGCTCCTGCCCGCAGTATATGTTTACCTTCTGTCCCCGGCGTCCCCGTGCCGCAAGGGCGAGGTAGCCGACATACACACTTCCGAAATCCGCAAAACAACCGGTTTCCTCCTGAATCAGCCGCACCGGTTCCCGCCGCTCGAACACAAGCTGGGCGGTTGGCTGCGCAAAAACGCGGTAGTCCGCGTAGAGGCGCGGCGCGGCCGCCTCCCACGCCGAATCGTTATAATCGTCCAGTTCGAACCCTGCGCAGTCGGCGCCGCTGTCATATTTTTCCAGGAACTGGGTGTCGTATCCGCAGGGAGAAATCGGAGAAAACCCGTCGTGCAGCCGGCATTTGACCGAATCGTCGCTCACGGCGAGAGCATTCTCCCCCTGAAGCAGGTCAAACAGCAGACCGTGGCGGTCGTCGCCGCTGACCCAAACGCGGTTGATCAGTCCCTGATAATAGGTATGGACGGCCAGCGTGTTTTGGCCGGGACGGACAAAATCCGTAAGATCCAGCGTGTTGTAATAATAGTGGAAAGGGAACCCGGGCGCCGGTCCCTGAGAAACAAACCGGCCGTTTATATACAGCTTGTAATAATCGTCGGCCGTAATGTGGATGAGGACTTTTCCATCTCCGTTTTGTACGGTAAAGGTTTTGCGGAAAAGGATGTGCATATTTTTCGGCAGCCGGCCTTCGATATGGATGGGCTGTAACTGCCTATGAAATACATTCACCGGACGAGCGTCGGCCGCCAAGGGGTGCGTGATCCATTTTCCGTGAAAGATCCGGGTTGACTCTGTCATGTTAAACGATCCTCTTCCTGAATGTGCGCCCTGCCGCGGCAGGGCGGTGAAAATGGCGGTATGGATTCTCCCTCCGGCGCGGCGCCTGCGTTGGGAAAGCTTCCGGACGGGTGCGCTTGGCCTTCGCGGCCCAAGCGGGGGCAGCGGGGATCAGGTCGTTTGTACATAAATCTTTTTGAATTTGCGGGGCGACAGCCCCTTTTGTTTCTTAAAAACCTTAATAAAATATCCCGCGTCGGAAAAGCCGGTTTCCAGCGCGATTTCGGTAATGCTTTTATCGGTGGAGGTCAGCAGTCCTTCGGCTTTGGTCACTCGGTACTGGTTCAGATATTCGGTAAAGCTCCGCCCCATGTTTTTTTTGAACATTCTGGAGAAATAGCTGTAGCTGACGTTGCAGTACGCCGCCGTGCTGGAGGCCGAAATATCCTCTGCATAATGTTCGTCAACGTAGGCGAAGGCGCTTTTCAGAACGTTGATGTGATTGGAAGGAATCACGGTGTCGCTGATCTCCATCCCCAAAGAGTGCCAGTACCGCAAAATCCAGAGGAAAATGCGGCAGGCGCAGCCGTGGATGGCCAGCTCGTAGCCGTAGGCTTTTTCTCTGTTTTCCTCGTCCACAAGCCGGAAAATCTCCGGCAGCTCGGTGGCGTCGAGCACCTGCTTCCGGATGATCTGCGGGTAGGCGGCAGTGCTGATGGTGAAGGGAAGGATGTATTTCATCTCAAACACGGCTTGGGAGGAGGTGGAAAGCATCTCCGGCTCGATTTTGAAAACCAGGTATCGGTTCAGGCCGTCCGTGTCGCCGATAATTTGATGGATTTCATTTGAGTTGATAATCACCATATCGCCGGAGGAAATGGGATTTTCTTCCCCGTTCAGAAAAACGCGCATCGCCCCCTCCAGACAGTAGAGAATCTCGATTTTATCATGCATGTGGGCGTGGGCCGTGATGATCCGGCCGGTATAGCTTTGCGTTTCGGTGTCGAAAGAGGTCGGAATACCATCCTTTGTAAATACCGGCTCTATAAAATAATTTTCCATTTTCTTCCCACTCCTCCATATGCGGCAAATAAAAACAAAAATATACCATTAAAGCGTAAAAATATCCATAGACAAACCTTTTGGTCATATGGTACAATAAATAGGCAGAAATGTCAATCTTTTCAGCAAAATACTTCATTCAGCTTTGCGCGGCATCCGGGATTTATCCCATCGCAGGGCTGCGGCCCGCCCGGTTTTAAAAGACAGGCCGGCGGGGAGTTTTGGCTGAAAATCAGACAAATTTGTAATATTTTACAATTGCGAAAGGGATGTGACGCGATTTATGAAGAGGAAGGTGGTTGCCTTGACGCTGGCCGGCGCGCTGGTATTATCGCTGTTCGGTTCGGCCGCGGCGGCAGAGGGAACGATCGACGTCGTGACCACGGCCCATCTGGACACGGTCTGGAGCTGGGATCTGGAAACAACGATTGCCGACTATATTCCCAAAACATTTATTGAAAATTTTGAACTTGCGGATAACTATCCCGACTTCCAGTTCAATTTCGAAGGGGCGTACCGCTACCAACTGCTGGAGGAATATTATCCCGAGCTGTTTGACCAGCTTGGCGGATACATAGAAAACGGCCAGTGGAATGTGGCGGGCAGCGGACTGGAAAACGGCGATGTCAACACCCCGTCGCCGGAGGCGCTTTTCCGCAACATTTTGTACGGCAATAACTACTGGAACGATAAGCTCGGCGTGATGAGCCGGGATATTTATCTCCCTGACTGCTTCGGCTTCGGCTATGCGCTGCCGTCGATCGCCGCGCATTCCAACCTGGTCGGATTCTCGACCCAGAAGCTTTCCTGGGGCAACAGTTTCCCCGGGGGGAACCTGCCCTTTGATATTGGAAAGTGGGTTGGTGTGGACGGCAATTTTGTTGTTGCCAACATCAATTATAACGGTTACACCGAAGCGAAAAACTCCGGCGTGCGGAATGAAAGCGACGCCAACAACAAGCTGAATCGTTCTCCAATCAGCCGCGCGGCTGTGCTGACCGGCTTTGGCGGAGACCGGGGCGGCGGCGTGTATGAGGCGACCGTTCGCGCCGTCTCGAAAGAAATTGCGTCCAACGATTCAAACAGTGTCAAGGTTCGCTTTGCCGCGACCGACGATTTGTTTAAGGAAATCATGGCCGACGATTCCAAGCTCAACGCGCTGCCCAGCTACGACGGCGAGATGGTCATGAAAAAGCATGGCGCCGGATGTTATACCTCCCGCGCGTTGTCCAAGCGGTGGAACCGCCGCGCCGAGCTGATCGCCGACGCCTCCGAGCGGGCCAATGTCGCGTCCGCCTATCTCGGTGCGACCGAGTATCCCACCGACAAGTTTGAAGAAATCTGGACCCGCGTGATCGCGCATCAGTTTCACGATGACATCACCGGCACTTCCAACGCCACAACCTATGTGCGCAGCTACAATGATTATATGGTCGCCATCAAGCAGGCGGCGGCCGAGTATACGAGCGGTGTGGGCGGCGTCGCAGCTTCGATGGATACCCGTCCGTCGCAGGCACAGGCCGTCCCGGTGGTTGTCAGCAATCCTCTGGCGGTTGAACGCACCGATGCGGTGGAGTGCACCCTGACACTGGATTCGACCCTGCCGTATGTCCGCGTCTTTGACGATGAGGGCAACGAGGTCGCCGCGCAGGTCAACAGCCGCGTCGCGAACGAGTATGAGATCGTCTTTATCGCCACGGTCGGTTCGATGGGCTACCGTACCTATTCGGTTCTGCCTTCCAACGTGGCGTCGCAGGTCAAGACCGGGCTGAGCATCCGCGGTCCCGAGCTTTCGAACGATAAATATAAGGTTTATATCGACGAAAACGGCGACATTGCCAGCATCACCGATAAAGAACTGAATAAAGAGATTCTCAGCGATCCGATCCGTCTCTCTCTGTTCGATGAAAGCTATATCTACTGGGCGGCATGGGAGCTGAATTTTGAAGATTACGCGACCCAGCTTGGCGATGATTACGTCTCGGATGTAAGCCTTAAGGTGCTGGAAAAAGGCCCGGCCCGCGTGGCGGTTGAGCTGACCCGGACAAACGGCAGCTCCACCTATACTCAGGTTGTCAGTCTGACGGCCGGCGGCCAGGTGGTCCGGGTGGACAACGCGGTCGACTGGCAGGAGAAAGGCAAGCTGCTCAAGGCCGAGTTCAACCTCGCCTCCAGCAACCCGAACGCAACCTACGACCTCGGCCTCGGCGTGATCGAGCGCTCGAACAATACGGAGGACAAGGCAGAGGTTCCAGTGCAGAAGTGGGCGGATGTGACCAATACGGACGATTCGTTTGGCGTCTCTGTCCTGAACGACTGCAAATACGGTATGGATAAGTATGACGACAACACCATCCGTCTGACCCTTTTGCACACTCCGCAGAACGATTATTCCCACGACTCCGATCAGTACGGCTACGACGGGGAGTGCGGCGCGGCCGGTCAAAATGTGCAGGATATCGGCCTCAATACATTCGCTTTCGGCGTTTACTCGCATGAGGGTGGTTTCTCCGGTTCGGATGTGCAGATTGAGGCGGAGGCTTTTAACCAGCCGATGAACGCCTTTGCCGTGACGGCGCACGACGGCGTCCTCGGCGGAAACTACAGCTTTGGCAGCATCAGCAATGACCGCGTGCTCGTCCGCGCCGTTAAGGGCGCCGAGTACTCGGATGAGATCGTCGTCCGCGTCAACGAGGGTTCGGGCGAGGCGCAGACCGGCGTGGAATTCACCCTTGGCAACGGCATCGAAAGCGCCCGGGAAATCTACGCTTCGGAAGAAAGCATGGAGAGCAGCGCCGTCACCGTGCGCGACGGTAAAATCGTGTTTGACATCGGCGCTTACGGCGTCAAATCCTTTGCGTTGACCCTGAAGGCCGCGCCGACCGGCACCGCAGGCGCGAGTAAGAGCGTGGCGGTCGATCTGCCCTACAATGTCGATGCATATTCCTCCAACGCGAACAGGACCGACGGCGGCATCAACCTGATCGGAGACTGCTATCCGACCGAGCTGGTGGGAAAGACCGAGACGGCGGCCGGCGTCACCTATACAATGGGCGACATGACCGACGGTGCGAACAATGCGGTCAAGACTGCGGGTCAGACCGTCAAGCTGCCTTCCGGATACACCGCGCTGCATATCCTCGCCGCCTCGACCGGTGGGGATAAGGAGGCTGCCTTCCTGGTCGACGGCGAGGCCGTCACGCTGGAGATCGGTGATTATGCTGAGAATATCGGCGCGGGAGATATTCAGAGCCTGGGCATCACCGGATATGTCAAGAACCAGGTGCCGGCCGTTGTGGCAACCCACCGCCACACCTTCGGCGAGGATAATATTGCCGCGACTACCTACATGTTCTCCTACATCATCGACATCGCCGGCGCGTCGGAGATTACACTGCCGAACGACAGCGATATCATCCTCTTTGCCGCGACCGCCGTGGATGAGGCGGACAGCAGCATTTCGCCCGTCTCCAAGCTGCATGATGAGCGCGAACGCACGGCTGGGCAAAAGACGGCGCTGACCTTCGGGTTTGAAGGGGATGACGCTGATCTCTCTATCAACAACAGTACCTCCAACGTCACGGCCGTAGACAACGGCAAGGCGGAGATTTCGACCGAGCAGGCCTACAGCGGCAAAAGTTCGCTGAAAATTTCGGGCAGTGATACCTCTTCCGAGAAATCGTACGTCTATCTTGATTTGTCGAGAGAGAGCTTCACGGTCGTTCCGGGTACGGTGTTGACTTACAAATTCTATGCCGGGAACGAGATTGGCCGCTATGCGGCGGTCGATCTCCGGATGACCTGGGGCGATCCGCTGCGCGACCGGAAACTGGCGGTTGACGCCGACGGCCAGCGGGTGCACCCCGACGTTGGACACGGCAAGGTGGGCGAGTGGGTCACGGTGACCGTCGACCTGTACGCCTATGCGCCCGGTTCGGTGCTGGATGCCGTGATGATCGCCTACGATCATGCTGCCGACACCGGCAATTTCACGGCGTATATCGATGACCTCTACATCGGCGTGCCGGAGGATTACTTCGATCAGGTGCGGAATCAGGCGGCTGCCATTGACCGTAGCCTGTATACGGACGAGAGTCTTGGCGAGCTGGACGCCGCTTACGCCTTGGCGCAGAAAGTGGCGGCGGATGCATCGGCCAACTGCAACGACATTTCGGTCTCGGCCGACCGGCTGGGCGAGGCTGTCCGCAATCTGATTGAGAAACGCTCGGCTTATGAAAGCGTTTTTGCGCCGGATTACAACAAGAAGCGCACTTCTTCAGTCAAGATTGATAAGGAAAACGGCGTGCCGAAGAACCTGGGCGGCATCTCGGATGAGTCCTGGGTGATTTACAAGGGCATTCAGTTTGGCGACAAGGGCGCGGATACGGTGATCCTGAACTATTCCGGCTGGAATACTGGTGAGGCGCCGAAAGCCGAAATCCGCCTTGGCGACCAGCATGGCGAAGTGGTCGGGACGGTCACGCTGCCGCAGACCTCTACGCTTCAGGGTTCGGCCGACTGGTCGATTTACAAGACGGCTTCGGCGGAGCTGAACCGCGTGCTGACCGGCGAGCAGGATATTGCCATCGTTTTTGTGTCCGAAAAGGGAGACAACGTCTGCAATCTGAAATCTTTCATATTTGAGGAGACGGATTCCCGCACCGCTCTGACCGCCCTGGTCGAGCGGTCAGAGGCGGCCGATCTGACCGGCGTGTCCGCCGAGAAAACCGCGGCGCTGGAAACGGCGATTGCCTCCGCAAAAACGGTGCTGGAAAACACCTCCGCTTCGGAGGAGGCGCTGACCACTGCGTTTGACGCGCTCAACGCCGCATTGAAGGCCGCTGTGCCGGACACAGTAAAACCCGGCGATGTGGACGGCGACGGAAACGTTACCGTCTCCGACGTGGTCGAGCTGCGCAAGCTGATTGTAGCGGGAAGCTGGACCGAGCAGCAGTTTGCCGCCGGAAATCTGGACGAAGACCAGAATCTTACGGTCAGCGATGTGGTCGCACTGCGGGCACTGATTGTACAGGGATAAGCAAAGCCTGTCTTGCAAGCTGCAAGATGGAAAACAGTATATAATGACAGCCCCCGTCAGATGTAAACGCTGACGGGGGCTGTTTTATTGGGGCATAAGCAGGCCCGGGTGGGAGGACGGCGCCGCCTCAGCAGGCTCAAAACCGCGCTTCTTTCCTGTGCGACGAGGCTTGGCCTTTTTTATTTGCAGCTTCAAAAATTAAAAATGAGGAACAGCCTCTTGACAAAAACATATGAATATAGTATCATATGAATACAACAACATATGAATAGAGGTGCACGTGATGGAGCATAATCATGAACGAATTCTTGATGCTGTGCGGAACGAACTGCCGACCGACGAACTCCTCTGCGATCTGTCCGACCTGTTCAAGCTGTTCGGGGACACGACCCGGATGAAGATTCTCTACTCCCTGTTTGAGTCGGAGATGTGCGTCTGCGCCATTGCCGAACTGCTCGGCATGACCCAGTCGGCGATTTCGCATCAGCTCAAAACTCTGAAGGACGCCAATTTGGTCGGCAACCGTCGGGAGGGGAAAACCATCTATTATTATCTCTCTGACGATCATGTCCGCACGATTGTCGCGCAAGGGTTTGAACATCTGATCGAAGAACGGAACGAAAAGCTGTAAAAGGATTTGTTTTTTCGGTTGGGTGGGATCGGGCGGCTTGCTCTTTCTCATGCGGCGGAAAAAGTTTCTTTATAATCGGAAAGGCGGTTGTTTTACGATGAAAAAAACCTATATGCTGGAAGATCTCGACTGTGCGAACTGTGCCGCAAAGATGGAAAGCGCTATCGCGAAAATCGACGGCGTACAGGCGGTTTCGGTGAATTTTTTTGGACAGAAGATGACTCTGGAGGCGGACGACGCGCTCTTTGACGCGGTTTTAAAAAAGGCGGTCAAAATCATAAGAAAGGTGGAGCCCGACTGCAGGGTCGTGCTGTAAAGTGTTATGAGCAGAAAACAAAAGCGGATCACGTTTCGGATCGTTCTTTCAGTTCTTCTCTGTGTGGCGGCGTGGCTTTTACCGGTGGAGGGGATTTGGCGTCTGGCGACCTTTTCCATTCCGTATCTTGTGATCGGATACGACGTTTTGTGGTCGGCCGTTCGGAATATCCTGCGCGGCCAGGTTTTTGATGAAAAATTCCTGATGGCCATCGCGACGCTCGGCGCCTTTGTCATCGGAGAGTATCCGGAGGCGGCTGCCGTCATGCTTTTTTACCAGGTTGGTGAGCTGTTCCAAAGTCTCGCCGTCGGCAAAAGCCGCAGGTCGATCGCTGCGCTTATGGATATCCGGCCGGATTACGCGGTCGTTCTGCGCGACGGGGGGGAGGAAAAGGTCTCTCCCGAAGCGGTGCGGCCGGGTGAAAGCATTGTTGTCCGGCCGGGCGAAAAGATTCCTCTGGACGGGGTGATTACACAGGGCCGGACAACCGTGAACACTGCTGCCCTCACCGGGGAAAGTCTGCCGGTGGACCGGGAAGCGGGCGACAGGGTCGTTAGCGGTTCGATCAATCTTTCGGGTGTGATTCAGGTGCGAATCGAAAGCGCCTATGCCGAAAGCACGGTCGCCAAAATTCTCGAACTGGTGGAAAACGCGTCTGAGAAAAAGGCGCGGGTCGAAAATTTTATCACCCGATTTGCGCGATGGTACACCCCTTGCGTCGTGATCGGTGCGGTGCTGCTGGCTCTGTTGCCGCCGCTTTTCTTTGGGCAGGCGTGGAGTGTGTGGATTAACCGGGCCTTGATTTTTCTGGTTGTGTCCTGCCCCTGTGCGCTGGTGGTGTCGGTGCCGCTCTCCTTTTTCGGAGGCATAGGCGGCGCCTCCCGCGAGGGGGTGTTGATCAAGGGCGCCAATTATTTGGAGGCGCTGGCAGTGGTCGACACTGTTGTGTTCGATAAGACCGGCACCTTGACCAAGGGCAGCTTTGCCGTGAATGCCATTCATCCGTCCAGCGTGTCGGAGGATGTGCTGCTGGACATTGCCGCAGCGGCCGAGAGCTACTCCAGCCATCCGGTGGCCGAGTCGATTATAGCAGCCCACAAGGGGCATATTGATAAAAACAGGATTGGAAAGGTAAGCGAGCTTGCCGGCATGGGGCTGAAGGCGGAGGTTGACGGCAAAATCTTTTATGTCGGCAACGGTTCTCTGATGGACAAAGCGGGCGCGGCGTGGCATGCGTGTCATTTGCCCGGCACGGTCATTCATCTGGCGCAGGAAAGCGAGTATCTCGGCCATATTGTCATCAACGATACGGTTAAGCCGGATGCAGAGGAGGCGATTGCCAATCTGAAATCGCTCGGGATCCGAAAAACGGTGATGCTGACCGGCGATACGGAACGGGTGGCGGAGGCGGTCGGACAGACGGTTGGCGTCGACGAGGTGCATGCGGGCCTTCTTCCCGCGCAAAAGGTGGAGTGGGTTGAGCGGCTGCTGGCGGACGGCTGTAAGCTGGCTTTTATCGGGGACGGTATCAACGATGCGCCGGTGCTCTCCCGCGCGGACGTCGGCGTGGCAATGGGTGCTTTGGGCAGCGACGCCGCGATCGAATCGGCTGATGTCGTTCTGATGGACGATCGTCTTTCCAAATTGCCGCTGGCGATTCGCACCGCGCGTCGTACTATGCGGATTGTCCGCCAGAACATCTGGTTCGCGCTCGGGGTCAAGGCGATTATCCTGATCCTCGGCGCTTTGGGAATCGCCAACATGTGGATCGCCGTTTTCGGCGACGTGGGCGTGATGATCCTGGCCATTCTCAACGCTATGCGCGCCATGATGAAAAACAAATAATTCCCCGCCGCAAAGGTGTCGGTCTTGTACAAATGCAAAGTCTGCCGTGCCTTTGCGCGTGTTTGGACGACCGGGTCTTAGGGTATAAAATGCGCCGAGCCTCTCCCGTTATCGGAAGAGGCTCGGCTTATTGTCGCGTAAAACCACTCGCTGGGCGAGTGGTTCAAAAGAGCCTGGGGCGATAAGGAAGAAATAAAAACTCCCTTTGTTATAATGAAAGTGCGGTCTGCCAACTGCACAAAAATAACAAAGGGAGG
>JBMNVR010000014.1:0-65643 GCA_050946935.1 Candidatus Howiella sp.
CAGCGCGGCATAGGCCGTCTCGGCCGCGACAATCTTGCTTTCCGATGCGGCAGTGGCGGCAACCTCGCCGATCGCGTCGATCAGCGAGATGACGTTATCAATCGCTTCCTGATCCACAGAGGGGGTGCTTCCTTGCACCGTAAACCGGACTTCGCTGAGTCCGAAGTAAACGTCGCCCCAGGAACCGACGCCGGCATCCGGATGGGCGGTGATTTTAACATACCGCGCCTTTGCGCCGCCGAAGCGGATCGGCGTGTTGCTGCCGTCGTTCAGGTTGGTGGCGGCCATGTCGGCCTGCCCGGTCGCCTGCGCGAGCTGGAAAGGATATCCTTCCGGGCTGTCGGCAAAGGTGATGTCTTCCTCCGGCTGGAGGGTGTTCCAGACAATCCCGTCGGCCGTGTACTCGATTTTGATATTCTTGAGACCGCGGGTGGTGTTGTTCTGCTGGTTCATATTCCAGATCCACAGCTCGTCAACCGTCTGTGCACTGCCAAGGTCGAATTGAATCCAAGCATTCGCTCCCGGATTGGCGTTGGTGTGCCACATGGTCTCTCCAAAGCCGTGGTTGTCATGCAGATCATAAAGAGAGGCCTTTTCTCCCACGCCGGCGCCCATACCGGAACCGTTGATTGCATATTCTGCGCCGCGGTTTTCATAAGCGTCCCCGGCCGTTGCGGTGACGCCGGGAAGCACGGTCGGCTGGCCTGTGATGGTTATGCTGCAACTTCCGATGACGCCCGAGCCGTCCTTGGCGGTGGCAACAACCTCCACCGTGCCGTTTCGCCGTGCCGAAAGCAGGCCGTCTGCTGAGACGATGGCTATATTCTCTGCCGAATCGGTCACGCTCCATTCGACGGTTTGCACGGTGGCGTTGGACGGCTGAATCGTGGCCTGCATTTGCAGGGTGCCTCCCGGTACGGAGATGGCGTTTGTTCCTGACGGATTGGAAACGCTGATGCCGCTGACCGGTACGGTCTCTTCCGAGCTGGTAAACCGGACTTCGCTGAGTCCGAAGTAAACGTCGCCCCAGGAACCGACGCCGGCATCCGGATGGGCGGTGATTTTAACATACCGCGCTTTTGCGCCGCCGAAGCGGATCGGCGTGTTGCTGCCGTCGTTCAGGTTGGTGGCGGCCATGTCGGCCTGCCCGGTCGCCTGCGCGAGCTGGAAAGGATATCCCTCCGGGCTGTCGGCAAAGGCGATGCCTTCCTCCGGCTGGAGGGTGTTCCAGACAATCCCGTCGGCCGTGTACTCGATTTTGATATTCTTGAGACCGCGGGTGGTGTTGTTCTGCTGGTTCATATTCCAGATCCACAGCTCGTCCAGAGCGAAAGCCGAGCCGAAATCGACCTGAACCCAGGCGTTCGCCCCCGGATTGGCGTCGGTGTGCCACATGGTGAAGGCGTTGGCATGTGCGTCATGCAGGGCAGCCGTTCCTTCTCCCGTAAGGCCGCTGCCGTCAATAATCAGCGTGGGGCGTTGGTCGCTGTACTGATTTCCGGCGATCGCGTCGACGGCGGTGAGAAGATGGGCAGTACCCCCGGCGCAAACGGTTGCCGGAGCCAGAATGCCCAGGAACAGCCCGGCGCACAGTGCACAGCAAAGGAAATTGTGCAGGCCGCGCCGAAGATTGCTAAGACATTTGCTTTGTGTCATATTAGATGCATCCTTTCTTCTTTGATTTGTAGCTGTTTATTTCGATGTGCCGTATTTTTCTTCCGGTCGCATAAAATGTAAAACAGACGTCGCTCCAGCGGCGTTTGGCGCGGATATTCCATACGCCGCCGGGGGAACGTCCCGAACCTGTGGAACGGAAACATTGCCGTGACGGGAAAGGGAGAAACGGCAGATTATGAAAAATACGGATTTGCAAGGGTATTGTAGCATACACTTCCGCAGATGTAAATACATAGTTTGAAAAACATTCAAAATGTACGGATAAATTTTGAGAGGGACGGAGAAAAGACTGGGAAATTGTTTTATAATTGTTTTATAAAAGATTTTTTTAGATTGAAATTTGTAATTACATATGGTACAATAAAGATGCTGCAAAGCTTGTGCGAACAAAGTTGGGGGCATCTTTTGAAAATGGACAGTTTTAAACACACGGTTTCCGTGCGGCACAAAAAGCTAAATTCATAAAATACCGGAGGACATTGCATGAACATATCGCCAAAATATCACAATTATGATCCGGCGCCAACCATTCAGGTAGCCGGATTTTCCGGCGCCTGTTTTTCGGGTCAGGCCGAAATTGCGTCCGAGCTGCAAAGCCGACTGGCCGGCCGCGATCGGACGGTGCTTGTGGTCGACTGCTATCCCGGCGTCCGCTACGAAGAAATATTGGAGATGTTTTCTCCCCTCTCTCCCGACCACTGCTTTTGCGCGGAGGACTGTGCGCTCTCTAAAGAAGATTACGCGGTTGAGATCGCCGGCTTTCTGACAGAGGATCCGGTGTTTGGCATTATGTGCCACCGGACCATCGACAGCTTTTTCGACCCGCGGCGGCTCGCCGCCATGCGGGGGGAGATTGAAAATTCCGGTGGCGTGATCCTGGTTTACGGGGTGGGGGCGGCTCTCCTTTGCCGGGGGGACGTACTGATTTACGCCGACCTTTCCCGGTGGGAGATTCAGCTCCGCTACCGGAGCGGCTGCCCGAACTGGAACAGCGACAACGCCGGTGCTTTGCCGACCGAAAAGTTCAAGCAGGGCTATTTTGTCGAGTGGCGTTTTGCCGACCGGCACAAACAAGCGGTGTGGGAGGAGGCTGATTTCTTCCTCGACACACACTTGCCCGACTGTCCGAAGCTGGTGACTGCCGCCGCCTTTTTCGCCGGGCTGGAGACGGCGGCCTCCCGCCCCTTCCGGCTGGTGCCGTATTTTGACCCGGGCGTCTGGGGCGGCCAATGGATGAAGGAGCATTTCGACCTCGATCCTGCGGCGCCCAACTATGCTTGGAGCTTCGACGGCGTCCCGGAGGAAAACAGCCTGCTGCTCGATTACGGACGGGTGACGGTACAGATTCCGGCCATCGATCTTGTGTTTTACCGGCCGGCCGCGCTGCTCGGAGATCGGGTGTACGGGCGCTACGGGGCGGAGTTTCCCATCCGGTTCGATCTGCTCGACACGGTGGGAGGGCAGAACCTTTCGCTGCAGGTGCATCCGCCGACTACCTATATTCAGCAGAATTTCGGTATGCATTATACGCAGGATGAGAGCTATTATATTCTGGACGCGGATGAAGGGGCTGATTCCTGCGTCTATCTCGGGCTGAAAACCGGCATCGACCGGGAGGAGATGCTGCGCGATCTCGCCCGGGCCGAACGGGGAGAGGCTCCGTTCCCCGCCGAACGGTATGTCAACCGGATTCCGGCGAAGAAGCACAACCACTTCCTGATTCCGGCCGGGACAGTGCATTGCTCGGGCGCGGGATGCATGGTGCTGGAAATCAGCGCGACCCCCTATATTTTCACCTTCAAGCTGTGGGATTGGGCGCGTCTGGATCTGAACGGCCGGCCGCGGCCGATCCACCTGGCTCATGGGGCCAACGCCATCCGGTGGGAGCGGGATACGGATTTTGTTTATCGGGAGCTGGTCGGCCAAAGCGAAACGCTGGAGGCATCGCCCGAGCGGACGGTCCGGAAAACCGGCCTGCATGAGCTGGAACCGATCGTCACCCTGACCCACCGTTCGGCCGGCCGGGTGCTGCACAGCACCGAGGGCAGCGTAAATATGCTGAATCTGGTCGAGGGGGCCGAGGCGGTGGTGGAAAGCCCGTCCGGACGGTTCGCTCCCTTTGTCGTGCATTACGCCGAAACCTTTGTGATTCCCGCCTGTGTCGGGGAATACACCATCCGGCCGTACGGCTCGGCCGAGGGTGGGGAGATCATGACGGTCAAGGCGTATATCCGGTAGCCATGCCGTTTTTTGCTCTGCGTTTTCAAAACTCCGGGGAAACCTTCTCCGGAGTTTTTTTGTTGGGCACTGCGGATTTTTATGCGCAAAAGGCGAAAGGAAATTTGATATTTTTCTATCAAACTTGCAATGTTTTCTTGACAACCGGATCGTTTTATACGATAATAAAATATATTTTATATGTATGGAGGCTTGATAGAAATGGGTTATACGATTGCACAGAAGATCATCAAAGCCCACCTCGTCGACGGGGAGATGACCGTCGGGAAAGAGATCGGTCTGCGGATTGACCAGACGCTGACCCAGGATGCCACCGGAACCATGGCCTATCTGGAATTTGAAGCTATGGGCGTGCCGCGGGTCAAGACCGAGCGTTCGGTTGCTTATATTGATCACAACACCCTTCAAACCGGGTTTGAAAACGCGGACGATCACCGCTATATTCAGTCGATTTGCAAAAAGCACGGGATTTATTATTCGCACCCCGGCAACGGCATCTGCCACCAGGTGCATCTGGAGCGGTTCGGCATTCCCGGAAAGACGCTGATCGGCTCGGATTCTCACACCCCGACCGGCGGCGGCATCGGGATGCTGGCCATGGGGGCCGGCGGCCTGGACGTCGCGGTTGCCATGGGTGGCGGTACCTACTACATTCCGATGCCCAAAATGGTAAAGGTGAACCTGACCGGTCGCCTGCGGCAGGGGGTTGCCGCCAAGGATATTATTTTAGAGGTCCTCCGGATCATGAGCGTCAAGGGCGGCGTCGGTAAGATCGTCGAGTACGGCGGGGAGGGAATCGCCACCCTGTCGGTGCCCGAGCGGGCGACCATCACCAACATGGGGGCCGAGCTGGGCGCCACCACCTCGATTTTCCCGTCGGATGAGGTGACCCGGCAGTTTCTGGCCGCTCAGGGACGTGAGCAGGATTATATCCCGCTCGCCTCCGATCCCGACGCGGCGTATGATGAGGAGATTGAGATTGATCTTTCCGCCCTTGCGCCGCTGGCGGCTATGCCGCACATGCCCGACCGGGTCAAAACGGTGGAGGAGATCGGAAAGATCAAGGTTGATCAGGTTCTGATCGGCAGCTGCACCAACTCTTCTTTGCTGGACATGCTGAAGGTGGCCAGAATGCTGAAGGGCAAAACGGTTTGTCCTACGGTCAGCGTGGGGATCGCCCCCGGCTCCAAGCAGGTGCTGAACATGCTGGCCGACTGCGGTGCGCTGTCTGACATCATCGCCTCGGGCGCCCGGATTCTGGAGTGCGCTTGCGGCCCCTGCATCGGCATGGGACAGTCCCCCAATTCGGCGGGCGTATCGCTGCGTACGTTCAATCGCAATTTTGAGGGCCGCTCGGGCACGGCCGACGCCGGCATCTATCTGGTGAGTCCGGAGACGGCCGCCGCCTCCGCCCTGACCGGCGTGCTGACCGACGCGAGGGAGCTCGGAGTTGATTTCTCCGACATCGCGCTGCCGGAGAAATTCATGATAAACGATAATCTGGTCGATCCGCCCGCTCCGGCGGAGGAATACGACCGGTGCGAGATTCTCCGCGGCCCGAATATCAAACCCTTCCCGACCACCGCCCCGCTGGAGGAGACGATCGCAGCGCCCGCCATTCTCAAGGTCGGGGACAACATCACTACTGACCATATCATGCCGGCCGGGGCAAAAATCCTGCCTTTTCGGTCG
The DNA here is from genome assembly GCA_050946935.1 of Candidatus Howiella sp. Lineage (GTDB taxonomy): Bacteria > Bacillota > Clostridia > Oscillospirales > Acutalibacteraceae > UQRS01. Next base: position 5,608 of record JBMNVR010000014.1, read on the forward strand.
AACATTCCCTATCTTTCCAACTTCTGCTTCACCGTGTGTGATAAGGATTTTCCGGCCCGCTGCAAGGCGGCTGGCCGAGGCATCATCGTCGGGGGAGAAAACTACGGCCAGGGCTCGTCGAGGGAGCATGCCGCGCTGGTACCGCTCTATCTCGGGATCAAGGCGGTCGCGGCCAAATCCTTTGCCCGCATTCACGCCGCAAACCTGATCAACGCCGGCATCCTGCCGCTGGTCTTTGACGATCCGGCCGACTATGACGCCATCAGCCAGGGCGACGAGCTGGAGCTGCCCGGCGTCCGCGCCGCAGTCGAAGGGGAGGGGAAGGTCACCCTCCTTGACAAGACGACCGGAAGAACGTGCAGTCTGACTCCGCTGCTCTCGGGCAGGGGACGGGACATCCTGCTTGACGGCGGGCTGCTGAACTACACCAAAAACCGCGGCTGAAAAAAGCCGCCTTTGCATCCTGAAATTGAAAGAGAGGCTGATCTTCATGACAGAAAAATTTATAAAGGACGCCGTAGAAAAATTCGAGGCGCTGCTTGTAAAGCAGCAGGCCCGCGCGGAGGAGATTAAAAAACAGAAGGATTTCGTCGACTATGACTCGCTTGACCGGCTGATTATCGGTGTCTGCGGCGGCGACGGCATCGGTCCGGTTATTACGAATGAGGCCGCCCGGGTGCTGAAATTTCTCCTGGCTGACGAGGTGAACGCCGGCCGGGTTGTGTTTCAGGATATCGAGGGCCTGACGATTGAGAACCGCGCCGCCAAGGGGCAGGCGATCCCGGACGACGTCCTGGCCGAGCTGAAGAAATGCCATGTCATTCTCAAGGGTCCCACCACGACCCCGCGTGCCGGCGATCCCTGGCCCAATATTGAAAGTGCCAACGTGCGGATGCGCAAGGAGTTGGATCTTTTCTGCAATCTGCGTCCGGTAAAGGTTCCCGACAAGGGGATTGACTGGACCTTCTTCCGTGAGAATACCGAGGGCGGGTATGCCGTTGGCTCGGACGGCATTCACGTCAGCGACGACCTCTCGGTCGATTTTATCGTGACGACGACCGAGGGAACCGAGCGGATCGCCCGGCTGGCTTATGATTACGCTCGCAAGAACAATAAAGGTAAGGTCTCGATCATCACCAAGGCCAATGTAGTCAAGACGACTGACGGCAAATTTTTAAAGATTTGCCAGGAGGTCGGCCGCGAATATCCGGAGATTGAGACCGACGACTGGTACATCGACATCACGACCGCCAAGCTGATCGACGAGAAGCGGCGCAAGGATTTCAAGGTTTTTATCCTGCCCAATCTCTACGGCGACATCATCACGGACGAGGCGGCCGAGTTTCAGGGCGGCGTCGGCACAGCCGGCAGCGCCAATATCGGCAAGCGGTATGCGATGTTTGAGGCGATCCACGGTTCGGCCCCCCGCATGGTGGCCGAGGGCCGGGACAAATACGCGGACCCCTGCTCGATGCTGCGGGCGGCGGTCATGCTGCTCAACCACATCGGGCGGCAGGACAAGGCTGCGCTGCTGGAGCACGCCCTGGATATCTGCATGTATGAGGAAAAGAAGCTGACCGTTACCGGGCGGGATACCGGCTGCACCTGCTCGGAATTCGGCGACTATGTCATGCAAACGGTGGAAACGCTGGCATAAAGCAAATCCCTGCCGGGCAAAAACGGCCGGGAGGCCCCGGCCGACTGTTTATGAAAGTAGGCGAACCGTTTTGAGCAAACAGGGCAATATCTCCACCTCGGTCATTAAAAGGCTGCCGAGATATTACCGCTTTCTGGCCGACCTGAAGCTGGCCGGCGTCATCCGCATTTCCTCCCGCGAGCTGTCGTCCCGGATGGGACTGACCGCCAGTCAGATTCGGCAGGATCTCAATTGCTTCGGCGGATTCGGCCAGCAGGGATATGGCTACAACGTGGAGCAATTGCATGGCGAGATTGGGGAGATCCTGGGTCTTCACAACGACCGCAAGGCGATTCTGATCGGGGCGGGCAATCTCGGCCGGGCGATCGTCACCCACATGTCGTTTGAGAACAAGGGCTTTCGGCTGATCGGCATTTTTGATAAAAAGGAATCCCTGACCGGCCAGATGGTCCGGGGCTTTCCCATCCGGCATATCGACGGGCTGGATGAATTCTGCCGTGAGAATCTGCCGGATATTGCTGTCCTCTGCATTCCTCGGGCGGAGGCGGCCGAGATGGTCGAGCAGCTGATCGCGCTGAATATCAAGGGCTTCTGGAATTTCAGCCACTACGATCTGTCGGTTAAATACCCCGATCTGCCGGTGGAGAATGTACATCTCGGCGACAGCTTGATGACGCTTTGTTACAATGTGAACGAGTATCTGGCCAACCACGGATAAACCGGCGGTGGATTGTATTTCCCGGGCATCGAACATACTCTCTGTGTACAAGGGACAGCACGGCATTTCGGAGTTGAAAGAATATCCGGGTTTTGTTATCCTTATTGCCGGGCGGCAGCCCGGCTGCCTCACCCGTCTTGCTGGCAAGAAAAGGACGATGGCGGGCTGCTGCCCGGCAAGGATGATGGCGTTGCCGGCACTGATTTTTGCTCGCTTGGAAGTGCGTTGCCTTCTGTACATCGAGCGCATTGTCTGATTTGTAAACGCGGGCGGGAATCTAAGAAGGGATTCCGCCCGCGTTTTTCCTGCCTCCGAGGGACGGTTTTGGCGGGATGCGAAAATGGAAAAAGCCGCGCGTTTGCGCGGGAGGAGGCGTATGCAGGATGGATGAACGGTTTTCCCGCACCGCCCGCCTGATCGGGAGAGAATCGGTCGAACGGCTGAACCAATGCACGGTGGCGGTTTTCGGCCTCGGCGGGGTAGGGGCTGCGGCGGTCGAGGGGCTGGCCCGCGGCGGAATCGGCGGTCTTTTGCTGATCGACCGGGACGTGGTGGATATCACGAACCTCAATCGGCAGCTTCTGGCTCTGACCTCCAACCTCGGCCGGCCGAAGGCGGAGGTCATGCGCGATCGGGTGCTGGATATCCACCCGGCGGCGCGGGTGCGTGCGCAGCAGATTTTCGTCCATCACGATACGATGGGAGAGATTGACCTTTCCGGCGTGGATTACATTGTGGACGCGATGGACAATCTGACTGCGAAGCTCCTGCTGGCCGAGACGGCGGAGGAAAAGGGGATCCCCCTGATCTCCTCTATGGGGACGGGAAACAAGCTCGATCCGACCCGGTTTGAAGTGGCTGACATTTACGAAACTTCGATTTGTCCGCTGGCGCGGATCATGCGCAAAGAACTGCGCAAACGCGGTATTGATCGGCTCAAGGTCGTTTATTCCAGAGAACCGGCTCTTTGTCCGGACGGCGATCCGCGGCTGCCGGCCAGCATCTCCTTTGTGCCGCCGGTCGCCGGCATGATCCTGGCGGGCGAAGTAATCAAGGATCTGCTTGCCGGCGCATAAGAGCCGCGAGAAACGGTTCAAAATGCGATTTTGGAAGAGGATTTTTCGGGAAGGAGCCTTGCTTGCATGACGCATTTATTTATCATCAATCCGACGGCGGGAAAGAAAAATCGCGCTGCCGAGATCCGGGAGCAGATCGAAGCCTTAAATTTACAAAACGTGCAGATTGCCCAGACCCGTTCGGTGGAGGAGGCACGGGAGGTGGTGCATTCCGCCTGTGCGGCTGGCGAGCCGCTTCGCATCTATGCCTGCGGCGGCGACGGCACTCTGCGGGAGGTGCTGGAGACTGCCTATCCTTTCCCACAGGTGGAGGTTGGGGTCCTCGCGGTGGGGTCGGGCAACGATTTTGTCCGCAGCTTTCCGGCCTACGCGCGCACGGATTTTCAGGATGTCGGCCGGCTGGTAAAGGGAGAGTCGGTTCCGCTTGACCTGCTGCGGGCGGGAAACCATATCAGCATCAATATTGTTTCGGCCGGATACGATTCGGCCGTGGCGGAAAATATGGTCAAGTTCAAGCGCCTGCCTTTTATAAGCGGCACGCTGGCATATAAAATTTCCCTGATTTATTGTCTGTTGCACAAACGAACCCACCGATTCACCCTGACGGCCGACGGCCAGCCGGTAGAGGATCCGGACGATCGCTATACCTTTGCGCTGGCTGCCAACGGACGGTTTTACGGGGGCGGATTCAAAGCTGCGCCATACGCCGAATTGTCTGACGGGCTGATTGATTTTATCCGGATTCCGCGGGTATCGGTATGGACCTTTTTTCAGTTTATTGCCATCTTTAAGCGGGGAGAGCATCTTGAAAAAATGCCGATCGTCCGGATGAAGCGCTGCCGCCGGCTGAAAATTTCCGCTGACCGGCCGATCTCCCTCAATCTGGATGGGGAGATTCTGCCTCTCCGGGACCCGGAGATTGAGATTCTGCCCTCTGCGGTGCGGTTTATTCTTCCGGCGGCAAGGGAGCGCGCAGCGGTTGGGTCGGACGGACGCCCCGATCGGGTGCTCAAATCCGAAAAAATCCGGGTATAACCGATCGTTTCTGCGAAAAAACGAATCTTGATGCCGGGCGCTCGTCATGATTTACCGGGCGAGAGGCGCACGTGCAGGAGATAGTGCTTGACGGAAATATCGTGTATTCCGCTTTGTGGCGGCGGCCGTTTGACACATTTGCACGCGCGGGACGCTTGAAAACGGAGGTGTAGGCGTGATTTTGCTGATCGGGGGTGAAAGCTGCACCGGAAAAACCCTGCTGGCGCAGCGTTTGCTGGAAACGTGCGGTGTTCCCTATCTTTCGGCCGACCATGTGAAGATGGGGATGATCCGAGGTGGCTTGGTGGATTTTACGGCTGAGGATGACGACAATTTGATTTGTGGACGGCTGTGGGGCGTGCTCTCCGGCATTTTGAAAACGGCGGTCGAAAATCGTCAGCATTTGATTATGGAGGGATGCTATTTCCGCCCCGAGCTGACCGCCGGGCTGGAGGAACGGTATCGCGGTGTGGTGCGGGAGGTCTATCTCGGCTTTTCGGAGGGATATATCCGCGCGCACTACGCCGATATTCTGGCTTACCGCAATACGATCGAGCGCCGTTTGTATCCGGAGGATCGGTCGGTGGACGACCTTATCGCGGCGCACCGCGCGCTGCGCGCCGCGTGCGCGGACTGCGTCGGGTATTTTGAGGTGCAACGCGACTATGCGGCCGAGATAACAGCGCTGACCGATCGACTGACTGCCGATATCCGGGAACAGATTGCCGCCGAAGACAAACCCTGTGGCACAGGATAAATATGAAATTCCTTTTCAGGTCGGTTGTCATATCCACAATAAAGGATCGGGCAATGCACAGCTCTTGCAACTCATACAGTTCCGAAACGAATCATATCGGCAATGGCAAGCGAATATGAACAGAAGCAATCAGAGCTACAGCGGGGGTTGAAATCCATTACGGAACGCATTGACAAAATGGATATGCGCGAGGAATGTATACAGGAATTTATCAGCAAGGCGAAATCCTATATGGACATGCCAAAACGGACACCTGAACCGCTGTGGGTATTTATCCGCAGAATCGAGGTGTACGAAAAAACTGCTCGTCCCTGCGGAAACCCTATCATCATCCACTATGCGTTTCAACTGCCCGAACGAAACGGTATACCTGTAATATCCAAAGTGATGCCTAAAGTGATGCCTATCGAAGAAAAGACTGCCTAAAAAGCAGTAACCGGAAGGCAAATGTCTTCCGGTTACTTACCGCCCTACAATTCTCCATGAAGAGCATCACGTTAAAAACGTCGGGGGTTTTAAATATTTCATCTGTTTGCTTGACAAGGGGCAGGTCGTTTATAGGCGGCTGTTCCGGTTTTGCGCCGGACCAAGCCGCGCATGTGTCAAGCGCAGTGAGCCTTAGTCGGCGTATCCCTGCGGATTGTTTTTCTGCCAGCGCCAGGTGTCCTCACACATACGGCGGGTGTCCAGCTCGGCCTCCCACCCGAGGACGTGCTTGGCCTTCCCGCAGTCGGCGTAGACAGTCGCCGGATCGCCGGCGCGGCGGGGCGCGATTTCATAGGGAACAGGAACGCCGGTTGCCTCCTCAAACGCGTGAACCAGCTCGAGGACGCTGACCCCCTTGCCGGTGCCGAGATTGACCGCATCGCAGCCGGTGTTTTTGAGCACCCACTCCACCGCTTTGACGTGGCCTTTTGCCAGGTCGACCACATGGATATAATCCCGAACCCCGGTGCCGTCCGGAGTGGGATAGTCGTTGCCAAACACGTTCAGATGATCCAACCGGCCGACCGCCACCTGCGAGATATAGGGCATCAGGTTGTTCGGAATGCCGCGGGGATCCTCCCCAATTGTGCCGCTTTCGTGCGCGCCGATCGGGTTGAAATACCGCAGGAGAGAGACGCTCCATTCCTGATTTGCCACCGTCAGGTCGCGGAGGATATACTCGTTGAACAGCTTGGTGCGGCCGTAAGGATTGATGGCACCGAGCGGCATATCCTCAGTCAGGGGCATGGTATCGCTCATGCCGTAGACCGTTGCAGAGGAGCTGAACACGATTTTCTTTACCGAGAATTCCTCCATCACCTGACAAAGGACGACCGTGCCGCTGATGTTGTTTTCGTAATAGGCCAGCGGAATCCGCACCGACTCACCGACTGCCTTGAGGCCGGCAAAATGGATGACCGCCTCAATTTTCTCCTTCCGGAAAATTTCCCGCAGTGCCTCGCGGTCAAGGACGTCGGCCTGATAGAACGGAACCGGCTTGCCGGTGATCGCCTCAATCCGGGAGAGAACCCCTTTCTTTGAATTGGAGAGGTTGTCGACGACCACGATGTCGTAGCCGCTGTTTTGCAGCTCGACGCAGGTGTGGCTGCCGATGTATCCGGCGCCGCCGGTGATCAGAATCGCCATATGCTGTCCATCCTTCCGTCCTGTTTTCGGCCGTTGTGCGCTCAAAAAGCTGCCGGCCCCTTAAAAAACCGGTTTATGTTTAGTATACCTCAATTATACCGGAATTTGGCGGCTTGTCAATCAAACGAATTTATGAAAATACTGGACTTGAAGGCTTTTTCTATGTATAATATTCCTTGAATAAAAAGCGCGGCCGCGGATGCGGTCGGAAGATTTGGGGGACGCAATGATGAAAAACAGCTATGAAAGCCCGCTTTGTTCGCGTTATGCGAGCGAAGAAATGCAGTATCTTTTCTCGCCCGATATGAAATTTTCAACCTGGCGGCGGCTCTGGGTCGCTTTGGCCGAGGCGGAGCAGGAACTGGGCCTGCCCATCACCGACGAGCAGATTGCCGAGATGAAGGCGCACATCACCGACATAGATTACGACGTCGCGGCCGCGCGGGAAAAGGAGGTCCGCCACGACGTGATGGCGCACGTCTACGCCTATGGGCTGCAATGCCCGAAAGCCAAGGGGATTATCCACCTTGGCGCGACCTCCTGTTATGTCGGGGACAATACCGATATTATTATTATGACCGAGGCACTGCGTCTTGTCAAAAAGAAGCTGGTCAGCCTGATCGCCGAGCTTTCCAAATTCGCCATGGCGCAAAAAGATCAGCCTACTTTGGCTTTCACCCACTTTCAGCCGGCACAGCCGACGACGGTAGGTAAGCGGGCGTCCCTCTGGTTGTACGACCTCGTGCTGGATCTGGAGGAGCTGGAGCATCGTCTTGCCTCGATGAAGCTGCTCGGCTCCAAGGGAACGACCGGCACGCAGGCCAGCTTCCTCGAGCTGTTCGAGGGGGATCATGAGAAGGTGCGCGCCCTCGACCGCAGGATTGCCGAGAAGATGGGATACAATGCCTGCCAGCCGGTATCGGGACAGACCTATTCCCGCAAGGTGGACAGCTTTGTGCTGAGCACTTTGAGCGGTATCGCGCAGAGCGCCATGAAGTTTTCTAACGACCTGCGCCTGCTTCAGCATTTGAAGGAGGTGGAAGAACCGTTTGAAAGGCATCAGATCGGCTCCTCCGCCATGGCGTACAAACGCAATCCCATGCGCAGCGAGCGGATTTCTTCCCTTGCGCGGTATGTAATTGCCGACGCCGTCAATCCCGCGATCACTGCCGCGACCCAGTGGTTTGAACGCACCCTCGATGACTCGGCCAACAAGCGGATCAGCGTGCCGGAGGCTTTCCTGGCCGTCGACGCGATCCTCAGCCTCTACATCAACGTGGTAGACGGGCTGGTCGTTTATCCCAAGGTGATTGAGCAGCGGCTGCAAAAGGAACTGCCCTTTATGGCGACCGAAAACATCATGATGCAGGCGGTCAAAAAGGGCGGCGACCGGCAGGAGCTGCACGAGCGTATCCGTGTCCATTCGATGGCCGCTTCCCGCCGCGTGAAGGAGGAGGGGCTGGAAAACGACCTTGTCGACCGGATTGCCGGCGACCCTCTCTTCGGCATGTCGAAGGAAGAGATTTTGCAGGTCTTAAAACCGGAGAATTTTGTCGGCCGCGCCCCGCAGCAGACGGCTGAATTCGTGGAGGAGGTCGTCCGCCCGATTTTGGAGGAGAATGCCGACCTTCTCGGTGTAAAGGTGGAGATCAACGTATAACCGCACCTCAGCATTGTTTGTCCGGCGCCTCGGCCCTTTTGGGGGCCGGGGCGCTTTTGCATGGGAAGCTTTCTTTTGGATGGCGGAGAGTTCTGCCGCGACGTAAGGCGGCGTCTAATGGAAAAACTTTTTTCGGGCTTGACAAGCGGAATTTTTGCGCATATAATTAGTTAGAAAACTAAATAATTCAAAAATAAAGGATGTGAGATGATGCGGCGAAATACACGTGGCCGCCCGCCCTGTGAGGAGGATATGCCGGTGACCATGCTGGTCAATGAGCTGTCCCGATTGTTTCATAATGAAATGCGGCAGGAAAGCAGTGCGATCGGGATGAAGAACGGCTATCGACATTTGCTGTTTCATCTGGCGAAAGAGGAGAATCTTTCTCAGTTGGAACTAGCCGAACGAACCCACCTGAAGGCGCCGACCATTAGCGTCACGCTGACCAAGATGGAGGCGGAGGGTCTTGTGACCAAGACGGTCGACCCGGCCGACGCGCGTTCGATCAGAGTCTCCCTGACCGAAAAAGGCCGGGCGCTGGACGACAGGATGCGGGAGCGGATTATGCAAAAGGATCGCGTTTTTACCGAAAGCCTATCGGAAGAAGAGGTCGTGACCCTCAGAACGCTGCTGATCCGGATACGGCGGCATCTGTTTGAAAGCGGATGGGGAGAGGGGTGCGCACCGGGCGAACCGCAGCCTCCGTCTGCCAATCGGAGGGAAACGGATGTATGACCGACAGCTCTCGGCGCTTGGCGCTGTTTTTTGTAAACCGGAAAGAAAGGGCGCTTCCGCGATTTTTGCGGAGCGTTAAGGTGTACATATGAAGCAAAAAAACAAGGAAAAAAAGCTGTTACCGTATCTTTTACGGTATTGGAAGATCGCGATTGTCTCTCCCATTTTTATGCTGGGAGAGGTCCTGGTCGATCTTTTGCAGCCGACCCTTATGTCCAAAATTGTGGATGAGGGCGTGCTGGGCGGCAATATGACCGTAATCATTCAGACCGGTCTGCTGATGCTCGGGCTGGTGATTGTCGGTGGCGCGGTTGGTGTTGCGGCGGCCGGATTTGCCAGTACGGCGTCGCAGAATTTCGGCAACGATTTGCGCTGTGATACCTTTGACCGGGTGCTGCATCTGTCCTTGCAGCAGACCGATCGGTTTACGACCGGCTCTCTCGTCACCCGGCTGACCAACGATATTACGGCAGTGCAGGATTTATCCTCCATGGCGCTGCGGATGTTCGTGCGGGCGCCGATCAGCTTTATCGGCGGGATTATTATGGCGGTGCGGCTGAACGTCAATTTCGGCATCGTGCTGCTCTGCGCCCTGCCGTTTGAGCTGGTCTTTATCCTCCTGATTCTGCGCAAGGCCAGCCCGCTTTTCACGGTTGTGCAGCAAAAGCTGGACAAGGTCAATGCCGTCGTGCAGGAGAATGTCACCGGTGCTCGGATGGTCAAGGCCTATGTGAACGAGGCGTATGAGGAAAAAAGGTTTAAAACCGCCAACGACGACCTGATGAACACCAACTACCGGGTACAGAGGCTGATGGCGACCGCCATGCCGGTTCTGACTCTCTTTATGAATGCGGTGGTTGTGATCATCATCCTGATCGGCGGCTGGCAGGCGCAGGCCGCGAAAATGGAGGTTGGCAGCATCATGGCGGGGGTTACCTATACGACCCAGATTCTGATGTCGATCATGATGGTCAGCATGATGTTCCAGACCATCTCCCGGTCGAGGGCTTCGGCTGCCCGAATCCGTGAGGTGCTGAATACCGAGCCGTGTATTGAGGGCGGCGGCGAACGGATGGGGATCGAGCACGGCGCTGTCTCGTTCCGGAATGTTTCTTTCCGGTATCCGTCGGCGGCCGGCGCGCCGGTGCTCGAATCCATTGATCTGGATATTGGCGGTGGAGAAAATGTCGCCATTCTCGGTGTGACGGGGGCGGGCAAAACCTCTCTGGTCAGCCTGATCCCGCGGTTTTACGACGTGACCGGCGGCAGCGTTTGGGTGGACGGCCGGGATGTGAGGGAGTACGACCTCGACGCGTTGCGGAGCCGGATCGGCTATGTGCTGCAAAAAAGCGAGCTGTTTTCGGGCAGCATTGCCGACAACATTCGTTGGGGAAATCCGGACGCCAGCGATGAGGATGTCCGGTCCGCCGCACGCATCGCGCAGGCCGACGAATTTATCGAGGGCTTTCAGCATGGCTATGATACAATCATCGGGGAGAAAGGTTCCTCCCTTTCTGGTGGGCAGAAGCAGCGGCTCTGCATCGCACGGGCTATTCTGAGAAATCCGGAGATTCTGATTTTCGACGACAGCACCTCGGCACTTGACCTCGGGACCGAGGCGCGGCTGCAAAAGTCTCTGCGGGAGAATCTGAATGGCACAACGGTCATCACGATCGCCCAGCGGGTAGCCAGCGTGAAAAGCGCCGACCGTATCGTCGTGCTGGAGAACGGCACTGTCGCCGCCTGCGGCAGCCATGAGGTGCTTTTGAAAACCAGCGCGGTTTACCGTGATATCTATAATTCCCAGGTAGGAGAGGGGGAGAAAATCCATGCCTAGGCCGAATATAATACAAGGTCCCGGAAAAGGGCCGGGCGGCCCCGGTGGTCCGCACGGCGCGGTCGGTGGGGAAAAACCCAAGAATATGGGCAAAACCCTGAAGCGTCTGTTTGCCTATATCGGGCACAACCGTTATATCCTCATCGGGCTGCTGGCCGTTATGCTGGCGGTCACCCTGCTCGGGCTGGCCGGTCCCGCTCTCCAGGGCGAGGCCATCAACCAGATTGCTGCGCGCGACGGCGGAGGCCTGGTCCGGGCGCTGGTACTGCTTGGAGGCGTCTATCTCCTCAACTCTCTGATGACCTGGTTCCAGGGATTGCTTTCGGCCAGATTGTCGCAGGTCACCGTGCGAAATCTGCGCGCCGACCTCTTTGCCCGGATTGAGCGTTTACCCATCCGGTATATCGACACCCATCAGCACGGGGACATCATGAGCCGCATGACCAATGATGTAGAGAATGTTTCCAACACCATCTCGCAGTCGATCGCCTCGCTCATCTCGTCGGTGCTGACCATCGTCGGTACGCTGGCGATTATGCTGTGGTACAGTCCGCTTCTCACACTGGTGAGTATTGTCAGCGTGCCGCTCAGTCTGCTGGCCAGCACAGTCATGGCGAAATATATGCGTCGTTTTTTTGTGAGGAAGCAGTCGCTTCTCGGCGAGCTGAACGGTCAGGTGGAGGAGATGGTCACCGGGTACAAGACGGTTATGGCCTTCGGCCGCGAGCGGCAGTCGATCGAGACTTTTCAGAAAACCAGCAAGGAACTGAAAGAGATCGGCATCCGGGCGGAAGTTTCGGGCGGTGTGATGGGGCCGCTGATGAACGTGATCGGCAACTTCGGCTATCTGCTGATCGCGGTAGCGGGTGGCTATCTCGCGCTGAATGGGGTCATCCTGGTCGGAACTATTCAGACCTTCTTGATCTATTCCAAGCAGTTTACCCGCCCGATCAGCGAGGTCGCCAATCAGTACGCCCAGATTCTGACCGCGCTGGCCGGCGCCGAGCGTGTGTTTGAGATTATGGACAGTGAGCCGGAAATCGACAAGGGAACGATCGAACTTCGCCCGGATGAGGTCACCGGCAGTCTCTCCTTCCGGCACATTGATTTTTCTTATGTGCCCGGTCAGCAGGTGCTTTGGGACTTTGGGGTCGAGGTCGGCTGCGGGCAGAAGATTGCCATTGTCGGTGCGACCGGATCGGGCAAAACCACCATCGTCAATCTGCTGACCCGGTTCTACGACGTCGACAGCGGAGAGATCCTTCTCGACGGCCGCGACATCCGGGAGATTACAAAAAAATCCCTGCGCAGCAACATCGCTATCGTTTTGCAGGATACCGTCCTCTTTTCCGACACCATCGCGGCCAATATCCGCTACGGTCGGCTGGACGCCACGATGGAGGAGGTTCGGGCCGCCGCCAAAATTGCCAACGCCGACAGCTTTATCGAGCGGTTGCCCGACGGGTACGACACCCTGCTGAGCGAGTCGGGCGGCAACCTGAGCGGTGGACAGCGGCAGCTTTTGGCCATCGCCCGGGCGGTGCTGGCCGATCCGAAGATTCTGATCCTGGATGAGGCGACCTCCAGTGTCGATACCCGGACCGAGATGCACATCCAGCGGGCGATGATCGCCCTGATGGAAAATCGAACCAGCCTGATTATTGCCCACCGCCTCTCGACCATACGGGATGCCGATAAGATTCTGGTCATTGACGCCGGCCGCCTGGTTGAATCGGGCAATCACGAGGAGCTGCTGGCCCAAAAGGGCTGCTACTACCGCCTGTATCAGAACCAGTTTGCCGGAATCGCAATCTGACCGGCTTTATACGCACACACAGAAAACCCCCGGGCTTTCCGCGAAACACGCGGAAAGCCCGGGGATTGTTGCGCCGCAGCCGGGGTGTTACGCTTTTGTTCCTCCGGCCGGCGGGTTGCCCGCCTCCGGGGTCGGAGGTTGGTCTGCCGGTTCAAGCTCGAACCAGAAGCAGACGCCGTCCGCCATATTGTACACGCCGTAAGGCCGGCCGTGCAGCTCCATAATGGAGCGAACGATCGACAGGCCGAGGCCGAACCGGCTCTCCTCCCGTTTGCGGGAGCGGTCGCCGCGGTAAAAGCTCTGCCACAAAGCGCCTATTTCCTCTTCCGGGATCTGCGCGCCGGTGTTGTATACCTCGACCCGGACGGCGTCCGGCCGCGGATGAATCGAGACAGTGATCCGCCCGCCCTTTGCAACGTGGGAGAGGGCGTTGTTCAAATAGTTGCTGACCACCTGCTCAACCCGGTCGGCGTCGGCCAGCACCATGACCGGCCGGTCGGTTTCAAAGCGCAACTCGGCGTCGGATTCGGCCGCCCTCTTCTGCATCTTGCGACAGAGGCTGAATACCATATCTCCCAAATCGAAGCGTTCTTTTTGAATTTTCATCTGTCCCGATTCGTACTGCGACAGCTCAAGCAGGCTGTATACCATCCGGTTCATCCGGCCGCTTTCCTCCATAATTACGTCGCAGTATTCGCCCGGGTTGTCCGACACGCCAAGCTTCAGTCCTTCGGCATAGCCCTGAATGATGGAGATGGGGGTTTTCAGTTCGTGCGATACGTTGGCGATAAATGTTTTCCGCATGGTGTCTATCTGCCGTTCCAGCTCAATCTCGTCCCGGAGCTGGGCGTTGGCCTGCCGCAGATCACCGAGGGTGGTGTCCAGCTTCTCTGACAGTTCGTTGATCGAGACGGCCAGTTGTCCGATCTCATCCGAGCCGGAGGAACGGACCTTGCGGTCGAATTTCAGGTCGGCCATGTCTTTGGCAATCTCATTCATTTCGGTAATCGGCCGGGAGAACCGCCGGGTGTAAAACAGAATCCAGAGCAAGGAAAGAGCCAGACAGATAAAGGCAAGGATGATTACAAACTGGCTTGCAATCGCGGCACTGTTTTTCATGATTTGCTTTTGCACCCGGATTTCGGCCGTATTGCCGTCCGAATAGATCACAGTGTACATCAGATATTCGGCGTTTGTCCCGATATCCGTGACGGTCGAGAGGGTGCCTTCGGCAAAGTTCTCCTCCTCCAGCGTGCGGTATTTGCGTCGCAGATCCGGCCTGAACATATCCGGTTTGTCGTGCAGATTCCAGATTTGCTGTCCGAAGGTGGTGTAGAGAATCTCTCCCTGCGCCGACCGGATTTCAATCATAAAGTTGAGCTGTCCTTCGGAGGATTCCAGCGCCTTGGTCAGCGCCTCCTCATCTGAGAGACCGGTATTTTCAATCAATCTGGCGGTTCGGACAAGTGACCGCTTTTCGCTGGCCAGAAAAAATTTATAGAGGAAGGCTGAGTTTGCCGCGGTCAACAGCAGCACAAAGACGACAAAAATCGCCGCCATTTGGCAAAACAGCCGGATCCAGATTTTTTTATGCAATCCCTACACCTCAATCTTATATCCCAGACCGTAAACCGTTTTCAGATGCTCGTTGCCCCAATCGCCGAGTTTGGTGCGCAGCCGCGCGACGTGGGAATCAACCGTGCGGGAATCTCCCTCGAAATCATAGTTCCAGATATCATCCAGAAGCTGTTCCCGGGTATACACCCGGCCGGCGCCGTTGTAGAGTTTGCTTAAAATCTGAAACTCCTTGAGGGTCAGTTCCAACGCCTGGCCATCCAGATAGGCAACATAGGCGCCGGCGTCGATGACCAGCCGGTCGGTCGGCGTCCGTCCGGCGGCCAGTTCGCTGCGGCGAAGCAGCGCCTCCACCCGCTTGACCAGCACCGCCGGGGAAAAGGGTTTGGTTACATACTCGTCCGCGCCGGCCTCAAACCCGGTCAGCTCGTCGAATTCCTCTCCTCTGGCGGAAAGCAGAATAACCGGCAGACCTGAATGCTCCCGGATCCGGCGGCAGAGCGCCCAGCCGTCCAGCTCCGGCATCATGACGTCCAGGATCGCCAGCGCCAGATCCGGCGTCTGCTGAATCAGGCGCTCGGCCTCAGCTCCGTCGGCCGCTTCCAGCACCTGGAATCCGCTCTTTTTCAAGAAATCCGCAACCAGCAGGCGGATGCGCTGTTCGTCGTCGGCAATCAGTATTTTTTCACCCGGCATGGAAGGTTCACCCTCTTTGAAATTTGGTATGTTTTTTGCTTTAAAGTTTTTTGTGTATAGAGGCCGCGCTTACATAAAGGCCGCCCTTTTCAGGATACCTTATCTTTATTTTATTTGCAATATGTTTATTCGATTTGCCGGGGATTTGAATTTTTTATGAATAGGGGGAGTTTTTCCTCTTTCACCGGAAAGATTGGAGAAAATGATCCTGCAAATGGACGGTGATTCAGTGTGGTCTATACAAAAAGGCCCGTGGGAATGCAGTGTTCCCGCGGACCTTTTTGTATATGATTTAGAAAAGAGTCGGTCACGTCCGGCCAGATTCGGGATCGGCGCCATATTTCAGACGGAATGCCTCATCCAAATGAGAGAGAATGGCATCATCCAGCTCATTTGCTTGCCGGAGGGCGATGTGAATCACATATCGCCCGGGATAGGGAGAGGCGGTGCCGATCATTCGGGGATGCTGCCAGGGACTTTCCAGCGAGAAGGAAAGCACAAAACAGGGGGCGGTCGGCTCCTCTGGCTTCTGAAGCGGCAGCCAGAGCCAGCAAAATCCTCCCTTTTTCCCAATTTTGATCTGCGTTTTCAGAATGGATACAGGCGGGTTCCCATATCGGCGGCGAAGACTGCCGATCACATCCAAGACGGGAGCCAAAACGTCTGGCCGTTCTTTAAAAAACGTCGAAAGCTTATCCAGGTTCGACATATGATTGTATAGCCATCCGGCGCTGCATCGGTCAGAAAAACCGGATGGCCTTGCTCCTTTTCTTATTTTTGCGCCGCGCTCCAGGCATAGAGATCGTACAGAATCCGGATGGTCCCGGCCTGGTCGTGCAGGGTGTCGATGTCTCCGCGTTCATTTCGCCATCCGCTGTAGACAAGGCCGGTGGCCGTGTCCCTTGTGTCATAGCCGTTTTTCACGGCGCTGATCAGAACCTGCATGTTTTCAGCATAATCGCCGGTCAGCGCGTTCAGCCGCAGATAGCCGTCGACCAGCCAGGTGTGAAACCAGGGATCCTTGCTGATCCCTTGCCCGAGGATATAGACACCGTCGCGTTCCCGGAAAAAATATCCGGTCGCGCTGCCGGCGATGTTTTTCGCGTCGGTCAGATAGCTTTCGGTTTTTGTAATGTCGTACAAAGTGGCCGCTGCCGCCAGCATACAACCGGTATTATAGGTGTACTTGGATTGAGAGATCGTTCCGTCGAGCGAAACGTGGTCGTAGTAAAGATAGTCCGAGGTGTCCTGCAAATTGGTCTTGGTCCAGGCGTAGATTTTCTCCGCCCATTCGAGATACTGCGCCTTCCCTGTGATTTTGTAGAGGTCGGCCGCCGCCAGCGCCATCGGCGCGTTGGAGCAGGTGTTTTTGGTCGTTTTTTCATCGCTCCAGTAAATGCCGCCGCCAAGGACGTCATCCCAGCCGGTCATGCAGAAGACGGCGATTTTCTCCGCCTGTTCGAGGTAGGAGGCATCTTCCAATGTCTGGTACGCTTTATAATAGGCCATAATCAGCCACATGTTGTCGTCGAAATAGACGGTGCCGGTTCCGCCGTACTCGGCTGTATAGCAATCGGTGCCGGCCTGTCTGTAGCCCTCCAGTCCGTCCAGATAATCTATATAACTCTGCCGAAGCTCATTATCTTCCGGATTGTTGACCACAGCGGCGTGCAGCGCCTCCAGATAGGTGCTGTAGCCCCAGACGTAGGCGGGACTGTAGGAGCCCCGGTCCTCTGCCAACACACCGTCCTTGTTGAACTGGCTTTCGGTGGCGGAAAGCAGGGCGTTGGCGTTTGAGAGGAACATGCTCGCGGTCGACGGATCGGGATCAGGCGTCGGCTCAGGATCGGGATCCGGGTCGGGATCCGGGTCGGGCGTCAGGGTGTCGTACGGAAAACACTGCGCCAGCGCGACATAGGTCGAATAGGAGAAAGGCCGGACCAGCGACTCATCGGTCTTGCGACCCCAGCGGGTGGCGGTGACGCCGACACTGTTGCGGTTGGCCCAGCCTACGATGAGGTTTTTGGCCAACCAGTCATTGTAATCGGTGTCTTTTTGTGCGTCGATATAGTAGCCGATCCAGCGGGCGAAAATGCCCTTGAAGCCGATACCGTCCTCGCCGCTGTTTTCGTTGCTCATGACCCCGCCCTCATACATATCGTTCATGGTGAAGTCGGCGGCTTTCTTGGCATACTCAATATACGCTTTGGTCTGTGTGCGTTCATACAGCAGGGTGGCCGCACCGATAAAGGTACCCTGATTGTAGGTATAAACGGCGGTGTTGACCTGCTCCTCCTTTGCGTCGTTTTCCCGGTTGATGTTGTCGTTGACCCGACCGGTTTCCGCGTCAAAGAGGGTGGAGACCTCCCATGCGAAAAGCTTTTCCGCCTTGGCCAGGTAATCCTCGCTTTTTGTAATATCGTAGAGATAACAGGCGGCGATGACCGCCGGGTCGTTGATGCAGGAGTTTTTGGTGTCGTTGTTGCCGTATTTCCAGTAGAGGCCGCCGCCGAAATCGTCGTTGTATGCTCGGGCATACACCGAGTTGAAGTGGGTCTGCGCCTGGGTTTTAAAGGTTTCATTCCCGGTCAGGTTATACGCCCGGCAGCAGAAAATGACCATCCACATGATGTCGTCGTTATAGGCGTTCCACATCCAACTGGTACCGAACCGGTTGGTAAAACCTTTATAGAGGCCGTTGATAATCTCCAGGTCTTCTGCCGTTCCGTTCCGCTCGTATTTGTCGAGCATGACCTCAAGCATTTCAGCATAGTCCCAGAAGTAGTTGCTGTTCTCAAAGTTATAGCCGCCGTTTCCGTCCGAAATCAGGAAAGCGTCCAGAAAATTCTGATAGGCTTTGTCAGCCGCCTCTTCACTCGGGACGGTGAGCGTGTCGGGGGTGACGACGGTTGCGAACCATCGCTGGTTTGCACCGTTGTGTGAGTGGTAGAGGTGTATGCTTCCACCGTTATTCATACTGTTTCCGCTTACGTCCAAGACGGAGGTTTCACCGTTTTTGGGTGCAATGGAATAATACCCATCATCGAATTTTGTAAAGGTGAAAAGCTGGTTGTCGCTCCCTGTGTAAGACTGCTGTGTGACCTCGGTGCTGTCAGTGTATGTCTGATCGACTGTAAGCGCCAGTCCGCTGGAAACCGAAATCAGAGCGAAATATCCGTCCTCCGCCGCGCGGGCGGTCCACTGGTCGCTGCCGGTGCCGGTGTACTGCCACTGGCAGACGCTCCCCCCCTCGTCCAGAGAGGAGTTGCGCACCATCAGCGCAAGACCGGAATTTTTGTTCTCAAAGGCGTAAACGGTTCCGTCGGTGATGGCTGCGTTTTGGGCCGGATCCACCGGATCGCTGCCGCTCATAATAATGCCGCGCAGCGCAACCACATCGGATACGCTGAGCCGGCCGTCTCCGTCGATATCGGCTCTTTTCTTTGTGTTGTTGGTCACAAGGCCGGAGAGGATCAGACTGCGCAGCTCGACCACATCGGTGACCGTAACGCTTCCGTCCTGATCAATGTCGCCGGTCGGCGGTGCGCTGACGGCGCCGGTCGGCAGCAGAACGCTGCCGGCTAAAAGAATGACCGAAAGAAATCCGGCCGCCAGTTTTTTGAATCGTTTCATAGTACATGACCATTCCTTTTCTAATCGTAATATATAAAAACTGTCTCGACAGCTTTGCGCACAAATTGTGCCGTGGGACTTTTGAAACGGGGGATTGTTTTCTATGCATCCAGCCGGAAGAGGACGGCCGCCGTCCCGCACTGGTCGAGAAGGCTGGTTGTGCTGTCCCGGTCGGTGCCGGCCGCGTCCCAGGATCGGTTCACATAAACACCGGATTTTGGATTCTGCACCCCGGTTGTCACCGCCTGCCGGATGTTGGAAATGTAGCCGTCGCAAAGCACCCCGGCGGCCGCAAGATTCTGGTATCCCTCCAGCAGGCAGAGGTGGAACCACGGCTCGGCGGTGTCAAAACGATACGCGCCGTTGGTTTCCCGTCCGAAGCATGCGTTGGCCGCCGCGGCGGAGATTTTGGCCTCCCGCAGATAGGCGGCGTCGTTTGTGAAGGCGTACAGCTTTGCACCGACGCTGATGAAATACCCGGTGTTATAGGTCCACTTGGCCCGGGTCGAATCATCAGAGGCACCGTTCATGTTGACCTGGTTGATGTACAGTCCGTCGCTGTCGAGGACGTTTTCCCGCGCCCAGGTATACAGCCGCTTGCACCAGTCGAGGTAGAGTGCCTCTCCCGTTCGCTCATACAGCATGGCTGAGGCGTAGGCCAGCGCTGCGGTGGCGCAGGTGGCGGAGAAATCCCGGCTTGCGGTGTTCCACCACATGCCGCCGAGCGTCTCGTTCCAGCCGAAGGTGTATTCAAAATCGGCAACCGCTTTGGCCTCCTCCAGATAGGCCGCGTCGCCCAGCAGAGTATAGGCGCGGCAGTAGGCCTGGATTACCAGCGCATTGTCGTCAAAATAAAGGTCGCCCCCGCCGCCGTAGGCCGCGGCATAGGCAGTTTTGCCCTGGTAGTCGGTGCGGTAGGCGATCAGCCGCGCGATTGCAGTGCGGTAAGCCTCCCTGGCTGCGGTGTCCTCCGGATGTTGCTCGAGGGTGGCGGCCAGCGCGTCGAGATAGGCGCTGTAGGACCAGATATAAGCCGGATCATCCGACTCGCGTGATTCGAGGAAAGAGCCGTTGTTGTAAAAATCGGCCGTTACCGACCGCAGCAGAGCACAGGCGGCTTTACAGCTTTCCTCTGTGCAGGGGTGCAGGGCGACGTCCTTTGTCCCGCTGCGGTTGAGCAGATAAAGCACGCTGACCGTGCCGCTTTGGTCGATCAGAGAGGTTTCCGCGTCCCGGTCGGTGCCGTTCTGATCCCAGGATCGGTTGACATAGATTTCGGACGCGCTTTCCACCCCGCAGGCAACGGCTTCGGCAGCATGGCCGATGTATTTTGCCGCGTCTGTATCGTAAGGAGAGAGGCGGCAATACCCCTCCAGCAGCCATTTGTGGAACCACGGCTCGCCGGTGTAGAAGCGGTAGCCGTTCCAGGTCGCCTCTCCAAAGGCGGCGTCGGCTGCGGCGGCCAGTACATCCGCGTCGGCGAGATAAGCGGCGTCGGCTGTATTTTCATACAGCTCCACGGCGGCGCAGAGCATAACGCCGCTGTTGACTGTCCAGGGAAAGAGGCTGTTTTGATCGCTGCTGCCGTCTAAATTATATTGATTTACATAAAGTCCGTTACTTCCTTGCAGATACCGCTGCGCCGTGGCATAGAGCGCCTGGCTCTGCTCGAGATAGGCCGCTTCTCCGGTCAGGCGGAAAAGGCGGGCGGCGGCCAGCGCAACCGGCCCGACGCTGCAGGCCGGGATGTATCCCTTTTCCTGCTCGTTCCAGAAAATGCCGCCGGTGGTCTCCTCCCGGCCGGTGAGGCAGAAGCTGTACACCTCGGCCGCGCGGGTGAGGAAAGCATCTTCCTTCAAAAGTTCGTATGCATCGCACAGGGCGAGAGCCACCCAGGCGTTGTCGTCATAGTAGAGAACACCGCCCCCGCCGTCGGCCGGAGCGTAGGCGTCCTTCTGCCGGTCGGTCCGGTAACGTTCCAGCGCGGCCAGCGCGGCGCGGTAGGCAGCCTGTGCCTCCCCATCGTCGGGATGGGCGCGAAAGCGTTCGGACAATGCCTCCACATAGGTGATATAGGGCCAGAGATAGGCGGTTGCCTTGCCCTCCAGCGTCTCGAGCGGGAGGACGCGGTCAGAGAGAAAATCCGTCTCGACTGCCGAAAGCAGCGCGTCGGCCCGGGCAAGGTGGAGGGATTCTTCCTCAGGGAGGGTGCCCGGATCCTCCCCCGATAAAATGGCGGCGCGCAGGGAAACCACGTCCGAGACGGTCAGCAGACCGTCGCCGTCCAGATCGCCGGCAGGCAGCTCTCCGACCGGCGTTCCGTCCAGAATCGCCTGCCGCAGGGAAACCACATCCGAGACGGTCAGCAGCCCGTCACCGTCCAGATCGCCGATTTTAGCGGCTGCGGCGGGGAGGGAGGCCGTGGTGCCGAGCAGGGCTGCGCAAAGCAGTAAAGCGGAAGTTTTTCTTAGAAACTGCATAAAGGATCCTCCTGATTTCGGGGCGGCGGATGAAAGCGTCTGCTTTGCCATTCTGCCGCCGCAAGTAGACGGCGTTTTGCTTACTTCCAATATTTCCGGTCGAGGCTGCGGAACTGGATGGCCTGTGAGATGTGGGCGGTGTCGATGGTGTCGCAGCCGTCGAGGTCGGCGACCGTACGCGCCACTTTGAGTAGCCGGTCGTAGGAGCGGGCTGACATGCCCAGCCGTTCAAAGGCGGCTTTGAGTATTCCTCTGGCAGGGTCGGTCATGGGACAGTATTCTTCCAACAGGGCAGGGGTCAGCCGGGCGTTGCAGGAAATCCCGGCAGCCTTGTACCGCTCCTGCTGTCGGCGGCGCGCGGCCGAGACGCGGGCGCGTATTTCGGCCGAGGTCTCTTCCTTCCGGCTGTCGGTCGCCAGCTCGTCGAACTTGACCGGCGGTACTTCGATATGTAAATCCAGCCGATCCAGCATCGGGCCGGAGACCCGGGATAAATACCGGTGCACAGCGGTGGGCGAACAGGTGCAGGATTTGGTCGGGTGGCCGAAGTATCCGCAGGGACAGGGGTTCATCGCCGCGACCATGGTAACTGAGCAGGGGTAGGTCAGCCGTCCCGCCACGCGGGAAATGGTGATTTTTCCATCCTCCAGCGGCTGGCGCAGAACCTCCATCGCGTCGCGGCCGAATTCCGGCAGCTCATCTAAAAACAGCACGCCGCCGTGAGCCAGAGATACCTCCCCCGGACGGGGGATCGAGCCGCCGCCCGACAGCCCCGCGGGCGATACGGTGTGGTGGGGAGAGCGAAAGGGCCGCGTGGTAATCAGCGGCGTATCGGGCGGCAGAATGCCCGCGATCGAATGAATTTTAGTGACCTCAATGGATTCCTCAAAGGTCATTTCGGGCAGAATGGAGGGCAGCCGCTTGGCCAGCATGCTTTTGCCCGAGCCGGGCGGCCCGATCAGCAAGACGTTGTGTCCGCCGGCTGCGGCGACCTCCAGCGCCTTTTTGGCGGCCGCCTGTCCCTTGACCTCGCAAAAATCGGGAAGGAGAAAACGGCTTTCTTCCGCCGCCGGGGTAAAGACGGCCGGCTGAATTTCCCGCCGTCCGGTCAGATGCTCGACCAGCTCGGCTACCGTCCGCACGGGATATACCGAGAGGCCGTCCACCACCGCCCCCTCGGCCGCGTTGACCGCCGGGACGAAAAAGCGGCGCAGCCCCTTTTTTCTGGCCTGGATCGCCATGGAAAGCAGGCCGTTAACCGGACGTACTTCGCCGTCCAGGGACAGTTCGCCGATAAACGCGGCGTCGGAAAAATCCCCCTCCAACTGGCGGGAGACGGTCAGCACCGCGATCAGCACCGGCAGATCATAGAGCGACCCTTCCTTCCGCACATCGGCCGGCGCCAGATTGATGGTCACCTTGCCGACAGGGAAATCAAAGCCGCTGTTTTTCAGGGCCGAGCGGACGCGGTCGCGGCTTTCCTTCACGGCGGCGTCGGGCAGGCCGACAATATCGAAGGACGGCATCGCCTGAGAGAGGTCGGCCTCCACCTCGATCATATAGGAATCAATGCCAAACAGTCCGACGCTGTTTTGTCGTGTGAACATATTGCAGCTCCTTCCCGGAATACGGGGAAAAAGATAAATCCTATATATACTGTATAATCTTATTTATTATAACACAGTTGTTTTACATAAATCAACACAAATACCTGGCTTTTTCACATCGAATGCGGGAAATGCCGCGCCGGTGTAACCTCGTGCGGAACGACGGCTTGGTCCGGCAGTCCTATAGCCGGGGTCAAAATTTATTTCGCACCTCTCTGTTCAAAACGGGCCGAATGTGTTATGATGGATTCAGAAAACAAAAAAATATGCGGCCGCGGCCTTCGCGGCCTTTTTGAAGAGGTGTCAAAACTTTGGATTTTGAAAGAATCGAGGCTGCCGTCCGGGAAATCCTGCTTGCGGTGGGGGAGGATCCCGAGCGTGAAGGGCTGCGGGAAACGCCGGCGCGGGTCGCGCGGATGTATGGGGAGATTTTGGGAGGTCTGTCGGCCGATCCTCGCCGCCATCTGAAAATTTTCAACGAAACCGATAACGACGAGATGGTTACAGTGCGGGATATCCCGCTTTATTCCATGTGCGAGCATCATCTGCTCCCCTTTATCGGGGTGGCGCACATCGCCTATATCCCGAACGGCGGAAAGGTGATCGGCCTGTCCAAGCTGGCGCGCATCGTCGGGGATTTTGCCCGCCGGCCGCAGCTGCAGGAGCGGCTGACCTCCCAAATTGCCGATTTTCTGGAGGCTGAGCTCGCCCCGCAGGGAGTGGCCGTGATTGTGGAGGCCGAGCACCTCTGCATGACCATGCGCGGGGCTAAGGCGGCCGGCGCGCGGACCCAGACCTCCGCTCTGCGGGGGATCATGAAATCGGACGCCCGCACGAGGGCGGAGGTTATGTCTCTGCTCAACAAATAAGCAATGCCGGCATAGCTTGGCCGTTTTGTTCGACGATCGGACGTTTTGTAAATTTGTGACGAGGATGAAGTGAAAAATGGCGGAATGGAAAATACGCGACCGGGTGCTGCCGCTCGGCCGCCGGAGCTATGTAATGGGTATCGTCAACGTGACGCCCGACTCCTTTTCGGATGGGGGGAGGTATCTTGATTCCTCGGCTGCCCTGGCGCAGGCCGAGCTGCTTTCGGCGGAGGGGGTGGACATCCTTGATTTCGGGGGACAGTCGACCCGCCCGGGACATATCGAGGTCCCTCCGGAGGAGGAGTGGGCTCGACTGCGCCCGGTGCTGGAGGAGATTTGCGGCAAAACCGCCCTCCCGGTGTCTGTCGACACCTATTTTCCCTTTGTCGCAGAGCGGGCGCTTGCTCTGGGTGTGCAGATTATCAATGACGTCAGCGGCGTTATCAATCCCGATATGGCCTCCCTGGTGCGGGAGAGCGGCTGCGGCTGGGTGGTGATGCACGCCGCCTCCCTTTCACCCGAAACCGACGCGGTGCAGGCGGTGGACGACTGGTTCGCCGCGGCCGTACGGGAGGCGGAGGCGCTCGGCGTATCGGCGGGGCAGCTTTGCCTCGATCCCGGGATAGGCTTCGGCAAGGATGACCGGCAGAATTACGCCCTGATGCGGGGGACAGCGCGCCTCAAACGGCCGGACTATGCCTACCTGCTCGGGGCGTCGCGCAAGCGGTGCATCGGCGCGGCCACGGGAGCGCCGGCGGCCGACCGAGATTTCGGCAGCGCGGCAGCGCACGCCGTGGGCGTCTTTTGCGGCGCGGATATTATCCGGGCGCATTGCGGCGCCGGGTCGGTGCAGGCAACGCGGGTGGCCGACGCTCTCCGATACGGGACGGCGCGGGGCGAGGAATAACAGGAAAAAGGAGCAAAGCCATGAACCGGATTGTAATAAAGGGGCTGGAGGTTTTCGCCTATCACGGCGTAAATGAGGAGGAGAAGCAAAACGGCCAGCGTTTTGTGTTGGATGTGACGCTGTGGGCCGACCTCTCGGCCGCCGAGCGCAGCGACCGGCTGGAGGATACGGTGAATTACGCCGCGGTGCGAAAAACTCTTTCGCGCGTCATGACCGACGAGAGCTGTAATCTGATCGAGCATGCGGCCGCCCGCGCGGGAGACGCGGTGCTTTCGGAATTTCCCAAGGTAGAGCGGGTGGAAATCCTCCTTAAAAAGCCCGATGCGCCCATGTCGGCCAAATTTGACTATGTCGCGGTGGAGGTTGTGCGGGAACGATGATGAACAAAGCAGAAAGCAGGCAAGCGTATATTGCGCTGGGCAGCAATATGGGCGACCGGGGTGAAAATCTGAACCGCGCCGTCTGGGCGCTGGCGTCGGTGCCGGGGGTCAAGGTGACGGCCGTTTCCCGCGTGTACGAGACGGCGCCGGTCGGATATGCGAAACAAGGGGATTTTTACAACGCCGTCGTGCGGGTGGAGTCCAGGCTTTCTCCGCACGCGTTGCTTGGCGTCTGTCTCGGGATTGAAGCGGGGATGGGTCGCCTGCGTACAAAGAAAAACGGGCCGCGGGTGATCGACCTCGACCTTCTTTTATATGAAGGGGAGGAGCTGGCCGGCGCTGAGCTGACCCTGCCGCACCCACGGATGGAGGAGCGCAGTTTTGTTCTTACCCCGCTGTGCGACGTGATGCAGGATGGGTACTACAAAAAGCTGCAAAGGGACCTCGGCCGCGAGGGGGTTCGCACCGCTTCGGCTCAACTGATTAAGCCGTGAAGATGTCATCGCGAATATTGTGACGTCATCCCCCTCTGAAAATATGAAAAATTAAAACGTTTTACAAAATAAACAGTTACATTTTACTTGATAATTCGGCACACTCAGGGTATACTGATATTGAGAATGTTTTCCAATATATGGAAAGAAGATGCTTTAGAAGGCTGAAAAGAGGAGGAAAACGCATTATGAAAAAAACGATATCATTTCTTATAGTGCTTTGCGTGATATTTTCTTTTGGCTTGATTTCTTCTGCTGCCGAAAGCGCCTGGTGGCCGGAAAGCCTGAAAACCGAAGCGATTTCGGATGATTTACGGGAAACTGTTTTTTCGCGCTATTTGCAATATGAGTATGGGGTATATTTGCAGACTGCGACGAGTAACACGCCTATGACCTTTGAAGAGTTTACTGCTTTTCGTGCTTCTTTAGATACTCCTGTGACGGCAGAGAGTGTAAAGTGTTTGGGAATATCTGATAACCAATATGTGTTTCACATTGGTCCGGAAGGGATTTATCCCGGGATCGGTTCGGAACGGTTGGGCGATTATAATTTTAACATCATGCTGTATGGAGGTACCGGCAGTCTGTATTATTATTCTGAACAATATACAGCGCATGCATTTATGCTCTTGACCGATGCGTATGCGTTTGGGCGGATTGACGACGCTTTTTTGGATCGCGCGATCGGTACGCATATTCAGGATTTGCTTCCTTTAGCGGCGCGGGTGGAGGATGTTAACCGGGACGGTATCCTTTCTGTAAGTGATATTGTAGAGCTTCGGCAGATTATTCTGACCGGATATGCCGACGCGGAGTATGACATCGACGGCGACGGGGCGGTATCTGTTTCGGACGTGATTGCGCTGCGGGAAATGATCGTCGCATAGGTTTGACAAGCAGGGAGGGGGAACGCCTCTCCCTGCTGTTTTTTTTGGAGAGGCGTTTCCGGCCAGCTTTGGCTATCCGTTCCATTTTCCCGCTGACGCCCTCCGGCCGGAATGAGTTGGGAAAAGTGAGAGAATTAAAACGTTTCACAAAATAAACAGTTACATTTTACTTGACAATTTGGCACATGAAGGGTATACTGATATTGGGAATGTTTTCCAATATATGGAAACAAGATATTTTAATTGTCAATCAAAAAACGCATCTTATCCATCTGCTTGGTATGCAGTATGTTGTCCTGTATATTGCTGCCGGCTTCGGCCTATGTGAACGACGAGGACGCGTATATCCGGGTCGGCTTTAACGGCGCATGCGCGGTAGGCGTGATCGCCGGTACAACGGCCGGTGAACTGGAGCGGTCGCTCGAGGGGGCGGGACTCGCCTATGTTTGGATCCGGCAATCGGATGGAACGACGGCGTTGTCTAATGATACGGTGTATACCGGGATGACCGCGCGTGTGAATAAGACATATTATATAAAGATAGCGGTTTACGGCGATGTCGATGGAGACGGGACGGTGACTGTTTCGGACGTGACGGCCATGTCCAGTCTGTACGGAGAGGTGAATAATAACGAGTTTGCCTGTGCCGCCGACATGGATTTCAATGGCACTGTCTCGATTTCGGATAAATATTATCTGCGGGATTATATTTCGACCTATACTTGTAAAGCAGCTTTTTCTTCTACACATTACACGGATTCAGAGTCCACCGGCGTGATCAGTGATGATGAATATATTTCTGTAGGTGTTCCGGCTGTTTTGGCGGGTCAATCTCCTTATCCTGTATCTGCTACACACTATGATGACCGCACTCCTGCTGAAGTGCTTGAATTGATGGTCAATAATGAAGTTTTTACCATTGGGGCGCACGGTTCACAAACAGGAATTGTCACAGGACGCAATTTGACATTGGCGGATAATACAACAGGTAGTTTGGAAGATCCCAATAAAGGATTTACAATTGATACAGTTAATACGTTGGCGGATAACGCTTTGCAAAACAGCCGGTTTATTTATTACAGCAGTTGTTTAACCGGAGCGGGTGGAGAGACTGCAAATAACCTTGTAAATGCGACTTTTAATAAAGGTGCAAAGGCGGTTTTGGGATTTAAAACAGAGGTTTTAAACAACGTCAATCAAGCATGGAATTCCGCCTTTTATGAGGCGATTTACTGGTACGGAGCGTCTATTACGGAAGCGATGGCGTTGGCCGACAACAGCGTAGAGGAGACGTCAGGAAGCGGCTCTGTTATGTATTATCGCCTGTTCCAAGGCGACGCCACGCAGAGATTGGCGCATTTTAAAGGGATTTCTGATTTTGAAACAACCTGTTCCGATATGATTTCCCTGTATGGAACCAGTTCCACGGAAGAGCCAAGCGTGATTATTAACAATGGGTTTTCCGAAAGTGGTCGAAAAGAAATTGATACAGATGCAAATGAACAGGGTTATGTAAATATAAGCGCTATAAACAATGCTGGCCTTGAACGTTCTTCAGAAGAAAAACAAAGTATCGCGCTTCAGGCCGCCTCGGAGTATATTGACCCATCCGATTACACAATGCGTGAACAATATATCGATTCGACCGGCATGACACATTATGTATTTGTCAAGCAGATAAACGGAATCGATACTTCGGATTATTGCGGTGTAATGGTTGCAGAGGATGGAAGCGTTTTTTCGGTCAAAGCAATAGATACCGGAAGCTTTGATAACATTTCGCTTCCTGAAATTTCGATAGAAGCAATTTCTGATTACGTTGCGCGGGAGTCGGGGTCGACCGTTTTTGATATTTTAGAATTAAAGTATGCATATACTGAAACGGGTTCGTTCGTTCTTAATATTTTGTATGATTCAAATGAATCAGAAATTGATATTATTCAGATGCCCATGGCTCAATAGCAGAAGGAGGTATTCATATGAAAAAAATTACTGCGGTTTTGTTGGCGGTTTGTCTGCTCGTTTCCTGCTGTACGGTGTTATCCGCTTCGGCGGCGGAGGTTTCCTGGACGCCGGTGGAGATTTCTGATGATCTGAAAACGGAAATTTATGACGCCTATCTGCAATACCAGTATACCCAATATGTAAAAATTTGCCTCGAACATGGCTGGACGGCGCCCACGCTGGAGGCGTACAGGGAGGCGAATCCCTTCTCAGATTGCGCATACCTTGCGTGTATCGCCGCGGATGACGAACACTATATCGTGTACATCAATCCGGTGGATGATTTCTATAGCGGCATTGGATATGACCGGTTGCAATCCTATCTGTTTGAAATCAATAAGCACGGCGGCCTGAGCAATGTGTTTGTTTATGCGAAGATGTCCGACAACTGGGGATTTGCACCGATTGAAGAATCCCGGGATCACGGCTGGATCGGCGCGTCGGCAATAGACGCGATGCTTTCGGCCCGGATGGAGAAGCTGGCTCCCTTTATCTATGTGGTCAGCGATGTGAATAGGGATGGAAAAACGACCGTCAGCGATGTCGTTACACTGAGGGGAAAGATCGTTTCCGGCACGAAATATTCGGTGACAGAGTATGACATCGACGGCGACGGGGCGGTATCTGTTTCGGACGTGATTGCGCTGCGGGAAATGATCGTCGCATAGGTTTGACAAGCAGGGAGGGGGAACGCCTCTCCATACAGTTATTCATTTTGAAGATGACAGCAGTTCTTTTGCTGAAGAGGGGATTATTATGAGAAAAAACATTGCTTTGTTATTGGCCTTTGTTTTGACCCTCTCCTGCGCGTTTTTTTCTGTCTCGGCGGAAACAAAGGATTTCGAGGTCGTTTCGACTGAAAAAACGGAGGAATTGCTTTCCACATATATGCAGGTTTTGTACGCCGCATATGTTCGCGAATGCGAGGATCGCGGAGTAGAGGCGATCTCTTTGGAAGAATATACCGAAAAAAATTCGGTCGGCTATTTCGGTGTGCTGGGCGAATTCGGGGATGCTTATCTGCTGATTGCCGCAGATGGAGGCTGGCTCGCTCCGGCCTGGAATCCGCTGGGGAAATATACCTTTAACGGATATTTTAATGGATACGACGCCTTCTGCGTTTATAAAGACGGCGCGTTTATCCGATTGGGCGAAGCGTACGCCTCCGGCCTTGTTACGGACGCGATGCTGGATGAAAGCATCGGAAAAAACAGAAACAAGCTCAATGACTGGACCAGCGGCATTGCGCGTCTTTTGGGAGATATAGACGATGACGGCCAGCTTTCGGTCAGCGACGTTGTTTTGCTCAGGCAGAAAATTGTGGATGGAGACGCTTACTGTCTATACGACATCGACAGCGACGGGGCGGTATCTGTTTCGGATGTGATTGCGCTGCGGGAAAGGATCGTCGCGTAAAATGCATTTTTCCCTTTACAATTTGGAAATACTATGATATAATACCAGCACGGTTATATGACCGCCGCCGGGAAATTCGGCGCAGTATCCGCTTACTATGCTTGGGGAGTATGCCCGCCTGAAGTGGGAGATCACCTTTCCCTCTGCTTGGTTTGCCGGAAAATTTAAATGAGGTGAAAGCAATGACCAAAGAAGAAAAACAGCAGATCATGGCGGAATACGCCACACATGAGGGGGACACCGGCTCGCCGGAGGTACAGATCGCCCTTTTGACCAAGCGCATCAACGACCTGACCGAGCATCTGAAGGAGCATAACAAAGATCATCACTCCCGCCGCGGCCTTCTGAAAATGGTTGGTCACAGAAGAAATCTTCTGGCCTATTTGATGAAAAACGATATTGAGCGGTACCGCTCGATCATCAAGCGTCTCGGCATTCGTAAGTAATTCAAACGCAGGCAGACGGGGCATCGCCAATGGCAGTATCCCGTCTGCCTATTGTTCTGTTTTGCGGTCGGTTTTCGGGCGTGAAACGCAGACCTTTATCCATAACGGGGCGGCAAAGGCTTTAGCAGTGAATCGAACCTCCGGATAGGCTTTCCGGCGGCTGGATTTATTGCTAAACTTCGCGGCCCTGTTAAATATATTTTTAACGGAGGCATTTTAATGTACGAAGAATTCAGAACCTTTGAGACCGAGCTTGCCGGCCGGCCGCTGGTGATCGAAACCGGCAAAATGGGCCAGTTGGCCAGCGGCTCCTGCCTTGTCCGGTATGGCGAGACCAGCGTTTTCTGCGCGGCCACCATGTCGGCCAAGCCCCGCGACGGCATCGATTTTTTCCCGTTGTCGGTTGACGTGGAGGAAAAACTCTACTCTGTCGGCCGGATTCCCGGCTCCTTCACCCGGCGGGAGGGTCGCCCCACCGATAAGGCCATCCTGGCTTCCCGGTTAATCGACCGCCCGATCCGGCCCCTCTTTCCCAAGGATATGCGCAACGACGTTTCGGTCGTCTGCACGGTCATGTCGGTCGATCCCGACTGCTCGCCGGAGATTTCGGCCATGATCGGTACCTCGGTCGCGCTGTCCATCTCCAACATTCCGTGGGATGGCCCGATTTCGGGCTGCTCGGTCGGCTATGTGGATGGGGAGATTGTGATCAACCCCACTGCCGAGCAGGCCAAAAACTCCAAAATGCAGGTGACCGTCGCGTCGACCGCCGACCTTGTCGCCATGATCGAAGCGGGCGCCGACCGCGTCTCGGACGAGGTTATGTTTGACGGTATCATGAAGGGACATGCCGTCAACCAGCAGATTGTCGAGTTTATCAAGGGAATCCAGTCTGAGATCGGCAAGGAAAAGATCGTTTTCCAGTCCAGCGACCCGTCGGAGGAAATGTACGAGGCGGTCAAGGCAATCGCGATTGAAAAGGTGCGCGCCGCCCTCGACACCGACGACAAGCGGGTGCGGGACGAGAATCTCAAGCCGATTTACGAGGAGGTTCACGCCAAGCTGGACGAGGTGTATCCGGAGGAGATTTCCAAGCTGGACGATTGCCTCTATAAATTGCAGAAATATGTGGTTCGGCGCTGGCTGCTCGACGACGGCAAGCGGGTCGACGGCCGCGGGCTGAACGATATCCGTCCCCTGTGGGCGGAGGTCGGCGTAATCCCTCGCGTACATGGCTCCGGCCTCTTTGCCCGGGGGCAGACGCAGGTGCTGACCATCGCGACTCTCGGTTCGATGCGGGACGCGCAGATGCTCGACGGCATTGATGACGAGACCGAGAAGCGTTATATGCATCAGTATAACTTCCCCTCCTACTCTGTAGGGGAGACCCGTCCGTCCAGAGGACCCGGCCGGCGGGAGATCGGGCACGGCGCGCTGGCTGAGCGGGCGCTGCTTCCGGTCATCCCGAGCGTGGAGGAGTTCCCGTATTCCTTCCGCCTGGTGTCAGAGGTGCTCTCCTCCAATGGCTCAACTTCTCAAGGGTCGGTCTGCGGCTCGACCCTCGCCCTGATGGATGCCGGTGTTCCGATCAAAGAGCCGGTGGCCGGCATCTCCTGCGGCCTCGTGACCGAAGGGGATCGCTTTATCACCATGGTCGATATCCAGGGGCTGGAGGATTTCTTCGGCGACATGGACTTCAAGGTTGCCGGTACGCACGAGGGGATCACGGCCATTCAGATGGATCTGAAGGTGCACGGCCTCACCCCGGCGATTATCAAAGAGGCGCTGGAGAAAACCCATAAGGCCCGGGTTAAGATCCTGGACGAGGTTATGCTGAAGGCCATTCCGGCACCGCGCGAGCAGCTTTCCAAATATGCACCCAAGATGCTGTCTACCAAGATTGATCCGGATAAGATCCGGGAGGTCATTGGCTCAGGCGGCAAGGTGATTCAGAAGATCTGCGCCGACTGCAACTGCAAAATCGACGTCGACGATGACGGTAACGTGTTTATCTCGGCCATCGACATCGACGACGCCAATCGCGCGCTGCAGATTGTCAACACCATCGCCAAGGACCCGGAGATCGGCTCGATCTACACCGGCAAGGTGACCCGCCTGATGTCCTTCGGCGCGTTTGTGGAAATCGCGCCGGGCAAGGAGGGGCTTGTCCACATCAGCAAACTGGACGTCAAGCGCACCGAGAGGGTGGAGGATGTTGTGGCCGTCGGTGACGAGGTCATCGTCAAGGTGGTCGAGATCGACGAT
Organism: Candidatus Howiella sp.; assembly: GCA_050946935.1. Taxonomy (GTDB): domain Bacteria; phylum Bacillota; class Clostridia; order Oscillospirales; family Acutalibacteraceae; genus UQRS01. The sequence goes on from JBMNVR010000014.1 coordinate 38,190, forward strand.
CAGGGCCGCCTGAACCTCAGCCGACGCGACGCGCTGATTGAGGTCAAGGGTCTTGTCCCCGAGAACGACATTTCGGAGGAGCCGCCCCGCCGTCCGCGTCCGAGCGGCCCGCGTCCCGGCGGACGCCCCGGCTTCCGCAGCCGCAGATAAGCGGCCGGCTGCCTGCCTTATAACAACCAAAAGCCGCAGCGCAGACCTCTTTGCAAAAGAGGCCGCCTGCGGCTTTTTTAGCTATAAATCGGGGTAAAAGGCGGTCGGCTCGCTTTTGCCTGCCACCGGGTTTGGGCGGCGGGGCGGCCTTTTGCCAAAATCCGGCGCCGGACGGGAGGATTTTTCGCTCAGCTTGCCGGAAGCGGTTTCCTATTTCAAACGGCACAATGCGGTGCTTTGGTCCTGCGAATGTTTACGGCGGGGCACAGGAAGGAAAGAAGAAAAATGTCATTTCAGGATGCAAAACGTGTGGTGGTCAAGGTTGGGACCTCCACCCTTACATACGACAACGGCAAACCGAATTTCCGCCGGATCGAGCGGCTGACCCGGGTGATTTCTGACCTTAAAAACAGCGGCAGGGAGGTGCTGCTGGTCTCTTCCGGGGCGATTGCGGTCGGCGTCAGCCGGCTCGGGCTGGCCGAGCGCCCGTCTGACACCAAGGGGAAACAAGCCGCCGCCGCGGTCGGGCAGTGCGATCTGATGAGTCTTTATGACCGCGCTTTTTCAGAGTATGGATACGTCACGGCCCAGATTCTGCTGGATCGCAGCGTCACCGGCGACGAACGGCGGAAGCAGAATGTCGTCAACACGTTTGACGCCCTGCTGCGCCTCGGCGCGGTGCCAATCGTGAATGAGAACGACTCCACCTCGGTGGAGGAGATTGAGTTCGGCGACAACGATCGCCTGTCGGCGATTGTGGCTGTGCTGGCGGGCGCCGACGCGCTGGTCATGATGACCGACATCGACGGCCTGTATGACAGCGATCCGAGAACGAATCCGGATGCCAGGCGTATCCCGGTGGTGGAGGAGATTACCGACGACCTCTTTGTCGGCGCGGGGGGCGCGGGGAGTACCCGCGGCACCGGCGGTATGCATACCAAGCTGGAGGGTGCGGTCTATGCTACCGCGGCCGGCGTCGACGTTGCGATCGTCCGCGGGGATGATGCGGAGATTCTCTATGACCTGATCGACGGAAAACCGGTCGGAACCTACTTCCCGGCCGGAAAGTAAAGGGGAAAAGCCGTCCGGATAAAGGGCCGGTTGTCGGCGCCTGAAGGCGTACGATACCCCGATTGTGTTGGTCATACAACAAATGCAAAAGAAAGCGGGTGTAAAGCTTATGCTGGAAACCATGGGAAAACAGGCAAAGGCAGCGGCGCGTATGCTTGCCGTTTCCGGAACCGATCAGAAAAACCGGGCGTTATCTGCTATCGCCGCCGCCTTGCGGGAGCATACGGATGAGATTCTTGCCGCCAACCGGGAAGATCTCGAAAACGGGCGGCAGACGGGCTTGAGCGATGCGTTGCTCGACCGTCTTGCGTTGAGCAGGGAGAGGATAGAGGGGATCGCCGACGGCGTGTTAGAGGTGGCAGCCCTCCCCGACCCGATCGGTGTGGTCGAGAGCGGGAGCACTCGCCCGAACGGTATGCAGGTGCTCAAGGTGCGGGTGCCGCTCGGCGTGATTGGAATTATTTTTGAGGCGCGCCCCAACGTGACGGCCGATGCGGCCGCCCTCTGTTTAAAATCGGGCAACGCGGTGATTCTCCGTGGCGGGAAGGAGGCCATCCGTTCCAATACGGCCATCACCGAGGTTATGCGCCGTGCGGCGCAGTCGACGGGGCTTCCGGCCGACTGTATTCAGTTGGTGACCGATACATCCCGCGCCTCGGCTACTGCGCTGATGCGGCTGAACGGGTATCTCGACGTGCTGATTCCGCGCGGCGGCGCCGGGCTGATCAGGGCCACGGTGGAGAACGCCACCGTCCCGGTGATCGAGACGGGGACGGGCAACTGCCACGCTTTTGTCGATGAGAGTGCCGATCTCTCTATGGCAGCCGAGATTGTGTATAACGCCAAAACCTCCCGTCCGTCGGTCTGCAACGCGCTGGAAACACTGCTGGTGCACAAAGATGCGGCGGCGGCGTTTCTTCCGATGCTCAAGCGCCGGCTGGATGAAAAATCGGTCGAGCTGCGGGGGTGTGCGCGCACGCGGGAAATCCTCGGCGACTGTGTGGTCCCGGTGACCGAAGCGGATTATGAAACCGAGTTTCTGGATATGATTCTCGCTGTGCGGGTGGTTGACGATCTGGACGAGGCGATCAACCACATCGCCCGTTATTCGAGCGGCCACAGCGAGGTGATCGTGACCGAGAACCTCTCGAATGCGCGCCGCTTTGAACAGGAGATTGACTCGGCCGCCGTCTATGTCAATGCGTCGACCCGGTTTACCGACGGGGGAATGTTCGGCTTTGGGGCGGAGATCGGCATTTCCACCCAAAAACTGCATGCCCGCGGTCCGATGGGCGCCCCTCAATTGACCAGTGAGAAATACATCATCCGCGGCAATGGGCAGGTGCGGTAAGAGGGCTTCTCGGCATTTTGAATCTGCCGGGGCATACTATGGACGAGGGCTGGTGAGAACACATGAAGCTGAATCTGCAAATCGCGCCGTATGTGCAAAAGAGCTATACCTTTACCCTGCGCTGCCCCTGCTGCAAAAAGGCCGCGCCTTTCCGGGTGGTACGGCACGGGACGCGGCTGGAGGTGTCCGGTTTTCCTGCGGCGACGCTGCACCGGCACTATGACGCAGTTTGCAGCCTTTGTGGCCGCCACTACCGGCTGGAGGCGGGGGACGTATCCCTCCTGCTGACCAAGCGACGGCAGGCCTATCGGGAGCGGTATTTTCTTACCCTGCCCCGTCGCGGAGGATGACGTCATGCTGACAGATGTTTTGCGGACGGCGCTTGCGTCCAAAACGTTTTGGACGGCGGCGGGGGCGTATCTTTCCTTGATCTGGCTGCTGGCTGTTTTTCTCACCGTCCTGGACAAGCGCCGCGCAAAAACGGGTGGCTGCCGGGTGCGGGAGAGGACGCTGCTGCTGATTGGTTTTCTCGGCGGGGCGCTGCCCATGCTCTGTACTATGCGGGCCATTCGGCATAAAACTCTGCATAAAAAGTTCATGATCGGTCTGCCGGTTTTTGTGGGACTGCACGGTATCTTGCTGATCGCCGTTGTTTGGGTATTGACAAACGGGCCGATCGGGAATATAATATAGCAAAATTTAAAACAGTCTTCAGGGCGGGGTGCAATTCCCCACCGGCGGTGATGCGGCGGTAGCGCCGACAAGTCCGCGAGCTTTTTTAAAAAGCCGAGCTGGTGTGAATCCGGCACCGACGGTACAGTCCGGATGAAAGAAGAGTTGTAAATAAAAAGCCGGGATTTCCGGCCGACTTTTCCGCGCCCTGTATTTTTACAGGGCGTTTTTGTTTGCAGCTAATCCCAAGAGGACGAAGGGAGTTATGATCGCTTTATGCAAATGAAAAGAACACAGAAAATCGTGGCCGTCGCCGTGCTGTCGGCCGTCGCACTCGTGCTGTATCTGCTCGAGTTTCCGCTGCTGCCGAACAATTACCTCAAAATGGATTTTTCCGATCTGCCGGCGCTGATCGGCGGCGTCCTCTACGGCCCTGTGGCCGGTGTGCTGATCGAGCTGATTAAAAACCTGCTCGAGCTGTTGTTTAAGGGGATCGGAACAACCATGGGCTTCGGAAATTTTCAGAATTTTGTGATCGGCTGTGCCTATGTGATTCCGGTGTCGCTGATTCTTCGCAAAAGCCGCGCCGGCGCCAAGGGTATCGCGGCGGCCTGCGCGGTCGGCGGCATTTGCCTGATCGGGGTGGGATTTCTCTCCAACCTGCTGGTTGCGCCGCTGTACTTCCGCTTCTTTGTCGGGCAGGAGCTGACCCTGGCCGGCGCCTACGCCGCGGCGGTGACCGCCACCCTCTTCAACCTGCTGAAAACCGTAATTTTGACGGCCTGCACCGTTCTGCTTGTCAAGGTGGCGATCCCGCCCCTCAAACGAATTGTTGACAAAACGTGAAATGCGTGATATACTATTGAATTACGTAAGGTATATTTTTAAAAAATTAATACATCCTTATCAAGAGCGGCGGAGGGAACAGGCCCTGTGATGCCCGGCAACCTGACGATTCAAGGTGCCAAATCCTGCGGATTTTCCGGAAGATGAGGGAGCGTTTTCAAAGTGCGTCCGGGAAATCCCGGACGTATTTTTTTATCGTCCGTGTTTTTAAAACAAAAATAGAGAGCTTATGGGAAAGAGGAAAATGCTATGGCAAGACACCTGTTTACATCCGAATCGGTGACTGAGGGGCATCCGGACAAGATCTGCGACCAGATCTCCGACGCGGTGCTGGATGAGATTCTGGCGAAGGATCCGGCGGCCCGCGTCGCCTGCGAGACCTTCTGCACCACCGGTATGGTGACCGTGATGGGAGAGATTTCGACCTTCTGCTATGTTGACATTCCAAAGATCGCCCGACGCGTCATCAATGAAATCGGGTACAGCGATTTTACCCAAGGGTTTGACGGCAACACTTGCGCCGTACTGACAGCGATCGACGAGCAGAGTCCGGATATCGCGCTCGGTGTGGACAATTCGCTGGAGGAGAAGGCGTCCGCCGGTGACGAGCTGAACCGAACCGGTGCCGGCGACCAGGGTATGATGTTTGGCTATGCCTGTGACGAGACGGCTGAGCTGATGCCTTTGCCCATATCTCTGGCGCACGCGTTGGCCCGGCGCCTTACGGCCGTGCGCAAGGACGGGACGCTCGGGTATCTCCGCCCGGACGGGAAAACCCAGGTCACGGTCGAGTATGACGGTGATTGCCCGGTGCGGATCGACGCGGTGGTTGTTTCTACCCAGCATGGGGAGGATGTCGGCCTCGACCGGATTCGGGCGGACATCCTGCGTGAGGTGATTGAGCCGGTGCTGCCGGCCGATCTTCTGGACGGCAATACCAAATATTATATCAATCCGACCGGCCGGTTTGTGGTCGGCGGGCCGCAGGGGGACACCGGCCTGACCGGGCGGAAGATCATTGTGGACACTTACGGCGGTTATGCCCGGCATGGCGGCGGCGCCTTTTCGGGCAAGGATCCGACCAAGGTGGATCGCAGCGCCGCCTATGCTGCACGGTATGTGGCTAAGAATATTGTAGCCGCCGGTCTTGCCCGCCGGTGCGAGGTGCAGCTTGCCTACGCTATCGGGGTGGCACGCCCCGTCTCGGTTATGGTGGATACCTTTGGCACCGCCGCTTTGCCGGAGGAACGCATCGCCGCTGCCGTGGGGGAGGTTTTCGATCTCCGTCCGTCGGCGATTATCCGGGATCTGGATCTGCGTCGGCCGATCTACCGCCCACTGGCAGCTTACGGTCAAATGGGGCGCACCGACCTCGATCTCCCATGGGAGCGCACCGACCGGGTGGAGGCGCTGCTGGCCGCGGCAAGGTAGCTTTGCCGCTTCTCTGAACATCTTTTACAGGGCGTGCGGAAATTGAAAAAATAAAGAGAGCGATAAATGTGCGGCGACGCAGCGGCGTGTTGCCGTGTGAAGAAAGCCTTGCGGTTTATTCTCCACATCCTGTTTTCCGCGAAGCTGGCCTTGCGGACCGGTCGCACCGTCCGCTGAAAAGTAAAACGCTGTATGGAATGATCCATACAGCGTTTTCTTGCAATATAACGGTTGACCCACCCTGCCGTGGCCGGCGATTGATAACCTGCGTGCAGCAGGTGGGTGCCCTCCCCACGGTTTCGCGCTCCCTTCTTCCGCCGCCTCCGCAAAAAGGGAGGGGCGGGAGGTCTGCAAACCCGCCGCGGGAGCCGGGCTCCCGATTCATATACTTGTAGGGTTATAATAGCCAAAGCACACGCACAGGGCAGGCTGATGAAATGCAGAGAAAAAAGCAAAACCCGGCTGGAATCAGCTCACAGGTTCCTCCTCATCGATTTCGAACAGATCCTGCAGACGGCTGACAAAGGCGTCTGCGATGGTCTCATACTCGTCGTCGTCGTCAATCTCTTCGTAATACTCGCCTTCTTCATCCTCAAACACCTTGAGAATGACCAGCTCTCCATTGTCGTCCACCTTATCCTCCGGCTTGTCAAAAACCGGGAGCAGAGCGAGATAACGGCTGTCATCCGTTTCGATTCCATCAATGATTTCGAAAGTATATTCCTCCCCATCCTCATTGGACAGGGTGACAATATCCGGGTTGTATTCTTCGTTCATATGGTTACCATTCCTTTCCGCCGGAACGCGATCTGTTTTGTGCGATCTGCGGATCGCGCCGGGGTGGTGCGGATCGGTTGGCCACCCCAATGGGATGGTTCTGTATTTATGACCCGCAACATTTATATTGTACCCCAGATTGGTTCAATAGTCAATAGATGTTTTGAATATACTTTGTGTATAAATAAATAATATTTTTTAGCAAAAAAACTATTGACATTTGCCATATAACTGTTATAATAAAGATGCAAAAAGAAAAGATCCAAAGAAAAAGCAGAAAGTGTAAAGGAGGGCTGATTCCAGTGGTAAGTGAGAAAACAAAACTTACATGTATTTTCTGTATCGGCCGTCTGATTCGGCCGAAAGAATAAGCCGAAAGGGTGAGTCCAGTGTACTAAGCAGTTTCCCGGAACGCGCGAGCGAGCCGGAAGATCAAGAATCTGATTTTTATATAAAGGACTGAGTCCGGTGAAGTAACAAACCTCGCCAGTGAAAGATAGAGTAAAGTATGAAAGGCAGGGTTCCGATTTACTGAATGAACGACGCCGGGCCGACGTGAATCGGCGGGCGAATGTGAAGACATTTAAATCTTGAGAGTATGAGGAATAAACCCATGTACTGATTTCTGTCCGGATTCTGGAAGAAAGGTTTTTGCCAGGATCAAAAGCCAAAAGTGGCTGTAAATAGTGGTTTTAAAGAGCGTTATTGCTTTTACGCAACGATAAAAAGCAGTCTTGCATCGGTATCTTGCCGAAATTAACGCGATTCTGCAGAACTGGAGGGGAGTCCAAAGTTCACCTAAAATTTTAACGGTTGCATTTTTCTTACCGACAAGAGGAAATTGAGTCGGAAACTGAAATTTGTAAAATAAATCAAAGCCCGCCTGATTTTATTCAGGCGGGCTTTCCTTTGCGTTTTTCATACTGGCTGCGGCGTCCTCCCCCTCCCCGGACAAGGCGGCGAAATCCACCCGTGTTATACGCCGGGGGGAGAAGATTATGAGCAGGCCAGACGTTCCAGCTCCCGCCGGATAAAGGACGCGACATCCTCCGGCGCAATGCCGAGGCAGAAAGCAAATTCATCAGAGATCATTTTCTGTGCTTCTTTCAAAAAACGTTCATCGGCGATGTGCAGCTTTTTCCCTCGGCTTTGCAGTTCTTTGCGATGAGCCGAGATGCGTTTGACGGTGCAAAGCAGCGCCTTTCGATCTCCGGAAGAGAGAAGCTCCCGGTAGTCTTCCTGATTCGGGACGGAGGCGTCGCTCCAGGGCGTTTTGTCCGCGGAAACAGCAGAGAGGATCTTTTCAATCTCCGCCTTGGAAAGAAGCGGATGCATCCGGGACAAAAGCGTCTGGTTATTCTTTGGCACATAGATGGTTGAGTGTTCGCTGTATATGGGGGAGAGGACAAGGTATTCCATCCGGTCGGACCCGATGGTTTTGGTCGTCTCTCCCGTGATTTTACAGACGCCGTGCGCCCCATATAAAATGGTGTCGTTTACCTGGAACATTTGGAATTACCCACTTTCTGTAAGTATGCAACTGTGTGGATCCGGCATGTGTGGAACCTATCCGTTTGCATGTGCGTTTTGCCGGCGGTGTTTGTCAATGGGGGCATGGTGGTGAAACAAGGAGCAATAGCGGCGTTACAGGACGCCGGATGCGGGAATAGCGGTGATGAAAACTATAATTATGACATCTTCACCAAAGATCAGTCCCCTGCCATTTTGCCGAGGATTTCCTTTTCTTACTTATATAATAACATATTTTTTACCGGAATGTTATAGGCGTTTTACACAAAACCATTCCATTTCACCTGCCAAAGCACAAAAAGCTGGCTGATCCGGGTGAAACGGCGGCTCTTTTTGCATCTTTGTCACAGGGGCGTCCGTCTTTGTGCAAATCGGTCGATCCGCGCGGGAAAGCAACGGTTTTTGCGGGGTGCAAAAGGAAACGGAAAATGTATACAAAAAAAGATCTGGACACGGATGGTTTTTTTATGAGACGGGCGCTCGATTTTGCTTGACAAACCACGGGGCTATATTATATTCTAAAAAGAAAAGCAGATTGTAAAAAGGAGCGGTATGCACTGTTGCATATTGAAGCCTTTTAAACACATCGGGAGGGTTGATTTTCCGAATTTTGCGGCCGGCATTGCCGCAAAACCCGAGGGATCTTTTGAAAGGGGCAGGCTTATGAAGGCATATTTGGTGTTTGCTGACGGCGACGTGCTGGAGGGGGAGGCGTTCGGCGCCACCGGCAGAAGCATCGGTGAGGTGGTTTTCAACACCTCGATGACCGGGTATCAGGAGATTTTAACCGATCCGTCCTATTGCGGGCAGATCGTGACCATGACCTATCCGCTGATGGGTAACTATGGCGTGAATCCGTCGGATAACGAGGCGAAGGATTCCTTTGTCCGGGGCTTTGTCGTTCGCGAATGGTGTCCGCATCCCTCCAATTTCCGGTGCGAGGGGGGGCTTGACGCCTATTTGAAGGAGCATGACATCATCGGTATCTGCGGCGTGGATACCCGCCGCATCACCCGGAAGGTACGGACCCACGGTGTGATGAACGGCGCCATTGTGACCGGCGAACTGGATAAGGACGCGCTGCTGCGGGAAATTGCAGAGTACCGGGTAAGCGGCGCGGTGGAGCGCGTAACCTGCGAGAGACCCTATGTGGTCGAAAGCGGGTCGCGTTCTATTTATAATGTGGGCCTTTACGATTTCGGATTTAAGAAAAGTATTTTGGAAAACCTGACCTCCCGTGGGTGCAAAGTGACCGTCCTGCCGGCCTCTACCCCGGCGAAGGAGGCGCTCGCCATGGGCTTCGACGGCGTTATGCTTTCCAACGGGCCGGGTGATCCGGCCGATAATGTGCAGATTATTGCCGAGCTGAAAACCCTGGCCGCTTCGGGCATCCCGATCTTTGGTATCTGCCTTGGCCATCAGTTGCTTGCCCTTTCTCAGGGGGCAAAGAGCGGCCGTCTGGCCTTCGGACACAGAGGGGGGAATCATCCGGTCAAGGATCTTGCGACCGGAAAAACCTGCATGACCAGCCAGAACCACGGGTATGCCATCCTCGCCGATTCGGTCGAGGGGCTGGACGCCACGGTCAGCCACATCAATATGAACGACGGCACGGTGGAGGGTATCGCCTACAGCAAAATCAACGCCTTCAGCGTCCAGTTCCATCCTGAGGCGGGGCCGGGTCCCCATGACACCGACGCGCTGTTTGACCGCTTTATCGCCCGGATGGAGAAATAAAATCGGCAGAAGGGGTCTTTCCCCTTGGCCGTTTTGACAAGCTTAAAAAACGCGGAATGCATCGTGCGGATCCCGGCGTGTCTCCTGTCTCAGGCGGCGTGCACCGCAGATTTGCTGAAAGGAAGGATATGGATATGCCAAAGAATCCAGAGATTAAAAAGACCCTCGTCATCGGCTCCGGCCCGATCGTGATCGGTCAGGCGGCCGAGTTCGACTATTCGGGTACGCAGGCCTGCCTCGCGCTGAAGGAGGACGGGATCGAGGTTGTGCTGATTAACTCCAACCCGGCGACCATCATGACCGACAACCACATCGCCGACAAGATTTACATAGAGCCGATCACAGTCGAGGTGGTGGAGAAGATCATCGCCCTCGAAAACCCCGACAGCGTTCTGCCGACGCTGGGCGGGCAGACCGGGCTGAACATTGCGATGGAACTGTATGAGGCCGGCGTGTTCGATAAATATAATGTGAAACTTCTCGGCGCCCGGCCGGAGACGATCAAGAAGGCCGAGGATCGCGGCGCGTTTAAGGAAACGATGGAGAGCATTAACCAGCCGCTGATCCCCTCGACCGTTGTGACCGAGACGGAGGCCGCCGTCGCCTTTGCGAACGAGGTCGGCTATCCGGTTGTCGTCCGCCCGGCCTATACCCTGGGCGGCAGCGGCGGCGGCATTGTTTATGGCGAGGATGAGCTGCGGGAGACCTGCGACACTGCCATCAAGCTCTCGCGCGTGGGACAGACGCTGATTGAGAAATGCATCTCCGGCTGGAAGGAGATTGAGTTTGAGGTCATGCGCGACCATCTCGACAATAAGATCATCGTTTGTGGAATGGAAAATGTCGATCCTGTCGGGGTGCATACCGGTGACTCGGTTGTTGTTGCTCCCTGTCAGACCTTGGCCGATAAGGAATTTCAGATGCTGCGCTCGGCTTCTCTCAACATTGTTTCGGCACTGGGAATCGAGGGAGGCTGCAACGTGCAGCTCGCGCTCCATCCCGACAGCTTTGAGTACGCCGTGATTGAGGTGAACCCCCGCGTCTCCCGTTCGTCGGCGCTGGCCAGCAAGGCGACCGGCTACCCGATCGCCAAGGTTGCGGCCAAAATCGCGGTGGGCTATACGCTGGATGAGATTCAGAACGCCGTCACCAAAAAGACGGTCGCCTGCTTTGAGCCGGCGCTCGACTACTGCGTGGTCAAGTTCCCGCGCTTTCCCTTTGACAAGTTTGTCTATGCAAAAAAAACGCTGGGCACCCAGATGCAGGCGACCGGTGAAATCATGTCAATTGGCACCTCTTTCGAGGCGGCCCTGATGAAGGCTGTCCGTTCGATCGAAAAAAAGACCGATACCATGAACCTGCAAATCTATTCCTCGCTCAGCAGGGCCGCCCTCCTTGCCCAGATCGCCCAGTGTGACGACGATCGGCTGTTCTTGATTTATCAAGCCTTCAAGCGGGGCGTCACGGTGGACGAGATTTTTGAGATTACCAAAATCGACCGCTTCTTCCTCTACAAGCTGATGCATCTGCTGGAGATGGAGTATCGCCTTGCCAAGGGCAACCTGGATGCCGAAACGGTGAAAAAGGCCCTCGACATGGGTTATACCTATACGGCGATCGAGCGCCTCTCGGGGGAAAGAATAGAAAACCGCCGATTTGCCGCTTACAAGACGGTCGACACCTGTGCGGCCGAGTTTGAGGCGTTTACCCCCTACTATTACTCGAGCTATGATGAGGAGAGCGAGGCCGTCCGTTCGGAGAAAAAGAAGGTGCTGGTCATCGGCTCCGGCCCGATCCGCATCGGGCAGGGGATCGAATTCGACTATTGCACCGTTCACTCGGTCTGGGCTTTGAAGGAGGCAGGGTACGAAGCCATCATTGCCAACAACAATCCCGAAACGGTTTCGACCGATTTCGATACCTCCGACCGGCTGTATTTCGACCCGTTGACCCCCGACGACATCGACAACGTGTTGGAGGCTGAAAAGCCAGACGGCGTGATCGTGCAGTTCGGCGGGCAGACGGCCATCAAGCTGGCCAAGCATTTTACCGAGAAGGGGGTTAAAATCCTCGGCACCTCGTTTGAGATGATCGACGCGGCCGAGGATCGGGAGCTGTTCGATGCCATGCTGGAGCGCTGCGGCATTCCCCGCCCGCTCGGCTCGTCGGTCTTTACAACTGCCCAGGCGGTCGAGGCGGCAGAAAAAATCGGCTATCCGGTTCTGCTGCGTCCCTCCTATGTGCTGGGCGGTCAGAACATGATTATCGCCTATAACGCCGAAGAGGTCATCCAGTATATGGAGATTATCACGAGAACCGGCATCGAAAACCCGGTGCTCGTCGACAAATACATCATGGGGAAGGAGATCGAGGTCGACGCCATCTGTGATGGCGAGGATATCCTGATCCCCGGTATTATGGAGCATATCGAACGTGCCGGTGTCCATTCGGGCGACTCGATCTCGGTCTATCCCTGTCAGAATGTCTGCGACCATGATAAGGAGGTCATCATCGACTACACCAAGCGTCTGGCAAAGGAGCTTGGCGCGGTCGGTATGATCAATATCCAGTATGTGCTGCAAAATGGAACTGTCTATGTGATCGAGGTGAATCCCCGCTCCTCCCGCACCGTGCCGTATATCAGCAAGGTGACCGGTATCCCGTCGGTCCGGCTCGCCACCCGCTGCATGCTGGGGGAGAAGCTGAAAAATCTGGGTTATGGCACCGGCCTTTATCCCCACAACGGCTATATCGCCGTGAAGGTCCCGGTATTCTCTTTTGAGAAGCTGCACAACATCGACGTCCACCTCGGGCCGGAGATGAAGTCGACCGGCGAGGTGCTCGGCATTGCCCGCACCTTTGAGGACGCCATGCAAAAGGGGCTGACTGCCGCCGGCTTCAAGATGAAGCACGCGGGCAAGATTCTCTTTACCGTGCGCGATCGCGATAAGGAGGAGATGCTTCCCATTGCCAAGCGTTTTTCCGCTATGGGCTTTGAACTGTACGCCACCGGCGGTACCCGCGCCTTTTTGGCCGATCACGGGCTGGATGCCCACTATGTCGGAAAGATTTATCAGGGCGGCACTATCCTTGAGCTGATTGAGTCGGGCATCGATTATGTTGTATCGACTTCCTCGGGCAACCGTGCGCCGGAGGCTGACAGCGTCAAGATCCGCCGCAAGGCGATTGAGTGCCGGGTACCCTGCCTCACCTCGATCGACACGGCCAAGGCGCTCTGCGACAGCTTGGAAAACTACCGCGACACCCATGAGCTGGTCATGGTCAATATTGCCGACCTGAATAAGAAGGGGGCGGCCGAGCACCGCGATTTCCGCAGTGGACGGCCCCTGCCCTCGATCGTCAAGGGCGGCCGGGCGATGAAGTTCACTAAGATGCATGGCATCGGTAACGACTATATCTACTTCAACTGCCTGGAGGAGGGGATCGGCAATCCCAACCAGCTTGCGCTAACCCTCTCCGACCGGCACTTTGGGGTCGGCGGGGACGGCATCGTCCTGATTATGCCGTCGGAGGTAGCCGATTTCCGTATGCGGATGTTCAACGCCGACGGCAGTGAGGGGAAAATGTGCGGCAACGCCAGCCGGTGCGTGGGCAAATACGTCTATGACCGTGGCCTGACCGACAAGACCACCATCACGCTGGAGACGCTGAGCGGCATCAAGATTCTGAATCTCAAGGTGGTTGACGGCGCGGTTGAAAGCGTGACGGTTGATATGGGCAAGGCCGAGCTGCAATGCGACCGGATTCCCGTTTTGTCCGAGAGCGACCGCCTGATCGGCGGCAGCCTGACGGTGGCCGGTCGGGATTGGAACATTACCTGCGTGTCGATGGGCAACCCCCACTGCGTCACTTTCTGTGAGGAGGTATCCGGCCTCGACCTCGCGGCGATCGGTCCGCTGTTTGAGAAAAACAAGCTGTTCCCCGACCGGATCAACACCGAGTTTGTCCGGGTCATCGACGACCACACCCTCGAGATGCGGGTGTGGGAGCGCGGTACAGGAGAAACGATGGCCTGTGGCACCGGCGCCTGCGCGACGGTGGTGGCCGCGGTCGAAAACGGCTTCTGCCCCCGGAATGAGGAGATCACGGTGCAGCTTCTCGGCGGCAACCTGGTCATCAAGTATATGGAGGACGGCACCGTCTTTATGACCGGCAGTGCCAGCTTTGTGTTCGACGGCGAGCTGCTGTAAATTGTTGTTTTCGCTTTGTGCGTAAGTAGTAAGGAGGATTTGCGGATGCTGAAAATCAATACGAATTATCTGAATCTGAAGGAGAGCTATCTCTTCGCCGGGATCAACAAGCGGGTGGCAGCTCACACTGCGGCGCACCCGGAGCAGAGAATCATCAAAATGGGGATCGGAGATGTGACCCGGCCCCTCTGTCCCGCGGTGGAGGAGGCTTTGTCGGCCGCGGTGGCCGATCAGGGCACGGCCGAGCGGTTTCACGGCTACGGCCCCGAACAGGGATACGATTTTCTCAAGGATGCGCTGCGGGTCTATTACGCTGAAAAGCAGGTGGCGCTCGAGCCGGAGGAGATTTTTGTCAGCGACGGTGCCAAAAGCGATCTCGGCAATATCCTCGACCTGTTCTCTAAGGACAATGTTTGCCTCATCCCCGACCCGGTTTACCCGGTCTATGTCGACACCAACATTATGGATGGCCGCAGGATCGTGTACATGGACGCGAACAAGGAGAATGGTTTTCTCCCCCTGCCCGACCCCTCGATCGAAGCGGATCTGATCTACCTCTGCTCGCCCAACAATCCGACCGGCGCGGTCTATAACCGGGAGCAGCTAAAGGCGTGGGTCGATTACGCCAATGCCCGCGGGGCGGTCATCCTCTTCGACGCGGCGTATGAAGCGTTTGTCTGTGACCCTGCCCTTCCGCGCAGTATTTATGAGATTCCGGGAGCCAAGACCTGCGCCATTGAGTTCTGCTCCTTTTCCAAGACGGCCGGCTTCACCGGCACCCGCTGCGGTTATACCGTTGTGCCCGCCGCCCTCGAGCGGGGGGGTGCCAGCCTCAATAAACTATGGCTGCGCCGCCAAACGACCAAGTTCAACGGGGTTGCCTACATTGTGCAGAAGGGTGCGGCTGAGGTATTTTCTCCCGAAGGGCAGCGCCAGGTTAAGGAGAATATTGATTATTACCGCGAGAACGCGAAGATCATCACAGCGGCCATGGACGAGCTGGGTCTCTGGTATACGGGGGGCGTGAACTCGCCCTATATCTGGTTCAAGTGCCCGAACGGGATGCTCTCCTGGGATTTCTTCGACCTGCTGCTGGAGAAGGCGGGCGTGGTCGGTACCCCGGGCGAGGGCTTCGGCAAAAACGGCGAGGGATTCTTCCGCTTAACCGCCTTCGGCAACCGGGAGAACACGGCTGAGGCGATGGAACGGCTGAAGACGTTGCTGGAGTAGTGGGACGGTGTCTTGCGATTTGTCTTTAAACCCTTGCTTGGCCGCAGGGCAAACACATAGGAAAGGCAGATCAAAGCTTAACGCACAGTAAAGTAGAAGCCTTTCCGCTGATACCGTGGGACGCCCCATTTCTGTCTGGACAGGAATGGGAGAAAGAACCGCTAAGGGGAATCGCAAACGCTTATATCAGAATAGCCGCAAAGGCCTGTCGTGCGTTAGCAGAGTGTCTGAACACTTATGTTCAAACACTCTGCTAAGTATTAAAATTTTGATCCCTCCCTTTAGCCCCCCCCTACCTCTGGAGCGACCGAGGGGGTGCTCCCCTTGTTGGTTGGGTGTTTGGGCGTCAGCACAGGCATAAATAAAATCTGTTGTTTTCATCTAACCCATATCCCTCGGGTTAGATTGCTATTCAAGCAAAATGAAGGGGAAGTTTTTGAGAACTTCCCCTTCATTTTGCTTCTGCTTTAAAGCGTCAAATTCCGGAGTGCCGAAAAACTCGCCTAAAATGTTAGGGGTGCGGCAACCGTATTATATTGCAAACAGTGTTTCCATCGTTATAGAAAACCAATCACTTTCCGCAGCTAACGCTTTTACTGATTTCACTTTTGACCTGTTTTTAATATTAAAAAAGACCAGTCACGCCAAGCTGTTGTTTGATCATGACTGGTCTTTTCTGTTTTTTGCCACTCGAAGGTGCCGCACAAACTAATGTTACGGTTTAGTCACTGTGGTACGCGCACCTTAGAGGGGGTGCGTTTTTCTGAGAGTGGTTTTGCTTTTTTAGGCGGCTGTTTTTATGGTTTACTACCGTATGAGTAGCTTTTTGGATGGCTGCTTCGTAGATTACTTTTGATTCACAATGGCCTGCCGCAGCAACACCACATCGGTAACGCTTAAGACACCGTCATTGTTCAAATCTCCGGCCGCCTGCTGTTCCTCCGTCGTTCGACCCAGCACAATGGCCTGCCGCAGCGCCACCACGTCAGAGACCGTCACCGCCCCGTCTCCGTCCAGATCGCCCCCTTTCAGCATGGGAATGGACAGGGACACGGGAAGCTGTACACGGTCCAGTCCGATTGTCAGTTCCAGAACGCCGGTGATGGATCCCTCTTTTTCCGTGGTGGCTTCTTCCAACTGGTAGCTTTCCGCCCACTGAACCAGGGCTTCCTGCGGAGCTACGGCTCCCTGAACTGCTGCCAGAATTTCCTGTTCGGTCAATTGGTTGGAGGGAGACAGCGCCGCAATGGCAGCGGCTGCTGCGGTCTTGGCCTCCTGCAGTTGTGCAAGCGCCGGATTGTTTCCGTAAACGTAGACCTCATAAATAGAGGCTGCTGTGGTTTGATTGGACGGATAGTCGCTATTGCCGGTTACATCAATCCGAACATAACGGCCGGAAACCTCCTCCGACAGGGTGTCGCAAACCTGACCGGACTGGTCATTCTCCGTATGGTCAATCACCTGGGTAAACGGCCCATCCGGTGTGTCGCTTACCGAAACGGTGTAGTAATAAACCCGCTTTTTACTGCTTCCGGTGAACCAGGAAACATCCACCCGACTAAGAGTACAGGTGGTTCCCAAGTCGATACAGATCCATTGGGGATAGCTGGTGACGCTTCCGACGAAGCCGGCGGCCCAACGGGTAGAAGTATTTCCGTCATTGGCCAGGGCGGCGGGATAAGTGCCGTCCTCCTTGTCCTGATAACTGCTGGCTGTGACAGGCTTTCCTGCCGCTATTTCAGGCGGTAAAAAGGTGTAGAGACAAGTATTCTGGCCATCCTCCGAGGTGACAAAAAGCTGCATCCCGGGGAGGATCTGCCCGGAGGTAACCGGGGTTTCTCCGTCGGCGCGTACTACCTGAATCGACGCATTGGCAGCAGATGTAATCACCGTTGCGACGTTTTCGGCAAGGCAGGACTCCTGCAGGGCGATGATCTTTCTGTCATTGTCAATGTTCAGAACATCCGATTGAATATCCGTACTGGTGCCGGGGATTTTTTTCCAAACCACGGAATCCGTATAGACTTCTCCGTCCCGGAAAGCGCGGATTTCTACGATGTTCTCGTCCAGGGACAGCTTCACATCGTCCCATATAAACACCGTGTCCTGCTGCAGCTGATCCTGCGTCAGGGTACCGATGACCATTCCGTTTACCTGCAGCTCCACACTGTCACAGTTGGAGTAAACCTTGATTTGGTTCAGGGCGTTTGCCCGCACGTCGTTGCGGCGGCTGGTAATATAAGCCACAGGGGAAACCGACCAATTGGCTTTATAAAGATAAAAGGCGTCCTTTTTCACTGTGCGGTCGCGGGAAACCAGACCCTTGGTATTGATACCGGTCATGGAAGCCTCAGAACGCCAATCAGAGCTGAAATCAAACATATTCCAGACGAAGGTGGCCCACAGATAGGGGCGTTCGTTGATTTGCTGAATAAACGCTTCGTGCGCCAGGCTTTGATATTCCTCCGGCTGGAAGGCGCCGATGCTCTTATCTGCATCGGTGGCTACGTCCACATGCTGCTGAACATTGGCCCCGGCCCCGTATTCCGAAATGGCAATGGGACGAGAATCTGCCGCATGTTTGGCGTCCATATCGCTGCCCAGGTCGTCCTTGGTACCGAAGTACCAGCCGGGATAGGTGTTCCAGGCCAGGAGATCCGTTTCCCAAGCTGCTGCGTTGGCTTTATCGGTGGCCTGGGTAGTCAGACGGCCGGTGGGATCCTCCTGATGGGCCAGATCATTCAGCTCCGCTATGAATTGGGGCATACACTCATCATAAGCCAACACCTCATTCTGCAGACCCCAGAAACAAATAGAGGGGCGGTTGTACTGCTGGCGGATCAGTTCGATCAGCTGCTGCCTGGTCACATCAAAAAAGGCCTTCCGGTTGGCGTCGGGGTTTTCGTAGGTGCCGGAACCGCCAATGTTATTCACAAAGGGAATTTCTGCCCAAACCACAATGCCGTATTTATCACACAGCTCATAGAAGTAGGGCGCCTGGGGATAATGGGCCAAACGAACGGCGTTGGCGCCCATTTCGTAAATCAGAGCAAAATCCTCGTTATGTTCCTGCTGGGTCAGAGCGGTACCCATATCTTCCCGATCCTGGTGGCGGCTGACACCCCGCAAGGGGTAAGCTGCACCGTTGAGGAAAAAGCCCTGGTCATAATCCACCTGGAAATACCGGAACCCCACATACTGGGTCACGGTGTCCAGGGTTTGATCGCCGTCGGTGACGGTCAAATTCACCTGGTAGCGGTAGGGATCCTGCATGCCGTTCCACAGCCGGGGATTTTCTACCGTCAAATCCTTGGAAAAGACCACGCTGCTTCCGGCCGGGATAGTGACGGTTTGCTCCACTTCCATGCGGAAATCGCCGCCATACATGGTCTCTACATCAAACAGGGGTTCTATGCCCGGAACCTCCTGAAAGGAATCAGGATCCTTCAGCACCGCACGGACGGTTACCTCTTTGTCTTCTGCCGAATCGTTGACAATGGTGGAGGCAATGTTCAGATCCGCAGATGTCTTCGACACATTGGAGGTGGTCAGTTTCAGCCCCGAAGAACCGTAATCCAGGGTGTCTGCATGGACGGGATCGGTGACCAGCAGAGATACATCCCGGTATATGCCGCCGAACAGGGTAAAATCATACCACGGGCCGATACTCACCGGGGCTATCTCCGGCACATTGGCATTACTGGCTTTCACCGCCAGCACATTGTCCTGGCCCGGAATCAATGCGTCGGTAATGTCAAACCGGAAGGCGGTAAAGGCACCCTTATGGGTTCCCACGGACACGCCGTTGACATACAGCTCTGCCTGAGAGCCTATCCCCAGAAATTCAATGACTACTCGCCGGCCGGTATAGGAGGCGTCCCAGGGCAGCACCTTCCGGTACCAGCTTTCTCCCCGGTAATAGTTGTTTCCGCCGTCCTGGCCGTCCAGGGCGTTCCAGGTGTGCGGGAGAGTTACGTCTTCCCACCGGCTGTCGTCAAAATCCACGGCCTGGGCCCCAGAAACAGTTCCCTTCCTGAATTTCCAGTCACTGTTGATGTTGTAGGTTTGTCTGCCGGACAGGTATTCTCCTTCCGCCGCAACAATCACCGTCATGGATGCAGAAATACCATCCGGATTCGTCACATTCGTCTCCTCCTCTATTACAGGAACACCTTGGAACCCATAGCTCCCGGATACATTCGGATTATAATTCTCACAGCTCCATGTCAGTGGATATTGGACAGTGACGCCGTTGCTCAGTGTCACAGATGCCTTCTCCGGCAGATCCAGATCGTCAAACGCCGTGCCGAACGGCACATACCGATCGGTAAAGCCGGAGATGCCGGTTACGGTTGTGGTTGGCTCCTCGCCGGTGGCTATACCGTAGGCCTCCAATTCCCAAATGGCGGAGATGCCGCCTGAGGTGACACTGGTGGTCACAATGGTCAGGTATCGGCCGGTGGCCGGCGCATCCAGGATATATTCGGTGGCCTGGGAGCCGGAAGATCCCACACTGCCGTCGCCGCTGCCCTTACCTGTTTTGCCTGCCAAAACAGGGGTGAACCCGGACTGGATGGTTTGGGATACCACCACCGGTTCATCGGTCAGGTAGCCGTCGAAGGTAAAGGTACGGCCGTTGCCGAACCAGTAAATTACCAGGCGGCTGATTTGGTAGGTTGTGCCCAAATCAATTTGCAGCGCCTGGGGCAGGGAAGGCCCCCCATAGCTGGACCACCGGCTGCTCAAATCGCCATCCACCGCGTTGGTGGCATAGGCGTTATAGGCATCTGAGCCGGTGTTGATCTGTTCAAAGGTGGCAATGGCGTTTTTGTTCAGCGCCACGTTGGTTTCTGTTGCCCCGTCTGTGGCCCAGGCAGCCGGTACGCCAAAGACAGAAAACAGCAAAACAGCGGCCAACAGCCATGCCATGGTTCTCTTTGTCAGTTGTTTCATACAGATCCTTCTTTCTCATTAAATTTTTGGCCAGGGGATGAATGATAGAATCCCCCTTCCCGCTTCTGATAATTTTATTGTACATAAAATCAAATGACACTTCAATTGCCAATTCGGCGAATTTATATTGCTAAATGTGCAAAAGTATATTATAATGAAAAAGGACAGAGTTCCGGGCGGCTTTCCCGGGTACTTTCTGTCCGCTGCCAGGGCACAATACCCTGCCGGCAGATCCTCCCATCCATGAGAAAGGCAGTGACGGTATGGGCAGACTGTTTGCCTATATTCCCAACAATATTACTATCCAGCATCAGTACAATGCGGTTCCGGAAACGGCGGCGTTTCAAATGCATGTTCATGATCATCATGAGCTATACTACTTTCTTTCCGGCCGGGGGGAGTTTTATGTGGAGGGAACCAGATATTTGCTGGAGCCGGGATGTATGCTGCTGATGCAGCCGGGGGAAAGCCATCAGGTGCTTATCTCCCCGGGGGAACCCTACGAGCGGATCACCGTCCATTTTTTTGACCGAATGATTGATCACGTCACCCCACACAAAGAGCTCCTCCCCATTTTGAATGGACGTCCCATGGGGGTGGGTAGCTTTTATCCGGCGGATCAGCTGAATCAGGATATGATCCGAAACTGTTTTCAGGAATTGCAGCGGCTGCTGGATTCCGGGTTGTATCAGGAACCGCATCAGCTGCATATGGTGCTGTTTTCCTATTTGTTGCCGATTTTTTGGGATTTGCAGCATTATTATTTCCAGGAGGGGAAAAACGCCAAACTCCCTGAAGATGACCCCATCAACACCATCGTAACATATATCAACGGGCATTTGGCCGAGGATATCAGCGTGGAGCAGCTATCCAAACAGTTTTTTATCAGCAAATCCACTCTGAACCAGAAGTTCAAAAAAGTCACCGGCACCAGTGTCTGGAATTTTATCCTGACAAAGCGGCTCGTCCATGCACGAATACAGATTCTCAACGGCAGCAGGGTCCATATGGCCGCACAGGAAAACGGTTTCCACGATTATTCCTCCTTTTACCGCCGCTATGTGGAAAAGTTCGGGGTTTCCCCCACCCAGAGCCGCTCCCAAGGACAATAATGTACATCAAAAACCACCCTGTGGAGGTTCACAGGGTGGTTTGCCGTTTTCGTTGCTTCAACGCAATGGCATTCCCCGAAGCGCGGGGATGCACACCTTACACGCCAATGCCGGGAACTTATTCGTTGGTAGCTTTGATGCTGCTGGCTTCGCTGAAAGCATAGGGCAGTTCCCCGCTGCCTTCTTTTTCCCGATGAACAAATCGTGGGCTCTTTACAAAAAATCTCTATATTTTTTTAGCTCCTATTTAACACCAGAAGGCCTGTCCCGCTTCGGCAGGGGGTATATGCGTCAGTTTGAACGGGCATTTGTCAAAAGACAAATTGACAGCAGCATAGCCGACAAGGAATACGAGCTGTACCAAAAGCAATCCCGGACGGGTTTACAAATCTGTTCCGATTTGCAGATAATCATAAATAAAAAAACAGACTGCCGGGATGGCAATCCGGCAGTCTGTTCCCTTTTCACTTATTGCATAAAATATATCATATATCGTAATTTTTTAATTATTTTTCGCTGCCATAAAAACAAAATTACTCATTTTGAAAAATGAAGTTACCTGTTTCGAGTAATGGACGAGATAATATTACTTAAATCGAGTAATAAATAGGCTTAATTTACCCGATCCGAGTAAACTTGCTTCTCTTCTCTCCCTTCTTTCAAATCCCGAAATATTTGAAAAGTTTAGGTTGTTTTCAGACAGGTATTGTACTATAATTAAATTGTACAATACTTTTGGCCTGTTGTGGAAAAAAGGAGGAATGCTTTATGCCAACGGCATCCGCTTTGCAAGGACTCTCGACCGATATACTCGCCCAGTCGTTTGAGGCTAAGTACCAGCTTTCTCCCTATTTCAAAACCATGGCTTTCCACAGCCACGATTTTTATGAGATTTATATGTTCCTCTCCGGCAGCGTCAGCTATTATATTGAAAACGCGGGGTATACCCTCCATCCGGGCGACGTGCTGATTATCCCGCCGGGCAGTATGCATCGCCCGGTCAATACCGACCCCAACGCCGTGTATGAACGCTGCTACCTCTGGATCGGGCGGGACACCCTCCGTTCTCTGCAGGACACCGACTGCCCGTTTATCGAGATTTTGGAGACCTGCGCCGGCACCAATAATTACCTGATCCATTTTGAGGGGGATCGTCTGCGGGAATTCCGGGGGTTTTTCGATAATATCATCGGTCTCGCCAGCACCAAAGATGACGCGTGGAACCTGGCTTGCCGCTCCTATCTCACCCTTTTGTTTATCCGTATTTGTCAGGAGATTAAGTCGGGTCACAACATCACCGACCTCATCCATAAGAACGGCACCATCCCCAAGGTGATCGTCTATATCAACGAGCATATTACTGAGGATTTATCCCTCGACGGCCTGAGTGAGCAGTTTTTTATCAGCAAATACCATCTGATCCGGGAGTTTAAAAAGTACACCAACAGCACGCTGTACGCCTATATCCTCTCCAAGCGGATCATTCTGGCCAAGCACCTGATTCAACAGGGTGTCCCGCCGACCAAGGCTTGCTTTGCCAGCGGGTTCAATAATTATTCGAATTTTTACAAGGCCTTTCTGGCCGAGACCGGCATGACTCCCAAGGCCTTTGTCGCGACGACCTTGTATTGACGAAAGGGTGGCTGACGTATGAAAACAGCGGTGGTTTTTATACCTTCGGCGGCACGACCCGGATGTATGCCGCCAATCTGTCCAAGCGGCTGGGTGCTGATGTGTTCGAGGTGAAGGAGGCAAAAAAGCGCAACATCTTCACCGCTTTTTTCCCCGGCTGCACGCAGGCCATGCGGCAGGCGGCCGTCCCCCTTGCCGGAGGGGCGCCCGATCTTTCGGGATACGATCGGGTCATAATCGCCTGTCCGGTGTGGGCGGGCTTTCCCGCGCCGGCCTTTAATGCCATCCTCAAGCTGATCCCGGTGGGGAAAGAGGTGGCGGTGCACCTCCTCTCAGGCGGGGGCGAAACGCCCAAGGGGCGTCCGCTGGTTGAGGTACGTGTGGCTGATGAGAAGCTGCGAATGGTGGAATACCTCGATGTAAAAGCGGGGAAATAACGGCCGGAAAATTTGGACGGTCATCTGTTCGATCGGGCGGATAGAAACGGTTTGCTTTTTATTCTATCCGTACGGGACAATGACCGTGCGTTGGCCTAAAAGAGAAAGCCGCCTTTCAGGGTTCGCGAAACCTGCGTCCTCTGAAAGGCGGCTTTGTGTTCTGTTGCGTAGCATTGGATACCGTGGAATCCGGAATAATGCTTTCGAATATCTTTTTTCATCCCCGTCGGGGAGCAGCGTCTATTTTTTCAAAAACCGATCAATGATAAACCGCGGTCGGCCCTTGACCTCGGCATAGATTTTGCCGATGTACTCTCCGACTACGCCGATGCACAGCAGTTGAATACCGCCGAGCAGCCAGATCGAGCAAACAGTGGCTGTCCATCCGGCAACCGCGTTATGGGTGAAGTAGGAGATCAGGGCGTACAGCAGGCCGATCACGCTGAGTATGGATATGCAAATACCCAAATTGGAGATGATGGTCAGCGGCTTTACGCTGAAAGAGGTGATCCCGTCAATCGCGAAACTGAGCATTTTTTTAAGGGGATATTTTGACTCGCCCGCGAAACGCTCGGCCCGGTCGTAGTAGACGTAGTCGCTTTTGAAGCCGATTAGCGGTACCATCCCGCGGAGAAAGAGATTGACCTCCTTATATTCGGCGAGCGCGTCCAGCGCCCGGCGGCTCATCAAACGGTAGTCGGCGTGGTCATACACGACGTCGACCCCCATTTTTTTCATGAAGGCGTAAAATCCCCTGGCTGTCGTGCGCTTGAAGGCCGTGTCGGTTTCCCGCTTATTCCGCACGCCGTAGACGACGTCGCAGCCTTCGGCGTATTTTTCGACGAAGCGGTCGATGGCGTCGATGTCATCCTGCAAATCCGCGTCGAGGGAGATCACGCAGTCGGCAAAATCCTTCGCATGCATCAGGCCGGCCAGCAGCGCGTTCTGATGCCCCCGGTTGCGGGAAAGCTTGAGCCCGCAGACATAGGGGTTCTCCTTGTGAAATGCCTCGATCAGAGACCAGGTTTTATCCTTGCTGCCGTCGTCGACAAAGATCACGCGGCTTTGGAGAGAGATCGTAAGGTTCTGTGTCATGGCGTCCAGCTTTTCGGTCAGGCGACGCACCGTTTCGGGCAGAACTTCCTCTTCGTTATAACATGGGACGACCAGATAAAGTATCGGCTGCATAGGGCTTACTCCTTTTCTTGTCCGGGGATTTTCAGCCCGGAGATTTCACCATTTAAAAGCATCCGTGCCAGCTCGGCCGAGTCTTGCGGCAGTCTTTCCAGATAAATCCCGCCGGTGCAGAGATCCTCCCACTCATGGAAGTCGGAGCCGGACAGGCGAACGAGATGATTGGTCTCGGCAAAGGCCTCTGCCGTGTCGTTGTGGCTGTTGTGTCGGCCGTTGCCGTTGAATACCTCTACCCCGTGAAGGTCCTTCGGGTCGCGGGGAGAGCACATCGACCGGAAAGGATGCGCTTGTGCGAAAAAGAGGCCGTTTTGGTCCGCCAGCCGGCGGAAGACGGTCGGCGTCAGGTTGTACAGCTCCGGATGTTCCACAAGAAAAGTTCGGTCAATGCCGTAGACCAGGTGGTCGTTGAGGTTGTCGGTAAACCGCAGCTCCATCCCGAGGATAATCCGAAAGCCTGTCCCTTCAGCCGCCTTCACGGCCGAGTCGTAGCCCTTCAGCCATTTGTCGATTTTTTTCTCCCAGGAAAGGGAGTCCACCGCCTCCTCATAAAACCAGTCGCGGTAGTAGTGATCGGTCACACAGATGCCGGCATAGCCGTGTTCGATATATTTCGGAATTGCCTCTTCCGCCGGAACCGAGCCGCAATGGCTGGTGACGGGGGTGTGATAGTGGGTTTCGAACAAATAGGACATAGAAAACAGTTCACCTGACCTTCAATTTTTCAAATCATACCGCCAACTTAAAAAACTTTGGCATTTTGCCTCCCGGCGGGGAACGTCTGCGACGCCGTTTTTCAAACGGCCGGGCGAATCTAACGCCTTTTTCGCAGAATCAGCAAAGAGGCGGCCGCCGCGACAAAGAGCAAGGCGGCCATCAGAAATCCGGCGTCCCCGGTTAAAGGGTTTGCCGCCGCGATACCGCTATGGAAAATCAAAAAAGCCGTGGCTGGAATCATAGAAATATACCTCGCGTCCACACGATCGGACAAATCCTATCGGATGTTTTTGTGTTCTTCCGGTGGGTCGATTGCCTGTAGCTGTGCAGAATCAGCGCCCCGCCGGCAGAGGCGAGAAGAATAAAGCCGCCTCCGGCACGTCCGCCAGAAATTTCTTTCCGTTCCCCCTCCCGCACGGCGAAAGGGGAGGCGTATGGGTGTTTTTGGATAAAAGCAGACCGTATGGACTCCGCCGCGTCGGCGTAGATCATACAGCCGTCGCCCGCACACAAAAAATACCGGCCGTTCAGGATGGCGAAGTACCAATATCCGTCCGATGTGTATAGTATACAATAGACCGTCTGCGATGTCAAATTCAGCCGGCGTGCGATTTGGAGAGCAAATCCCGGATTTTGTATGCGGCTTTATAAATATCGCCGCCTCCCATCGTGATGACAAGATCGCCCGGCCTTGCCTCCCGCGCGATGTAGTCGGCCACCTGGTCGAAGGTTTCCAGCACCAGGGCGTCGGACAGGCCGGCCGCCAGATCTTCCGACCGGATGCCGTAGGTATTTTGCTCCCGGGAACCCATGATGGGGGTCAGCAAAACCTTGTCGGCGTGGGAGAGTGCGTCGATGAAATCCGTCTTGAGCATGGCCGTGCGGGAAAAAGTAAAAGGCTGGAAAATCCCGATGACCCGACCGGCGCGTCCCATATTCTGCGCGGCCGAGAGGGTGGCCCTGATCTCGGTCGGGTGATGGGCGTAGTCGTCGGCCAGCAGGATGCCGTCGAACTCGCCCAGCAGCTCGAACCGGCGTCCGGCCCCGTGGAAAGAGGCGAGGGCATTTTCGATCTCGTCCGTGCCGACGCCGAGATAGCGTACCGCCGCGATGGCGGCCAAAGCGTTGTACACGTTGTGCCGCCCGGGAATCTGCAAAGAGACATGCATCAAAAACGTCCCGTCCTCAAAGGCGTCAAATTCCATACCGACCGGTCCGGCCGCAACGTTTTTTGCGTGGTAGCAATTGGTTTCTTCCATCCCGAAGGTGATCCGACGGCCGGCTGCGTCGGCCGTCGCAGCCATCGCGCGGTCATCGTCTCCGTTGACGATGACCTGCTTTTGTGCCATGTCGCAGAATTTTTTGAAAGAGAGGGTCAGATTCTCCATCGTTTTGAAGTATTCAAGATGGTCATTGTCAATGTTGAGCAGGACGGCGATATCGGGTGAAAGCTTTAAAAAAGTGTCGACATACTCGCAGGCCTCGCACACCATGTAGGAGGAGTGCCCGGCCAGTCCGTTGGAGCCGGTCAGCGGCAGCCGGCCGCCGATCACGGCGGTGGGATCATACGCCGCCATGACGAGAATCTGGGTAATCATGGAGGTGGTGGTCGTCTTGCCGTGGGTGCCGCAGACGCCGATCACGTCGTCGTACCGTCGGGTCACCGCGCCAAGGAGGAAAGAGCGCTCAATGGCCGGAATGCCGAGCGCCTTTGCGGCGACCAGTTCGGGGTTGTCGTCGTGAATGGCGGCTGAATAAACGACCAGATCGGCACCCTTGACGCTTTCGGCCTTGTGTCCCATGGTGACCGGAATGCCGAGCGCGCGGACGCGCTTCAGCGGGTCGCTCTCATTGTTGTCCGATCCGGTGATTTCATACCCTTTGCTGTGCAGAATTTCGGCCAGCGGACACATGCCCGAGCCGCCGATACCGATCATATGGATTTTGTGCGCCTGCTCGATCAGAAGATCGGTTTTCGTCCTCTGTTTCATAATGTAAGACCAGTCCTTTCTTTCCGGCCGCATCCCGGCCGGCTTTGCCGCGGCCGCCGCCCGGGCGTGAAAAACACATTTGCTGTTCGGCGGTGCAGAATGCTGTGGCCGCCTCCGTTTTCTTTTTACCACAGCGGCCAAAACCTGTCCGCTGTCAGGGGGTTAGGCGTTTTGCCTTCTGCCGCGGTCCGCTGTCATGCGCCCCCCTGACGGTTTTGATATACATTTTTATTATATTGCCTCGATCTTGAAAAATAAATAGAATTTTGCAATTTTTCTCTGGCTTTTTGTAGGATTACAATAGATGTGTTACAAAAAAACAAAAAAAGAGTAGCGAATAGGAAAAACCTGCTGTACAGTTAAGTTGACAGACAAAACAGCAAAGGCAGGTAACCTATTCGCTATGAATAAGATA
>JBMNVR010000015.1:0-48539 GCA_050946935.1 Candidatus Howiella sp.
CTGGAATTTCATCGGGGCCGTTGAAATCCCCGTTGAAGCGCAAGAAAAGACGGCATAGCCTACATTGCTGTAAACTATGCCGTCTTCTTTTTAGAGATTTACATTATCCCTAAGCCGCACGGACAAACAGCCGACAGGGTTTTTGTTTTGGTGGTGGAGGATGGATTCGAACCATCGAAGCGAAGCGCAACAGATTTACAGTCTGCCCCCTTTGGCCACTCGGGAACTCCACCATATTCAGTTGTACCCAAAAAAGGATTGGTTGTTTTTTGGAGCTGGTGGACGGACTTGAACCCCCGACCTGCTGATTACAAATCAGCTGCTCTACCAACTGAGCTACACCAGCAAACAGCTCATATACTATAGCACAAGCGCCGGGGCTTGTCAAGCAAATTTGGGCAAAAAATTCAAAGAAAAATCCCCCGCTGCCCGTCTCCCGTTCCCTTTCACACAAGCGCGTTTTCCTTTGGCCGGAGAAGCGGTTCTGCTTTATCCTGTGTAGAAAAAATCGCCGACCCGATCGGCTTGCATCGGAATCTGATCGGGTCGGCGCGCGGGAGTTTACGCTTCGTCCATGGCGTCGAGCGCCTCGCTCACCGTGTCGAGCGGGCTGCGGCCGGGTGCGATGCGGATGGAGAGATAGGGCTTCTGCCCGGCGTTCAGCAGGGCTCGACCCTTTAAGGCGGCGCAGACCTTCCCGGCCGACTCGTCCAGGCGGGAGAGATAGAGCAGCATGCTGCGTTCTTTCTCGACCACCTCGGTAATGCCGTGGGCGGCCGCGCGGTTGCGCAGCAGCGCCACGTCGATCAGGCCGAGGACGGCCGGCGGCGGATCCCCGAACCGGTCGATCAGCTCGTCAACGACGTCGTCGGCATCCTCGGCCGTGCGGATATCGGCGATCCGGCGGTAAATACCCAGTCGGTGCGAGAGGGTTGGGATATATTTTTCGGGAATGTGCGCCGGTATCCGCAGATCAATCGTGCATTCGGTTTCTGGCGCCGCGGGCAGCCCCTTCTCCTCATTCACCGCGTCGGAGAGAAGCTTTAAATACATATCATAGCCGACCGCCTCCATCTGGCCGTGCTGCTCCCCGCCGAGAATGTTGCCGGCGCCCCGTATCTCCAGATCGCGCATGGCGATTTTGAAGCCTGAGCCGAACTCGGTGTATTCCCGCACCGCCTCCAGCCGCTTGGTGGCGACGTCGGACAACGCCTTGCCCTTGCGGTAGCAGAGATAGGCATAGGCGCGCCGGGAGGAGCGTCCGACCCGGCCGCGCAGCTGATGCAGTTGGGCAAGACCCATGCGGTCGGCGTCCTCGATAATCAGGGTGTTGGCGTTGGGTACGTCGACGCCGGTTTCGATAATGGTCGTGCAGACCAGAAGATCAATCTCATGTTCGAGCAGGCGCTCCCAGATGCGGGAAAGCTCCTCCTCGCTCATCTGGCCGTGCGCGACCCCGATCCGGCAGTCGGGCAGCAGAATGTTCAGTCGGGCCGCCGTGGCGTCGATACTCTCGACCCGGTTGTGGAGGTAATATACCTGCCCGCCGCGGCGCAGCTCCTTCTGAATTGCGTCGAGGAGGATGCCGTTTTCCTGCTCCAGTACATAGGTCTGTACCGGGAAACGGTCGCCGGGCGCCTCGTCGATTGAGGACATGTCCCGTAGTCCTGACATGGCCATGTTGAGGGTGCGGGGAATCGGCGTGGCCGAGAGGGTCAGCACGTCGACCTGCGGATACCGCTCCTTGAGCTTTTCTTTCTGCGCAACGCCGAACCGCTGCTCCTCATCCACGATGACCAGGCCGAGGTCCTTGAACGCGACATCTTTGGAGATCAGGCGATGGGTACCGATCAGCAAATCGACGTTGCCCCGGCGGACGGCCTTGACGGTTTTTTCCTGCTGGGCGGGCGATCGAAAGCGGGAGAGAAGGTCGACGCTGACCGGCAGCCCTTCCATCCGGCGGAGGGCGGTCTGATAATGCTGCCAGGCCAGAATGGTGGTCGGCACCAAAATGGCGCACTGCTTACCGTCGGCAATGCATTTGAAGGCGGCGCGCAGCGCTACCTCGGTCTTGCCGAAGCCGACGTCTCCGCACAGCAGGCGGTCCATCGGCACCGGGCGTTCCATATCCTGTTTGATTTCGGCAGCGCAGCGGAGCTGATCCTCGGTCTCGGCATATTCAAAGCGGCGCTCGAAGTCGTTTTGCATATCGGTGTCGGGAGAGAAGGCGTGACCCGGCTCGTTCATCCGCTTGGCGTAGAGGGCGATCAGCTCCTTGGCCATGACCTTGACCGCTTTCTTCACCCGGGACTTGGTTTTCTGCCACTGCTCGCCGCCCAGCTTGTGGAGGCGGATGTGCCCCTCCTCGGCCGGGGCGCCGATGTATTTGGAGACCAGATCGAGCTGAGTGACCGGGACGTAGAGCACGTCCTTGCCGGCGTAGCGGATGCGGATGTAGTCTTTGGTAATGCCGCCGGCTGTGATCTGCTCGATCCCCTCGAATACGCCGATGCCGTGAGCGGCGTGCACGACATAGTCGCCGTTTTTCAGCTCCTCGATCGAACCGATTTCCTTGGCGTTCTTTTTCCGCTTGCCGCGGAATTTCGCCAGCTTGCTTCCGCCCCGTCCCTGGGAGTAGAGGGTGAACCCCAGCTCGGGCAGCTCGAAGCCGGCCGACAGTCCGCCGGGACAGACATAGACCCCCGCCTCGGCCCCGAAGGGAACCTCGGCCGTGTAGACGGCCGGAATACCGTTTCGCCGCAGCTCCTCGCCGAGGAGTCCGGCCGCCTTCTCTCCGCCGGCCAGCACGACGCTGACCTGACGAGCTCCACCGGTCGAGAGATCTTCGCACAAAATCTCCAGCGCGCCGCCCCAGAGGGAAAACTGCTTCAGGTTGAATCCGGCGGTGCAGCGGATGGGGAGGTCATAGCTGCCACCGGGGAAATTCTCTATAAACAGGGCCCCGCCCTGCTCAAATCGGGAAAACAGCTCCCCAAGGTCGAGGGAAAACACGGTGTTTCCCTCCCACAGGCAACCGTCGGCCAGCAGGGCGGTAATATCCTCCCCCTGCTGCCAGAGGGCGTTCTGCATCTTCTCTCTGACCCGGGAGGTCTCGCTCACAAAGAGCAGCGCGTCCTCAGCGTAATCGAAGATGGTGGCCGGCTGGTCGTAAACATAGCGGAGATAGCGGTCGTCGGCCACCCCCACGCCGGCTCGCAGCGCGTCGATATCGGCAGTCAGCCGCTCCTTCGCCTTGTCCGGGAGCTTTTTGCAGGTATGCAAAATCGTCTCGATTCGGTCGGCCAGCGCGTCGTACCCGCCGTAGACGATCTCAGCTGCAGGGGTGATGCGAACGGCCGTCAGCGTCTCCCGCCGCCGCTGGCTTTCCGGCTCGAATTCGGCCATCGAGTCGATCTCGTCCCCCCAGAATTCCATCCGGACGGGAAAGGCGGCCTGCGGCGGAAAGAGGTCGAGTATCCCTCCGCGCAGAGCGAACTGCCCGGGGCCGTCGACCTGCTCGGCCCGGGTGTAGCCGGCCCGGAGAAGACGGTCGACCGCCTCCTCCACCGAGAGGGAATCCCCCGGACGGAGGGTGAAGCTGCGGGTGTACAGCTCGTGCGGCGGCAGGGTATATTGTGCCGCCGCCGCAGCCGAGCAGAGCACAACGCCGTAATCCCCCTCCAGCATGCCGGAGAGGGTGGACAGACGTTTTTGTTCATATTCGCGCGACCGGGTCGCGATGCTGCGGAAGGTGAAATCCCGCTCGGGATAGACCTGCGCCGGGATGCCCAGCGCCGCCAGATCCTCCGACAGGCGGGTGGCTTCCCCTTCCTCTGACGTGATGACGAGGGCGTTCCGGCCGGTATCGCGGGCGAGCGTGGCGATCAGCAGCGCCTTGTGAATGTGCGAAAGACCGCTGAGGGCGGCCGGCAGCCGGCCGTTTTCGATCGCGGCCTTCACGGTTCGGTAATCCCGGAGGTTTTTCATCCAGGAAATTGGAAACTCCATTTTACACCTCGAACTTTATTTGCTGTACAGATTCATGGCGCGGTCGATCTCTCCCTGCGCGATAAGGGCGGCCGCTTTGCCGGCCGTTTCCAGCGCGCCGCGCAGAGGTTCGGTTTCCTCCGGCCGGAAGCGGGAGAGCACCCAGTCGGCCAAATCATAGTCGGGGGAGGGCTTGGCGCCTACCCCGATTTTGACGCGGGGAAAAGCATCGGAGCCGCAGAGGTAAAAAATACTCTTCAGCCCGTTGTGGCCGCCGTCACTGCCCTTGCGGCGGATGCGGATTCGTCCGACGTCGAGAGAGATGTCGTCGACCAGCAGGATGACCCGCTCGGGCGGCAGCTTGTAAAAGGCGGAAAGATCGCGCACCGCCTCCCCCGAATTGTTCATATAGGTTTGCGGTTCGCAGAGGAGAACCTTCCGCCCCTCGATCACGCAGTCGCCGTAGAGCATTTTACATTTGAGCTTTTTGAGCCTGCAACCGTACCGGCTGGCGAGACCCTCGACCGCCATAAAACCGGCGTTGTGCCGGGTGGATTCATATTTCTCTCCCGGATTGCCGAGGCCGACGATCATCGCGTCGAACCCGCCGGGAAATTCCTTTTTTCGTTTGAAGAGCACAAGCCTTTTCCCCTTTACCGTTTATGCTTACCGGAGGGTGACCGCCGTGCCGGAGGCGGTGACCATCAGCATCCCATTGTCTGTGCCGAGCACCTCATAATCAATGTCCACGCCGAGGATGGCCTCGGCCCCGAGAGCGGCGGCACGCTGTGCCATTTCGGCCAGAGCGGCCTCCCTGGCCTGGATCAGCTCTTCCTCATAGCTGCCGGAACGGCCGCCGAAAAAGTTGGACAGTCCGGCTACAAAATCCTTGACAAAATTGACGCCGGCGATGACCTCGCCGCAGACAATGCCGCGGTATTCGGCAATCTGACGTCCCTCGATCGATGGTGTGGTGGTTACGATCATAACAAAGGCCTCTTTTCTGAAATTGTGAATGGCGTACCGTTCAAGCGGCTGACCGCGGGAGACGCCCCGCATCCTCCGGATGGATTCGCAGTATGCACATTGTATCATATTTTCCGGGTGCGGTAAATATTAAACTTTACTTTTTTAGCCGGCCGGTTTATAATGACCGGGTACGGCATAAAGGCTTGGTGCCTTTTTTTGCGCGGTACGGTCAGTTCGCAAAATCCTGACCCGAAAGAAAACTACGAAAGAAGGAAACACAGCATGAAAAATTCTACCAAGGCGGTTGTGCGCGGCGCGCTGATCGCCGCGATCTACGCCGCACTCACCTATGTCGCCGTGGCGGTCGGCCTGGCCTACGGACCGATCCAGTTCCGCTTTTCAGAGGCGCTGACCATCCTGCCGGTTTTCACGCCGGCCGCCATTCCGGGCCTTACGATCGGCTGCTTTCTCAGCAATCTGGCCAGCCCCTATCCGCTCGACCTGCTCTGCGGGACGGCGGCTACCCTGCTTGCGGCCGTGTTTACCCGGCTGCTGCGGAATGTGAGGCCCTTCGGCCTGCCGATTCTGGCGCCGCTTCCGCCGGTGCTTTTCAACGCCCTGATCGTCGGGGGCGAGATCGCCTTTACTGCCGACGCCGGCTTTTCTCTGCCGGCCTTTGCGCTTGCGGCGCTGGAGGTAGGTTTGGGTGAGCTTGTGGTTTGCTATATTTTGGGGTTGACGCTCTATCTCGCAATTGAGAAATCGGGCGCCAAACGGTTTATGTTTTCCTGAAAACACACTGTTGTCGCCGAGGATTGAGGGGACAACCTTCAAGCGGAGGACACAGCCGGACGTCGGATTTGCTGTTTAAAAAGGGGCGAAAAGGAATGACCGGAATTGGAACGATTGTCAATGTAGCGGCCGTCCTGGCCGGGGGAGGGCTGGGGCTGTTGGTTCGCTCGGCACTGCGTCCCCGTTTTTCTGAAATTCTGATGAAAGCCAACGGCCTTGCCGTACTGTTTATTGGGGCAGCCGGCGCCTTGTCGGGAATGCTTTCGGTTGGCGCGGACGGGAGGATTTCTTCCGCCAGTCCGCTGCTTTTGATTTGCTCTCTGACGCTGGGCGGCCTTTTGGGGGAATGGATCCGCATTGAGGATCGGATGGATCAGCTTGGCGGTTTTTTGAAAAAAAGAGTCGGAAAACTCGGTGACAGCCGTTTCTCCGAAGGATTTGTTACCAATACGCTGGTGATCTGCATTGGCGCTATGGCTGTGGTCGGGTCGCTAAATGACGGATTACTGAACGATCCGTCTCTGCTCTATACCAAGGCGCTGCTGGATGGGGTGATCTCGATGGTCTTTGCCGGAACGCTGGGGGTCGGGGTGCTCTTTGCCGCCCTTCCGCTCGGGCTGTATCAGGGGACGCTGACCCTGGCCGCCCGCATGGTTTCCCCGCTAATCAGCGATCGGCTGTTGTCTGACTTCTCGTTGGTCGGATCGGTGCTGGTCTTTGTCATCGGGGTCAATCTGACCTTTGGGAAGCGGATCAAGGCCGGAAATTTTCTGCCGGCGCTGCTGATTCCGCCGGTTTGGCATGGCGTCAGCGTGCTGTTTTCCTGAATCGGCCGTCTAAGGCGCCGCATACGTCCGAATTCGCCGGATGCAGGGAGAGAAAAAACGCAGAGAAGCCGGTTGTTGTGAACGTCTGGCGGAAAGCGGTAGAGAAAACTTTGAATTGAGGCGGTTTGACAAGCTGCCCGGATAATATGCAATTTTGAAACGACAGCCCTGCGGCCTTTCCGCAGGGCTGCTTTGTTTCTCTGCAAAACGGATGTTTCCAAAAAAACGGTCAGAGTTTTCCCGCTGTTTGGGGGAGCCTTTGCGAACGTTATTTCAGCATATACTGCACATCGTCCAGAATGTCGCTGACGGCGCGGGCGGCTTTCCCGGCGCTCTTTTTCAGATTTTTTTTATTTTTCATCATAGAACCGCCGACCGCGGCGACCACCATCCCGGCGGCAAGTCCCGTGCCGATGCCTTTGACAAAATTCATACCGTTGTGATGCATCTAAAAAACCTCCTTTTCAAAATAAATTATGGCCGCGTTTTGTAAAAGCGCGCTTCCACATGATTATTTTTTTCAGCTTTGCACGCTTTATTTGTTTAAATAATTGGCTATGAAAAATATTCGTCAAATCCGGGTTGAATAAGCGAAATCCCCGGCGGCGGGTATTTTTTGCCTTGGAGCGATAAAGCATGATAATTTTAAAAATCATGGGGAAAAATAAGGGCAACGCCGTGTCGGGACGCATTTTCCTTTCAAAGCAATTTTTTTCGACGCGGAAGACTGGCCACGAAATATTTTTTCGGAGGAGACGCGGTATGGAATTTAAAAAAGGCAACTGGAGCCGGACCATCGACGTTCGGGATTTTATCAACCTCAATTACACCCCCTATACCGGGGACGACAGCTTCCTCGCCCCGCCGACCGAGCGTACGGCCGCCTTGTGGGAAGAGGTGACCGGCCTTTTGGAGGAGGAGAAAAAGGCTGGCGGCGTGCTCGACATCGACAACCACCGGATCTCGACCATTACGGCTCATCCGGCCGGCTATATCGACAAGGAGCTGGAGCAGATCGTCGGCCTCCAGACCGACGCGCCGCTGCGTCGGGCCATTATCCCTTTCGGCGGCATCCGCATGGTGCACACCTCGCTCGAAGCCTACGACTATCCCAGGGACGAGTTTGTCGAAAACGTTTTCCGTTATCGCAAAACCCACAACGACGGGGTGTTCGACGCCTATACCCCCGAGATGAAGGCCGCCCGCAAATCGGGCATCATCACCGGCCTGCCCGACGCCTATGGCCGGGGGAGGATCATCGGGGACTACCGCCGGGTGCCGCTTTACGGCGTCGACTACCTGATCAGCGAGCGGATCGAGTATAAGAACAACCTCAAATTCCGGGTCATGGACTCCCCTGCCATCCGCACCAGAGAGGAGCTGTCCGAGCAGATCCGCGCCCTGGGCGAGCTGAAGGAGATGGCGGCGCTCTACGGCTGCGATATCTCTCGCCCGGCCGGGAATTTTAAAGAGGCGGTGCAGTGGCTCTATTTCGCCTACCTTGCCGCCGTCAAGGAGCAGAACGGTGCCGCCATGTCGATTGGGCGGATCTCGACCTTCCTCGATATTTACGCCGAGGCCGACCTGCAAAGCGGCGCCCTGACCGAGTCTGAGGTGCAGGAGATTGTCGACCACTTCGTCATGAAGCTGCGGTTGGTGCGCTTTCTGCGCACGCCGGCCTATGATGAGCTGTTCTCGGGCGACCCCACCTGGGTGACCGAGGCGATCGGCGGCATCGGGGTGGACGGCCGCCCGCTCGTGACCAAAAACAGTTTCCGGTTTCTGCACACCCTCTCGAACTTAGGTCCCGCGCCCGAGCCGAATCTCACCGTGCTGTGGAGTCCCCGCCTGCCGGGGAATTTCAAGCGCTTCTGTTCGAAAACCTCCATCCAGACCTCGGCCGTGCAGTAC
Source organism: Candidatus Howiella sp. (assembly GCA_050946935.1). Taxonomy (GTDB): domain Bacteria; phylum Bacillota; class Clostridia; order Oscillospirales; family Acutalibacteraceae; genus UQRS01. The sequence goes on from JBMNVR010000015.1 coordinate 8,487, forward strand.
GAGAGTGACGAGCTGATGCGGGAGAAGTTCGGGGACGACTACGGAATCGCCTGTTGCGTCTCGGCCATGAAGATCGGCCGGCAGATGCAGTTTTTCGGGGCTAGAGCCAACCTTGCCAAAGCGCTGCTCTACGCCATCAACGGCGGGAAGGATGAGATCAGCGGGGTGCAGGTCGGGCCGGAGCTGACCCCCTGCAAGGGTGCGGCCCTCGACTATGCCGAGGTCTGGCGCAAGTTTGAGGAGGTCTGCGACTGGCTTTCCGGCCTGTATATCAACACCCTGAACGTCATTCACTATATGCACGATAAGTACAGCTACGAGCGGCTGCAAATGGCCCTGCACGACCCGGAGATCCTGCGCACTTCGGCCTGCGGTATCGCCGGGCTGTCGGTAGTCTGCGACTCTCTTGCAGCCATCCGGTACGCCAAGGTCAAGCCGGTGCGGGACGAAAACGGGCTGGCCGTCGATTTCGAGGTCGAGGGGGAATATCCCAAGTTCGGCAACAACGACGACGCAGCCGACGCCATCGCGGTTGAGGTCGTGCGGATGTTCATGAACAAGATCAAGGGTCGTCCCACCTACCGCAGCGCGCGGCCGACCCTGTCGATTCTGACCATCACCTCCAACGTGGTTTACGGCAAAAAAACCGGTTCGACCCCTGACGGGCGCAAGCACGGGGAGCCGTTCGCCCCCGGCGCCAACCCGATGCACGGCCGAGACACAAGGGGCTGTATTGCCTCCATGATGTCGGTGGCCAAACTTCCCTACGATTTCAGCGAGGACGGGATTTCCTACACCTTCTCGATCATTCCGGAGGCGCTGGGCAAAAGCCTCCCCGAGCGGGAGGAAAATCTCACCGGCCTGCTTGACGGCTATTTCACCGAGGGCGGCCATCACATCAACATCAACGTCCTGCGGCGGGAGGTGCTGCTCGACGCGATGGATCATCCCGAGAAGTATCCTCAGCTTACCATCCGGGTCTCGGGGTACGCGGTCAACTTTGTCCGCCTGACGCGCGAGCAGCAGATGGATGTGATCAACCGGACCTTCCACAGCAAGTTTTAAGGAAAAAAGGGCCGCGGCTTTGTGTGCAGCCGCGGCCTTTGTGTTTTTTTTAACCTGACACAGGTTAAGAGGAGCAGGTTTGCCTGTATGCACGATACAATAGCGGACGGCTTGTTTAATCGCGAAACACAAAGAACTTATCGACCGGAACATCAAGGGCTTCAGCAATATCTAATATAGTATCCAACGATACGCCAGCCGTTGCTCTTTCAAATTTAGAAATATGCGTTTTATCCACACCAACTTTTTCCGCCAACATGTCTTGTATCATATATCGCAGTTTACGATAATAAGATACATTTAAGCCTGTTTTCACGTATATATCATGATACAAAGAATAATCCGCCCCCGCCTTATGCAAAATAATACCGTACTTTGTATCTACCGAAAGGCGGTTCTGATCCCTGTGCCCGTTTTTGGACGTGCGCGCCCGCTGTTCGGAAAAAGAGAAGGGACGGTTGGAACAAACCATGAAAGTCAGTAAAAAACAATACGACGCGATGGTCAAAAAGGCCTCGCCCCCATCGCCCAAGGCAAAGGATCTTCTCATCGCCTTTGTGGTCGGGGGCCTGATCTGCTGTCTGGGACAGGCGCTCTCCGACCTGTACAACATGTGGGCGCTGTCGGAGGATCAGGTCAAGATGGCAGTCCCCGCCACGCTGGTATTCCTCTCGGCCCTCTTCACCGGGCTGGGTCTGTATGAAAAGCTGGCCAAGCACGCCGGGGCCGGCACACTGGTGCCCATCACCGGCTTTGCCAACGCGGTGGTCTCCCCCGCAATCGAGTTCAAGGCAGAGGGCCACGTCACCGGCATCGGCGCGAAAATCTTTACGATCGCCGGGCCGGTGCTGACCTTTGGGTTCCTCGCCTCCTTTCTGTACGGGGTGATCCTCTGGATCATCTCGCTGTTTTAAGGGAGGGCGCGGGCATGAAAACGGTGGAACTCAAAAACCGGCCGATGGTGATCGCCTATGCGTCGGTGGTCGGAAGCAAGGAGGGGGAGGGTCCGCTCGGTCCCCTTTTCGACGAGGTGAACGAGGACAACACCCTGGGTGAGGAATCGTGGGAAAAGGCCGAGAGCGAATTGCAAAAAACCGCTCTGCGGACGGCCATCCACAAGGCGGCGCTGAAAAACGCCGACATGGATTATGTCTTTGCGGGAGACCTGCTCAACCAGTGCATCAGCAGCTCCTTCGGCCTGCGGGATTTTGAGATCCCGCTGGTCGGGCTGTACGGCGCCTGCTCGACCATGGCGCTCAGTCTTTCGATGGCGGCGCAGTTCGTCGACAGCGGCGCGGCGAAGCGGGCGGCGGCGGTCACCTCCTCCCACTTTTGCTCGGCCGAGCGGCAGTTTCGCTTCCCGCTCGAGTACGGCGGCCAGCGCCCCCCGACCGCCCAGTGGACGGTCACCGGCTCGGGCGCGGTCATCCTGAGCGCCGGCGGGAACGGCGGGCCGTATGTTCACAGCTTCACGATTGGAAAAATCGTAGATCTTGGCGTCAAGGATGCCAACAACATGGGGGCCGCTATGGCGCCCGCCGCGGCCGAGACCATCGCCGCACATCTTCGCCAAAGCAGGGCGAGGCCGTCCGACTATGATCTGATTGCGACCGGCGATCTCGGCCAGGTCGGGTCGGAACTGCTTTGCGAGCTGCTGAACCGGGACGGGCTGGACATCGCACCGAGGCACAACGACTGCGGCCTGATGATCTTCGACCGGGAGAAGCAGGACGTCCACGCCGGCGGCTCGGGCTGCGGCTGCTCGGCCAGCGTGCTGTGCAGCGACATCCTCGGCCGCATGCAAAAGGGAGAGTTACGGCGGGTGCTGTTCTGCGCGACGGGGGCGTTGATGTCGACCACCTCCAGCCAGCAGGGGGAGAGCATTCCCGGCATCGCCCACGCCGTCGAGCTGCGGGGATAGAAAGTTTTGGAAAAAGACAGAACGGTTTCGGAATCCGTATGGACTCCGGAGCCGTTTTTCAGGATTTATAAAAGGCGAACCGGCGGCGCTTCCCCGGGAACGTCCCCGGGGTTGCACAGCGTTCAGCCGAGCCGCTCCCTGAAATCTCCATAGCATTCGGGACGGATCCGGTTCTGTTTGTTGAGGGTGCAGTAGACCGCATGGAGAACGCCCTCGTCATCCTCTTCCATAAACTTGGCCCGGCAGAACTCGCCGTGCTCGTGATCCCATTTGTCGGAGAATTTGTGGAACTGCGGGACCATACATAAGCTCCGTTTGCGCCAGATATTTCTCCTGCCCGCAAAGCGGATAGGCCTGCATCGCCCGGCCGCATTTCTCCTTCAGTCTTTTGAAGCAGTCGGGACAAATCCAGGTTTTGAAATCTACGGAAAAGTACCCTGTATATACTATATTGGAGCAAAATTCACATGATAGGATTTTCCTGTTTTGCTGTCTTGAAGGTATTGCAGCTCGATATTTTTCAAATTGTCAGGATGCATATGTGTTTCCCCCTCCTTCACCACAAAGCGGGATTCGGATTTTATCAGGTATGGCGGGCGTTTTATATTCCCTGTGCGGCGGGATTGGCGGCAAATGGCTCCGGTCGTGATACCACGTCCCCGTTTCGGGGTGATACCCGTTGCCGTGATGGTTTTTTATTGCCCCGGCGTTCGACGCAGGGTTTTCGATGGCTGTGGAGGCTTTGCTTTTGCACGATCCTGTCAGGAAATTGACAAAAAAATGCACGATTTTGACTTCTTTTCCCCCGGTGGTAGATTTCCTGTGCGCGGTTCGCTATAATGGCAGTTGTGAAAAAAGGCAGGGAAGGAAGATTTACATGATTACTGATATTGACATTTTGGCGCAGCCCGACCTGGTGCAGTTTCTGACCGAGGCGGGGACCCTCTCGGCGGAGGAGAGCGGCGGCCGCTTTTCGGCCCCTGACATCACGCTGGAGGTCTCCGGGGGCCGCCTGATTCTCACCGCCGGTCAGACGCCGGTCAAATACTGCAAGCTGCGCTGGAACGGCCGTTTTAAACAGGACGCGAAATTTCTTGGAGACGCCTTTGAGCGGGCCTACGGCAACCTGGAGTGGCGGGGCTTTGTTCCCCACCGAATTCTACCCTGGTACTTCCTCGCCTCCGACGGGGAGGAAACGGCCGGCTTCGGGGTCAAAACCGGGCCGAATGCCTTCGTCTCCTGGAACGCCGACCGGCAGGGGATTACCCTGTGGGTCGATGTGCGCTGCGGCGGCCGGGGGGTGATTCTCTCGGGCAAGCGGCTGGAGGCGGCGACCCTCGTCAGCGATGTCAGCCGTCCGGGGGAGAGCGCCTTTGCCTTTGCAAAGCGATTTTGCCGCGCCATGTGTGAACAGCCGGTGCTGCCCGACGCGCCGGTGTACGGCAGCAACAACTGGTATTATGCTTACGGCAATTCTTCTCAGGAAGAGATTCTGCGCGACACCGATCTGCTGGCCGAGCTGACTGTCGGGCTGGAGAACCGCCCTTATATGGTTATCGACGACTGCTGGCAGCCGCTTTCCCTCGCGCACGGGGCGGCCGGCCGGCCGTACGACTGCGGCAATATCCGGTTTCCCGATATGCCGGGACTGGCGGCTGAGATGAAAAGGCGCGGTGTCCGGCCGGGCATTTGGATCCGCCCGATCGAGTCGTATGAGATGTTCCTGCCCGATCGTCTGCGCTGCGAGCGGGACCGCCGTGTTCTCGATATCACCGAGCCGGAGGTACTCGACCTGATTGCGGAGGATGTCGGCCGCGTGACCTCTTGGGGATATGAGCTGATCAAGTTTGATTTTGCCACAATCGACGCTCTCGGCCGCTTTTTTATGGAGCCGATCGACCTCATGCACATACCCGACAACTGGGCTTGGCACGACCGGAGCAAAACCAACGCCGAGGCTATTCTCGGGATGTATCGTGTCATTCGGGAGAATTCGAATGACGCCGTGCTGATCGGCTGCAATGTGGTCGGGCATCTGGCAGCCGGAATCTTGCACATGCACCGCAGCGGCGACGACACCAGCGGATTCGACTGGGGCCGTACGCTGGTCATGGGGGTCAACACGCTGGCCTTCCGCCTGCCGCAGCACGGAGCCTTTTTTGCGATCGACGCCGACTGCGTCGGCATCACCAAGCACATCGACTGGAAGATGAACCGGAAGTTTCTGCGGTTGCTGGCTCTTTCGGGCACGCCGCTTTTCTGCTCTATGAAGCCGTCGGACATCACGGAGGAGATGAAGCAGGATCTGCGGGAGGCGTTTACCCTCGCCTCGAGGCAGGAGACGGCGATGGAGCCGCTTGACTGGATGGAGACCTCCGCCCCCTGCGAATACCGGGTCGACGGGCGGACGGAGCGGTTCGACTGGATTGAGGAGGCCGGGCTTTCCGGTTTCCACAAATAAAGAGATTTGTACAAATATGCAAAACCGGGCGCCCTGCGGCAAAAAGCAGGGTGCCCGGTTTTTATGTGCGGCGGCGAAGCGCAGTCTCTCCGCCGCTTTGCTCTGAACAGGATCAGGCGACGTCCTTCAGGCTGCTGCCCAGCACATCGGAAACGTCGGTGATAGTGACAAAGGCGGCCGGATCAGCCTCGGCAATCAGGCGCTTCATGCGGGAGATTTGGAATCGGTTGATGACAAAATAAATCATGGTTTTGGCGGTTTCGGAGTGATGACCCTCTGCTTCGATCAGGGTGATGCCGCGGCCGAAGGCTTCCGACAGGGCGTCGGCGACCACCTGCTTTTGTTCGGTGATGATGATGGCCGACTTGGCCTTGTCAAGGCCCTCAACGATGAAGTCGACCGTCTTGATCCCGACGGCGTAGGTCACGATGGAATAGAGAGGCAGCATCCAGCTTTGCAGGATAACGCCGACCACGATGTACAAAATCGCGTTGTAGATCATCACAAAAGTGCCAACCGTGATCCCCAGACGCCGGGCAAAGATGACGGCCATGACCTCCACACCGTCGATCGCGCCGCCGAACCGGATGGTGGTACCGCTGCCGATGCCCGAGATTAACCCTCCGAAAATGGCGCAGAGCACAAGATCGTTTCCCGCAAAGGGAGAGGCCGTGCTGACGTCGATCGGCAGGATGTAGGTGATAAGGTAGGAAGCGGCCGAATAAACGGCTATGGCAAAAAGCGAATAGACGGTGAAAGCGACGCCCTGCTTCTTTGTGCCGAATATGAAAAAGGGCGTGTTCAGGACGATCAGGAAAAACGAAAGGGAAAGCCAGTCGGGCGTTAGCTGCCACAGCAGCATGGAGGTGCCCGAAAGCCCGCTGTCATATAAATGTACCGGGGCGAGGAAGAGTGTAACGCCGATGGCGTTGGTGATTCCGGCGAAGAAAAGAAACAGGAAGTTTCTCGGCCGGAGTTTTTTGAATTCTGCTTTAAATTGCATGGAACACACCTCTTTTTGACATAGATTTATATATATGCACGCCCGGCCGGGTTCGCACGACCGTGGCGGGAAGGGCAGAGAAACGAATCTATCCCGGTGAAGAAAAAGGTTTTTGTCCGAAAATCGGGAAAGGATTTGAAAAATCCGGGCCGTGGTTTCCCACAGTCCGGATTTGCGTCATTGCAAAGTATGCGGTTTTCAAGGCCGTTTGGATACGGCGGCGAAAAAATGCGGGTAAAGAGAGATCAGTCTTTTTCAGATCTGCGGCCGGCTTCCCCGTTCTGTTCCTCCCCGCTGTCCGCGGGGTCAGGCAGTTTTTCGACCAGAACATCCTCAATCCGGCGTTCGTCAATCGACTGCACCGTAAAGCGGTAGCCGCACATCTCGATGGTGGGGTGCTCATCCTCGCCCGGGATGCGGCCCAGTTCGTTCATGATCAGCCCGCCGATGGTGTCGTATTCCCCCTCCGGCAGAGAGATGTCCAGGGCTTCGTCTACCTCCTCGATATCCGTGGTGCCATCCATGTGGAAGGTAGTTTCATCGACCCTGGTCAGCTCCTCCTCCTCATTATCATATTCGTCCTGAATATTGCCGACGATGGATTCGATCAGATCCTCGATCGTGACGATACCGGCCGTGCCGCCGTATTCGTCCGAGACAATGACCATCTGCAGCTTCTGCGCCGTCATTTCGGCGAACAGATCACCGCAGCGTTTGGTCTCCGGCACAAAGTGCGCCCGGCGCATATATTTTTCAAGCGGCGTGTCGGGCACCGGTTTGCCGACAAACTGTAAAAGATCCTTGACGTTCAGGATCCCGACGATGTCGTCCAAATCCTCCCTGTAAACCGGGATGCGGGACAGACCCTGCTCCATCGAAAGCTTTAAAACATCCTCAATCGAATCCTCCAGCTCGACCGCCTCAATATCGGTGCGGTGGGTCATCACGTCGGCCGCCGAAATGTCGTCAAACTCAAATACGTTGTTGATCATTTCCTTCTGGCTTTCCTCGATGACGCCCTTTTCCTCTCCTGCGTCGACCATCAGGCGGATTTCTTCTTCAGTCACAGCTTCTCCTTCCGCGTGGGGGTCAAAGCCGAGGGCGCGCACTACAAGGTTGGTCGTGCCCGACAGCAGCCAAACCACCGGCCGCATCAATCGGTTGATAAAGAGCAGAATGCCCGCGACCTTGAGAGAAACGGCTTCGCTTCGCTGCATGGCGATGCGTTTGGGGACAAGCTCGCCCAAAACGAGAGAGAAGAAAGAGATAATCAGCGTGACCAGCACCAGCGACAGACCGCTGATGAAGGCATAGCCGCTCCCCCCCGTGATGTGGAGCAGTCCGGCAAGCGTGGCAGTCAACGGGTCGGAGAAATTCTCCGCCGCGGAGGCTGAGGTTAAAAATCCGGCCAGCGTCACGCCCACCTGAATGGTGGACAAAAACCGGGCCGAGTCGGCTGTCAGGGTCAACAGTTGTCTTGCGCGCTTATTTCCCTCCTCCGCCATATGGCGGAGCTTATTTTCGTTAAGGGAGATGATGGCGATCTCGCTCATGGCGAAGAACGCGTTGATCAGAATCAGCGCGAAAAGCAGAATCAGCTTGAAAAGTAAGTTACCGGGTCCGGGGTCGTCCATGGATTGATTAACTCCTTATTTTAAAAAATTTTGTATGTCCGGCGTCTGTTCGAAAAAAATAAAACCTCCAGCATACTTATTTTATATAATACCGCTTTTGGATGGATTTGTCAATCCTCCGACTGATGGATTTCGCGTGAAGGTTGTGCAGCCCCGGGCGGTTTTCCGGCATCTGACGGATCGGAGAGCGGCTCTTTCCGCCATTTTTTACACAATCGCGGACAAAACGCGGCCGGACTGTTAAAAAATAAACAAAAATGATTTTTTTGTGATTTTGGTATTTACATATAAAATAAAAAATGGTAGTATATTTTTGTATATGAGCATAGGACGGGCACCCCCCTTCCTGAAAGCCGGGCGGCCGGTACGGCCGTTCACCCGACGGTTGCTTATCAACCTTTTAAAGGAGGAAATATCCAACATGGCAAGAAAAATGAAAACCATGGACGGCAACAGCGCCGCCGCATACGTGTCGTATGCCTTTACCGACGTTGCTGCAATCTACCCCATCACGCCTTCGTCCAACATGGCGGAGGAAACCGACAAGATGGCCACCGCCGGACAGAAGAATCTGTTTGGTCAGACCGTCAAGGTCTCCGAAATGCAGTCCGAGGCCGGCGCGGCCGGCGCGGTGCACGGCTCTCTCGCGGCCGGCGCGCTGACTACGACCTATACCGCTTCGCAGGGCCTGCTGCTCATGATCCCGAATATGTATAAGATCGCGGGCGAGCTGCTTCCCGGCGTCATCAATGTTTCGGCCCGCGCGCTGGCCAGCCACGCGCTGTCGATCTTTGGCGATCACTCCGACATCTATGCCTGTCGGCAGACCGGTTTCGCCATGCTTTGCTCCAACAACCCGCAGGAGGTTATGGATCTCGGCGCCGTCGCCCATCTTGCGGCGATTGAGGGCCGCGTGCCTTTCCTGCATTTCTTTGATGGCTTCCGCACTTCGCATGAGATTCAGAAGATCGCCGTCTGGGATTACAGCGATCTCGATTCCATGCTGGATAAGAAGGCCGTCGCCGATTTCCGCCGCCGTTCGCTGAATCCGGAGCATCCCGAGCAGCGCGGTACCGCGCAGAACCCGGATATCTTCTTCCAGGCGAGGGAGGCTTCCAACAAATATTACGACGCCGTCGTCGGTGTGGTGGAGAAGTACATGGATCAGGTGAACGAGAAGCTCGGCACCGATTACAAGCCCTTCAACTACTACGGCGCGCCCGATGCGGAACAGGTCATCGTCGCCATGGGCTCGGTCTGCGACACGATTGAGGAGACCATCGACTACATGAACGCCAACGGCGCCAAGGTCGGCCTGGTCAAGGTGCATCTGTACCGTCCTTTCTCAGCCGCGCATCTGATCGCTGCCATTCCGGAGACGGTTAAGAAGATTTCGGTCATCGACCGCACCAAGGAGCCCGGCTCCATGGGCGAGCCGCTCTATCTGGACGTTGTCGCCGCGCTGCGGGACAGCAAATTTGAAAATGTTCCGGTATTTGGCGGACGTTACGGCCTCGGTTCCAAGAACACCACCCCGGCTGACATCATTGCGGTATACAAGAATGCCGATAAGAAGCGCTTCACCCTCTCGATCGAGGATGATGTGACCTGCCTCAGTCTCCCGCGGGAGGAGAATCCCGATACCACCCCGGCCGGTACGACCTCCTGCAAATTCTGGGGTCTCGGTTCGGACGGCACGGTCGGCGCGAACAAGAACTCGATTAAGATCATCGGTGACAACACCGATATGTATGCACAGGGCTACTTCGACTATGATTCCAAGAAGTCGGGCGGCGTCACTATCTCCCACCTGCGCTTCGGGCATGAGAAGATCAAGTCCACCTATCTGATTGAAAAGGCAGATTTCGTCGCCTGCCACAACCCCTCTTATGTCGACAAGTACGACATTGTCGAGGATATCAAGAAGGGCGGCACTTTTCTGCTGAACTGCCAGTGGGATGCGGCCGAGCTGGAGCATCGTCTCCCCGCTCACATGAAGCGTTATATCGCGGAGAACGACATCCAGTTCTACACCATCGACGGCATCTCGATCGGTAAGGAAATCGGCTTGGGCGGCCGGATCAACACCGTGCTGCAGGCGGCCTTCTTCAAGCTGTCCGGTATCATCCCGGCGGACAAGGCGGTCACTTTGATGAAAGAAGCGGCCAAGAAGTCCTACGGCAAGAAGGGCGACAAGGTCGTTCAGATGAACTACGACGCAATCGATCGCGGCATCGACGGCGCGGTCAAGGTTGAGGTTCCCGCCTCCTGGAAAAACGCGGCGGACGAAAAAACTGCCGAGGCCAAGACGTCCGGTTCGGGTGTGGTTGCCTCTTACATTGATTCGATCCTGAAGCCGGTCAATGCCCAGCGCGGCAACAAACTGCCGGTTTCGGCCTTTGTGAATTACGCTGACGGCACCGTTCCGCTCGGCACCGCGGCTTATGAGAAGCGCGGCATTGCGGTTGACGTGCCGGAGTGGAACCCGGACAACTGCATCCAGTGTAACTTCTGTTCTTATGTATGTCCGCATGCCGTTATCCGTCCGGTCGCCATGACAGAGGCGGAGGCTGCCGCCGCCCCGGCTGCGACCAAGACCCTGCCAATGACCGGAATCGCCGACCTCAAGTTCGCGATGACCGTTACCGTGCTGGATTGTACCGGCTGCGGTTCCTGCGCCAACGTCTGCCCCGGCAAGAAGGGCGAAAAGGCGCTGGTCATGAAGTCTCTGGACAGCCAGCTCGAGCAGCAGGAGGTTTACGCCTACGGCCAGTCGCTGCCCGAAAAGGCTGCAGTGGCTGAGAAATTCAAGCCCACCACCGTCAAGGGCAGCCAGTTCAAGCAGCCGCTGCTCGAGTTCTCGGGCGCCTGCGCCGGCTGTGGCGAGACACCGTATGCCAAGCTGGCTACCCAGCTCTTCGGCGACCGGATGTATATCGCCAATGCGACCGGTTGCTCCTCCATCTGGGGTGGTTCTGCTCCCTCCACGCCCTATACCGTGAATAAGGAAGGCAAGGGCCCGGCCTGGCAGAATTCTTTGTTTGAAGATAATGCGGAGTTCGGTTATGGCATGTATCTGGCCAACCGCGCCATCCGCGGCCGCCTTGCCGACGCGGCGGAGAAGCTGGCCGGAATGACCGACGGTGATCTCAAGACCGCGGCAGAAGGCTGGCTGGCTTCCATGGACGACGGCGACAGGAACACCGCCGACGCGGCCGCCTTTAAGGCTGCGCTCGACGCGGCCAAGGTTGACGGCGAAGCCGCCGCTCTGGTTGCCGAGCTGAAAGCTGACGCCGACTACCTCGCCAAGAAGTCCTTCTGGATCCTGGGCGGAGACGGCTGGGCCTACGATATCGGGTTCGGCGGCCTGGATCAGGTCATCGCTTCGGGCGCTGACGTCAACATCCTGGTCTTTGATACCGAGGTTTACTCGAACACCGGCGGCCAGGCCTCCAAGGCCACCCCGACCGGCGCGATTGCGCAGTTTGCCGCCGCCGGTAAAGAGGTGAAGAAGAAGGATCTCGCCTCGATCGCGATGAGCTACGGCTATGTCTACGTCGCGCAGGTTGCGCAGGGCGCTGACATGAACCAGTGCATCAAGGCCTTTAGTGAGGCTGAAAGCTATCACGGCCCCTCGATCATCATTGCCTACGCGCCCTGTATCAACCACGGTATCCGCGGCGGCATGGGCATCAGCCAGACCGAGGAGAAGCGCGCGGTTGCTGCCGGCTATTGGAACCTCTTCCGCTATGATCCGCGCAAGGTCGAAGCGGGTGAGGATGCGTTCTTCCTCGATTCCAAGGCGCCGTCGGCCGATTACAGAGAGTTTATTCTGAACGAGGTTCGGTACAGCTCCCTGCAGCGGTCCAATCCGGCCCGGGCGGAGGAACTCTTCGCCAAGGCAGAGCAGAACGCTGAAAAGCGTCTCGCTTACCTGGAGAAGCTGAAGACCCTCTATGGCAAGGCTGAATAAGCGCATAGTTTGATTTAAAACGCTTCTGCGGATTTTTCCGCAGAAGCGTTTCTTCTTTTGTTAAAAACAACTGTTAAATCAGGGTTCGAAAAGCAAAAACCTCTGTGGCTATTTTATTGCCGTGTTATCCTTGCTTCAGCTGACCGGAACAGGAATACGCGGCCGGTATATATATTATAATGTAAAGAGGGGGGGATTCCTTTACCTCGAACATATAAATGCATATATAGCAAACATTCAAAAACGATATACTGTGTATATGCGCGGAGATGTGGAATTTTCTGGATGGAAAATTGTATTTTCTCTGATTCGGGGTACTATATGATGGGGCACACGGGAATTGTGTTGTGCACTATGCACAACACAATCCGTTTCTTTCGTGCAAAACGGCGAATATTGGTTTTTCTGGTATGGATTTTACATGATAAGAAACCCCCAGAATATGTATATTATTACCCAAAACTCAGTAATTTATAATAATAAAACATCCATTTACTCTTGCAATTTTATGAAAAAGGTATATAATAGAGGTAGAAAAAAGACGATATGTCGTCTTTCGTCGACAAGTATGTACATATTGACAAAAGATGAGATCAACATTATAATTATTTGTACAATTCCCTTAATGGGCGTTTGTGCGCTTTCACAAAAAATACTGTGATTTTTGGCGTGGCCATGGGAATGCACAGCGTAAATAAAGTACTTGCTTACTTTATTATATATATGTAGTTTACATTTAAACTAAGCATTATGACTGGAGGAAACGAAACATGAGCAAGAACCTGAAACGCGTTGCCGCATTAGTGATCGCTCTGTCCATTTGCATGTCGATGTTTGCAATGCTGAGCGCACACGCGTATGAGGCGACAATCAGCGGATGGCCCACGAAAGATCTCGACAGTAAGTACACCTGGTTTGCCGATGGTGTCATTACGGAAGAGGAAAAAGAGGCTACCCGGTCTGCGGCGGCGGATGAGCTCGCCTATCAGAACGATGGGCTCGGTTTTAAAATCGGCACACAGAATGATGGCACCACTGCGTGGAGTATGGATGACGGCAGTTGGAGCAAAATGGTAGCGGTTCAGATTGAAAACAAGTATGCGACGCTGCCGGCGAATACCCAGATGTCCGATATTACCGGCAACACCGGAAATCCCTGGAGCGACGCTTCGCGTGTCTGGGGTTTGGTTTCCTGCCCATTTGTCGGCATGGCGTTTTCGGTCAAGGCTGATTTTGCCGCAAACTATCCCTCGTCCGGGAATATGCCGGTGCTGAGCAATGAGTTTGTGGTGGACGGCGTTGCGTACCAGGTGTATTGGGACAATTATGTTACCAACACCAACGGCGATTTCCAGACGGTTGCGCTGTATCCGGGTGGAAAGTCCGCCACGGCTGAAGTGACCGGGAATAAATTCCGTTATGCGATGGCCGCTTACAACCAGAACAACAAGCAGGCGAACCTGACGGTTGGCTATCCGACCAGCCGTACACTGAACACGGAAGACGGCGGTATTTTTTATCAGCGGTTTACCGGTCCCTCCGGAAATGCGCTTATGGCGGTCAACGCCGCTGCGGTGGGCGACGGTGAACTGACCGGCGCTTATGTGATCCCGGCTGAGATGATGGGTTATTTTGAAAAGCTGGGCGCGGACAACAACGCGCGTTTTGCGGTTACCGGCGCGCCGGTTGCAGACGCTGCGAACGGGAAACAGGCGTTTGAGAACGGCACTCTTTCGGCTGCCGGATTCCAGTCCAACACGAAAGAAATCACGGCCTTCTCTTTCGCGGATGAGCCGGTTTCCGCTGTGATTGATGAAGAGAGCCTGACCATCAACGCTTTCGTTGGAGAGAGCGCCAATCTGGCCAGCCTGAATCCCACGGTTACCCATACCGGAAAATCCATCACGCCGACCGGCGCGCAGGATTTCTCCAACCCGGTGGCCTATACCGTCACTGCGGAGGATGGTTCGACCAAGACTTACACCGTTACGGCTTACAAACTGAAAGAGTGCGACATCACTTCTTTCGTCATTGATGGCGTTTCGGCCAAGATTGATTATGCGACCAAGACGATTACGGCAGTCGTCGGGGGCGATTATAATTTGAAGCAGGCCACTGCTGAAATCAAAACGGTGAACGCCGGCGCGACTGTTACACCGGCCAGCGGAGAGACGGTTGATCTTTCGGCTTCCTGGACCAACGGTGTCACCTTCAAATCCACCATGGGTTCTTCCAGCTCTACATATACCGTTCAGATTCGAAACAAAAGCAAGGATACCTCTATCACCAGTTTTGTGATTCCGGACGGCCAGTTGAAATACCAGAGCAAGAACGGCGCGGTTGCCGCGACAATCAACGGCACCTTGATCAACCTTATGATGGAGTACGGAAACACCACCTCTCAGCAGACGATCGCAGAGGTTGAGGTTGCAGAGGGCGCGACGATTTCTCCGGATCCGTCGGTTAAGCGCAAACAATCCGGCACAAAGTATGTTGTCACGGCAGAGGCCGGCAATACGCAGACCTATACGGTAAGCGCAACAATGGATACCACGGATCCGACCTTTGCGCCGGTTACGGATGCGGAGCTTGGTCTGACGGTTAACTTTATGACCGGTAAATTTAACAAGAACACAACCGAAAAAGCTCGCCTGGCGATTTTGAACGAGTATAACAATCAGCGCGCAATGGGTACGGACCCCGGTACGCCGGTTGGTAAGATTGAGGGTTGGGATTCTCTTTTGAACCGGCAGTTCTTTGACGAGGGCTATCCGGCTTCCAACAACATGAACCTTGGGACGGACGCGCACGGTTCCGCTTTGATTATGATTGACGTGCCGAACGGTAAGGCCTATACATTAAAGGGGCAAATGCTCAGCATGTGGACCTGGGGCGCAACAGATGAGGATGGCAATGAGGATTGGCTGTTTGCCAAGGCCGGCGCGCCCGCAGTCAACGAATTCCAAATGGACGGAAAAACCTATCAGCAGTTTGCGCACAGCTATGCGTATTATTCAAACAGCAGCAGCGCGATTATCCGGCACGGAATTGGAAGTTTCTCTGCCAGCAAGCAGGTTGCCGCTTTGGAAAATTCGTATTGGTACAGCGGTGAAAAGCACACCCTTTCGGATGTTACCTATTCCTTCCGCCAAGCGTATGAGCGCGCCAACGTGATCGGCTACAACCCCGGTATTGCGGATGGCGGTGCCTCTTCTCTGTTGACGTATGAGAACGGCGGCGGTCTGCAGTTCACCCAGATTGGCGAGACCAATTCGACTTTCCGTGAGCAGGTGACTGTTGATTCCAAGGGTCAGAAGAAAACTGAAATTGTGGAAGGTACTTTCCCCAACTATGTTCTGTATCAGGTATTTACGGGTTCCGGTGAGCTGAATGACACCGATCGTTCTTCTGCGAACAAAACTGTAATTATCAAGGGTACGAATGAACTCGGTGTGGACAATGGCGGCGGTATCGCCCTTTTCGGGGATATCAAAACCATGTATGAATCTCTGCCGGGTGAAAAAGTAGATATGACGATTGAGGGAGTTGCCTTTAAATACAACCGTACACTCGGCACCCCGATGAATTACCTCATTAATGACGAGGGCGACATCATTATGACCTTTATTAAGAACACTCTGACTACGGAAGAGAATGATGAAGGCGAGATGGTTCCGGCGTTCGAGGAAGAATTGGGTTATTACATTGCGCCCGGCGGCGATCTCTCGAAGATCCAGTGGATTGAAGGCGACTATGTCAGCGGCGAAAACAAACTGAGCACTGTCCGGGTGGACAATGCGGAGGCTGAAATTCGTATTATCAACCAAGGCGATGTTTACGACAAGGACAATCCGGAGGATGAAAATGCCCGCACTTTCAAGGAGAATGCGATTTATATCAATTATCCGGCCGGTGCGACTGTGGACGTCACCAAAATTCAGTTTACACAATTGGTTCCGGTTGAAAGCACCGCGACAGTTATAGAACCTGCGGTTGAGGCGAATGGACAATATGCTGCGGTTGATTGTTCCATTGGCGGAATGCTCCAGGTTAAAGCTGAGAACGAATCGGTGCGCGGATACATGGTCTATGTGTTCCAGGACGGTGTTTCTGTGATGGATGAGCTGATTGCTGCGCGCTGGGGTTATTGGACCGACGATGCACCGCTTGAGGTAACCTATCCTTATTATGATGAGAGCCGGGGGCTCTGGATTTATGACAAGGACCCGAACGCTGCACTGAAAGATAGTGATGGCAAACCGCTTTGGGTAAAAGTATGGGGCTATTATATCGATGATGTTGTAGAGGAAAGCAACTGGGTAACGATTGCCAAGGTTGGCGAATGGAATCCGTACAGTCTGACCGACGGCTGGGAGGTCTATAAAAGGACTCATTTTTCATAAGACTTGGGATCGGGATGTTTACACATCGAAATAAGATTTAGGAGGAAATGTAATGAGGAAAGCGTTATCTATTTTGGTAGCGGCGGTCATCGCCTTTTCAATGTTCACCTTTAATGCAGGGGCGACAATCACCGACATCAACACGGTTGGCGCCGTAGCTGGCGACGTCTCTCTGGCACCGGGATTTACCAATGACAAAGCGACTTTGGCGCTGGTTAGAAAGCTGATTATTCAGGAATATAACCGCGGGGTTCTCACCCGAAGCATCAAACACAAAGGCACCGCTTATTTTGATTATGGCGAAAGCACCGGCGAGCTTGTGCACCCGTGGGTTGGTTCTGATCGCAAGGTTGAGGAGACAGGAGAAGTTATCCCGGCCGCATCTTGCATGAATCAGGATTTTACCGGTGGTTATTCTGACTCCCTGGCAACACTTGGGCAGGGTAACAACTGGTGCTGTATTCTGGTTACACCGGAGTCTTTGGCGCTGGGAAAAGCTTACACGGTTCGTGACGGTATTGCCAATGCCTGGGGCAATGCGGGCGGCACAAACTCCTATTGGGGCCTCCCGACCGGTAACCAGTATTGGATTGGCGACACCTGCTATCAGACCTTTGAAAGAGGTTATGCGTCGGCATTAAAGGGACAGGTGATTAACGTTGAGTTCCTGGCTTATGATGCAGGAAACGTTGCTCCGGCGCCCGGGGACTATGACCACTATACCGAAAAACCTATAACAGACGATAAACTTCCTGAAACGAAGCCGGATGATGTTAACCCAGATGACGGCAATATTGTTCCTTATGATCCCCAAGAAACCACAAACCCGGGGGACGAAACCCAGGATGGTGAGTCTCAGGAGGGTGAAACCCAGGAGGGTGAATCTCAGGAGGGTGAAGTTACCTCCACTGAGGGAGAAGGTGCAGATGAGGCAGAAGTAAACTCCAATACCGGGAAGACCTCTTCTAAAGCTGGCGGTACCGTGACGACCACGACCTATTTCCTTGGTATGGAGCTGACGCCGGAACTGCAGCGCAACCTGATCATTGGCGGTATTGCGCTTGCGGTGCTGATTATCGCGATCATTGTAGTGATTATCGTCCTGGTTAAGAAGAAGAAGGCCAAGGCTGCGGCTGAGGTCCCTGCCGAGGATGCTCCTGTTGAGGATGCTCCTGCGGATGAGGAGCCAAAGGATGAGGAGAACAAGTAAATTTGCTTGATTTCCTGAATCAATAAAGATGCAGAAAACGGAGCGGTGTCGCTGGACACGGTGGCACCGCTCCATCTCTGCTTTGCCGGCGCTTTTCCGGCACCTTAAATATTTTACATAAGCCGGAGGTTGGCAAAATGGCAGCAGAAGTAAACTTAGTCAAGGTCAGAGAGATGACCGATAAAATTGCGGCTGGTATTCAAAATACTAAGTTGCGCAACATGTTCAATAACTGTTTTTACAGCACGATCGAAACGACGACCAAATACCATGAGGACGGTTCGACCTATGTTTTTACCGGGGATATCCCGGCTATGTGGCTGCGCGATTCAAGCGCGCAGGTGATGCATTATCTGCGGGTATGCGACTGCCCCGGAATTAAAGAGGCAATCGCCGGCCTTGTCAAGAAGCAGATGTTTTATATTGCCCTTGACCCTTACGCTAACGCCTTTAATGAGGAGGATAATGGCGCAGGTCATGGCGGCGACAAAACCAATTTCAACGAAAACAAGGGCTGGATCTGGGAACGCAAGTATGAGATTGACTCGCTTTGCTACCCGGTCTGGATTTCATATAAGTACTGGAAGAAAACCGGAGACGCCGGTATTTTCGATGACCAGTATAAGAAAAGCACCAAGATGATTATGGACCTGTTCAAAACCGAACAGGATCATGAGAAAAACTCTCCCTATCGCTTTGAACGGTTCGGCTGTCCCGAAACCGACACCCTCCCGCGGGAGGGCAAGGGCGCCGAGGTTGTGCCCACCGGTATGACCTGGTCGGGCTTCCGGCCGAGCGACGACGCCTGTGTCTATGGATACCTGGTTCCGGCCAACATGTTTGCGGTGGTCATCCTTGGCTATCTGGAGGAGATTTACACCACCATATACAGGGATGCCGGCCTGGCTGCGGAGGCGGCGGCACTGAAAGCGCAGATTCAGGATGGCATTGAGAAACACGCGATTTTCGAGGATCCCGATTTCGGCAAGGTTTAC
The DNA here is from genome assembly GCA_050946935.1 of Candidatus Howiella sp. Lineage (GTDB taxonomy): Bacteria > Bacillota > Clostridia > Oscillospirales > Acutalibacteraceae > UQRS01. The sequence goes on from JBMNVR010000015.1 coordinate 27,152, forward strand.
GCTTATGAGGTGGACGGCAAGGGAAACGCCATCTTTATGGATGACGCCAATGTTCCGAGCCTGCTCTCTCTCCCTTATCTCGGTTATTGCCCGATCGACGATCCCGTTTATCAGAATACAAGGAAGCTGATCCTCTCTAAAAAGAACAAATATTATTATGAGGGGTCGTTTGCAAAGGGCATCGGCAGCCCCCACACACCGGAAGGATACATCTGGCATATCGCGCTGGTGATGCAGGCGCTGACCTCCCACGACGATGCCGAAAAAGCGGTCATGCTGAATCAGATCATGGCCTGCGACGGTGGCACCGAGGTCATGCATGAGGGCTTCGACTGCAACAATCCCACTGTGTATACAAGAGAATGGTTCGCCTGGGCCAATTCCTTGCTGGCTTACTTTATCCTCGATTCGATTGATAAAATAAACGATTACGTGAAGGAATAAAGGAGAAAAACATGATCGATAAAACACTGTTTCTGGGCACCGATTTTGTTGGAGAGGCGCATGATTTTCTCGCCACGGTCCGCAAGGGGTTTTGGAATGAAGACGGCTGTTTCGCCAAAGAAAAGCTGATCGGCAACGACAAGGCGTTCCTTTGGCCCTACGGCGGCCATGCCGAGGCGATCGCCGCCCAGTATGAGACTTATCCCGACTGCGCGCACGCCAAGGCGTTGTATCTGGAAACGCTTGACGGCATTCGGCCGTATCAGGTTTGCCGGGACGACGGTTACCTTGCCTACGCGGCGGCTAATGGGGGTTCGGGCGACGTTTACTATGATGACAACGCCTGGCTGGTGATTATCTACATGAACGCTTACAAGGCGTTCGGCGACGCCAAATGGCTCGACCTGGCTGAGCGCACCCTCCTCTTCTGCTACAGCGCTTGGGATGAGAAGCTGGGCGGCGGCCTCTATTGGCAGGAGAATAACAAAAACGGCAAAAACACCTGCATCAATTCTCCTATTGCTAAGGTTTCGGCCGAGCTTTATAAGATCACAAAAAAACAGGAGTACCTCGATTGGCCCAAGAAGATTTACGCTTGGACCAAAGAGAACCTAATGGATCCGGAAGACGGCCTTTACTACGACAACATCAATCTGGAGGGTCGGGTGGATAAAACCAAATTTTCTTACAATACCGGCTGCATGATCGGTGCCGGCGCCCACCTTTATGATATCACCGGCGACGAGAGCTATCTGAACGACGCCAAACGTTCGGCGGCCTCCTCCCTCAACGGCGGATTCGGCCGGGTGACGGAAAATGGATACTATCGCTTCGACAAGGCGGTGCCGTGGTTCAACACCTGGCTGCTCGACGGCTATATGGCGCTGTATCCTTTTGATCCCAACGACGACTATGTATACAGCTTTGCTTCGGCCGCGGCCTATGCACTGAAATGCAAAACGCCCAGCGGGTTCATCCCGGCCGATTGGCATTCGGAAAACTATCCGGATTCCGCGGTGCACATTCTGGATCAGTCGGGGACGGCGCGAATCCTGTATGACATCGGGCTTTGGGCGAAAAAATACGGAAAAGAGATCTGAGTTCAAAAGGTTTCAGCGATGAAACCCTTACATATAGATACAATTTCTGATCCGATAAATTTCACTAAGGAAAGGGAGATCCCATTATGAGCAAACGAATACTGGCAGCCTTAATGGCTATGGTACTCATGGTTTCGGTTTTTGCCGGATGTAAAACCGTCACCACAGGTGAGGAGCCGATAGAAGATTCTTCCGTCACGGCGGAGACGTCTTCTAAAAAAGCCTCTTCTTCGTCCAAGGCGTCGACATCTTCCAAGAAGAAGACTTCTTCAAAGAAGACTACGACGTCACAGGGAGATACGACAATTGCAGGCCCGCAGCTGCGGCAGCGCAGCCTGCTGCCGGACGGGTGGATTGATCCCGAGACATTCAGAGTTGTGGATACCAATACTTCTGAAGAGACCAGCTCTGGCACGATAGAAGATCCGGGTACCAGCGCGTATGATAATTTCACCGAGTATGCCGATCCGGCCGACACCCTGTTCCAGGCTTTGTCCAGCCGTGTTTGGCGTAACGACGGGAAGATTTGGAACGACATTGTTGAGCAGTCCGGCGATCCGATTACCCTGTGGGGTTACGGCGCATATCTGGAAGCGGCTGGTGCTGCGTTCGCATATGATACTTCCAACAGCCTGTATAAAAGCGAGTATGTCAAGGCGTTAGCAAACGTTATGGATTATAAATCTTCCGATAGAGTAAACACCGGTCGTGGGGCTGCTTCCGGTACATATCTGGCGTTGACCTGCTGGCCGGGCGGCGCAGATGCGGAGATTTTCTATGATGATGACGTTTGGGTATTGAAAGAGTATATGCACGCCTATGAGCTGCTCGGCGACCAGACGTATATGACCAATGCGGATAAGTTGCTTAAGTATATTCTGGAAACCGCTTGGAATACGGATTGGCAGAACGGCGGACTGGAGTGGATGGATCGGTTGTATAGAGGTTCGGGTTCTGCAAACGTGCAGAAGAACACCTGTATCAACGCACCGGCGATGGACGCCGCGCTTGAGATGTATGACCTCACCGGGGCAAGCAACAACTACTATGTGACTGAGGCGCAGAAGATCTTTGCTTGGACCAATGCAAACCTCGTCGAGCAGTATGAGACGACCGATGATAAAGGAAACACGGTGAAGCGCGCACACATCTTTGATAAACTGGTGTTTAACAGCGCGGATAATATTACCGTTGACAAGGGCGAGTTGCCTTACAATCATGGTATGATGATCGCGGGCGCGGCTCGGCTGTACAAAGCGACCGGCGATGCGGATTATCTGGAGTATGCGAAGATTTTCGCGGACAGTGCGTATGATAAGTGGCTGCCCCGCGCCGTTTACAACGGCGACACTGACTGGGGCAATCCGTGGAGAAACTGCAATAGTCCGTGGTTCAACTCCTATCTGGTGGAGGGCTTCCTCACTCTGGAGAAATGCGATGCCGCTACCGGTGAAAAGTATGTGAAGGGCGCGCGCAACGCGCTGGCGATTGCCTGTACATATAAGAATTACGGCGATGGCACCGGATGGTTCTCAACAAACTGGTCCAGCACCGCCGCACCGAAGAACGATGAAATTACCGTTATGGATCAGTCGGCAACCGCTCGTACGCTCTTTATGCTGGCGCTGCGTGTCGATGGTGCGCAGGGTGGAGCTTCGGTAGAATAATCTCCTTTCCCTTTTTAACTGTAATGTATGGCACTTACAAGGTATACAGTCCCGTCCCTGGGGCGGGACTGTATACCGCATATTTAACCGTGAGGATTGGTGAATTAACAGGTGTTTAGGAAAACAGGATCGCTTTTACTTGCGGTTATTTTGATTCTTTCTTTGACAGCATGCGGTAATTTGTCAGAGGAATCGGCCTCGCAAACGCCGAGCGACTCTTCTGATAAATTCAGCAACGCTGTCATCACGCATTTTACAGGGTATGGCGAGCAGGGAGACACCTTGATGTCCACTCTGAAAGACAGCTTCTGGATGATTACAACGGACAAGATGGTCTCTCAGATCGGGGACAAGGATCCGGTTACCTTGTGGGGTTACGCCGCGTATATGGAATCTGCCGGCCTTTGGTATGAACTGCATCCGGAGGATGAGGCGATCCGCGCGGAATACCTGAAAGTTCTGCAGGGTGTGGAAAATTACCGCGCCACCTGGCGAAGCGACGGCCTGCAGGTATACCAATGCTGGGCGGGCGAGGGGAAAGCCGAGTGCTTTTACGACGACGATGTATGGGTTGTACTTGAGTTTCTCCACGCATATGCTTTGTTGGAGGATCCGCATTGGCTGGAACAGGCCAAAGGCACCGCGGCGTTCTGTTACTCCGGATGGGATGAAAAGGTTGGCGGCGGCGTTTACTGGAAAGAGGACGACAAGGCCAGCAAGAATACCTGCATCAACGCTCCGTTGGCGCTGGCCTCCTGTGAGCTGTATCAGGCGACCGGGGAACAGATATATCTGGATTGGGCGATCCGCCTTTACAATTGGACCAAGGAGACTTTGCTTGATCCGGAGGATAACACATTCTGGGACAACATCAATATCAACGGCAACGTGGATAAAAGCAAATATACATATAATACCGGCAATATGATCGGTTCGGCGGCGGCGCTTTATGAAATCACCGGGGAGGAGAGCTATCTCTCCGACGCAAAGGCGTATGCCGAAGGGGCTTACAACCGTTTTGGCAAACTGACCGAGGTGGACAAAGCTGACGAGCCGGTTTATATCTGCGATTCCAACGCCTGGTTCGGCGGCTCGCTTCTCAAAGGATATCTCAAACTGGCGGAGGTTTGTGCTGATGCTGATCCGAAGTATGTGGACAGCTATGCACAGTGCCTGGCTTACAGCTGCCTGATCTCCAACGACAACCGGGGATACATTCTTTCCGGCTGGGTGGAGAGTGGGATCGCTCAAAAGCCCAACCTGCTGGATCAGGCGGGCAATGCACGTCTTCTCCTGCTGTTGCAGCTTTGGAAAAATGCGGGGCACTGAACGGGATTACTTTTGTATCTTTCCGGCATCGTTCCGGTTTGATAATTAATTTTTATGAGAGAAAGGAATGAGTTTTCTTTATGGCAAAGAGATTGATTAGCATTGCCTTGTGCCTGGCCATGGTGCTGAGCTTTGGTGTGCTGACCTCTTGCGGGGATGACAGCAGCAAGTCATCCGGCGGAGATGAAAGCGAATTTATGCCAGAGAATCTGGACGTAACGGTCTGGGGTGCTTTCGGCGAGGATTATTGGGAGGCTTGGCAGCGGGATTATCCGCAGATCAACATTGATTATTCCACCTCGAGCGACAGCAGCCTGGCCACACTGGCGGCGGCTATCGCCGCGAACAACCAACCCGATATGTTCTACACCAACAACGCGACCAAAGCCCCTCTGGGCGAAGCGGTCGCCAAGGGTCTGGTTCAGCCGCTGGATGAGTATTTCGAGCGTGATCCCGGATATCAGAAGTCGGATCTTCCCTCCTGGTATGCCGATTTCGTAACCTTCCCGGACGCAGAGGGCAACAACCACATCTACGGTGTGTATACCGACGTGTCGGTAGCCTGCCTCGTTTGGAACAAGGAACTGTTTGAGAAAGAGGGCCTTGACCCTGAGCAGCCGCCCACAACCTGGTCTCAGATGCAGACCATGGCGAAGCAGTTGACCAAGACCGACGCCAGCGGCGTTGTCACACAGGCCGGCTTCCTGGATTATCATCACTGGTATCAGCACTGGCGTTTGACCTACGGTGATTCCTATCAGGATCGTTTCACTGGTGAGGTTAACGTCACAAACGATAACGGTAAGTTTGCTTCCGTTCTTAACTTCCTCCTTTCCTTCCCGGCCAGCTTTGGCGGCGGAGACAAGGTTGCGGAGGATACTTCGTGGGAGAACGGCAATGTTGCCATGGGTATTTCGGATATCGGTTATGCCCAGAAGATGGGCAACGGCTTTAAGATCGGTATTGCTCCGATGCCGTACAACGATGATCCGCAGTACGGCCTGACTGAGGGTGCGATCCCCGGTTATGCTTGGCAGTGGTACGGTATTCCGACCGGCGCCAAGAATCCGGACGGCGGCTGGCTCTTCTGCCGCTGGGCGGTTACCGAGGGCAGCGCCGGCGTGCAGGAGCGTTCGATCCTTGCCAACCCGGACACCTGGTCCGGCGTGGTGTGGCTTGTCCATGCACCGACCAGACAGCGTTTGTATGACGCCTATTTGAGCGATGCGCGCGAGGATATTCAGGAAAACCTGAAGACCCGCGATGAAATTTTCTCGAAGATCAGCATTGACCGCCCGGTTAACGCTCCGATCAACGCTGATTTTGAGACGGTTATCGAAGGCAGAAGCAACGACGTCCTTGACGGAATCACGACGGTCACCGACGCGCTGCAGGAGATTCAGGAGACTGGTGAGTATCTCTATAACAGATACCAGCAGGATGTTGCCAACTAAATGCAGGAAAGATGTGTTCGCCCGACTCTGTACAGGGTCGGGCGACGCTCGCAACTTTATCTTAAAAAGCGGTAAAGCGTATTTTGCATAGGATGCCCCTGCTTTTGGGGGTCTGAAGGGAATCCGCGCGCCACTTTGCAGAATATATTGGAAACCCATGGATTAGGAGCGTGAAGCAGTGAGATTTGCCCCACTCAGGACAATATCTGTGCTTTTGGCAGCCATTGTTCTTGTAACCGTTCTCTCCTCTTGCAGCGAGAGGATCGTTTACACCGGCGCCTTTGCCGCCGTAAATATTGAAAAGCACATGGATTTTGTGGAAGCGGAGGATCGCGGCGTCTGGGGAAATCGGGCCGATTTGATGGAAAGCTTCATGCAAAGCAGTGTCATGGGCGAAAATTATATATTTAATAATGTGTATCCGTTGACCAAGGCGTCGGACAACGATACGTTCAACTATTGGGTGCAGGCGCAAATGGTCGATTCTATGACCGACGCCTACATACGGACCGGCGACCTCAATTACGCGCAGCAGGCGAAGGATCTGATTCTCGCCGTGCGGCGCAAAAACGGCAATCATCTGACCAATGATTTTTACGATGATATGGGCTGGATGGCCTGCGCCATGGCGAAGCTGTATGATGCCACCGGAGATGAGGAGCTTTGGAGCGATCTTGTTCTCCTGTATGAGGTAATCATGGACTCCTGGCACTATGACGGCGGTATCGCCTGGTCAAAAAACACCATGCATTACCGGAATTCTCCGGCCAACGGTCCGGCCTGTATTCTGGCCTGCCGGATGTATTCTCTTACGGGCGAGCAGAAGTATCTGGATATGGCGCTGCAGATTTTTGAGTGGTGGGACGCCACGCTGGTCGATCATGAAAGCGGCTTGGTCTGGGACGGCCTAAACCGGGAGGGCGACCAGAAAATTGATAAAAACTGGAAGTTCACCTATTGCCAGGGGGTGTATATCGGCTCTTGCGTGGAGCTGTATAAGATCCTGGGGGACGGCGCTTATTTGGATAAGGCGCTGCTGACTGCCGATTATACGCTGGAGAATCTGATTGATAAGAAATCCGGCGTTCTGCAATCCGAAGGCGGCGGGGACGGCGGCGCGTTCAAGGGGATTTTTTGCAGGTATCTGGTCACCTTGATTCGGGCGACCGAGCAGAACCGGCAAAAATATGTTGATTTTTTGGTTATGAATGCGGAAACAATGTGGTCCAATATTCCGAGCGAGGAAGAGCCGATCTGCAATCAAAAGTGGAGCGACAAGGGCAAAAAACCGGTCGATCTGCATGTTTTGACCAGCGGCGTGGCCCTGCTTGAAAGTGTGGCCAGTTTAGATATAGGCGGATATATTTCCTAAATTGCAGGTTCCGCCATGGGAAAATAACCCCCTGTTGGGAGAAGGATGGATGGGATTCATGACGAACAGAAAGAAGATCACTATGCCTTTTAAATGGCTGTCCATGCTGCTGATTGTCTGTCTGTTGCTGTCCTACGGTGCGATCGGCGTTTCGGCGGCCGATACGGCCGGGGACGGGCATACATATGACACCGGCGGCGATGATTATGAGATTTCGCTTTACAGCCAGTCGGTGGATACGGAGTATGAGGACGTGCTGGCCACGTATAAAAGCGTTGACAGCTATGGCCTGACCGACGCGAACGCCGTGACGCTGGATGCGTCTTCGGCTGTCCGGGCGGACAGCGCTCCTGCTCAGACGGCCGCCAACTACGAAGGGTATGCCGGCAACGCCGTTTACACGGATAAAGAGGTTGGCGATCTTACCTGGACTTTTGAGATCGGCAAAACGGGGCTGTATCAGCTCGATATAGATTATCTTGCTCTGGATAGCGACAAATCCGACATCCAGCGGCAGATTCTGATTGATGGGGTTTCCCCCTTCCGCGAAAGCGAGAATATTGAGTTTCTCCGCCGGTGGGAGGAGACTGCCGCGCCCAAGTTGGATATCAACGGCGACGAACTAACCCCCAAGCTGGCGCAGGTTGTCGCCTGGAACAATGCTGAGGTTTGCGATGTCGACGGTATGTTTAATTCCGACCTGAAATATCTTCTGACCGAAGGGACCCATACCCTGACGCTGGCCTATGTCAATGCTGCCATGTATATCGGGGACATTCACATAACCCCCGCAACCGAGTACAAGACCTATGCTCAGGCGCGGGCGGAATATGCGGCCAACGGGTACAAGGAGTACGCCGGCGAGGAACCCCTTCGGGTCGAAGGGGAGGACGCGGCCTACCGTTCGTCCCAGGTTCTGCGCCGTCAGGCCAACTCTGATCCGTCCACCTACCCGTATAAACGCGGGCATGTGGTGCTCAATTCAATCGGCGGCTTTAACTGGCGTTCGGGGAATCAGACGGTCGAGTTTAAAATTACCGCGCCCGAATCCGGCCTGTATAAGCTGAACGTCCGCCTTTTCCAGAATCATGGCGAGGGACTCAGCGTCCACCGTCAGATCACCATTGACGGCGAAGTACCTTTTGAAGAGGTTGCGTCCTACGCTTTCAGCTTCAGCAACAAGTGGCAGAGCGAGACCATCTCGGATGAGGAGGGCAATCCGTACCTCTTCTATTTGGAGGAGGGGGAGCACACCCTCGCGTTTTCGGTAAAAATGGGACAGGCGACCGAGGTCATCAACGCCCTGTATGCCATCAACGACGACGTAACCGATTTGATCCGGAACATCACCAAGGTTACCGGCAACGATCCGGATCTCAACTTTGATTATGAGCTTGAAAAGAAATACCCCAATCTGATCGCCGATATGGAAAATATCCGCGACCGGTATTATGAGCAGATTGATTATTTGACCAGTTACTGCGAGCGTACGCCGACGCTGGCCAACTCTCTGCTGACGGCGGCGGATCAGCTTGACTACCTGGCCAAGAAACCGGATAAGATTCCGGCCAAGTTGAGCCAGCTAAACGACGTGCAGGGCAGTGTGTCCCAGTGGTATTTCGATATTCAGGATCAGCCGATGATGATCGACTATGTGCAGTTCACCGCACCGCAGGCTGAGACCAAGCTGGAAAAAGCCTCCGTCTGGGAGCGGATCGCAGGCACCTGTGTCAACTTCATCAATTCTTTCTACAAGGATTATGACAGCATACTCTACGCGGTTGACGAGCAGAATCAGATCCAAAGCGACGTGGTTCTGGACGTCTGGGTCGCCCGGAGTAAGGAGCAGGCCGAGGTGCTGCAGTCGATGGCGAACGAGGACTTTACACTCGACAGCGGCATCGGGGTGAAGATCAATATTCTGCCCAGTGGTTCGGTCGGCGCCGTCGGAAGCATCAGTCCGCTGATGCTGGCGGTTATTTCGGGTAAAGTGCCGGATATTGCGCTGGGCAGCGACTCGGCCACGCCTGTTGAGCTGGCCATCCGCGGCGCGACCTATAATCTGGCACAGTTCAGCGATTTTGAGGAGGTTACCTCCCGCTTCCTGCCGGGGACTATGGAGCCGCTGGAGTATCAGGGCGGTTATTATGCCCTGCCGGAAAATATGGATTTCAAGATGATGTTCTATCGCAAGGACATCCTGAGCGAGTTGGGTCTGGAAATTCCGCAGACCTGGACGGACCTTTACAATAAAGTGTTGCCGATCCTGGATCAGAACGGCATGGAGTTCTATATGGCTTCAGATTACGCCACCTATCTGTTCCAACAGGGCGGCGAGTATTATAACGAGGATAAGACGGCTACTGCGCTCGACAGCAACACCGCTTATCAGGCGTTCCTGCAGTGGACCAAGAACTATACGGTTTACGATATTCCGGAAACTGCGGATATCTACAACCACTTCCGCATGGGCGACATTCCGCTGGCTATCGGTGGATATGCCGATTACATCAAAATCATGTATACGGCGCCTGACCTGTACGGAAAATGGGACATCGCACCGATCCCCGGCACGTATCAGGAGGATGGAACCCTCAACCGGATGTCCGGCGGCGCTTCGACAACCTTGATGATCTTCAGTGATTCCAAGGAAAAAGAGGGCGCGTGGGAGTTCGCCAAATGGTGGATGTCGACCGACGTGCAGACGCTTTATTCGACCGAGATTGAGGCGATCCAGGGTCTGGAGGCCCGTTGGAACACCGCCAACGTCGAAGCGTTCGAAAGCATGTTCTGGGATGAGAATCATATGAAGGTGTTCCAGATCGCCTGGAAAAACTTCAAAAATATGCCGAATACGCTTGGCGGCTATTATACCGCCCGAAATGTGACCAACGCCTGGACCCGCGTCGTCATGAACGATGTCAACCCCCGCACCTCGTGGGAGAAATGTATTGACGAAATCGAAAATGAGATGAAGCGCAAGCAGATCGAGTACGGCGTGACCACGGAGGAAGAAGCGGATTAAGGCTTTTTGGGATTCTATTTTTTGAAAAAAGGGTGAGATGTGAGTGACTCGTACTGCTGAACCGAAGGCGAAGCCGCAAAAGGCTAAGAAACCGAAAAACGGGTTATCCGGCCGCGCGCGCGACCAGATTTCGGGATACCTGATGATTGCGCCTTTCATTATTTTGTTTTTGATTTTCATTGTCCTTCCGATTGTATGGAGCTTGTTCCTCAGCCTGACCCACTACAATATCATTCAGGATATGAAGTGGGCGGGTCTGGATAACTATCGGGATTTGTTTACCAATGACGATCTGTTTATTACCGCCTGCAAGAACACCTTTGTGTATGCGGTTATCGTTGGTCCGCTCGGTTTTTTGGCTTCGTTCTTCTTCGCCTGGCTGATTAATCAGTTGAAGTTCCGGAATGCCTTTGCCATGGCGTTTTATGCACCTTCGCTGACCAGCGGGCTGGCCATGTCGGTTATCTGGTTGTATCTATTCTCCAGCGACCGGTACGGCCTGATCAACGACAAGCTGATCAGCCTGGGGCTGATCAGTGAGCCGATTCTGTTTACGATGGATCCGGACTGGATCATGCCGGTTATCATCATCGTCTCTTTGTGGAGTTCGATGGGCAACGGGTTCTTAACCAACCTGGCCGGTCTGAACGGTATCCCGCAGGACCGGTATGAGGCGGCGCAGATCGACGGCATCCGCAATAAGTTCCAGGAGCTGATCTATATCACGCTTCCCTCGGTCAAGCCGCAGCTCCTTTTTGCTTCGATCACGGGCATCGTCGGCGCGCTCGGCGTTTACGATATTACGGTCGGTATCGCCGGCTTCCCCAGCCCCGACTATGCAGCGCACACAATCGTCGGACATATGTACGACTACGCGTTCCTGCGATTTGAGCTTGGTTATGCATCGGCTATCGCGTTTATTCTGTTTATATTGAACTTTGGTCTCGGACGGATCTTTATGAAGCTGTTCTCCACCAAGGGTGAGTAAAGGAGGGAAAAAGTTGCAGACAGTAGATGTTAAGAAAATCAAAGCGCATAAATTCAGTTGGAAAAAGGTAACCTTTGGCGGCGTGATGTTTTATATCATCATGATTGCTCTGGCCGTTTTTATGCTGCTGCCGCTGGTATACATGGTTGTTACCGCGTTTAAGCCTCTGGATGAACTTTTCCGTTTCCCTCCGAGGTTCTTTGTTTCCAACCCCACGCTGCAGAACTTTACGGATCTGGTTGCCACGATGAGCAGCAATGAGGTTCCCTTCACCCGGTATCTCTTCAACAGCCTGCTTGTGACCATCGCGTCGGTTATCGGCACCGTGATTGTGTGCTGTATGGGCGCCTTTGTAGCCGAGAAACTGAAGCTGAAAGGTATGGGCATCTTTTCTCAGATCGTTACCTACGCCTTGATGTTCTCGGTTCCTGCGGCGCAGATTCCGATCTATCTGATTATCAGCAACACCGGCATGCTCAATACATACTGGGCTTTGATCATACCAAAGCTTGCTACGCCGATGTACTTCTTTTTGTATCAGCAGTTTGTCTCGCAGGTGCCGAACGAACTGCTGGAAAGCGCAAAACTGGACGGTTGCGGCAATTTCAAGATTTTTATGAAGATTGTCGTGCCGATGACCAAAGCGGCGATTTCGACCATCATTGTTTTTGCCTTTGTCGCCAACTGGAACGATTCCTTCGCGCCGATGATTTATATCAATAAACAGGCGATGAAAACGCTTCCGATCATCCTGTCGACCATCGGTACCGGCGGCGTCGCCCGTGCGGGCGCCGGTTCGGCGGCCACGCTGCTGACCACCGCGCCGACCATCATCATATCGGTCGCGATGCAGCGGAATATTTTGAAGACGATGGCATACTCCGGAATCAAGGGATGAGGTGAAGACATTGAATGTAAAAAGCTTGCAGAAAATCGGCATTCTCTTCATAGTCTTCCTCATGCTTTGCGGTATTTTCGGCATGACGGCCTCTGCTTACGACGAGCAGGACTATGTGGTTGCCAATGACAAACGCCGGATCCCGATTCCGGTTACCTACAATCCGGTCTCGGTCGAGAATTACTTCGGAGAGGAGGCCGGTCAGCTCAGCGCGCCGGCCGACATCTTCATTTCAGAGGATGACCGGATCTATATCGTCGACGGCGGAAAAAACCGGATCATCAGCATGAACACCGACTACAGCGACGTTAAGGTGATTTCGAGTTTCAGCGGCCAGACCCTCAACAACCCGCAGGGCATCTATGTGTATAATAATGGGGATCTGCTGATCGCCGATACCGACAACAGCCGGGTGCTTCATACGGATGCCGAGGGCAATATCATTAAAATTTACACCCAGCCGACCTCGGATCTGTATGACACGACCTACGCTTTCAAGCCGATCAAGGTCTATGTCAACGTGATTAATCAGATTTACATTATAAATAATGAGGATTATCACGGCTTTATCGTGCTGGATGAGAACAACGATTTCAAGGGCTATGTTGCGTCGACCAAGGTGCCGTACAGTCTGACGACCAAGCTGGTGCAGATGTTCGCCAGCGAGGAGCAGAAGGCGGTCATCGCACAGGAGAAGCCGCCGGCCCACACCAACGTCGTCATTGACGATGAGAATACCATTTACGCCACCACCGCCCGCGCGGAGGAGGCGCAGCTCAAACGTTTCTCTCCTGTCGGGGTGAACATTTACCCCTTCAAGGGCTATTTTGGAGAGACCCGCGGCGACTACGTCCTCCAATATTATGGCAAAACCTTCACCGAACCGGAGTTTACGGACGTTACCATCAATGCCGACGGCGTTGTCAGCATTCTGGACAGCGTGACCGGCCGTATTTATCAGTATGACAGCGAGGGCAATATGCTGACGGCCTTCGGCGGTACGGGTAAGTGGGTTGGAAAATTCACCGGCGCATCCGGCTTGGCCCAGGACAGCAAGGGCAACATGTATGTGATTGATAAAGTGCAGTCGACCATCCACAAGCTGGAGCCGACCGAATTTATTAATACGGTGCACGATGCTCTGAATCTCTATTACGATGGAAAATACGATGATGCGGTCAATTATTGGGAGAAGGTTCTGGCCATGAACCCGAATTATCCCATGGCGCATATCGGTATGGGCAACGCCTATCTGCGCAACGACGAATTCGAGCTGGCAATGGACGAATTCCAGCTGGCCGATGATACGAGCGGCTATTCCTCTGCCTTTGATAAGTGGGAGCTGGAATTTGTCCGGGAATATTTCGGATTTGTACTCTTTGCGATTATTGCGATTGCTGTTTTGCTGGTTGTGCTGATCGGCTATCTCCGCCGTCGGTATAAGCAGACATATGACCGTCAGTCCCGCTTTAAATTCTGGAACAACAAGGGCCGGCTGAAGATTCTGCTGGGCACCCTGTTCGACTCCAACGAAGGGTATCGGGAGATTCGACGTCATCGTACCGACTATGACCTGGCGACACCGCTGGTGTTGTATCTGCTGGTTGCGATGGCCAAGATATTCTCACTCTTTGTGGTGCACTACCCCTTCCGCAGCGCGGAGGTTTATGAGATCAACCTGGCATCGGAGATGCTGACCACCTTTGTTCCGCTGCTTACTTGGGTTGTCGCCAGCTACATGGTTACCACCATCTGTAGCGGCGAGGTCAAGATGCGGGAGGTGTTCAGCGCCTCGGCCTACTGTATGCTGCCGTATGTGATCATAACGATTCCGCTGTCCCTGGTTTCCAACGTGATGTCAAGTTCCAGCGCCGGGCTGTATACCGGCATCATTACGCTGATGTGGATCTGGGTCGGACTCATGTTCTTCGTCAGCACGATGAGCATGAACTCTTACGGCTTTATGGAAACGGTCAAGATCGTTCTTTTGACCCTTTTCGCCTGTGTGTTTATGTGGCTGGTTATCCTGCTGATTTTCATGCTGGGAGAGCAGGTCGTCGATTTCTTCAAGGGGATCTTCGACAACTTTAAGATTTACTTTGCCATGCAGGGAGGGAACTGATTATGAAAAAGAAAATAATTGCCTGCCTCCTGCTGGTTTCGATGATTGCCGGTGTTTTCTCCTTTGCCGCTGTGGCGGAGGAGGAGACAGTCGACGCGACCGCTTCCGCAGTCGAAAATGTCGTGGCCGAGGATAGCGGAGAGGCGGCCAACGATACCTCCGCTCCCTATACCACGACGGCGCTGTCGGCCGAATTTGAAAAGGTCACCGGCAATGACAGCCTTGAACTGTATGTAAACAAGAGCATCGGTTCCATCGGCGTCAAGGATCTGGAGACCGGGTATATCTGGTATTCCTCGGTTGCGAACGATGTTTACAGCCGGGACGGCCTGACCGCGATGCAGCTTGATCAGCTGAACTCGCTTTTTGTGCTGACCTATACCATTCTCAACGACAATAACAACAAGACTTTCTCGTACCCGATCAATAATATGGAGCCGCAGATCACGGTTTCCAACATTTCGGGCGGCGTGCGGTTGACCTATTATATCAGCAGCATCAATCTGGAACTGGCGGTTGACGTCACGCTCGACGGCGATACGCTGGACGTCAGCATTCCGAAGGACGCGCTGATTGAGGGCAAGGGCACCGACGATCGCATGAATGAGCAGATTGTTGAAATTCACAAGTTTATCGAGGAATGTCGCGCCGCCATCGACGAGGTGGATGCGATCGGCATTTCCAAGAATAACAAAGAGATTAAGCAATCCCGCAAAAAACTGGATGAACTGGAAGAACTGGTAAACGGGATTGATTCGCTGGTCGGCGTCGCTGCCGCCCAGTCCAAGGCAAGCATCATCCTTCAGGATGAGCTGGCAAACTACCTGATCGGTGGTAAAGGCGGTACGGAGGGTATTTTTGCCCGGACGGCCAACAGCGACAAGGCCGGCGACCAGAAATCGCATTTCAAGAGTCTGCGTACTTCGATGGATACCAAGCTGAAAAAGTGTGTATCCAAGTTTTCTCTGCTGACCAGCATCCAGTTGGGCGGCGTCGTGAATATTGAGCTGCTGCCGAACCTCGGCGCAGCGGGAGATTATGAGGACGGCTATGTCTTTTATCCCGACGGCTCGGGCGCGCTGACCTACAGCACGCCGAACCACGGTCAGTCGACCGAGGTGTATGAGACCAGTATCTACAGCGATACGACGGTTGACATGTCGTGGGAAAACAACCGGGACAGCACCGGACTCAAGCGGATGATGCTGCCGGTCTATGGCTCGAAAAAGAACAACCAGGCATTCCTCGCCATTATTGAGGAGGGGGATACCGACGCTTCGATCTGCCTGCTGCCGAGCGGGAACTCGGTCAATTTGAACCGGATCAACAGCAAGTTCACCTATCGTACCGCGGTGCAGATTACCTCTTCCAGCGAATATTCCACCGGATTGGCCACCATTTTTGAAAAGAACGCGCTGGATATTTCGCCGAAGGTCAAATACACCTTCCTGAACGGGCGGGAGTATACGCCTGATTATTCGGGTATGGCGAATGCTTACCGGGACTATCTGATCGAAAATGGTGAGATGAAAAAGAGTGAGCTGCTTTCAGATCAGATGCCGCTGGCGCTCGATTTTATCACCGGTACCTGGAAATCGATGTTGTTCTACAACTCCTATGTCTCGATCTCGTCTTTTGAAGAGATTCAGAGCGTAGTGGAGGAGTTGAACGCGAACGGCATCAGCGATCTGCTGCTTTATCTCGAGGGGTGGGAGAAAACTACCTATCCCAGCACCTTTAAGATTCCGTCAGGCTCCGGCGGGGCAGAAGGACTGCAATCTCTGATGGATACTTTGCGCGGCAGCGGGGGCGAAATTTTCTTAAACTCCGATTTCGTTTATGCCGATACCTTTACCCGCAGTATCAGTGAGTCCAAACTGGCGCTTGGCAGTGACTCGAGAATTTACGAGTATGATACCTACTGGTATAAGCTGTTTTCGCCCGGGTATATTCGGGACAATATGCAGAACGTTGTAAACGGCGCGTCCAAGCTGGGGAACCCCGGCCTTGCGGTATACAGTATGGGATCGCTGATTTACAGCGACTACAATACTCGATACAACACCAAACGCGCCGACTGTGCCGACATCTGGAACGGCGTTTATCAGACGCTGGAGGAGAATAATATCCCGACCGCTTCTTATGGCGGAAACAAATACCTGCTGAACGTGGCCGATTGGCTGCGGGATATTCCGATGAGCAGCTCGGGCTACACCTTCGCGGATGAGTCGGTTCCTTTCTACCAGATGGTGGTGCATGGCTCGATCCCCTACAGCGCCAAGCCGTTCAACCATTTCTACGATCAGGAGAAGGAAAAACTCCAGACCATTGAATATGGCTGTATCCCGATGTATAAGCTGACCTATAACGACTCGAGTACACTGCGCAAGCTGTTCAATGATTTCACAACGCCTTATGCGGATGTGAAGGACTCCATCATTGAAACGTATAACGAGTTTAACGGAAAGCTTGCGTCTCTGACGACTGAGTATATGGTCTCGCATGAGAAGCTGACCGATATGGTCGTCCGGGTCGGTTACAGCGATGGCACGCTGATTTATATCAACTACGCCGATACGCCGTACACAACCGATACCGGTATCACGATTCCTGCGAAGGACTATGCGATCGTTTAAGGAAGGAGGGTAATTTGTCATGACCAACAACACTGCGGTAAAACCGCCGAAACCGAAAAAAGAAAAAATAAAAAAATCCAAATTACGCTCCAATGAAGGCAGATACGGCTACCTCTTTCTGTTGCCGTGGATCATCGGATTTCTGGTTTTTTTCCTCTATCCGATGTTATATTCGCTGATTTTGTCCTTCAGCCGGGTTATTGATATCAAGAGCTATACTTTGGTATTCAACGGGTTTTCGAATTTTGAGACGGCCTTTTTCTCGGATACTGAATTTGTTCCGGCTTTGCTGGAGTCGACCAAGAACATGCTGATCAAGACGCCGGTCGTCGTGATTTTTTCGCTGTTCATCGCCATTCTTTTAAACCGGAACCTCAAGTGCAAAGGAATCTTCCGTGTGGCCTTCTTCCTGCCGGTTCTGCTTGGCACAGGTGTGGTTTTAAGCACGATCAACGGCTCCATCGGGTCGGAGACGAGCGAGGCCGCGCAGCTTGCCGCACAGACCGCCGCGCAGGAAACAGCCGCTGGCGGCGCCGGTATGAGCGAACAGACCGGCGCACTGGTCACTCTGCTTGGCCCCACCATTGCTTATTATCTGGAGGTCATTCTGGAGGTTGTCACCGATGTTCTCTGGATGTCGGGTATCCAGATTGTTATCTTCCTCGGCGCTTTGCAGAACATCCCCTCCTCGTATTATGAGGCGGCCTACTGCGACGGCGCGTCGGAGTGGGAGAAGTTCTGGAAGATCACCCTGCCGCTGACCATGCCGAACATTCTGCTGATCGCGGTCTATACCATGATTGACTATTTAAGCAACGCGGAAAACGAAGTGGTTGTGTACTGTAACAAGGTCGGGCTGGAGGGCAACGCCAATATCGCGCTCGGTTCAGCCATGGCCTGGATCCACTTCCTTATCTCGGGTGTGCTGATTCTTCTTGTCTTCCTGATTCTGAAGCGGTTTACCTACTATGCGGATGAATAAGAAGCAACCGGCATCTACTAGAATAAGGAGGAAAAAACATGATTGCTAAGCTTTCCGGCAAGAATCAGAGCAGGCTTGCAACAGCGAAAAAATATTCGCTGAAATACATTGTAAACATCATCATTTACATTCTGCTCATTGAGTTTGCGTTCGTATTCATCTATCCGTTTATTTACCTGATCCTCAACTCGCTGAAATATGATTATGAGGTTATTGACGCGACCAAGCAGTGGATCATCACCGAAATCAACTGGAACAACTATGTGCAGGCGTTCAGCAAGCTGGATTATATGGCTTCTCTGCGCAACACCCTGATCGTTGTTTTGGGCAGTACGCTGGGGCATGTGCTTTCCTGCTCGCTGGCCGGTTACGGCCTCGCCCGGTTCAAGTTTAAAGGCTCCGGTTTGATCTTTGGTCTGGCCATGCTCAGCCTGATTATCCCGCCCTCGCTGCTGATCATGCCGTTGTATATCCAGTATTCCAATTTTCATATGATGGGAACGTTTGCACCGATTATCGTTCCCTCGTTCCTGGGCTTCGGACTGAAGGGCGGCCTCTACATCTTCCTCTTCCGTCAGTTCTTCAAGTCCCTGCCCGTCTCGTATGAGGAGGCGGCCAAGATCGAGGGCTGTTCGATGTTCACAATTTTCGTGCGCATCATGCTCCCGTTGTCGAGGACGACCATCCTGGTGGTCTCGATCCTCTCCTGTGTGTGGCATTGGAATGATTATTTTGAGCCGGCAACCTATCTGAAGGGCAGCTTGGCCATCCTGACGCAGAAGATCAGCTCGGTCGCCAGCTCGACCGCGACGGTCGTTTCGGCCAGCGGAGCCAGCGTGAATATGGTGGCTCTCGCTTCCTGTATGCTGGTCATCCTTCCGCTGATTGTGATTTACTTCATTTTCCAGAAGCAGTTCATGGAAGGAATTGAGTTCACCGGTCTTGCCAACTAAACTTCGCATGGGAACGCCCCCGGACACGGGGCGTTCCTTTTTTAAAAGAACTGTTTCAGGCGGGGTTCTCAAAGTCCCGCCGGGCAAAAATTGTAAAGGAGCCGATTGCGTGGATACAAAAGAAGCTTTGCAGCGCATGGCCGAAGGCCGCCTCTATCTCCCCAATTTGGGGGAGATTTTGAAAGAACAGGAAAAATGCCTCGACCGGCTGTATGATTTTAACGCCACCCGCCCGACCGAAGCGGACAAGCGCGCCCATTTGTTACAGGAGATGTTCGCCGAGATTGGGGAGGGATGCTATATCGAACCGCCCTTCTATGCCAACTGGGGCGGTCGGCACGTGCATTTCGGGAAAAATGTATATGCCAATTTTCATCTGACGTTGGTGGACGATGGGCATATCTATGTTGGCGACGCGGTCATGTTCGGACCGAATGTGACCGTTGCGACGGCCGGCCATCCGATTGAGCCGGCCCTCCGGCGGGAGGGGACCCAGTACAACGCCGATGTGCATATCGGGGATAATGTCTGGATCGGAGCGGGGGCCATTCTCCTGCCCGGCGTCACAGTAGGGGAAAATTCGGTGATCGGCGCCGGCAGCGTCGTGACCCGGGACATTCCGGCGGATGTCATTGCGGTCGGCAACCCCTGCCGCGTCCTGCGTCCAATCAGCGAACATGACCGGGAATTTTATTTTAGGGACAAACGGATTGACCTTGTATTATAGAGTCCAGGTGTGGAAAACTTTTGGATCGGAGGTATGGTGAGAATGATGTATGCGGTACAAAGGAAAACCTTGGCGATTGCCCCGTATGGCGAGGGGGCAGTTGACCTCTATTTGCCGAAGGGAATATCCGCTCCGCCCTGCATTGTGTATTTTCACGGCGGCGGGCTGGAGGGGGGCGACCGCGCCAGCGACCAGGGATTATATATGGACATTGCAGAGAACGGGGTTGCGGTCGCAGCCGCCGATTACCGGGTGTATCCGGATGCCCGGTATCCTCAGTTCGTGGAAGATGCGGCGGCCGCCGCCGCCTTCATGCGGCACAGCGCGGCCGCTCTCGGCCTTGGACCGGTGTGGGTCGGCGGCTCGTCGGCCGGCGCCTATCTTTCGATGATGCTCTGCTTTGCAGAGGAATTTCTGGGAAAACATGGCCTGTGCACCGACGATTTTGCCGGCTGGTTTTTCGACGCCGGCCAGCCGACCACCCATTACAATATTCTGCGTGAACGGGGGGAGGATACTCGTCTGATCCGTGTGGATGAGGCGGCGCCGCTTTATCACATTACCCGTGATTTTTCGGGGAGTCCCCCGCCGATACAAATTCTTGTCGCGGATGGGGATATGCCCTCCCGTCCGGAGCAGAATCTGTTGCTGCGTGCGGCTTTGATACACTTTGGCTACTCGGCGGAGAAAATTGGGTTTCGGGTGATGCGGGGCTATGGCCACTGCGGCTACGGCGGGGAGAAAAGGGATGGTCGCTGGATTCTTGGAAAAATGGTGACCGATTTTGTCCTGTCGGGGCCGTTTGACATACCGGATGCGGTCGTTTACGATTGCACAGACACCGCGAATTCTGATGTAAGGCATAAAAAGTCGCCGTAAGAGTATATAACTTTAAGGTGATAAAATAATGGCAGGTACGAAAGTGTCTGCCATTATTTTTTGTGCTATTATAGGAATTGGGGGGTGCAACTATGACGAGGAAGTATATAATGCGGAGCAAGGAAGAAAAATGACGCTGAACCCAAAACAATTTGAGTTCAGCGTCACGCTGTGAAAGGACTACGAAAAAGATATAATTGCCGATTGCGTATATGGATTTGAATTCTTACTGTTGCTTATTGCTCTTTGCAGTATTTATGGATGCAATTAAAATTCGTTTGATTTCAAGACGGTCATCAAGCAAACCAATTATTCATTATTCATCAGCGTAAGCGGCTTCATTATTCAATCTTCATTACAAAAAACCTGTGGAATGAATGATGAATATTGAATAATGAAAAATGAATAATACAAAACGAAAACGCTGCCGACAACAGTCGACAGGGTTTTCGTTTTGGAAAGGTCGGACGATTTAGATCCATACAGCATTTTCATGGATGGATTCGAACCCGTGAACTCATTATTTTCTTTGCGAAGCAAAGACGCCGATTCTCTTATCTGTTCTCTTTTATCTGTTATCTGGAAACGGCAATTTTCTTTCAGAGAAAAGTGAAAAACGAAAAAGTGAAGAGAGAAAAGTACAAAAAGAAACGACAACTTTCTGTCGAAAATTGTCGTTTCTTTTTGGCAAATGACTCTAATTTTGATAGAAACCGTGTAAGGGGGTGCAACTTCGGTTCAGAGGGGGTGCAACTTCGGTTCAGAGGGGGTGCAACTTCGGTTCAGAGGGGGTGCATTTTCGATGTTAGGGG
>JBMNVR010000016.1:0-46605 GCA_050946935.1 Candidatus Howiella sp.
ACAGCAGAAAATACAACTGTTTCCCTATGCGTCCTCTTAATTGGAAATCCCCAGCTGATTACATTAAGGCTTTTATTGCTAACGGCGAGGTCTTCTAATTCTGTAACACATCATTGACAAACCTACAATTTTGCAATTTTTCTCTGGCTTTTGCCGTAGACAAAAGAGTCGCGTGCAAACGCCGCAAAACGGCCAGGTGATCCAGTATTCTGTGTTTGATTATACCAAAGGCGCGGAATGTCTGCAAGCCGAATTTGTCCCGGTTGGGCGGAATATGCTTGAAACAGTTTTTGGGCAGGTTCTCTCTGCCGGGATGAATACACGACGGATAATTTTAAAAAATGGATTGTACTTTTCGGCCGCTGCCGATATAATGAGCATAACGGAAATCACGAAACAGAAGGAGGAACAGAAATTGAAGTACAGAGCTTTTGGCACGGACAAAACAAAAATCTCCGCTCTCGGATTCGGCTGTATGCGTCTGCCGGAGTATGAAAAGGACGGCAAATGGCATATTGACGAGGAAAAGGCCATCCCGATGCTTCATCGCGCGATGGAACAGGGGGTCAATTATTTTGACACGGCACCCTTTTACTGCAACTCCAACAGTGAGATTACGGTGGGGCACGCTTTTCGCGACTGCCGGGAAAAGGTTATGCTTTCGACCAAGCTCCCGGTCGGGGACGAGGTGAAGGAAACTGCCGATTATCGCCGCTGGCTGGAACGCAGCCTCCGCCGCATGGACACCGACTATATAGACTACTACCATTTTTGGGGTATCAATAAAAAAGGCTTTGATGAGAAAATCCTCGGCCTCAATCTGCTGGAGGAGGCCGCCCGCGCCAAGGAGGAGGGGCTGATCCGGCACATCTCCTTTTCCTTTCACGACGACCCGAAGTATATCCGGGAGATTATCGACGCCTCCCGCGCGCGGGGCATCCCGATGGAGACCATGCTGGTTCAGTACAACATCCTCGACCGCGCAAATGAGGAGATGATTGCCTACGCCGCCTCGCTTGGGATGGGAGTAGTGGCGATGGGGCCGGTCGGCGGCGGCCGCCTGGCGGCGCCCACCGACCTCTATACCCGGCTGACCGGCAAGCCGTCGATTGCCACCTATGAGCTGGCCTTCCGCTTTGTCCTGGGCAATCCGGGCATCAGTTGTGCCTTGTCGGGTATGCAGAATATCGGTATGGTCGATCAGAATGTAAAGATTGCGGACGACGGCGCCCTCCTCACTGGGGAGGAGTGGGAACAGCTCGGCACGGCGCTTGAGCAGCTTAAAAAGTTCAGCGAACTGTACTGCACCGGCTGCCGCTACTGCCAGCCATGTCCGGCCGGGATCGACATCCCCCGAATTTTCAATATGTACACCTATTATAATGTATACGGCCTGACCGATCATGCGAAGGGGGAGATGGCCCGGTATAAAAAGGATGGCGGAAAGCTGGCAGGGGACTGTAAAAACTGCGGCTTTTGCGAAAAGCACTGTCCCCAGAAGCTGGAGATCCGTGCCCAGCTCGCCCGGGTGGAACAGATTCTCTCCGCCGGGTAAAGCCGGAAGGAAGAAGGGAAGAAAAACATGAATCCAAGAACCGGAAAAATTCTGCGTCTGACTTCGGCCGGGCTTTTACTCGCGCTGGGGCTGCTGATTCCGCAGCTTTTTCATGTTTTCGGCCAGACGGCCGGAAAAATATTTTTACCCATGCATTTGAGCGTACTGTTGGCCGGGTTGCTGCTCGGCCCCGGCTACGGCTTTTTTATCGGGCTGCTGACACCGGTACTCAGTATGCTGTGCACCGGGATGCCGCAAATGCCGACGACCGTTTTTATGATTGCTGAGCTGGCGGTTTATGGCCTGTGCGGCGGCTTGTTTTACAAAAAAAGAGGCTGGAACCTCTTTCTCAGCCTGCTGCTGACTCAGCTATGCGGGCGCGCCGCTTATGCGCTGACCCTGTTCGTTATGGGGACGATCCTCGGACTGGAGGTGCCCGGCGTTTTTGCCGTTGTGACGGCGGCTGTGACCGGATTGCCCGGAATTTTTCTGCAATGGCTGCTGATTCCGGCGCTGGTTTTTGCCCTGCGGAAAGGAGGTGTGCGTCTTGACCGAAAACTTACAAAAAGCAAAGGCCATTCTTGATGAGGGAGATGCCACCTGTGTGATCCTGCCGGCCGGGGGAGATGCGGTTTGCCTTTCGGAGCGGGGGATCGCGCCGCTGGTACATATTTTGCGGACGTCGCCGGAGCTTCTGCGCGGCGCGGCGTCGGCCGACCGGGTGGTCGGCAAAGCGGCCGCCATGCTTTTCGCCTATGGCGGCGTGCGGGAGGTTTACGCCGCCGTACTCAGCGAGCCTGCTGCCGGTTTTCTCGATAGTTGCGGCATTCTGTATGGTTTTGAGAAGCGGGTGCCTTACATCGTCAACCGGGCGGGGGACGGCATGTGCCCGATGGAGACCCGCGCCCTCCCGCTGACGGATCCGCACAAAGCTTGGCGATTGTTTGATGAAATTTGTCGATAACCGGACGAAAAAGAAAAAACTGTTTCCGGGATTTTGAAGATGTGGATTTTTATTTAGCAATCGACCAAAAAACACTTGTGAAAAATAGGCAAACGGCACAAATTTAGATTATTTTAAACAAAAAGTCCGATAAATACTGTACAAAGAAGTTTGAATATGCTATAATTCACATTGAACAATCGGTGTAGTATCTTTCTGCTAATCTACGGGCCGATGAATATAATTTAAAGGAGCTGTTTTAATGAAAAACTCACTAAAACGTAAACTGTCATTGCTGCTCGCAATTGCACTTGTGTTCACAATGGCACTGCCCACCGGTCTTCTGGCCTCTGCGGCTGAGGGCGAAGAGGGCGGCGAAGAGACCCCGGTCGTCACGCCGCTGCCTGCTTTGGAAGAGGATGTCACTGACAAGGTCGACACCACTACCGTTCAGTCCACGGTTGCCGGCTTTAATGGCGAGGGCGCCGAAAACCTTTTTGACAATATGCCGGACACCAAGTACTGCGGTATGTCTACGCCGACTGAGGCGGCTCCGTTGGATTTCACCTGGCAGATGACCGAGGCGGTTGCGGTGCAGACATATGCTATTACTTCTGCGGCCGACTCTTCCAAGTATTCCGGCCGTGACCCGAAGGCCTGGAAGTTCTACGGTTCGACCGACGGCGAGACCTGGGTCGAGTTGGACAGCCGTTCCGGACAGGGCTTCGGCACCGACGGCACTACGCTGCTCTATACCTTTGAAAATGCTGAGGCTTACACCTACTATAAGTATTCTGTCACTGCCAACCGGGGCGAGACGATTGTGCAGTTCTCC
Organism: Candidatus Howiella sp.; assembly: GCA_050946935.1. GTDB lineage: Bacteria > Bacillota > Clostridia > Oscillospirales > Acutalibacteraceae > UQRS01. The sequence goes on from JBMNVR010000016.1 coordinate 3,334, forward strand.
TGCGTACAGCTCTCGACCAAGAAGTTTGATTCCGACGCGGACAGCGAAGCGATTGCCGCCGCGGCTGCTTTCGACCAGAAGCTGGAAGCCCTGGGCGAGCTGAATGAGGAGACCTACAAGGGACAGGAGACTGTCGAGCAGGTAGCCGCGCTCCGCGCCGAGTATGATGCTCTGGCAACGGCTGTCAAGGATAAGGTTACCAAGCTCAGCATTCTGGAAGCTGCCGAGGCGTACATTGTGCTGGTCGGTGCAAAAGACAAGTGCATTGCGCTGATTGATGAGATCGAGGCAACTTATAATGAGTATAAGGATGAAATGTTTGTCGGTACCATTGACTATCACCTGAACCGCAAGATCACTTATGCGATGGATCTGTACAACTCCCTGAGCGCTGAGGATCAGGCGCAGGTTACCAAGTACAGCCTGCTGGCTGAGGTTCGTGCGTACATGGACACTGAGGAGAACGACTACTTCGATGTGCTTGTGTCCGGTTGGGATCAGGCCGCCAAAGCGACGAAGACGCCCTGGATTGTTTCGGCGACTGAGGAGGAGCAGACCGATTCCCAGAATGCTGCAACAGACGAGCTGAAGTATCAGTACAGCCGTCAGGGCTATAAGCTTGGCAATTATTCCAACGGCAGCACCGTAAATCTGACTGCCGAGTGGGGCGAGGCGATGGTTTCGCAGTTCGATGGCCAGCCGAACGACAACGTCTTCAATCCGTGGAATCAGGACGGCCGTCAGTGGGCTGCTCTCTGCGTACCGTTTGCCGGTACCGCTTTCTCGCTCACCGGATATTTCGCGCTCAATGATACTGTAACCCCGATTTCCAATGCCTTCTATATGAATGGTAAGGTTTATCAGCAGTATATGGGCCTGTACAAATATTATGATTATAAAGAGATCGCGGTTCTGTCGGAGACCAACACGGCTCCCGCTCTCACCAGCGTGACGAGCTATCCTGGATATGATGGTTCCGCCGACATCACCAACAACACTTTCCGCCGTGCTTATGCTGAGTATAACCAGGCCAACAAGTGGAATGATGTGACCCTTGGTATCCCGGCTGCCACCGCGGTTCAGACCGAGAGCGGCATCATTTATCAGGCGTTTACCGGCCCGAACGGAACTTCTTACATCGCCGCGTCGGCTGAGACGATTGCGCTTGTTGACAAGAATGCCCCGCAGGCTGTGGCCTTTGTCCTGGACGGTGACGTGATGGATATTATCGCTGCCCTGGATACCGAGAATGGCGATTTTGTTGCCGGCTTGGAAATCACTGGCGCGCCGCTTACCGCGATGGAAGACGGCATTCAGCTGTTTGAAAACGGCGTGATTTCGGATGGAGCTTTTGCTCCGAAGGGCGCTGATACCGAATATCTGTATGTCATCATTGACATCAACAACCTCCCGACCGCGATTACTGCGGATAACTACGATACTGCGAAGGCTGCGATCGAGTCTGCCCGTGCCGCTTATGACGCGCTGACTGTGAACAAGGATAAGGTTAACGCCGATCTCCTTACCGCGGCTGAGAGTGCACTCGAAAAGTATGAGACGGACGTGAACGCCGCGCAGGCTGTGACCGACATGATTAACGCTCTGCCGCAGGACATTACGCTGGACGCGGAAGAGGATATCAAGGCTGCCCGTGCTGCTTATGACGCATTGACGTCTGAGCAGAAAGCTTTGGTTAAGGGTCTGAACATCCTCGTTTTCTGCGAGAGTGAGATTGACTCCCTGAAGGTTGAAGCGGTTGAAACTTTGATGGAGGCTATGCCGGCGGATGAGGAAATTACCTCGGATGTTCTGGCTGATAAGCGCGTCCCGGTTGAAGAGGCTAAGGCTGCCTACGATGCGCTGACAGATGAGCAGAAGGATCTTGTGAATTCCGCTTTGGTCAGTGCTATGAACTACAAGCTTGAGATCATTGCCGCCGGCGGCATTGACAAGTTTATTAAGAAGGGCGATGTCGATCGTGACGGCAAGATCACGGTTTCCGATGTTGTTGCGTTGCGCCAGTTGATTGTCTCTGGTGAAAAGGACGATGTCGGCGATATGGACGACGATGGGTTGCTGACGGTTTCCGATGTTGTTGAGCTGCGTGCAGCCATCGTTGCCGGTTAAGGCATACTCGGGTTAATCCCGCGCTGCTTTCTGTTTACAAAAAAACCGCTCCCGTTCGGGAGCGGTTTTTGTTGTGTATTCGGGTGCTTTGGTGGTATACTGAAAAAAGATTTCAGGTGGATATTGGGGCGCGATATCGCTGTATTGGCGGCATGGAATTTGTTGGTTTGAAATTCAGGTTTCTTTAATCGATTGGCCGTGCAAAAAAACAATTTGGAAAGGCTTACGGATATGATTGATTTGCATTTGCATTTGGATGGTTCTCTATCTCCTGAACTGGTGCGTAAATTGGCGTATATGCAAGATATCCGTCTGCCGGACGCATTCCCGCAGACGCTTTTGGCGCCGAGAGCCTGCGGCTCTTTGGAGGAATATCTGCGGCGCTTTGTGCTTCCTCTTTCGGTGATGCAAAGCGAAGAGAGCATTGCCCTGAGTGTAGAGGATCTTTTGTCCCGGTTGGGTAAAATGGGCCTGCTTTATACCGAAATTCGGTTTGCGCCGCAATTGCACACGAGCCGCGGCCTGTCTCAAACACAGGTAGTGCAGGCTGCTTTGTCCGGTTTGCACAGGGCGGAGTGGCGAGGTCCTGTCCGGCCGCAGTTGATTCTCTGCCTGATGCGCGGTGCGGATAATGCAAAACAGAATTTGGAGACGATCCGGATTGCCGGCCGGTATCTTGGCCAAGGGGTGGCTGCCGTGGATCTGGCGGGAGCAGAGGCCGCTTATCCCACCGCCGAATTTGAGAACATTTTCGCACTGGTGAAAGAGGCGGAAATTCCGTTTACCATTCATGCGGGAGAGGCATTGGGCGCCGACAGCGTTGCAGCGGCTGTGCAGTTTGGCGCCTCCCGGATTGGGCATGGGCTGCGCGCTGTCTCGGAGCCGAAGCTGTTGGCCGAAATACGGGAGAAAAATCTCTTGCTGGAGCTGTGTCCCACTTCCAATTTGCAGACCGGTGCGGCCGCTACGGCTGCCGCCTATCCGCTGCGTCGGTTGCTGGACGCTGGGGTGCGCGTCTGTCTGAACGCGGATAATATGACCGTGTCGGACACCGACGTATGGCGCGAATATGCGTTTGCTTATGCAGAGCTGGGCCTCTCTGCGCAGGAGTGTGCAACCTTGCTTTGCAACGCGGCGGAAGGGGCCTTCCTCCCACGTGCGGAGCGAAAGAATTTGCTGGAAGCGGTTCATCGGTGCGTACGGGGCGGGGCGTTAGATCGGCGCGGAATACGTTGACAAACCGGTAAAAATACATTATAATAAGAAATATTGAGCAGGAGGCGCTGCCTTTCAACGAGAAGTTTAAGTTTGCTGCGGTGGGAATTTTTATTTGCCAATACAACCATGGGATGACCCACCCCTTACGTGTGATGAGATGAATGTTACCTCTATTTTGAGGACGCGGGCGCCAGCTTGACGTTCTTGAAAATGAGTTCTTAAAAACCTGATTTCAGGGCGGTTCGGGATACCTCACAAAATGCTGTAGCAGGACGAACAGGCGATTTCGGTTCTATATTTGATGACTTTAGGGTTAGAAAATTCAATATTATCGGGGTGTGGCGCAGCTGGGAGCGCGGGTGGTTTGGGAGCGTGTACGCATTAGCATATCGCAAAATCGAAATAATCCCGAAAACCCGCATCACAGCTTGCTTTATTGCACTTTTTGTTTTTCGAAAATTCCGGTCAAAATCCGTTTTGACCACATGGCCTACCACAAACAAAAGACAAAACAATTTAATATCGGGATGTGGCTCAGCTTGGTAGAGCGCCTGCTTTGGGAGTGCCGTGACTGTATCCGGGCCGGTGAATAGCGGAACGCCGGAAAGCCCTGCAACGACTGCGTTTGCGGGATTTAGTTCCTCGGTCAAACCGGGCAGAAAAACCGCTTTGACCACATGAATGACCACAGACAGAAAAATATTTCAATCGCACGGGTTTCGTGCTATAATAGTCCAAAATCAAATATCCGGGATTAGCGCAGCTGGTAGCGCGGGTGGTTTGGGACCATCAGGCCGGGAGTTCGAGTCTCCCATCTCGGACCAAAACCCCTCTGAAATCGTTGATTTCAGAGGGGTTTTCTTATTCATTGTCTATTGCGACGCAAAAGTTGAGAGGTCCCTTTGATATTGTCAATGGAAGACAGAAGATAGCTGCCGGAAAGAACGGAATATTTCAGAAAGAATAATTATTCCGAACGATGTCGCTATTGTTCGGAATAATACAGTTGATTTTATTCGGAAGATTGGTTATAATGTTCTTAAAAACAGGCACGGAGGTGTTCCTATATGACAATTAAAGAAGCGGCTGCCGCCTGGGGTATTACCGAACGGCGGGTCAACGAGCTTTGCAAAGCCGGACGCATCTCTGGCGCTCATAAGGAAGGAAGACAGTGGTTTATCCCGGACGGCACACAAAAGCCAGTGGATAAGCGTGGCCGTCGGAGTGCTATGGCTTCGGTGCTGCCATCCGTGCGCAAGCCCCTGCCCATTGGTGTGTCTGATTATCAGGACGCCTGCAAAAATTACTACTACGTTGACAAAACTCTGTTGATTAAGGAGTTCTTGGACGAACGGCCCAAGGTATCCCTGTTCACCCGCCCCCGACGCTTTGGCAAAACACTGAACATGGATATGCTCCGCACTTTCTTTGAAAAGACGTCCGAAGACACCTCAATTTATTTCAGAGATAAGAAGATCTGGTCCTGTGGTGATTCCTACCGCATCCATCAGAGAAAATATCCTGTTGTCTTTCTGTCCTTTAAGGATGTGAAATACACCTCATGGGAGGAAACCTATCAGACGCTCCAAAAGCTGATCGCGCAGGAGTTTCGCCGTCACGATGAATTGGCATCCAGTTCCGCACTCAGCGATTACGAAAAAGAGGAATATTCCCGTCTTGCAACAGAAGCTGCTGATGAGGTAGGTTATCAAATGTCCTTGCGGACATTGACTCTGCTTCTCCATAAGCACCATGATACTGCGCCCATCGTTATCATCGACGAATATGATACGCCCATCCAGCAGGGCCATGTAAATGGTTTTTACGATACCGTTATCGGCTTCATGCGCAATCTGTTCTCTGGCGGCTTGAAGGACAATCCCAATCTGAGTTATGGTTTCCTGACCGGCATCCTGCGTGTTGCCAAAGAGAGCATTTTCAGCGGTCTGAATAATCTGAAGATCAATTCCATCCTGGACGAGCGTTACAGCGAGTATTTCGGTTTCACCTCAGACGAAGTGCGTGAGATGGCAGAATACTATGGCGCATCCGAAAAATATCAGGAGATCTGCGATTGGTACGACGGTTATCGTTTCGGCAACACGGATATTTTCAACCCCTGGTCTGTTATCGGGTATTTCAACAACAACTGCCGTGCAAAAGCCTTCTGGCAGTCCACCGGCAGCAACGATATCATCCGCGAGGTACTGGCCTCTGCCACACCGGATATTATGGAGCGCTTGGAGACATTGATGAAAGGCGAATCCTTCGTTACGCATATTGACACCGGTGTCATTTATCCGCAGATCCAGAATGATCCTTCCTCTGTTTACAGTTTCCTTTTAGTGGCTGGTTATTTGAAGGCTATGAATTGCGACCAGGCTTACGGCGAGGATTATATGTGCGAGGTTGCTCTGCCCAACAAGGAGATCTCTTTCGTATACAGCAAGGAGATCCTTTCTCAGCTTGAGTATATTATTCCGCGCAGTCTTGCTATCGAGATCCAGGAAGCGATCTACAAAGTGGATATCCCCGCATTGCAGCGAGCATTGGAAAAATATCTGATGCAGACCATCAGTTTCTACGACACCAAGGCTGAGGATTTCTATCACGGCATGGTTCTGGGATTCTGTGCCATGCTGAACAACAATTACCGTATTACCTCCAATCGTGAAGCCGGTGAGGGACGGTATGATGTCCAGCTGCTTCCTTTTCGCAAGCAGCTTCCCGGTATCCTGATTGAGTTGAAGGCCGGAAAGGATCTCTCCGAAGCACAGCTTGAGGACCTTTCCAAAGTTGCACTGCAGCAGATCAACGACCGGGCGTACAGTGTTGAATTGCAGGCAATGAAAGTCTCGTCCGTTGTAAAAATGGGCCTTGCGTTTTCCGGCAAACACGCTCGTATTTCCGGGGAGCAACAAGAACTCCAATAATTTTTCATTCAGCAGGCTGACCCAGTTACGAGTCAGCCTGCTGCTATGCTTTCCGCCAAGGTTATTCCTTGTTTATGCGGCGCAATTTCAGTGCCTTGTTCTGGGGTATATCGGGCAAATCCGGACGTAGTTTCTTTTAATATACAGAATTCAATCCCACACAAATCCCAAAAGGCGAAAGATTTGATTGAAACAAACAGGGCAAAAGAGTTTCAAACAGGAACCGAACAATCATAGAAAAGCAACAAAAACGCTGAAAAAGCGCTTGTTGAAAGTAAAGACATACGTTTGGGTTCAAGAGACCGGGCGTTCGAGTCGCCCCACTCGGACCATGCGGAGTGTCTTTATAGGATTTGAGTATCCTGTAACGGACATTCCGCATTTCTATTTTCTGCAAAGTTCATACAGCGATCTGTGCCAGGGCGCAGCTTAATGCTACGTTTTTTCTCGTTTCCATGATGATGTCGAACTCCAGAATCTTCTTGCGGTCTGGTACATCGAAAGTACCGATGCAGTTGCAGTGTATGGCCGCTGTAAAATCTATATAAAACGGTTAATTAGTTGAAAAATGTATATTGTTGGGGTAATATATATATCAGACCACAGAACACTTTCAAGATAGTGGGGTGCAGCAATGATCAATACATTGGATGACATTATTTCTGCTGTTGAAACAGTAGCAAGTTCAGTTCCTCAAATCTCGGATACAACTAATTTTTGGATGGTGCGCTCCAAGCAAGGCGTTTTTTACAACGAATATGTTGCTGGAGGGTATATTGCTATTGGGTGGAACTCTCTAACCGCGGCTGTCCTATCGGGCAATCACGATGATGATTATTATAAGCAAATTCTTAAGGACAGTAACTATCCGGATAAAATGCCCGGAACTGCCCTTAATAAATGCCGTCGATTTATTGATGAAATAAAGTCTGGCGATATTGCGATGATCGTTGGAAGGTCTGAAATCGCATTTGCTACCATTGGTGACTACTTTGAGGTTGACTCAAATACCACAACGGCAGAAAAAGAGTTAGAAATTCACACACAAATAGAGACCGGAACATACTTAGGATTGAATTGCCCTTATAAAAAACGGAGGCATATTTCTATCATATCGAAAGTTGATTTAAGCTCGGCACCTCCCATGGTCTACAAATGCTTGGTGTCCAACCGTCACAGCTTAAGCTCTCTAAACGAGTATGCCGATGCCATCTTAAGCTGCTGTTATGATTTGTCCGTCTACTCTAACCGCCTAATCGTCAAATATCATATCAGGCAGCCCAGAGATATTAACCCTATTGATTTTTCGCTGTTTACCTTATCTATGGCAGATTTAATCGCGGATGATCATCGTAGATTAACAGGAAAATATAATTTAAATTCTGAAGGCGATGTAGTTTTCTTCCTTACAAACTGCGGACAAGATATTCTTCTTTTCTTGAAAGATCACCTTGTCCCCATCTTATTGGGATACTTTGTTCTGTTTGGAGGAAAGGCTGCCGGAATTGAATTTCCATCCTCTATAGAAAAGATTAAAGAACTCGTGGCTGATTTTCTTTATAGAAAAGAAACAAAGCGTATTAAGGTGGCCGAGGCTGATAGAGCAGAAGCCGAGGCAGAAAAGGCCAAAGCAGACGCAGAACGCAGTCGTTTCGAATTAGAAGAACTGAAAAGACAGTCCCAAGAAAAAGCCAGTCAAACTGTAGAAAACCTTACCCGCGCCGCAGTACCACTTAACATTAAGCCTCCAGCAAATAATATTATTGATATTACGGCACTCTTCCAAATTGACGATGAAACCGAGTAATAATATGGCGAAATACTGATTGCCGATTGCCAGAACACATTTTGTTGTTTGTTATTTCGTGGAATCTAAAGTGTTGTGTTATCACACCCCCTCTGAAATCACCGTTTCAGAGGGGGTGTCTATTTCATTGTCTATTGCGATGCACTGATTGCTCAGTGCCCAGGGAGGTAATTCTTTTTACTTCCTCTTCTTCTACCGATTGACCTTCTTCCCTTCTTGGGGACTACCATCACCTTCCCCCGACTCCTTCAGCCGTTGCGCTTCGACGATCTCAGCCTTCATTTCCACGATAAGCACCTTCAGCTTCTCCTCACACTCCTCGCGGGTATGGGCGTAGACATTGCGGGAGTGCTTTTTGCCGTCGGGCCATTTGGGTGAGTAGCGCCCCTCAAACAGGTGGTCGTTGATCTCGGTGACGCATCCGGTGCCGGACTTGCGTTTGCGGCCCACAAAGGGCTTGAAATCGGTCATCTTTGGCTTTTTCTCTGTGGCCGGGGCAGTTTTCTGTCCCGGCGCTAAAGCGGCCTCCTGCGGCGTAGCTTTGCCGATGCCACGGTCGATATTGGCGGCGGCTGCACGCTGCATATCGTCGGTAATGTGAGTATAGATGTCCAGCGTGGTCGCCGCCGACACATGGCCCAGCATGGCGGAGAGAGTTTTCACATCCATGCCGTTCTCCAGCGCCAGTGTGGCGAAGGTATGGCGCAGATCATGAAATCTCACGTGCTTACATCCGGCGTGTTCCAGAATGAGCTGCAGTCTGCGCCGCACCACACCGGGCGTCAGCGGACTGTCCTCTTTCACCGGGGACGGGAACATCCACCGGGAGTCCACTGTCTTTTTGTACTCCCACAGTACCTCTACTACCGAAGGCGGCAGGACGATCTTGCGGATGGAGTTCTTGGTCTTGGGCGTGCTGATCTGAAGCTGTCCCCGCACATCGTAGACCTGCTTGTTCACGTTCAGTACGCCCGTCTTGAAGTTCAGGTCATCCCACTGCAGTGCCATGAGCTCGCCCCGGCGCAGACCGGTGGCCAGGTCCAGGAGGAAGAGTTCATAGTACCCCTCCGCCTGGGCCTGGATGAGAAACCGCTGCAGCTCCTCCCGCGTCAGCACCTGCATCTCCCGCGCCTTCTTGGGCGGCAGCTTGCACCCGATGGCCGGGTTCACACGGATTAGCCCATCCTGTACCGCCTTCTCCAGCGCGGAGCGGCAGGTGGCGTGACACATACGCACCATCCGGTCGGACAGCCCTTCGCCGTATTGCTCGGTGAAGCGCTTCCGGCCGTTTTTCTTCAGCCGACCGTAAAACTGCTGCAGGTCATTTTGCGTCAGCTTGTTCAGCGGGATGTCACCGATCTCCGGGACGATGTGCAGGCGGATGCGGCTCTCGTAAGTCTCCTGGGTGGTCGGGCGGATCTTGGGCTTTGAGTGATTCTCGTACCAGTATTCCAGCCAGTCTCCGAAGGACATCTCGGGCCGCACCTTCTCCGACTTCAGCCCGCCGCACTCCTCCTTGAGCTTTTGCAGCTTCTCGACGCACTCTTTCTTGGTCTTTGCCAGAACGTTTTTTGTTTTGGGATAGCCGTTATCATCGTAGCCGATGACGTAGCGCCCCTCCCATCGGCCGTCCTTGCGCTGTCTTACGGTTCCGTCGCCGGGCTTTCGTTTTCTTGCCACGGTCTCAACCCCTTTCCAAACAGGTCTTCCATAAATCCCCCCACGATACCGCTGGCCTGCTTCTGCATATCCGGTGTGACGTGAGTATAGGTGTCCAGGGTGAAGGACGCATTGGTGTGGCCCAGAATACCGGACAGTGTCTTGGCGTCCACGCCGCTGGTGAGGGCGTGGGTCGCGAAGGTGTGACGGAGATCATGGAAGCGGATGCTGGGCAGTCCCGCTCGCTTGAGCAGCGTCTTCATGTGATTGTAGGCGGTGTCGGGACCGATGGGGTCTTCCGGTTTCACCGGGTTCGGGAAGATCCACGGGCCGACTGCGTTCTCCTTGCGCCGCCGCAGGATCTCCGTCACGCTGTTCGGCAGGATGATGGTGCGCATACCCTGCCCGGTCTTCGTTTCGCCGGTGGTGTACTCGCCCTTGCGCTTGCTGTGAAGTGTACGGCACACCTTCAGCGTTCCCGCTTCTCCATCGAAGTCATTCCACTGCAGGCCGCAGATCTCGCCGCGCCGCAGTCCGGTCATCAGTTCCGTCTGGAAGAAGTCTCGCCACAGTTCGTCCTGCTCCACCACTTCAAGGAAGACGTCCAGCTCCGCGTTGGTCAGGATGCGCTTGGGCTTGTAGTTGGGCTTGGGTGCGGTGGCGCCCTCCGTCGGATTGCGCGGGATGACGTGGGCCTGCACTGCATCCTTCAGCGCGGCGTGGAGCATGGAGTGGATGTGACGGACCAATGCGTCGGAGAGCTGACGGCCCTGCTCCGGATGTTCGTGGACACGCCCGCCCGTTTTCAGGCGGCGGTACATTCGCTGGACGTCCTGCTGTGAGATGAGGGAGATCTGCTTGTCGCCCAGCTGCGGTTTGATGTAGCTTTCGATGTAGTGGCGGTAGCCGGTGAGCGTGCCGGGGCGCACTGTGCCCTCCTTGTACTCCGTGAGCCAGCGGTCCAGCCATTCGCCCAGAGTCATGCGGCTGTCCTCGGTCAGCTCCACATCACGGTAGCACTCGATGTTCTGGTGGAGCTTCTCCAGCAGCGCCTTCTGCGTCTTGGCGTAGACATGACGGAACAGCGGCTCGCCGTTTTCCTTGTGGCCGATGACGATGCGGCCTTCCCATCGGCCGTCCTCACGCTTTCGCACCATGCCGTCGCCGGATGGTCGTCGTTTTGCCATGTTCTTCACTTCCTTTGGTCAAGATTTCTTTTTCGCAACACAAACAACTACCACACTTTGCGGGAAATAGCTATTGTAATTTTGAAAAGATTTTTGCGGGTAAATTCGCCCAAAATCGGGGTAAAAACGGGCTGTGGGGCCGGTACGCCGTCGGTGAAAACCCTTGAAAACACTGGACTTTTCGGATTTTGAGCGTCAAAAAGGTTCCGTGATCGGTAAAAAAGCGTCACCACGTCCCCGGTCAAAAAACCTTGAAAATGCCCGCACTGCGGGCATTTGTGGGGTGGACCGAGCCGTCAACGGCGCCGGTCCTTTCTCCTGCTTCTTTTTCGACGGCGGCAAATCGGCAGTCATCCTACCCTGTGAAGCGGCCACGGCGGGTTGTTTCCTTCCGGGTAAAATACGCGGCGGTAGGCATCGGCATCCACTATCATGTTTCGGCGCAGCATTTCCTCGCACAACAGCAGGCAGCACACCACCGCGCCGTAGACACTGCGCATCTCGTCACGGAGCGAACGGGCGAAGGTCTTTTGTTCCTCCGTCAGATCACTGCTGCGCTCATCGCAGAGGAATAGATGGAGTTGTCCTGGGTCGATGGGTTCACCATGAGACTTACTCCACTCACTCTGAATGTAGAGCACGGTGTCCTGGGTGCGCTGTGCGACGGTCATGGGGTCATGGTCGACGATGAGGTTTGCCAGAGACATGATCATGCACTTGCTTCCTCCTTCTCTGTGTTGAGTTCAGCCAGCCGCTTCTCTGCGCGGGCTATGATCGCGGCTTCCTCAGCCTGCACCATCTGCCGCTGATAGTAACTGTCCACCGCTCCCTGAATGGGACGGATGGTGTAGCGCAGACTTCCGTTGCGCGCCCGGCCATCCTTCGTGGTGATCATCGTCGGCTCGGTGTAGATGAGACCTTTCTCCTCAAGACTGAGCACGTACTTACGCACGGTGTTCTCACACATCTTCACCGCCTTGCCGATGGTGCGGTAGCTGGGATGGCACTGATAGGTCTTGCGATCCTCGCACCGGAGCAGGTATGCGTAGATAGAGATTTCCTTGTAGTCCAGTCCGAGGCAGAAAATTTCGTTAGGCATCAGGAAACAGTTTTTGATGGGATCGCGTTTGGGCCAGCGTTGGTACATCAATTTTCACCTCCGGTCTGCTGCTCCACCCACTGGCGGAACTTTTCTTTGGGTACCACGATGCGGCTGCCGATCCGCAGTGCCGGGAAGCCCTTTTCGTGCATGAGCTCGTAGGCGCTGGAGATGGACACTCCCAGCGTCTGGGCTACGTGGTTGGCATTGAGGAACAGCGGAAGCTGTTCGTAGCTTGTGAATGTGGATTCCTGCATTTGTTGTTGACCTCCTTCAGGTTGATCAGGTTTTGTTGTGAGTGAATGTGTTGTCACAGCCATAGGCACCAACTCCTTTCAGGCAGATTTGAATTCAGAGAGTTTCTCTATGGTTGTGGAAATAGGTCTTCACTTGTTTCCTCTCTCAGAGAGAAAAACACACCCTGTTTTAGAAAAACTTCTTCTTTGTCTTTTGCGGCGCACCTGCTGCGCAAAAAAACGCTCCCACGATGTTGTGAGAGCGGCAGAGAGAAAATAAAAAGGCGACCGTGCCGACTGTGAGTGAGCCAGGCCGGTCGCCTGTGCCGGAAAATGTATTATTCCGATATTTCGAAAAATATTATTCCGATGCGATTGATATTGTTCCGTTGTTGTGGTATACTTTCTTTGGATTGGAGGGATGCTCATGTTTATGACTGCAAAGCAGGCCGCGGAGAAATGGGGCCTGTCGGACCGCCGCGTCCGTATCCTCTGCGCTGAGGGGAAGATCCCTGATGCGTTCCAAGAGGGCCGCGGGTGGAAGATCCCTGTGGATGCTGTGAAGCCCGCTGACGGACGGTTCAAGTCCACAGAGAGCCTGTTGGATATGATTGACCGGAAGAAGGCTGAGCTGGATACCCGCCGACCTCTGACCGAGGGCGAGGTGGCGCGGCTGACGGAGGAGTTCACCGTGGAGTACACCTACAACTCCAACGCCATCGAGGGTAACACCCTTACCCTCCGGGAGACTGACATGGTCTTGCGGGGACTGACCATTGACCAGAAACCGCTGAAGGATCACATGGAGGCCGTGGGCCACAAGGAGGCCTTTGACTTCGTCCGTGAGTTGGTACAGGAGCAGGCTCCTATGTCTGAGCGCATCATTCAACAGATCCACTTCCTGGTCCTGGCGGACAAGAAGGATGACCGGGGCGTGTACCGCCGGGTACCTGTGCGTATTATGGGCGCGCAGCATGAGCCGGTGCAGCCTTATCTGATCCAGCCCCGCATGGAGCAGCTCATGCTCAGCTTCGCAGAGAGCACTGAGCACATCGTCACCAAGCTGGCCCGGTTCCATATCGAGTTTGAAGGCATCCACCCCTTCATCGACGGGAACGGGCGCACTGGGCGTCTGTTGGTCAATCTGGAACTGATGAAGGCCGGATTCCCGCCCATCGACATCAAGTTTACGGATCGGCTGGCCTACTATAACGCCTTCGACGCCTACCATGTGAAGCACGACCTGTCGGCCATGGAGAAGCTGTTCGCCGGGTACATCAACGAGCGGCTGGACATATATCTCGCTATGCTTCAGGATGAATAACGAAACTTTAAGAGCGGTCGGTTTTCAGCCGACCGCTCTTTGCTTGGTCTGAATTCAACCCATGATGCCGACCTTGTTGCCGTTTTCGTACATGTCCTCGGCGTATTCGACGTGATTTGGCCCTTGGTTCTCTATCCATCCGAAGCCCTCCACATAGACCATGTCGCCTGATGGTGGAGTGGCAGGCGTCTGTGCTTGGAATGGCTCAGGAGTTGGCTCTGGTGTGGATTCCGGTTCAGGCGTTGGTTGGACTTCGGGCGATGCTGTGGAGCATCTTTGGTGGATGTTTTCTATCGAACTCTCCTTGACCTTATTTTGCGAATCACCTATACTGGTATCAGAATCGGATGTGGCCCGTGCCTGCGAACTTTGTTCGTTGACCTCGCCTGAAGCATCTGGTTCTTTTTCTCTGCAACAGTCGCTTTCTGGGCGCTCACGGCGGGCACTGTGGTCGGGACGGGTGTTTTTTCGACCGCTTCGGTTTGCGGCCACACAGCGGCACACAGGGCCAGACAGGCGGCGATCACGGCAGTCACGATAAGTTTCTTCATTTTTCGTCCTCCTTCTTACATGCGAAACGAGCGCCCAATTTCTTGGCCATTCGGCAAGAGACTGAGCGCTCGTTTTCGTAGTTATTTAGTTCCATGGAGAACTTCCATGCCAGCAGGAATCCGGAGATAAAGCTGTCGATGGAGGTGTCCTCCACGATGCGGTCTTTTGCGTCGATGATCTGCAGCACCAGCCGTCGCTCGGTTTTATCCGATGCTTCGATGAGCGCCTGGTGGCAGTCCTCGATTTCCTGCTTTGCTGCCGGCATCTCCGGCGGGATGTAGAAGCAGTCGTACATTGCTTTGAGCAGTTCGTTTTTCATGCGCTCGCCTCCTTGCAGCACAAACATATACCACACCTCGGCGGAAATAGCTACTGAAACTTTTGCAGAAGAAAATGATTTGCTATATGGAGGTTTTGCTGTTCTACGGAGTGTCTGGCACCCCACCTACGTTTTTTCAACACTTTGGAGAAGCTTCGTTGGACACCTTGATATAAAATCTGCGTGGTTTGCCGTTTGGCGGAGCATGAATGAAACTTATGAACTCTTAGGCGGATTTTCTACACTGGACTCGAAATTGCCTCGTCCATGACCACTTGGATCATTCTACGCTCTGTTCATTTTCCACGTTTCTTTACATCGTCATCGATGCGCTTTTTCCAGTCAGCGCTGAGCGGTCTGGATGCACGCACACTGCAGACTGCATCACTTATGACTTCGTAATTCAGTGCCGTGCCTTCCTCGTCACACTTGTAGTTCACCGCATGGTCAGCGCTGATACCAAACCGCCTGGCCTCAGCTGCGGCATCGATGTTGGCACCCAGGAAGAGAAACTCCCAGCCATACTTTTCTTTCTGCCGCTCGATCATCCTGCGCACCTTGTCGTAATCATAGCGCTTGCTGGCGTTCTCATAGCCGTCGGTGGTGATGATGAACAGAGTCTTCTCGGGGACATCTTCCTTGCGGGCATACTTGTGGACGTTACCGATGTGGTGAATGGCACCGCCCACCGCATCCAACAGCGCAGTGCAGCCGCGGGTGAAGTATTCCTTCTCCGTCATGCGGGGAACTCTGTTCAGCGGCAGGCGGTCATGGATGACCACACTCTCGTTGTCGAAGAGCACGGTGGATACCAGTGCTTCGCCCTTTTCTTTCTTCTGCTTTTCGATCATGGAATTGAAGCCACCGATGGTGTCACCCTCCAGCCCGCTCATGGAGCCACTGCGGTCCAGGATAAAAACCAATTCTGTCATAATAAAAACCCTCCTTCGTTTGATTGCGCTCTCATTGTAGCGAATCCGAAGGAGGGTTTGGTCGCATGACGGGCGACATTTTCATCTGATAAGCAGGTGGGTATGCGTTAACCCGTCTTCCACGTTTCCTTTTTCCGATAGGGAAAGGGCAAGAGCAAAAGCCACGCACTGGCATAACAGTTGAAATAAACATTTTCCTTTATTCTATGATCAATCTTTAATCTACACTCAATGTAATCCAATTGTTGCATTTGGTACAGTGAATTTCAAATTCTTTCATTTTCCCATTCGCAATTTTTTCATTCTGATAATAAAAATCCTGCCTTTCAAGATTATCTCTAAACTGAAGAGACTTTTTTGCAAAAACGGAAATATCAAACGTGTTTCCACAATTGATACATTCAATTGTAATTCTCATACAACTATCCTCACTTTCAATTAATTGTATTTACGCTCCCAACAAACTCTGGTCAAAAGCAAATAAGGCTTCGTTGATAGCAAAGACATCGTAGTTCTTCTGTTTGATGAAATACTCGATGATGACATCAAACTTACTACTACGGCTCAGCGCAAAACCAGCGCGGGCAATGAAATCTTTCGTTTCCTCCAGATCCAGTTCCAGCGCAATGGCGAATGCAACCGCTGTGGTCTTAGACGGCTTATAGTCCTGGTTGTTGCGGATCTTGGAGAACAGCTTGCGATCCACGTTGGCCTTTTTGTAAATCTCGGAGTCCTTCTTTCCGGTGCGGTCAATGAGCTTGAGCAGGGTTTCGGAGAAACCCGCATCCAGTTCATCGAGCATATCATCCAAACTGCCGCCAATCTCACTCATGGCCATAGGTGCGCATGGCGCAGCCATGAAGTCCAGAGCTGCATTCTCGCAGACCATGCTGGCTTTGCTTTCCAGTCTGTTCAGTCTGCGCAGCCGCTCACGTCGGGAGTCGGTATGCTCGTCCACATAGTGATTGTCAATGTACTCAGCAATGTCCGAGAACAGCTTGCCACTGATCTGATAGGAGGCATGGTCGAAGATGACAATGTAGACCGTCATGTCGTTTTCCATCAGGAACTCACCGATGGTGTCCACCGCCACACGCAGTGCCTGGTCTTTTGGATAACCGAAGATACCGGAGGAGATTAGTGGGAAAGCCACCGTTTCGCATTTGTGAGCCTTCGCCAGCGCAAGGCTTGTCCGATAGCAGGAGATAAGCTGCTCCCGCTCGCCGTATTTTCCGCCGTTCCAAATGGGGCCGACCGTATGTATCACATACTTGCAGGGCAGACGGTATGCTTTGGTGATCTTGGCGTCACCGGTCTTGCAGCCGCCCAGCGTCCTACACTCCGCCAGCAGTTCCGGCCCTGCCGCACGATGGATACAGCCATCCACGCCGCCTCCACCTAAGAGGGATTCCTTGGCGGCGTTAACGATAGCGTCTACAACCATTTTTGTTATGTCGTTTCTAACTATTTCAAGAGGCATACGTAAGTAATTCTCCTTAAGTTCAACTAAGAAAATGCGAATAACTTGCACAAATGCGTAAATGATGGAATCTAATTGCTCAACCCTGTTTTGAAGAAGCTACTCTATATTTGGCACCGCGCCCTTTAATCACGACAGGCATAAGCAATCCGGCATTCTTCATTTTTCTAAGTAGGTAGTTAGCCCTGTTGTTAGAAACACGAAGAAGCTCAATTACATCCCTGCGAGAAATTGTTTCATTATTTCTTGTCACTCTATAATTCATTTGTTCTCGTCCTCGCCAAATTCTAATCTCCCATAAATAGGAAAACGGGAATCATATCTAAATAAATTTAATTTCATTCTTTTTAACTAACTTTGAAGTTAAATAAACCGGAATTTGATTATTTCTTTGCAATAAAAAATAGTCTGGGCATAATTAGAAATACTTTATCATCTTCTAATAATTGATAATTTTTGTCAATCATATTCTTTAAATCAACTAAAAATGCTTCTTGTTCTTTTTCATTTAATGCTTGTAAATAAGGTCTCAGTCCGCTTCCTTTATACCATTCGATAATATCAGATTTGCTATTTAAAATGTGATAATAATCTGTTTCCCAAATTGTAATTTCTTGAAAATTCTTTATCAATTCATTATAGTATGCTTCTACACTTAAATTATGGAAATTACTAATGCTTTTTAGCTTGCTCCACTTAGCGTCAATTAGGGCATAAAGATTTTTATAAAGCTTTGAATTCTGAGTTAATGGTATCTGTATTGCAAAAACACCGTTGTCATTTAATTTGTTATAAACATCACTTATAAGTTTTCTTTGATTTTCTATCCAATGAATACAAGCATTTGAAAAAATCAAATCAAAATTGTTTTCCAAAGAAGCAAGAGAATCCGGAATGTTTCCCTTTACAAATTTAATGTTAGGATAATCTTCATTTGCTCTATTTAGCATATTATCATCAATATCAATCCCTACAATTTCAGCTTGAGGAAATTTATCTTTTAGATTTTTAGTGCTGTTTCCAGGTCCGCAACCTAAATCCAAAATATAGTTATAATTATCTTCTAATCTATTTATTAAATCAATACAAGGCTGTTTGCGTTCTTCGGCAAATTTTAGATATTGATTTGAATCCCATTTAGACATTTTTCATATCCTCCATAAATTCAAATTTGTCGCATTGCATGTTATTGCTATAATTAGTATTCTCTCAAACCACAACCCCATTGCAGTGGTCGATTTCGTGTTGAATTATCTGAGCTGTCCAGTCGGTAAAGGTCTTTATTCTAACCTTAAAATCACTGTTTTGGTATTGCACTTTTATAGACTTATACCGCTTGGTTTTGCGTGTGCCGGTGAGGGAAAGGCAGCCTTCTTCCGTTTCGTAAGCGCCGGAGCATTTTATGATTTTCGGGTTGAACATTACGGTATATTCACCGCCGTTATCAAAGGCGATGATGCATTTTTTAACGCCAATCATATTGGCCGCCATACCGACGCAACCGTCTGCATTTGCCTTTAATGTATCGAGCAGATCCTCGGCAACGGGCAAGTCCTCACTTGTCGCGGGCTCACTTCTTTGGGTGAGAAATATAATGTCTTTCATTATTGGCTTTATCATAGCAGTTTTTCTTTCCAATCAGATTCTTTAAACCCAACAAGCGCAAAATCGTCACTCACTAAAATCGGGCGCTTTACAAGCATACCGTCGGTGGCGAGCAGCTTTAACTGCTCATCTTCACTCATTGTAGGCAGCTTGTCCTTTAGATTCATAGATTTATATAAAAGCCCGCTTGTGTTAAAAAATCTTTTGAGCGGCAGACCGCTTTTAGCATAAAACGCCTTCAGCTCATTGTAAGACGGGTTGCTTTCCTTAATATTCCGCTCGGTATAGGCGATATGATTATCCTCCAACCAATTTTTTGCTTTCTGACAGGTAGTGCATTTCGGGTAACAAATAAATTTCAGCATATCATTTACCTCACTTAACAATTTCAGACGGCCAGTCGATAATACCGCCGAATTCTTTAATATTGGTATAACCGAGCTTGAGCAGTTTCTCGGAGGCAAGTTTTGAACGCCTGCCGCTGCGGCAATACACCAAAATCAGTTTATCTTTATCGGGTAAAACATCTTCGGCTTTTGCTTCAATCTCATAATCAGGCAACAAAACCGCGCCTTTAATATGACCCTCGGCAAATTCTTCGGATGTACGAACATCCAGAATAACATAATCGGATTCGGTGCTCATAATTTCTTTTGCGCTTTGGGCGGTAATGTTTTCATAATTTGCCATGCGGCTTTGCTCCATTTGTTCCCCTGCTTGTCCGCAGGCGGCTAATCCCACTAACATGATCGGCAAAATTAAAACAGATAATAACTTCTTCATTCCTTTATAACCTCAATGTAGAAGCTGACAGGACGGAATCCGTCATTACAAGAAATCATTGCGGATTTTTTGTTTTTCATCCAACCGTCGTAGAAATCTTCACCGCCATGAGCCAAGGCAAAAACAAACGGCGAAACGCTGTCCCAAGCGCTGTCACAAAACCCTTCGGGCTTCTGTAGGCCATTGCAAATGTAGATTTGTCCTAACTTTAAATCACAAGCATGTTCGATAGGATTTTCATATTTTTCAATCAAATCATCATATCTCGCTTTTCGAATAACAGTAATTTTAATTTTATTCATATTCACACTCCAAACAGGTTTTGATTATAAAATCAATCCGCTTTATTTGGCACTATTTCAACTATATCGTCCATCGTACAATGAAGTGCAGCACATATCTTCACAAGAACATCGCTTGAAACGACGGCGCCGTCTTTTCCCATCTTGGTTATGGTGGCGACGCTTATGCCGGCTTTTTCGGCAAGTTCTTTCTTTTTCATATCGCGGTCGATAAGAAGCTTAAACAATTTCTTATAGCTTGCAGCCATTGAATTACACCTCATAAAAAGTTTAGTCAGTACATTGTATCATTAAAACCAATTATATCACGCCTTGCTCCAAAATTCAACGATTATCGGCAGAGAAATACTGCGATTTCAGCATTTTTGTTTTCTGCCATAACCAATTTTATCCCACAAAAGTGAAGCTTTTGTGGGAGTCCTATCAATACTTATTTTATATTGTTTTCCATCCTTCTTGCGGATGTCGGGTTTTTTACCATGCCGCCCCATATCACTTGCCGGATGCTTCTTACAAAGCATAGACTGACTGTTTATTTTCGCAGCACTGAGTTTTAAAATTCAACTTGAGTCCAATCATAAAATATAGTATAATTTAAAAAAGAGTAGTCCTGACAGGATAGGTGATTGGCCGTGGAAAATATTTTTTTTGTGCTTGCCATGTTAGAGATGCTCTGCGTGAATATGCACATGTTTCATAAATGCTCTAACAAAAGGTTTTCTTCTTTTGTAATTATACTTGTAATCAGTATTTTTACAGCGCTGCTCCTGGTAATATTTCATGTGTTCTTAAACGACACGAATATTTTTGGCGGTGGAAGCGGCTTCGTCTACCTTTTGCCGCTGATGTTTTTGTACCGTCAGCCTGTCAGTTACAGCGTTTCTATTATGTGCTCCTGCTGGATTTATACTATGCTGATTTATGTTTTGTCTGTCCAAGTTTCAAGCCTTTTTCCCCAATGGAATTATGGGATTTCTTTACTGGCGGTACAGACAGGGTTGTACGTGCTTACAATACGGTCGTTTTTTAAGTTCGTCACCCAAAAATTTATGTATATTATAAAGACCGCAGACCGAAAGACGAAAAAGACTTTACTTTGGCTCGGAGTATCTTGGTGTTTATTTGTCTTCCTGCTAAATTATACAATGATTTTCGATATGCCTCCTTTCGGCGCAAAAATTACAAAAATACTATCACTGTGTGCATCAGCTGCAAATGCGCTTATGACGTATCAAATTTTTTATTCCTTTCGCCGCGAGAACCAAAATGCTTCGGAATTTAAGATTACGCTCAGGCTTGATGCTCTAACAGGACTGAAAAACCGAATAGCTTTTTTTGAAGATGCGCAGGAAATGATTGATAACCATATTCCGTTTACTATCTTTTTTATAGATTTAGATAATTTTAAGTCTATAAATGATAATTATGGTCACGTGAAAGGCGATTTATATTTAAAGCAATTTTCAGATAGCTTCTCCGCAGATTTTTCTTCCTTCGGAACTGTTTATCATTTGTTTTCAACACTTTTTATTCTTCTCGACAAGGCATTCAATGCAATTCATCATTTTCATTCTATTTATCTCCACGTGGCGTAATCCGTCTTACGTGCAACTTTCCAAAAATAAAATGGGTAATCCCATAAGGACCTGCCCGTGAATTTGCCAGAAAATAAGCATGCAAGTGGTATTGCTGGATTTCCGCTCTTGATAACCGGAACGGAAACGGTTAAAATAAATGCGGTATGATAAGCGCTTTGGGTGTGTGATCGAAGAATTTGCGCGGTGGCCCCAAGCCTGCAAAATAATAACGGGAATTCGATGTATAGACTTTGCGCGGCGGCAGGACGAAACGGTCTTGAACTGAGTAAAAAATATTGTAATAAGGGGATTGTTAATATGACCGAAAGCATCAATCACAGAAAAGTTGCGGTTATCGGCTGCGGTTTTGTCGGGGCGGCGTCCGCTTTCAGCCTGATGCAAAGCGGATTGTTTTCAGAAATGGTTTTGCTCGACGCGGATTTTAAGAAGGCTGAGGGCGAGGCTATGGATATTGCGCACGGCCTTCCTTTTGCGGGGCCGATGAAAATCTATGCCGGAACGTATGCGGATATCGCCGACGCCGCGATCATCGTGGTCACGGCCGGAGCGGGGCAAAAGCCGGGAGAAACGCGCCTTGACCTGGTGAAAAAGAATGTTGGGATTTTCAAGAGTATCATTCCGGAAATTGCCAGGCTGCAGTATCAGGGGATATTGCTGATTGTATCCAACCCCGTGGATATTCTGACATATGCCGCGCTGAAACTCAGCGGTTTGCCGGAGGCTCGGGTTATCGGTTCGGGTACGGTGCTGGATACGGCGCGGCTGAAGTATCAGCTCGGTGAGCACCTCGGTGTGGATAGCCGAAGCGTGCATGCCTTTATCATCGGGGAACATGGCGACAGTGAATTGGCGGTATGGAGCAGTTCTAATGTTTCGGGTATTCCGCTGCATGATTTTTGTGAAATGCGGGGGTATTTTAATCACGATGAAGCCATGCACAGAATTGCGGAAAGTGTTAAAAACAGCGCTTATGAGATTATCGAGAGGAAAAAAGCGACCTATTACGGCATTGCTATGTCGGTCAAGCGAATCTGTGAAGCGATTATAAAGGATGAGAAAAGTATTCTTCCGGTGTCCAGAATGATGCACGGGGTATACGGCATTGATGGCATCGTGCTCAGCATGCCGGCCATCATTGGAAAGAACGGGGTTGAAAGCGGCGTGCCGATTTCGCTGGAGAAGGATGAGCAGGCGAAACTACAGGATTCTGCAAAGGCGCTAAAAGCAGTGGCGAACCAGATCTTTGAAGATGAATGAAAAGCGGCGCTGCAGCCGGCGAAAATTACTGCACGGCACAAAGCAAAGACGCGGCGATCAATTTGTAAAGCTCTTGAATTTAAGCTGTTTTCGGAGATTTTGATGCTGAAAATTCAGTTGCTTTCCCTTGGGTTTTCTTATGCGAGAGAATTTAAGGGAAAGTTTTTATTCCGCATTGTCGAGTGGTGCGGTTTCCCCTTGTAAACGCATTACTTATATGAGTGCGTCGCAAACCGCGGGAATGAAAACCGCCTAACCTCTCCATGTTTTGTTTGCGTTTTAGACATACCTGGCCGAGTGTGTCCTGCCGAAGAAGCGACCCTCTGCGTGAGTACATACACAGTCTGGTCAGGAAGAATCGTTTAGAACAATGGCTGTTACAAAACAGATTTTTTGCGAAACGTCCGCGACGGGTGAAACGTCAAGCTGCGATTGGCATCGTACAAAATACGTGCCGGCGACAAAGTTGAATAGAGCCTTGCCAAACGGCGGGGCAGGGGGTATAATATTCCATATCATCATTGTCCCGCGTGTCGGAGGGTAACAGGACGTTTTTGCAAAAACAGAAGAGCAACCGATCGGTAAGTCTTCTGCGTAGAAAAGAAGGGCTTGAAAAGGTTGTTTTTTCAATAGATTGTGTCAAAACGGACTCTTTTTTATATGGAATGCTCCGGGTGGATTTTGCTTTTAGAGGAATCACACCTACACGCGGTATTCTTTGTGTGGACATGGAAGTTCTCTGTATTTTAGGGGAAGAGAGGAACTGAAAAATATGCATCAAAAACAAAGGCCGAAGCGGGTTGCCGCGATTCACGACCTCTCCTCCTTCGGACGGTGCGCGCTGGCTGTGATTATCCCGCCCTTGTCGGCGCTGGGGATACAGGTCTGTCCGGTGCCGACCACCGTATTATCCACCCACACCGGCGGATTCTCCGGGATCGCCGCTCATCCCTGCCCTGAATTCCCCCGGATGGCCGCCCGCCACTGGGTTGAGTGCGGCGTCGTGCTCGATTGCATTTATTCCGGATATTTGGGCGACGTCGGGCAGGCGCGGCAGGTGATTGATTTCGCCCAAAGCTGGCCCGGCGCCATGCGGGTGGTCGACCCGGTGCTTGGAGATGACGGCGCGCTGTATCAGGGGATTTCTCCGGATTTGGTGGCGGAGATGCGAGAACTCTGTGCGCACGCCGACTTGATCACCCCCAACACGACCGAGGCCGCCTTTCTCCTCGGCCGGGAATATGATAATCGGACGGTTTCTCCCGCTGTGGCGGAGGAAATGCTGGACCGTCTCTCTTGCGGTCGGCAAACAGCTGTGCTGATTACCGGCCTTTGGGTGGAGGGGCTGGGACTGTGTAACGCCGGCCTCGACCGAACGGGTGAGGGGTTTGCGGTTGTTTGCGACTATCTTGGCGGGTCGTACCCGGGAACAGGGGATATTTTTACCTCAGTTGTAACCGGAGAGCTGCTGCGGGGCGCCTCTCTGCGGGCGGCGGCCGGAGCGGCTACGGTGTTTACTGAAAACTGCATTGCCGCTACGATTGGCTCGGGCGAGCCGGAACGGGACGGCGTGTTTTTGGAGGCGGCTTTGCCTACCCTTTTTACCGACGAATGCCATCGCGACGCGGTGGATTTGAAATAAAACACTGTGCCCGGCGGTTGGTCTTTGCCGCGCGCGGCACGGAATATGGAGGAAAAACATATGCAGCCACTTAAATTAAAACCGGCCATCAAGGACAATCTTTGGGGAGGAACCCGGTTGAAAACCGATTACGGAATGCAGAGCGATCTGGAGCGCCTGGCGGAGGCATGGGTGCTCTCCTGCCACAAGGACGGCCCCTCGGTGGTCGAGAGCGGGGCGTACGCCGGTCTGACCCTGCCTGAGGCAATCGAGAAGATGGGTAAAGACTGCCTTGGCACAAAGGGGAGCGCGTTCGCATTCTTTCCCATTTTAATCAAGCTAATTGACGCGAAAGACGATCTTTCCATCCAGGTGCATCCGAGCGATGATTACGCGCTGGAGGTCGAGCATGAGTTCGGCAAGACCGAGATGTGGTATGTTGTTGACTGTGATCCGGGGGCTTATCTCTACTACGGATTCAACCGCGTGATTGATAAAGAGGAATTTGCCCGCCGTATCGCTGACAATACGCTGCCGGAGGTGCTGAACAAGGTTGAGGTGCACAAGGGCGACTGCTTCTTTATCGCATCGGGCACCATCCACGCCATCGGTGGCGGCATCCTGATTGCGGAGATTCAGCAGAACTCCAACACCACCTACCGGGTGTACGATTACGGCCGGGTGGGGGCTGACGGTAAGCTGCGCGATCTGCACATCGACAAGGCCAAGGCGGTGACGATCCTGACCCCGCCGACCGCCGCTTACGGCGCGGTGGAGGCGACGGATGGGGTGGCCCGCCTTGCTTCCTGCAAATACTTTACGGTTGACCGGATTGATCTTGCCGGCAAAGCCCCGATCCTTGTAAACGAAGAATCGTTTGTTTCTGTCCTGGTTTTGGATGGGGAGGCGACGCTGACGGCCGGCGGGGTTTCCCTCTTCCTCAAAGCGGGCGAGTGCGCGTTTCTTCCCGCCGGGATGGGGGAGGCGCTGCTCGAAGGAAAGGCTACCGTCCTCTCCAGCCGAGTGTAAGGCTCCTCCTTTGGATGAAATCTGACGGAAAGCGAAAACGATATGGAACAAAAACCGATTCTGAATATCGCTCTGATCGAGCCGGAGATTCCGCAAAACACCGGAAATATTGCCCGGACCTGTGCGGCGACCGGCGCGCGGCTGCATCTTGTCGGGCCGATGGGTTTTTCCATTGACGACCGTAAACTCAAGCGGGCGGGGCTGGATTACTGGCACCTGCTGGACATTACCTATTACGACAGCAGTGCGGAATTTTTTGAAAAGAACATGGGGCCTTATTTTTATTTTTCAACCAAGGCGCCGCAGGTGCATTCGGACGTTTCCTATCCCGACGGGGCGTTTCTCGTTTTCGGGAAGGAGACGGCCGGTCTGCCCGAAAGCTTATTGGCCGCGAACAAGGATCGCTGTCTGCGTATCCCGATGATCGGCGGCGCAAGAAGCCTCAACCTATCCAACTCGGTCGCGATTGCGGCGTATGAGGT
The DNA here is from genome assembly GCA_050946935.1 of Candidatus Howiella sp. Taxonomy (GTDB): domain Bacteria; phylum Bacillota; class Clostridia; order Oscillospirales; family Acutalibacteraceae; genus UQRS01. The sequence continues at coordinate 28,884 of JBMNVR010000016.1, forward strand.
GCTGCGGCAGTGGAACTATCCGGAGCTGCAAAACTTCGGCCGTCTGCGGGAGTATGATTGGGAAAAGCTGTAATCTCCCGATAAGGGCATCTTGTACCGGAGTAGGCACCCTACCGTTTCAGGTGAAGAAACGGCAGGGTGCTTTTTTTGTGTGGAGATGATGAAATTCTTATAAATGCTATTGACATTCATGTGAATGCGTATTATACTGTATTCAACCGGAAAGAAAAGATTTCCTTCCAATATCCGCGGAAAAGCGGCGAAGAAAAACGTGGAAAATCCAATCCGTCGTGGATGGAGGATTGATTCTTACCGGGGGATGCGGTATACTGATTTTATAGAATGTGGGGTGTTCGAAATGTTAACCGTTTCGCATGTAAGCAAACAGTATGGCAAGGTGTTGGCCAACGACAACATCAGTTTTCAGGTTGGGGACGGGCAGATCGCCGTTCTCTTAGGGCCGAACGGCGCCGGAAAATCCACGATTATTAAGTGTATCTCCGGTTTGCTGCGGTTCAATGGACAGATTCAGATCGACGGCTTCGATAACAAATCGTGCGAGGCCAAGGCCCGTCTCGGCTATATTCCCGAGATGCCGGCCGTCTACGACATGCTGACGGTGGGGGAACATCTGGAGTTTATGCGCCGCGCGTATAAGATGGAGGATGACGGCTATGGCGACCGGCTGCTCGAGCGGCTGGAGCTGATGGATAAGAAAAACAAGCTGGGGAAGGAACTGTCCAAGGGGATGCAGCAGAAGCTGTCTCTTTGCTGCGCGCTGGTGCATCGCCCCCGGACGGTGATTTTTGACGAGCCGATGGTTGGTCTCGATCCTCATGCTATCAAGGAGCTGAAAACCATACTGTCCGAGCTGAAAGCGGATGGCTGCTCGGTTTTGCTGTCGACCCATATGTTGGACAGTGTGGAGGATTATTGGGACATTGCGCACATTATGATGGGCGGCCGTTTTGCTGCGACCAAGCTGAACACCCACGGTGAGGATGGGGAGAAGAGCCTTGAACAGCTCTTTTTTGAGATCACAGAAGGGGGCGGTGCGCAGTGAACGCACTGGCCTATTCTTTACAAAAGCAGTTTAAGAATATACTGCTGAACTTAAAAAATCATCCTTCGCAGGCGGTTTTGGTGGTCGTGGTGGTCGGTCTGATGTTCTTCTCTTTGCTTGGGCCGTCCTCCGCTCCGGTGCCGGAGATGGGCTACCGCAATCTTTCGGAGGTATATGCCGGCGTTTTCCTGCTGTACATGCTTTTTTTCATCCTGATGGCCAATAACGGCTTCGGCAGCGGAGCGAGTATGTATTCGATGGCCGACGTCAATATTTTGTTCGGGACGCCGATCCGGCCGACCACTATTTTATCCTATGGATTGATCAAGCAGATGGGAACCTCGCTGCTGGCCTGCTTTTTTATTGTTTTTCAGTATTCCTGGCTGCACAATCTCTATGGCGTGTCGGTTGGGTTTGTGGTTGCGGTGCTGCTCTGCTTTGCCGCCGTGGTTATGTGCGGGCAGATGACGGCCATGCTGATCTATTCCAAAACCAGCGCGGATGATCGGGTCAAGCGGCTTTGGCGGACGGTATTTTACGCGGTGTTTATTGCTTTTTTCGCGGTCTGTGCCTATTTCATTTTGCAGCGCAGGGGAGAGGGCTTGTTGAACGCGGCGGTTGGTGTGTTCAACTCGGCTGCGGCGGCGTGTTTTCCCGTGGCCGGTTGGATGAAGGCGGCTGTACTCGGCATCGCGGGAGGAGAATGGCTTCCCATTCTGCTGGGACTGTGCGGGACGGTTGGATTTATGACTGCCGCCGTCCTCTTGATCGCGCGGAGCAACACGGATTATTACGAAGACGTCCTCGCCGCGACCGAGGTGGCGCACAGCGCCATCACGGCCCGCAAGCAGACCGGGATGAACGAGCCGGTGCCCAAAAATATCAAGGTTGGAAAGATCGGCATTGACAGAGGATACGGCGCGTCGGCGGTTTATTATAAGCAGCTTGTTGAGCGGCGTCGGGGCGGCCTGTTTTTCATCGACCGGATGAGTTTGATCTTCATCGCCGTCACCATTGCCACCTCGGTAATTATCGGGGCGGGGATGGAGATGGACGAGGCCGCGCCGGTCGCGGATGGCGGCATTTCTCAGTCGGTCTCTCTCCCGGCGGAGGGGGAGATGGCTGCCGAGCCGGAGAATGCCGGTGCAGAGGAGGAATTCAGCCTCAATCCCGCAGTGATTGCGGCACTGGCCATGTCGGTGTACATGCAGATGTTTTCCTCCACCATGGGTCGGTTCGCCAAGGAACTGCGGCTGCCGTTCCTCTATATGATCCCCGAAAGTCCGTTCAAAAAACTGTTGTACTGTATTAAGGAAAGCGCCTCCGCCCTGATTGCGGAGGGAGTGCTGCTCTGGGTGCCGTTGTTTTTCCTTTTGAAGATGGATCTGCCGACCGTTCTCTGCTGTGTTTTGTCGCGGGTGTTTTTCGGATATTTGTTCATGGTGGTCAACATTTTTATCGAGCGGTTTATGAGCAGCATGCCCAAGGTTTTTTCGACCGTTTTCTACTTCCTGATTGCGGTACTGCTGCTGATTCCGGGAATTGTCGCAGGTGTTTTTGCCGGTATGGCGCTGTCGGTTTTAACCGGTCTGCCGGCGCTGCCGGTTGCGCTTTTGGTCGTTTCGCTCGTCAATGCGGCGGTCAGCCTGCTCTTCCTTTATATCAGCCGGAACATGTTGGTTTATGCCGATCTCGCATGAGAACGTTGGAAATTTGAAGCTTTGCTTTTGGGGAGGGGTCGTGTGTGAGCTGTTTTGGCAATGCGCTGTGGTTTGTCTTTGGCGGCTTTTTCATGGCGTTGGGCTGGTGCCTGGCCGGTTTATTCTGGTGTATTACCATCGTTGGTATCCCGGTTGGTGTGCAGTGTTTTAAGTTTGCCGGCCTTGCCCTTTTTCCGTTCGGGAAAGAGGTGGTGTTCGGCGGCGGCGCCGGATCTCTTCTGCTGAACATCCTCTGGCTGCTGATCAGCGGGATTCCGCTGGCGGCAGAGGCGGCGCTGTGCGGCCTTATTTTCTGCGTGACGATCGTGGGGATTCCCTTTGGCATGCAGTGCTTCAAGCTGGCCAAACTTTCCCTGATGCCGTTCGGTGCGCAGGTGGTGCAGAGCTAACGCGCGGCGCTTCACCAAGCGGGAAAAGGCAACGGAAGGGTCGGGATACAGATGCATGTTTATGCGAAAATTTATGAGGTGGTGCGGTCAATCCCAAAGGGACGGGTGATGACCTACGGACAGGTGGCGGCCAGAGCCGGAAATCCCGGTCTTGCCCGGGTGGTGGGCAACGCGCTGCATGTGAATCCCGAGCCGGGTGTTATTCCCTGCCACCGGGTGGTCAACCGTAAGGGAGAGACCTCCGGCAGCTTTGCTTTCGGCGGCCCCGGCGTCCAACGCCGGCTGCTGGAGGCGGAGGGGGTTGCATTCCTTCCTGACGGACGGGTGGATATGGCGCGGTTCTGTGTGCGGTAGCGGACGGATTACCTCTGACCCGGATGGGGCGGATATATCGTACGCTTGTTTGTTTCGAATGGCGGTACAGGCCGCTGATTCTTTGAAAGGTGTGGATTTTTGTGTATCAGGAGATTACCGCGGCGGCGCGGACGGCTGTGGAAGAGCTGCTGGAGGCGTCGCGCCTTCCGGCGGGGGATTTGTTTGTAGTTGGCTGCTCCTCCAGCGAGGTGGGGGGGAGCCGCATCGGCACCGGCTCGAATATGGGAATTGCCGGCGCAGTGTTCGCCGGGGTGTATCCTCTGCTGAAGGAGCGGGGAATTTATCTTGCGGCACAGTGCTGCGAGCATCTCAACCGTTGCATTGTTCTGGAACGCGCGGCGGCGGAAAAATTCGGTCTTCCGGTCGTGAACGTTTTGCCGCAGCCCAAGGCGGGCGGCTCCTTTGCCACGACGGCTTGGAAGAATTTTGTCGACCCTGCGGCGGTGGAGTCGGTGCAGGCCGGTGCCGGAATCGACATCGGCGGCACCCTGATCGGAATGCATCTGCGCCCGGTGGCGGTGCCGGTGCGCCTCTCACTCGATAAAATCGGGGAGGCGCGCATCCTCTGCGCCCGGACGAGGCCGAAGTTCATCGGCGGCGGTCGCGCCGTATATGACGAGGGGCGGATGTGATAGCGTTGACCTTGGCGGCGTGGGATGACGCGGCCGACGCAGCCTGTCGCTCAGCGCTGGAGGAGCTGGCCGATCCCGGATACCGGGCGTTTCACAGCCGGCTGGTGCCGGGAATCGGGCCGTTTCTTGGTGTGCGGGTACCTGATCTGCGGCGAATGGCGCGGGAGATTGTGAAGGGGGACTTTTGCGGCTTTCTCGCCCGGCCGGCGGGGGATCTGTATGAGCGGAAGATGCTGTATGGAATGGTTCTCGCCATGGCGCCGCTGCCGCTGGAGGAGCGGCTGGAGAGTCTCGTCCGGTTTATCCCGGCCATCGACAACTGGGCGGTTTGCGACACGGTGGCGGGGTGCTGCAAATTTGCGGCCAGGCAGCCCGAGGCGGTTTGGGATTTTCTCTCCCCCTATTTTGCGGCGGAGGAGACCTATCCCCTCCGATTTGCGGTCGTGATGCTGCTGGATTATTTTATGACGCCTGAATTTCTCCCCCGCGTGCTGGAGGTATACGGAAACGTCCGGCATGACAATTATTATGTGAAAATGGCGGTGGCGTGGGGCGTCTCAATCTGTTTTGTAAAGGATCGGGACCGGACGCTGGCCTTTTTGGAGGCGGGCGGCCTCCCTGACGATTTCACCCACAACAAGGCGATCGCCAAGGCCTGTGAGTCTCTCCGCGTGTCGGCGGAGGATAAGGCGTTGCTGCGACGGTTGAGGCGAAAGCAGAATAGATAACGGGATAGAAAAACAGGATCCGGCAGGGGAAATCAATCCCTGTCGGATCCTGTTTTTCTCTATTGTTTTGCAATAAAAAATAGGATTTTGATGTCAATTTTCTCGTCGCGCGAAAGGCGCAGCAACCGAAATTTGCAGCGGCAAAAATATCCGCCGTTAAGTTTCTTGGTTCAAAACGGATTTGGCGTTTTTTATACATTACCGGCTGATTAAAGCGCGAAGGGCGATCACGTCGGTTACGGTAACGGTACCGTCGCCGTCCACGTCATAGGCCGGCATCAGGCTTTGCTCCACCACATCTCCGTTCAGTATATGGGTGCGCAGGGAGACCACGTCGCTGACCGAAAGAATCCCGTCGAGATTGACATCTCCGCACAAAGGGGTATCCGACCACGCGGCGAACAGGTAACGGATGGCGGAGGAGGCGGCGGAGCCGGAGGGAATGCTGATCGCACCTGAATTGGTACTGATGTTTTCATCTACTGTGCCATACCAACCGACGAAGAAGGCCCCCTCCTTAACCGGGGTGGGCAGGGCGCCAAGGCTGTCCCCCTCCGCCGTGCACTTGGCCGGCAGGGCGGACAAGGTACCGGCAAGGTAATCCTCCAGAATCATCAGGTCGAGAATGTCCAGCTTACCGTCCAGATTCAGATCACCTGTGGTTTTTGTTTTTTCATCCACCGTTTGACCGATCGCGGTTTGCAGAAGGAGGTAATCAGCATCGGTTATCGTTTTGTCGCCGTTCAGATCGCCGAGGAATATGTCGCTCGACAGATCAAACGAACCGCCACGCGCGTCGAGCGCGATGGTGATATATCGTTTCCATACGGCGTACAGCGTCGTATTGCTGTCGCCGTTAAATGTGCCGCCGTGGGTATATTGTGCCGCTGCGGCGCTTGGATCGGTCGACCAGCCCAGAAAAGCATAACCGGGCCGGTTCGGCTGGCTGACATTGATTTTCAGCGGGACACCGGCCGCCTTCTCCACCGTGAGGGTGGCGCCGCTGCCGCCGTTCGGGTTATACGTTACCGAAACGGCCCTGCTCCATACGGCGTAGAGGGTCAGACTGGCGCCGGCGGTGAAGGAATCCCCGGCGGAGAAGCTGGGCGTATCGGCTGTCGGATCGACGTCCCAGCCCAGGAAGACATAGCCATCCCGCGTTGGCTTGACGTTGGGCAGACGAAGGCTTGCACCGCTCTGGAAATATACGGATGCAGGCGCGCCTGCGCCGCCGTTCGCATCAAAGGAGAGGGTACTGTATGCCTCCCACACGGCATAGAGGGTGCGATCGCCGGTCAGGATCAGATGCGCCCCGGGCTGATACTGTACCGCGCCGTTTGGGCTGTCCGACCAGCCGAGGAATTTGTGCAGTTCTTTCGACGGGGATTGGTTTGAAATCTGAACCGAGGTGCCGCTGACAGCAGAGGGCGCGCCCGTACCGCCGTTCGCGTCAAAGCGCAGGATATAATCCACCGGTGTGCAGAACAGCGCCGCTTCCGCCGCGCGGCGGCGAACCAGCCCGTCAAGCACCTGGCCGCCTGCCTTGCACCAGAGGCCGAAGGCGTAGGAAATCTGCGCCTCTGAATACTTTTCGATGCCGTCGAGAAGGTAATTGCGCAGGGTGAAATTGTCGGTAGTCACCCACACGTTGCCGAGGTTATAGGTAAAGCTGACCATGGCGTCAAACTGGTTCTGGTTAACCGTCAGGCCGTATTTGTTCAAAAAGGTATTGACATAACCCTCTGAAACGGACAGCGCCCGCTTTAAAAGGACGACCGCCTCTGCCTCGCTGATGCCGTTCGGATAGTCGTTTGCGCCGCAGGCCGTGCCGTAGCCGATCGACCATTGGGAATAATCCCAGTGTTTGTATGCGCTGAAACCCTCAAAACTCTTGACCAAATTGACGCCCGCTTCGCTGGTGACGAAAGAAGCGGCCGAAACCGGCCGTGTTGTGACCAGCAGGGTGGCGGTCAGCAGGGCGGCCAAGAGGAAACAGACCGCTTTTTTAGCTGTGCTGCGAATGAATGTCATAATATCAATACCTCATTCTGAAAAGAAAAATGATAATTTTGTAACTCATGCCTCCTAATATATCACAAATTGGTTACAATGTAAAGCAAAAATTGACATTTTTGTAATTTTTACTGGGCGGGGAAAATCCCGGTGGCAAATACACAGAATATATGATATGATAAAACAACAGAATCAAGGCGTATGTGTTTTTCGCAGAACGTCTTGAAATCCGGGCGTTTTCTGAAAAGTAAGCGGCGTGAATGATACGGTCTGAATGAACAGGCACACCGGCTTGGCCCGCAGGCTTTCGGAGTATGACTTCGCCAAAGGGGACGGGTGAAAGGTTTATGCGGATTTTGCTGGTATCGACCGGGGGAACTATCGGCTCCTCTGCGCGGGAGATAATGGATACCGACCGCGGCAAGGCGCGTATTTTGCCGCGGCTTCTGCCGGAGGCAGGGATAGAAGCGGCGGGGAAAATTACGTTTGAGTTTCTGGAACCTTTTTCTGTTTTGAGCGAGAATATGACGCCGGATCGGCTGATGATGCTGCTCCGGACGCTCGGTCGTGTGGATTTTTCCGCTTATGACGGGGTGATCCTCACCCATGGGAGTGATACGCTGAGTTATACGGCGGCATTTGTCGGCCTCTTGTTCGGCAGGGTGGAGTGTCCGGTCGTGCTGGTGGCGGCTGACCGTCCGCTGGAGGATCCGGCGGGCAACGGCCCGGACAACTTTGCCGGTGCGGTTGCCCTGATTGCCTCGGGCCAGGTGAGGTCGGGGGCTTTTGTCGTATATCGCAGCCGGACGGTGACCGAGGTGTTTTTGGCCACCCGGGTGCTGGAGGCGGACGGCCTGCACGGGGTGTTTGCGCCGTTTGGAGATGCGCCTTTCGGCCGGGTCGAGGGGGGGAGGTTTCTCCCGCAGGAGGCGCCGGAGCTGCCGCCGCTTTTGGATTTTTCGGCGGCGGGGCGATCTGATGCACAGTTGGAGCCGTCCTTTTCCCGGCCGGTTTGGATGCTGAAAGGGTATCCGGGGCTTATGTATACCATGTTCGATCTGTCCCGGCCCCCGGCTGCGGTGCTCTATCTTGGGTATCATTCGGGCACCGCCTGTACTGAGGGGGAGGATACCTCTTTTCTTGTGTTTGTGAACCGCTTGCGCGAGCGCCGGGTGCCGGTGTATTTTCTTCCGGCCCGGGCGGCGGGAGAGAGGATATATGCCAGCACGGCGGCGATGCTTTCGGCCGGATGTCGGCCGCTTTGCGGTATTTCGCCCGAGGCGGCCTATGCCAAGCTGTGCATCGGATACAATTGTTTTTCGCAGCAGGCGGAGGCGTATCTTTTTCGTAATGTTTTTTATGAATATTTGGATTAGATCCGCGCGCTTGACGATCGCCTTTGTCACCGGAAAGACGATTGGCAAAAAGATCCGAACGGAAGGATGCGTAGAGCATGGATGCTGAAAAAAGATATTTCCTGTCGTTGATGGAAGCGTTTTTGTGGGAGCGGCCGACGCCGGAAAGGCCACCGGAGGTTTTGCTCGAGGAAATTGTGCGGTTGGCCCGACTGCATTCGGTGGAGGGGATTGTCGGTTATATGATGCGGCGGCTGCCGCCGCAGTCCCGGCCGGACGCAACAATGCAGAAATATTTCGGAGATGCCTTTTTTTCTACGATAAAAAGGATGACCGGCGCGGTACACCGCGCCGGTCATATGATGGAGGCGCTGTCAGCGGCCGGCCTTTCACACATTTGTTTGAAAGGGTACGTTGTGCGGACGTGTTATCCGGTACCCGAGCTGCGCACATTTGGGGATATCGACCTGTTTTTGAAAAGGGAAGATTTGGAACCGGCCTGCCGTGTGGCGGAAGGGATGGGGTATGCCGTCTCCCGCGCCAACGCGCTCGAGTGCACCGCGCGGCGGGGAGAGGAATATTACGAGTTTCACGCGCAGATGGTTGAGACGGAGGTCAGCGACGCGATAGACCTGACCGCTTATTTTTCAGATATCTGGCAGTATGTTGTTCCTCTGGCCGGAGAATATACATATACGCTGGGCGCGGAGCGGCATCTGCTCTATCTTTTTGTGCACTTGGCGAAGCATCTTTGCTATGGCGGCGCGGGCGTGCGGATGTTCTTGGATATTGCCGCTTTTATGAAAACACATGAAAATCTGGATTGGACTGTGCTGAAGGCCGAACTGGAAAAGACCGGGCTTTCTCGTTTTGCCGATCGGGTTTTGTTTTTTTGCAGGGAGTGGCTGGGGCTTCAGCCTCCGATACCGGTGGACGATATGCCTGAAGAGGAGGCGGAGGCATTTTTGAATTATGTTCTTGCGGGCGGGGCGTTCGGTGCATTGGATGCAAAGGCACCGGAGATCATGTTGCGTCGCAGTATGCATGTGGACGGGGACGCCGGCGGTGCGGTGCGGCGGGCGCGGCTGCGTGTGCTTTTTCCTTCCTATGAGCGGATGCGGGCGGCCTATCCGTTTATTGACGGAAGAAAATATCTGCTGCCGGTGGCGTGGGGAAGACGCGCGCTGTGTGTGTTTTCTCCCAAGCGCCGGGCGGTCGCGCGTCAGATGCGCGGGTTATCACAGGCGGCGGACGACCGGCTGCTTGCACAGAGGAGATTGTTTGATTCCCTGGGGTTGAAATAGGGTGTTTGTTTTTCCATAATGCGCGGGGATATGTATCGCGCCCGGTTCTGCCGCAAAGCGGCGGGACCGGGCGCGGATTTTTTTGAGCCTCTTTGGTCTTGTTATGGCGCAGCGACCGAGGGGTGGGCATAAAAAACTTCGGTTTGTTGCCTGTTTTTGGGCATCCGCTCCTCATTTTTACCGGATTTATAAAAGCGGCAGGCTTTAAATAAATCGTGAGGTGATGGGATTTTGAGAACGATTGATATTTCGATTGACGGATTGGGAAAGGTGACGCTGTCAGATTCTCTGCTTGGTATGGTGGGGGAACATAACAACGCAAAGCTGTGCGTTCAATCGAAGGATGGCTTTTTTGCAGATGCGGATTTCTTTCGTATGTGCTTTGGACAGTATGAGACGGCCGCGCTCTATCCGGTAGAGGGTGTGATCGAGTATTTAGTCCCCGGCGCGGTAACCGGCTCGACCAGCAAAAGCTGGCAGTTGGCCGGTTATCAGTTCGACGGGCAGACGCCTTTGCTGGTCAAAAAAAGCGAGGTTGTCACTTTTTCTCTTTTACCCTCCGCGCAGCCGCAGGCGGAGGTGGATTCCGAGATTTCCGGCACGATTGAGGAGGAAATTCAGACGCTGTCCGCTTTGGTGGAAACCGCCAACGGACTTTTACAAAAAGCATCGGCTGAGTTGGATCAGGCGGCAGATCGCTATGTGCAAAAGGAGACGGGAAAATCGCTTTCTCAAAACGACTACACCGACGCGGACAAAGCGATCGTCTCCGGCCATGCGGCAGAGATTGAGGCTTTGCAGGAGACGTGCGACGCTCTGGAGGCCGGAAAGCTCGATCTGCCGCTCTACGACATGGCAAACAACAACGCGAATACGCTGACAACGCCGGGGATCTACGCTACGTCCTATGCCGGGCCGCAGAATTTTCCGGACAGCAATCCTGATGCGATGCCGCTGCTGATCGTGGCCGAGACCGGGCGAAAGCCGGAAATGTCGGGAGGGACATATGATTTCAGCAACGCCAAAACGCTGCTGCAAATCCTGATCTATAAAAGCGGAACGGTTTACAGCCGATACAAGATCGCCGGTGACGGGGATATGGCCGATTGGTCGTGGAGCGCGTGGTCAACCCGTGACGTTACGGTTTCCAACAGCCTGACCAGCTCCTCCACCACGGCGGCGCTGTCGGCGGCACAGGGTAAGGCGCTGAACGATGGCAAGGTTGACAAGATTGACGGCAAAGGTCTCTCGGCCAACGACTACACCGATGACGACAAAGCGATCGTTTCTGATGTCGGGAGGAAGTGGCGCAAGCTGGCGGACACCACATTGACCGAGGCGGTCGGGAGCGTTACTTTTTCGGAGGACATGGACGGTGCGGCCTTTTCCTGCACCAATTTCAGGATTTTTATAAAATATCCGACCATTGAGGGGCAGACCGGGAAATCCGCGCTGAAAATGACGTCTTCATCACTTCAAGCCACGCATTATATATCGTTCTATAATGCACTTGTAGCCGGTGACACATATAACGAGACGATCAAGATAAATCTGGATATATTCTCGGATATTGTCGATGTTTTGTGGTTTGTCGGGCAAGAGCCGGCAATATCTTCCCCGGCGAGCATTATGTCGTCCATTAGAAACGGAGCAATTACATGCCCGAGCGGGGCGATCAGCGATCTAACTATCGCGTGCGCTACTTCCGGGTGGACGCTGCCGGTCGGGACAGAAATCAGAATATACGGGAGGTAAGGATATATGCGGGCGTATGTGAACGGCGAATATTTGGACGTAGAAGAACCGGCGCAGGATCAGAGCACAGAAGAAATTCAGGGCACCAATTTTGAAGAAGCTGTAACCGAACTTGCGGCCGAGCTGGCCAGTTCGGAAACGACCTCGATTGCCAAAATCCGCGCGGCGGCCAAACGATTCTTAGAGCAGACCGGGGGTGTCTCAACGAGTGCGTAACGGCGTCGTTGTCACTTGTGGCGGATGGTTTTGACGTACATCGGGCTGCACTTCTTTTGACAATGGCGCGCGGGCACGGCCGACGCTCGGCAAGTGTGTTTGCCTCCCGCCAAGCGATGAAAAGAAAAATGTTATGCACACAAAAACTCCGTGACAGAAATCGGTGTGTGGTTAGCGGAAAATTTGGAATGCGGTTTGCCGCGTTCCAAAAGAATGGCGCGTTTGAATTGCCCCATTCTCCGGTAACATCGCAGATCCGATTGTCACGGAGCTTTTTGTTTTGATATTCTTCAGATTTTCAGGCTGAAAACAGGCGGGGAGACTATTCCTCCTCCGGCATGTCCCAGTTGTGCCAAACGTTTTGCACGTCGTCGTTTTCTTCCAGGATGTCCAGCAGCTTCTCCATCTTGGTTACCGCGTCTTCCTCGTCGATCGAGACGGTCACCGAAGGGACATAGCAAACCTCCGCCGAGAGGTAAGGAATGCCGGCAGCTTCAATCCCGTCCCGCACAGCGGACAGGTCGTTCGGGTCGCAGGAAATCTCAAACACGTCGCCGTCGGAGGTGAAATCCTCCGCTCCGGCCTCCAGCGCGGCCATCATGACGGAATCCTCGTCTTTGCCCTCGGCCTCCACCGCGATGACGCCCTTGCGGCTGAACTGAAACATGACCGAGCCGGGCTGCCCCATGTTGCCGCCGAATTTGTCAAAATAATGGCGGAGGTCGCCCGCCGTCCGGTTGCGGTTATCGGTCAACGCCTCTACAATGACGGCGACGCCGGAGGGGCCGTAGCCCTCGTATACAATCTCCTCATATTCGCTGTTGTCCTCACCGCCGGCCGCCTTTTTGATGATGCGCTCGATATTGTCGTTCGGCACGTTGGCTGCTTTCGCCTTGGCGATGACGTCGCGCAGCTTGGCATTGACGTTCGGGTCGGGCCCGCCCGCCTTGGCCACCATGGCCAGTTCGCGTCCAATCTTGGTGAAAACCTTGGCGCGCTGCTGGTCGGTTTTTTCCTTTTTGCGTTTAATGGTGCTCCATTTTGAATGTCCCGACATTTCTGAATTCTCCTTTTTCAATAGACGAACCAATCGGATATAATGCATTATATCCCGACCGAACCGTCTATAGCTTTAACTAAAATATAATAGCATAGAAATTTCAGAAAATCAAGCCGCCGATCCATCCGCTGAGGAAAACCGCCGCGCAGGAGACGGCCGCCACGGTCAGAAGGCTTTTTTCAAAGAAGGCCGTCACCAGCGCGGCCGCCACGCCGACGGCGGCTGTGGCGAGGCTGCCGGTTGAGGAAAACACGGCCGGAAAGGTCATGGCGCCCAGCACGGCGTAGGGCACATAATGCAGAAAAGAGAGTAGGAAGCGATTCTGGATTTTCTTCTTGATTGCGACCAGCGGGACCATGCGGATCAGGTAGGTCACGCCCGCCATGACGAGGATATAGAGCCAAATTGGCGTTGCGCTCATGCTGTGGCGCCCCCTTCCTCCCGCACGGGAAAGAACAACGCCCCAAGGGTGGAGGCGGTCACCGCGCAGAGGATGATGCTCAGCCCCGGCGCGGCTGAAAACCAGGCGGCAAGACTGGGGACGAGGTTCAGCAGGCAGCTTAAAGCAGAGGCGACTGTTACAACCGCCAGTACCGATCGTTCTTTCTTGGCTGGGGGGATGATGATAGCGATGAACATACCATAAATGGCGATGCCCAGTGCGCCGACCAGCGACTCCGGCAATACGCCGCCGCACAGGGCGCCGAGAATGGTACCGCTGCTCCAGCCGATGTAGGGGGCGGTCGCCAGTCCCCACATATACCGCTTGCCGATATACTCTGGCCGGCTGGCGGCGACGGCGAAAATCTCATCCGTTACAAAAAAGGCCAGCAGCAGGCGGGAAAACCGGCCGACGCGCTCATCCATCCGCTGAGAGAGGGTGATGGACATCAGGGCGTAGCGCAGGTTGATGATAAACTGGGTCAGAGCCATTTCGGCTAAGGTTGCACCGGCCAGAATGACGCTCAGCCCCGCGAATTGTCCGGCTGAGGTCAGGTTGGTCATCGAGATGGCGGCTGCTGTGAGGGCGGACAGGCCGTCCTTCACGACTAAAATGCCGAACGCGAAGGAGACCGAGAGGTATCCGAGTCCGATCGGCAGGCCGTCCCGCAGGCCGGCTGCATAGCTATTGATTACCTTGGTATTCATGTGTGTTATGTAAACTCCAATTTCTTGATTTTGGGCGGCCGGGGAGGGCGCTCTCCTATGCGGAGAAAGACCCGGAAAATCGGGCTTTTCCCACGGGTTGCAGGGAGGACGCGTCTTTATGCCGGGCGGCGTATTGTAAGCTGGATTGATGGGGGACAGTTCCTCCCACAGGAGGCGCCAAACGCAAAACGGGAAGCGACCGCGGATTTTATATCCGCGGTCCGGTTCCATTTTATCGGCCGAAAAGAGGGGGCGGAATGCAGACGCACGCTGCCCTGCCGCGTTCAGCGCTTGTAAATCCGGTTCAGGTTGGCAAAAAAGTCGGCGTCGATGGTTTTTAGTGCGTTTTCGGTGATGCGGAACTGCCAATTTCCCTCCGCCTGGCCGGGAATGTTGAGCCGCGTGTCGGTGCCGTAGCCGCACATATCCTGCACCGGGATCATGGCGAGGCCGGCCGCCGACTGCCACAGGGTGGTGATAATGGCGTGGATGACCTCGCTCCTGGGGCCGCCCTCGCCCCAGTTGCTGCCCGGATAACGGCAGTATTCAAGCAGGCGCAGCTTTTCGGCCATGGGGATTGCCCACAGCCAGCCGAGCATGGTGTCGTTGTCGTGGGTGCCGGTGTAGGCGACGCAGTTCGGAAGGTATTTGTGCGGCAGATGGTCGCTGTCCTCCGACGTGAAGCCGAACTGGATGACCTTCATGCCGGGATAGCCGGTTTCGGCCAGGAATTCCAGGAAGGGTGCGTCGACCGTGCCCAGGTCCTCCGCCACAATCTCGGCGTCGGGAAAAGTCTGCTCCACCGTGCGGAAGAGATCCATGCCGGGTCCCTCCACCCATGCGCCTTCCCGCGCGGTCTCGGCCCCGGCGTCGACCGCCCAGAAGCGATGAAAGCCGCGGAAATGGTCGATTCGCACAATGTCAAAGAGGTGAAAGCTCCGCCCGATGCGCATCAGCCACCAGCGGTAGCCCTCTTTTTTCATTTTCTCCCAGTTATAAAGCGGGTTGCCCCAAAGCTGGCCGTCGGCTGAGAAATAATCGGGCGGCACGCCGGCCACCTTGGCCAGGCGGCCGTCCGGATTGGTGAGAAAAAGGCGTTTGTTGGCCATAAAATCGGCACTGTCGTGCGAGACATAGATCGGCATATCGCCGAAAAAGGAAACGCCCTGCTCTTTCGCCCAGCCGCGCAGTTTTTGCCATTGGAGAGAGAGAATGTACTGTTCGAAGCAGTAATAATCGACCTCGCCTTCGGGTGCGGGAACCGTCCATTCCCAAAACGGACGCTGGGCGTTCGCTGCTTTGCCTGCCATGTATTTTGCATAATCCGGCAGCCAGAAGGCGTTTTCCTCCCGAAAGGCGGCGAGCGCTGCGGGGTCGGCGTGCACAAAGGCCTCCCGCAGGAGGGCCGCCTTATGCTCCCTGACAAAGGCATAGTCGACCGAATAAGGCTCCCCGGGATAGACGGCCGCCTCGGCCGCGGCGGGGGAGATCAGCCCCGATTCCACCAGACCGTCCGGATCGACATACAGGGGATTGATTGCGAAGGCGCTCGGGCTGGAGTAGGGGGAATTTCCGCTGCCCACCGGGCAGAGGGGCAGGGTCTGCCAGACCGAGAAGCCCATTTGTCGGATGCGGCCGATGAATTGCCGCGCCCCCTCCCCGAAATCGCCGATGCCGTATCTTGACGGCAGCGAGGAGATGTTGAGAAAGACGCCCGCGCTGCGTTTGATCATGGAATATACGCCTCCAAAATTTTACCTTTTTTGAATGTGTGCCTGTACGTCCGGCGGTCGAAGAACCCGGCTGTTTCTTCAGAGACTGCGCCGGCGGTACTAAGATAGTTTATTATAGCCGTTTTTCTTGAAAAACGCGGGGTAATCCCGATAGCAGAGGTTGACGTCCGCCTGGCCCGGAAAGCCGTCCAGCGTACCGGAGGAGCTGTACTGCCACACCTGGAAAGGGTGGGAGGCGGAGGCCTCCTCCGTATAATGGGCCAGCCAGAAGTCATAGCCGCTCAGTTCACTTAGATTCAGTCCGTTGCTGCACATATCCGGATTGGCGTAGATCATGGGCCAGTATCCGGCGGCGAGAACGGTGTCGCAGAAGGCCTTGGTCGCGGCGGTGCGCGCCGCTTTGGAGATGTTTTCGGCCCGGGCGTCGCTGATGCCGAGGTATTCGACGTCGATCACGATGGGATAGCGGATTTGGTAGTCGCCGAGGTGGGAGAGAACATACTCAGCCTCCTCCCGCCCCTCGGCCGCGGTGGTTGCCTGGGTGAAAAAGTAGACGCCGGTATCCACGCCGGCTGCGGCTGCACCGGACATATGCAGGTCGTATTTGTCATCCGTTTTGAGCGTGCCGGCGGCGCCGTAGCCGCGGTAGCCCAACCGCACAAAGGCAAATTCGACCCCCTGGCCTTTTACCTTTTCCCAGTCCAGCGCGGTCTGCCAGGTCGAGACGTCGATGCCGGCTTTGGTCAGGCAAAGCCCGGTTTCGTCAAAATCGTAGCGCAGACCGCCGAGGGTTTGCAGGCCGGTCAGAAAAGCACCGTTTTTATAATAATATCTTCCCTCGCCGGAGATGTTCCATCCCTCCACCGGGTTGGAGGGCGGCGTCGGCGTTCCTCCGTCCGGGGGGAGCGGCTCAGGCGTGATGTCACCCAGGATAATCCGGCGGAGGGTCACAACGTCCGAGACGGTGATCTGTCCGTCCCCATCGGTATCGGCGGCGAAGAAAACCGTTTCCTCCACCGGGGTGCCGTCCGAGATAATCCGCCGCAGTTCCACCACGTCCGAGACGGTGACCAGCCCGTCGCCGCTCACGTCGCCGAGCGGCCTGCCGTTTGCCGTGGCCGAAAACGCTCCGGCGGCAAGCAGGCCGCAGAGGGTGCAGGCAAGCAGGGAGATATGTATTTTGCAAACTTGCTGTTTCATGTCGTTTTTCTCCTTACCAGCCGTCGATGCCGGCACGCTGAAGCGCGCCGATGGTTTTGATCCGCAGGCGGTCGTAGTCCTTTTCCAGCGCGCGGATGAGCTCTTTAACCTCCTGCCGTTTGGTGCTGCCGTCGACCGGGCATTTGCTTTTCACAAGCGGCAGGGACTGTCGGGCGGCCGCGCGGGATACGTCCCGTTCAAACGCCAGAATCATTGGACGGATCATATAGATATCCTTGTTGGAAAGATAGGTAACCGGGGAGAAGCAGCCGATTCGGCCGCCCAGCAGCAGGTTCATATAGAAGGTTTCGGCCGCGTCGTCGAGGTGGTGTCCCAGCGCGATCTTGTTGCAGCCGAGGGTCTTGGCCGCGTCATGCAGCGCACCCCGCCGCATCCGTGCGCAGAGGCTGCAGGGGTTTTCCTCCCGCCGGACGTCGAAGATGATGCGGCCGATCTCGGTCGGCTGGAGGGTGTAGGGTATCTCCAGCTTTTCGCACAGCGCGGCGACGGGGGAAAAATCCGACCCGCCCGGAAAGCCCATGTCGAGGGTCAGAGCCTCCAGCGAGAAGGGAATGGGATAAAACCGCCGCATCTGCGCCAGCGCGTAGAGCAATGCGACCGAGTCCTTTCCGCCCGAAACGCAGACGGCAATGCGGTCCCCCTCCTCTATCATATGATATTTTTCCATGGCCGACCGCATCAGGCTCATCAGGCGCTGCATACCGTTACCTCCCATGTGTGGGTTGACATAATTATACTATAGAACCAGAAGTTTTCGCTACAGGGAATGTTTTACAATTCCGATTGAATTATAATAGCATATTTTATGAGAAAAGGAAATGCGCTTTTGAAGCGAACAATCGGGAAGGGGTAGGATTACAATAGATGTGTTACAAAAAAATAAAAAAAGAGTAGCGAATAGGAAAAACCTGCTGTACAGTTAAGTTGACAGACAAAACAGCAAAGGCAGGTAACCTATTCGCTATGAATAAGATAACACAAACAATGCTATTTCGGCAAGCACTAATT
>JBMNVR010000017.1:0-42909 GCA_050946935.1 Candidatus Howiella sp.
TTTTGAATTGTGTTTTTATTGCGAAGCAATGAAAACAGCCGTCAAATCAACGCGAAAAAAGCAAAAAGCCCGGCGGCGGCTGTTTTTTGCAGCCCTGTCCCCCGGTTGCCGCGCCGTGCGGCGGCGAGGAATCGGAGAACCGCCCAAGCAAATTGCATCGCCATCACAATTCCATTGCAAAGACGCGCTCACTCCTCCCGATCGTCCGAAAGCCGTCCGGCGCAGCCATCCGCCAGAACGCCGGTAATCTCCACTGAACGGATCTCTCCACAGAGAGATCTATCCCCCGGCGTCAGAATATGGGTATAGTTTTCGCTGTATCCCGAAAGTAACCCGTCGGCAAACTGCTCAAACAGCACCTTCACCCGGAGGCCGACCTGCGCCTCATAAAAACGGCGGGCAGCCCCGTCCGCGGCGGCGGCCATCACACCTGCGCGCCGCGCTTTCTCCAGTTTTGGAATTTGATCCGGCATGACGGCGGCGCGGGTACCTGCCCGGCGGGAATAGGCAAAGACATGGCTGCGCGCGAAGCCGATCTCCTTCAAATATTCGACGGAGGCCAGGAAATCCGCCTCGCTCTCTCCGGGGAATCCGACCATGATGTCGGTTGTGATACTTGGATTGGGGAAAACGCGGCGGATGCGAGTCACAAGGTCGGTGTAAAAGGCGGTGCCATAATGCCGGTTCATCCGCTTCAGCGTCGCGTCGCAGCCCGATTGGAGAGAAAGATGAAACTGCGGACAAAATTTCTCTTCCGCCGCCAGACGGGCCAGGTCGTCGTCAGTGATCTGATCCGGTTCGAGCGAACCGAGCCGCACCCGGCCGATCCCCTCAACGCCGCAAACGGCCGAGACGGCGTCGCACAGCCGCTCGCCGCTGTCCTTTCCGTAAGCCGACAGATTGATGCCGACCAGCACAATTTCCCGATAGCCGGCAGAGGACAGGCGCACTGCCTCTTCCCGGATCTGTGCAACCGGGCGGGAACGCACGACGCCCCGCGCGGTCGGAATGATGCAATAGGTGCAGTATCGCTGGCAGCCATCCTCGATTTTCATAAACGCACGGGTGCGCTCTTCAAACCGGCCGATGCCCGGCGTGTTGAACCGCTCGGTCTTATCATGCGGCGCAACCTCCACCCGCCGGATCCGGTCGGCAAGATATTCTTCGGTTCGCCGCAGTACCAATCCCGCGTCCCGGTTGCCCAGGATCACATCGGCGCAGTCGAGGGCCTCCGCCTCCTCCGGGAAGGCCTGCGCCATGCAGCCGATCAGCACGATGGCCGCCGTGGGAAAGCGGCGACGGTATTTCCGGCAGATCTGCCGGGTCTTGCGATCGCTCTCTGCCGTGACGGTACAGGAATTGATGATGACCGCGTCGGCTTCCTCGCCCTCCGCAGCCGGGATGTAACCGGCAGCCTCAAACCGCTCCCGGATGGCCTCGGTCTCATATTGATTCACCTTGCAGCCAAGGGTGATAAACAAAACTTTCATAATTCGGCAAAAACTCCTCAAAATAATATCCATATGTCCCGACGTACAGCAGACCGTGGCGGTCGTCGCCGCGATCCAAACGCCTTGCGGCTATTATACCGGATTCTTTTCCCGGATTCAACCCGTCGGCTTTCAAAGCCGGGCTTTTCAGCATGAAATACTTGACGGAAACAAAAATAAGTGCTATGATTACCGAAATGGTTTTCAATCCAAGGGAGGCGAAAAGTTTGATTGAGAGAGAAATCATGCTGCGCAGCATCGAAGACGTCAAAAGCTTTGTCAGCATCACCATGTCTCATCCGTACGATACCGAGATCACCTCGGGTAAATACACCGTGAACGCAAAATCCATCATGGGCATTTTCAGCGTAGATCTTACAAAGCCACTGCATGTCATCGCTCACTGTGAGGAGGATGACGGCATTGCCGCACAGATTGAGCCATACGTTTATGTGGCGGAGAAAAAGTAGCATTTCGATTTCGGAATAGCGCCCGAACGGTCTCTGCCCAGACATTGATTTACCGGAATAACCAACGGGGTCTCTGCCGCGCGCTTTTCCGGCTCAACCGGTGCAGGCAGCTCTTACGCAGAAGAGAGGCTCTGCCTTTTCTTTTTGTGCATCATACAAATCGGGTATCATACAAACCAGGCCGGTAAGAAGGATTGTTCCCTCTTACCGGCCTGACGGCGTCTTGTACCAAGTCAATCGCCGGGACGATGCAAAAGGCGATTGCTCCTCACTCCTGTTGCAGATGCCGTTTGATGGCGGCAAACGAAGCGTCGCTGATATCGTGCTCGATTTTACAGGCATCCTCCGACGCGTTTTTTTCATCCACCCCGAGCTGCATCAAAAACGCGGTCAGGATGGTATGCCGTTCATAAATCTTTCTGGCGACATCCTCCCCCTCCGCGGTCAGGGAGAGATGCCCATCCCCATCGGCGGTCAGATATCCGCCCTGTTTCAGGAGGCCAACCGCCCGGCTGACACTGGGTTTGGAAAAGCCCATCTCCTCCGCCACATCAATGGAGCGGATGACGCCCCCTTTTTGAGACAAAATAAATATGGTCTCAAGATACATTTCTCCGGATTCCTGTAAATGCATAATCAGACCTCCCATTTCATGAATATGCGAGGATATGAAAATAGAATAGCACAAAACTTCAAAAACTGCAAGGGCGATCCTTTGCCGCCGGGCCGGACAAAGCATACGGCTCCCGCGCCACGCAAAACAAAAACGTGCAAAATCCCGGACGGCGGCGCGGACGTACCGTCGTTCCAAAACGCATCCTGTCAAAATACATTTACCATAAAACAAGGAGGAGAGGCGCATGATCAAAATCCTATTCATTTGCCACGGCAACATTTGCCGCAGCCCTATGGCGGAGTTCGTGATGAAAGAGCTGCTGCGCAAAGCCGGGCGAACGGACATTCAAATCGCTTCCGCCGCGACCAGCAATGAGGAAATCGGCAACGACGTCCATCCCGGTACCAAGCGCCGGCTGGAGGCGCTGGGCATCCCCTACACCCGCCGCCGGGCCGTGCGGATGACGGCGGCCGACTACGGGGTATATGACCTGCTGATCGGCATGGACCGGCAGAATGTCCGCAACATCCTCCGCATCACCGGCGGCGATCCGAAGGGAAAGGTGCACCTTCTGCTGGAGTATGCGGGAGAACCGGATGACATTGCCGACCCCTGGTACACCGGCAATTTCACCGAGACCTCCGACGACATTCTGCGCGGATGCGAGGGACTGCTGAACCGTCTTTCGCAAGCGCCCCCCGATCATCCTACAGAGCCGGATCGGAGATGATCCTCCACGCCTCAATCAGCCGCTCCACTGACCAGGCGGCGTTGGCCGGGCTGGTGGAGGGCAGCACGGTGGCGGGGAGTCCGGTCTTTTCCCGGAGGTATTTGTCATACAGCCGACCTGCAGTTGCGCCGTTTGTGAAAATGCGGCCAATCGGCGCGGCGTTCAGAATCCGGGACAGGTCGTTCGGCCGCACGGCGCGGATGCTGCTGTCGGACGAGCCGACAATCTCACAAGAAGCAATCACGTCCCAGACCGCAATACGGTGCGCCAGCAGAAAATCCTGTTTCTCCTCTATTCTCTCAGGCACCGGTGCATGGAATACGGCGGCCGTTACCCTCCAGAAACGATTCTGCGGATGACCGTAGAAAAAAGCGGTCTCCCGCGATTTGACCGAAGGAAAGCTGCCCAGAATCAAAACGCGGGAATTTTCATCATACACCGGCGCGATTGGATGCACCTGGCGGGTCGGGACGGCCGCCTTATCTGTGCTGCACATAAAAGTTTTTCAGCTCGGCCTTGACCGACGCGTCCAGATCGTGCCACCGCACCTTGCGAATGGCTCCCTCCAGCGCGCAGAGCCGCATGTAGCAGGCGGAAGAATCAACGGTTTTGATGCGCAGCCAGGCCTCTTTACTGCCGATGCGCGCCAGTTCTTCCGGCGTTTCAATACCGACCGCGGCAAGCTGCCGCTCCAGCTTCAGGCCGATATTTGGTAGAGATTGCAGTGCTTTCATTAAAAATCTCTCCTTTTTTTGAAAATTAGGGGTTGTTTTTTTCTATAAAAGATGCTAAAATAGGGATTACTTCACGGAGGCATAGCTCAGCTGGTTAGAGTGCCTGCTTCACACGCAGGAGGTCGCAGGTTCGAGTCCCGCTGTCTCCACCAAAAATCCGGAATGCGGCAGCATTCCGGATTTTTCTTTTGCCCTTATCACAACAAACGGCGGTTGTTTAAGATGGTTGTAGGAACGCAGCTTTGCACTATTCTGTCAGTCCTCTCTCAGCCGCTTTCCCTTTTGGCCATCAATACCCCCACGTTAGCCAATGCCATTCGCCGCCATCCTCACGGGCGAGCCACCATTGCCGGTCTGTGATTTCATGCGCCGCCACCGTTTTTCGGGGAATGGAAATCGCTTTCAAACATGATGCATTGTGTGAAATTTACATTCAAACCCTGTCCGTCGGCCAAATCATTCATCCATGCGATGTTTTCGTCGTTGCATACATCGTCCGAAAAAAA
Organism: Candidatus Howiella sp.; assembly: GCA_050946935.1. GTDB lineage: Bacteria > Bacillota > Clostridia > Oscillospirales > Acutalibacteraceae > UQRS01. The sequence goes on from JBMNVR010000017.1 coordinate 4,547, forward strand.
TAGCGAATCGTATAAAGCTCGCACCCCTCCAAAGAGGCGAATGTATCCTGAATCAGCGCAATCGCAGAATCCATATCGCTTTTGAAGTATATAGAGGAACTGCCGTACTCTACCGTTGCCTCGGCCGGTGCACCGAACGCGGACATGTCCGCCACCTCCGATACAGATAAAATGGGCGCCTCTTCCGGCGGGAGGCGCAGCCGCAGCAAAAAAGCAGCAGCGCCGGCGCCCCGAAAAGGAGCCGCCGCATGGGTTGGTTCATACAATCCGCCCGGCAAAGCAAAAAGAAAGGTGCGCCGAAACGGTGCACTCTCTGCCGGGCAATGCCCCCCTTCTCTCACCGTAATATCCGGCCGCAGCGGGGAGAGCCGCCCGACCCCCGGGCCAGCCCCTTAAACCGGGCCGTTCCGGCTTTCGTCCGGCAGTCCGAACCGGCAGCCGCAGTAGTTCTGACGATAGAGGCCGTATTCCCTCGACAATTCGACCGAGCGAAGATAGCCGCCCCGCTTTTTGAAATCCGAGGGAAGATACCGCGCCCCAAACCGCGTCCCCGCCGCCCCGCCGATCGCGTTGATCAGCGGGGCGTTTTTGTGCGGACTGACGGTCAGGGTCGTGGCAAAATAATCGAACCCCTCCGCCGCGGCAAGACGGGCGCTCTCCTCCAGCCGGAGGCGGAAACAGACCCCGCAGCGGCCGCCTCCCTCCGGCTCAGTTTCCAACCCCGCGACGGCGGACAGATACCGCTCCGGCGCATACCCGCCGCAGATCAGTTCCACCCTCCGGCCGCCGTCGGCGTTCAGGATCGAGATCAGCTTTTTCTGGGTATTCAGGCGGCGGATATACTCCTCCTCCGGCTCGATATTTGGATTGTAAAAAAAGACCGTGATCCGAAAATACGGCCGCAGGTATTCAAGCACATAGCTGCTGCACGGCCCGCAGCAGCTATGAAGCAGCAAGGACGGCACCGCCCCCTCCGCCGCAAGGGAGAAAAGCAGGCCGTCCATCTCTTTCTGACAGGAAAGCATCACTTGGTGCCGAAAATGCGGTCGCCGGCGTCGCCGAGGCCGGGCACGATGTACCCATGGTCGTTCAGCTTCTCATCCACCGCAGCGCAGTAAACCTGGATTTCCGGGTGTGCCTCGGTCAGGGCCTTCACCCCTTCCGGCGCGGCAAGAATGCACATAAAGCGGATGGTTTTGGGATTGTGCCTCTTAATCAGATCGATCGCAGCGATGGCCGAGCCGCCGGTCGCCAGCATGGGGTCGAGGATGAAAACGTCCCGCTCGCTCATATCCGGGGGCATTTTGCAGTAATACTCAACCGGGGCGAGGGTCTCGGGATCGCGGTAAAGACCGATGTGCCCCACCTTTGCCGCAGGGACAAGGGTCAAAGCGCCGTCAACCATGCCGATGCCGGCGCGCAGAATTGGGACAAAAGCCAGCTTGCGGCCGGCCAGCACCTTGGTTTTGGCCAGCGCCACCGGCGTTTCGACCTCCACCTCCTTGAGTGGGAGATCGCGGGTCGCCTCATAGCACATAAGCATGGCGATCTCGTTCACCAGTTCGCGGAACTGCTTGGAGCCGGTCTCCTTATCCCGGAGGATGGTCAGCTTGTGTTGAATCAGCGGATGGTCCAGATAGCAAACATTGTCCATTTTCATCGTGTTCCTTTCTTTTCAAACCGCCGAAGCAAGTATGCCGCCGGCGGAAAATATACAAATATAAAATGCCTTTCGACATATGGAGGGCAATGCCTTCCGCAAAAGCAAAGCCGGCTATTTCTCCAGCTCTGAGATCATGTCCACGCGGCGCTGGTGGCGGCCGCCTTCAAATGCGGTGTCGAGGAAGAGATCAACCATCTCGATCGCGACGCCGGGGCCGAGCACTCGCCCGCCAAGGCAAAGAATGTTGGAATCGTTGTGCAGCCGGGTATATTTGGCGCTGAAGGTCTCACTGCAGGCGGCAGCGCGGATCCCCTTGAACTTATTCGCGGCCAGCGACATGCCGATGCCCGTCCCGCAAACGAGGATGCCGCGCTCGGCCTCCCCCGACTGGACAGCCTTCGCCACGCGGGCGGCGATGTCCGGATAGTCAACCGAACGATTTTCGAAAATGCCGAAATCGCGATACTCTGTCCCCCGCGTCTGTAGATGAGCCGCGATGGCCTCCTTCAAATCAAAACCACCGTGGTCACAGCCAATTGCAATCATAATCCTTTTCCTTTCCATTATAGCTTAACGGCAGAATACCTTCCACCGCTTTTTCTTCGTCCCGTCAGGCGCTATCCGTCCGAACCGGCCGCCTGCTTTGCGCGCAGTTCCCGCTCGGCCTGCGGCAGACGGAGGTAGAGGGGCATCAGCGCCCGCGCCTCCACCGTGTTGCCGGTGGCAAAAAGCCGCTCAGCTGCAAGGGCGACCCCCGCCGCCCGCTGGTACCGCAGATGCGCCGGGGCGAGGCGCTTTCTCTCTACCCCGGCGGCGGCAAAGGCAAGCTGCGCGCCGTCCCCGCAGAAGATAAAATCCGCTGCCCCGTACGCCCCGGCGGCCAGCTCGGCCAGCTCGGCCGACAGTTCCTCCAGCAGCAGCGCCCGGTCGGGAGTCAGGCGGCACACTCCCTCCCCGTCCGCGTAAAACAGGGCGTTGTACACCTGATGACAGCGGGCGTCCATAGCGGCGACGATCACGCCCTTGCAGCCCGATTGCAGAAGCGCCATCCCCTCCAGCGAGCTGACGGCGGCACAGGGCTTCTCCGCAGCCCAGGCCATTCCCTTGAGGGCGGCCACGCCGATCCGCACGCCGGTAAAGGAGCCGGGGCCGCAGGCCACCGCAAAGCCGTCGATCTCCCCCATCCCGATCCGGGCGGAGGAAAGGGCGTTTTGCACCATGGGCAGCAGCGTTTCGGAGTGGGTCAGTTTTACATTGGTGTAGCATTCGGCCAGAATCCGCCCCCCCTCGCTCACCGCGACGGAGGCCGGGCCGGCCGAGCATTCCAATGATAAAAGCTTCATAGAGCAAGCATCCTTCCTGAAAACAACCGGCCGAAAGGCTTTCCGCCGGCCGCCCCCCCTTTTTTGCGAAAGCAGAGGGACGTTTTTTAAAAATCCAGCGTGATCCGCCGACCGGTATCGCCGAGGCAGTCGATGGCGATATGCATCGTATCCTCCGGCAAGGCGGCGGCGATGTTCTCGCTCCATTCAACCGCCAGCAGACCGCCGGCATCCAGATAATCGAAAAAGCCGGTGGAGTAGAGGTCGTCCCACCCCTCCACCCGATACATGTCGAAGTGATAGAACGGAAGACGGCCGCCAATATATTCATTCACCAGCGCAAAGGTCGGGGAGGAAACCTCCCCTGCATAGCCAAGCCCCCGCGCGATTCCGGTAATCAGACAGGTTTTTCCCATCCCGAGGCCGCCGGTCAGGGCAATCACCCCGCCCCGGGTCAGACCCGCACCGATCGTTTTGCCGATTTGCACCGTTTCCTCCGGGCTGTGGGAGAGATATTCGGTCAAGCTTCCGCCCCCTTTTAAACGGCCCGCCTTAAAACAGGCCGGAGATGTTCCCGCTGCCGTCGACATCGATCCGGCAGGCGGCCGGCGATTTGGGCAGGCCGGGCATGGTCATAATATCGCCGGTCAGCGCGACAACAAAGCCGGCGCCAGCCGACAGCCGAACCTCCCGCACCGTGATGGTAAAGCCGCTCGGCCGGCCGAGCAGAGAGGGATCGTCCGAAAGGGAATACTGCGTCTTGGCGATACAAACCGGCATTTTGTCCGCACCGAGCGCCGAAGCCTCCGCCAGACCCTTCTCAGCCGCAGGGGTGAACTGAACCCCGTTTGCACCGTAGATGTTTTTTGCGATACACTCGATCTTCTCCCGCAGCGGCAGCTCGTCAGGATAGAGGGTGTGAAAATCGGCCGGCTGCGCACAGGCGCGCACAACCGCCTCGGCCAGTTCGACGCCGCCCGCGCCCCCCTTGGCGAACACTTCGCTGAGGGCGAACGAAGCCCCCCGCGCACGGCAATAGTCGGCAACCATGGCCAGCTCGGCGTCGGTATCGGAACCGAAACGGTTGATGGCGACTACGACCGGAACGCCGTATTTCTGCATATTTTCGATGTGCGCGCCGAGGTTGACGATGCCCTTCTCCAGCGCGGGGAGATTCTCTTCGGTCAGGGCGGATTTCTCTACCCCACCGTTGTATTTGAGGGCCCGGACGGTTGCCACAACCACAATGGCCGCAGGAGAAAAGCCGCCGAACCGGCATTTGATATCCAGGAATTTCTCCGCTCCGAGGTCGGAGCCGAATCCCGCCTCGGTAATGCAGTAGTCGGCCAGCTTCAAAGCCAGACGGGTCGCGCGGATGGAGTTGCAACCGTGGGCAATGTTGGCAAAGGGGCCGCCGTGCATGATGGCCGGCGTACCCTCCAGCGTCTGGACCAGGTTGGGCTTAACCGCATCCTTGAGCAAAGCGGCCATCGCCCCCTCTGCCCCAAGGTCGCGGGCATAGACCGGCGCGCCCCCATAGGTATAGGCGATCAGGATGTTGCCCAACCGCCGCTTGAGATCGGCAAGATCGCTGCACAGGCAGAGGATGGCCATCACCTCACTCGCAACGGTGATGATGAAGCCATCCTCCCGCGGGACACCGTTGATCCGGCCGCCGAGGCCGACGTTGACGTACCGCAACGCCCGGTCGTTCATGTCCAGACATCGCTTGATCAGCACCCGCCGCTGGTCGATGCCGAGGGCGTTCCCCTGCTGCAAATGGTTGTCGAGCAGCGCGCAGAGCAGGTTGTTGGCCGCCGTAATGGCGTGCATATCTCCGGTAAAATGGAGGTTGATATCCTCCATCGGGATCACCTGCGCATAGCCGCCGCCGGCCGCGCCGCCCTTGATGCCGAACACCGGGCCGAGAGACGGCTCCCGCAGGGCGATGACCGCCTTTTTCCCGATTTTCCGCATCGCCTGACCGAGGCCGACGCTGGTGGTCGTTTTCCCCTCCCCCGCGGGCGTCGGATTGATGGCCGTGACCAGAATCAGCTTGCCGTCCGGGCGGTCGGCCGTCGCGGCGTACAGTTCCTCCGTCAGCTTGGCCTTGTATTTACCGTAGTGTTCCAGATATTCCTCACCTATCGAGAGGTCAGCCGCCACGTCGGAAATCGGCCGGATCGGCGCGGATTTTGCAATTTCAATATCACTCAGCATATTCTGTTTCCTCCCTATAAAAAGCCGCCGGAAAACCGGGGCCTGTATATAAACCCTGTTTTGCACAAAAATCGCCGTTGTGCCAGATGCGCCTCCCCAAAAGAGGCCGCCGCCCGACGAGCAAGGAATGTGCTGAAATCGAATGGTACAATAGCTGTTTGCGGCTATTATACCATAAAAATTTTCCGGAATAAAGTATTTACTTGAAATATATCCGCACATCTCTTATAATTATTATAAAGCCGCGGCACGGGTTCATCCGGAAAGCCGTCGGCCTTTTGAATGAGAAAGGATACCCCCTCTTATGAATAAATTTTTCAGAAAGGTTGCCGCCTTTTTGCGGGAGACGGACAAGCTTCTTCTTTTTTTATGCATCGCCGCCTCTCTGTATGGCTGCGTGATCATCTACTCCGCCACCCGGGCAGGCGGCGGCTACCGGCAGATTCTGATGCAGGCCGGCTGCATGATCGCCGGCGTAGTTGCCGCGCTGGTGATCTCGGCCGTGGATTATCGGAAAATCGCAAAATTCTGGCCGCTGATCGGCGGCGTTTCGGTCTTACTGGTTGTGCTTACCTTCTTTATCGGCTACGCGCCCTCCGGCACGGATGACAAGGCCTGGCTGTCTTTTGCGGGGTTCTCTTTCCAGCCGGCCGAGCTGCTGAAGATTGCGTTTGCCATCACCTTCCCGCTGCACCTGGTGAAAACCAAAGATATTAACAAGCCCTTATCGCTTCTTTTACTGGCTCTGCACGGGGCTTTCCCCATCCTGCTGATCCATTTTCAGGGAGATGACGGCACCGCCATTATCTTTGCCGTGATGTTTGTCGCCATGCTGTTTGCCGCAGGGCTAAAGGCGCGGTATATCGCCGCCGGCGCCGGCGCGGTCGCCGCACTTCTGCCGGTCGCCTGGTTCTTCGTGCTGAACGAGGCACAGCAGGATCGGTTTATCTCCCTGCTGAATCCGGAGGACGATCTTCTCGGCAGCGGCTGGCAGCAGTGGCGAGGACGCATCGCACTGGCCAATGGCGGCGTTTTCGGGCAGGGGTATCTGCAGGGGCCGAACGTGCAGAGCGGTACCATCCCCGAAGGATACAACGATTTCATCTTCGCCAGCCTGGGGGAGGAATTCGGCCTGATCGGCTGCATCATAGCCATCCTGCTGCTGGCCGGTATCTGTTTCAAAATCCTTTCGGACAGCCGCAAAACCAAAGACCGTCTGGGTTCTCTTCTGTGCGTTGGGCTGTTCGCCATGTTTGCTTCGAATATGCTGGTCAACATCGGCATGGTACTTTCCCTTCTGCCGGTCGTGGGCGTCACCCTCCCCTTCTTCAGTGCGGGCGGCACCAACCTCGTCTGCCTGTTCATGGGCGTGGGGCTGGTGCTCAGCGTCTACCGCCATCGGGAGGCTGACAGCCTTTATATACGGTAACGTTTTTCGCAAACCGAAAGTCCATTATATAAATCAAAAGCCGCATACAAAACATAGAAAACCGGGCGTATTCCTCACTTGAGAATACGCCCGGTTTTTGTCTGCACGCTCTGCTCACTCCGCTGAGGAGGCGGCCTTATCCCCGGCGTTCGTCCCCGCGGCCGAAACGGTCTGCACCCGCACGGTCGCGCCGCCATCCTCCGCCACGCTGAGGATGATTTCATCCCCCGTCCGCAGCAGCGGCAGCATCTCGCCCGCCGTGATGGGGGCGATATACACGCGGTCGACCCCCTCCAGCCTGATGTAATAGTAGGAATTGCCCTCCCGCACGGCGGCCTCAATCCGCTCGATCCGGCCGGACACCTGCGTCAGCACGGTCGGCGTTTTCTCCGCCGAACCCGCGCCGAGCATCTGAATATATTGCGTTTGCGCCTCCTCAATCGTATCGCCAACCGCAACGTTCTGATAGCTCGAAACCGAAACGAAGGCATATGCCTTTACCAGCCCGGCATTGTCCTTCAGGCTGATAAAATAAGTCGGCTGGTCGTCGATGTTCAGCAGGATCGGGAAGGTTGCGACATACCCCTTCTCCTGCACCTTGCCCTCGGCCGAAGACATGGCCGAATATTCCTCCGCCCCGTTGACGGTGTAACGGCGGCATTCCTTAGTCCGCATATTGACCAGAATAAACCCGATGTTGGATTCGTCCGATACGACCGAGGTCAGGCCGGTGAAAAGCCAGACGTCGTCGTCGTTGGCAATATAGTTGTAGCCGTCGGTTGTCTCGATCACGCCGCTCTGGGTAAAGACCGAGTTCCAGTATCCCTTGGTAAAGCGGCCCCAGTAATCGACCTGTTCCAGCACGAGGTCGGCGGGATAAACCTGATCGACCCAGGTGGGCACCTCGGCCACCGGATAAAACCGCGTCTCGCCCGAGACGGCGTCAACCATGATAATCCCGTCGATGTCCCGTCCGCCCAGCACCCCGATGGTATAAGTATAGGTGGAGATAATCCAGTAGGGCCGACCGGTATCGTCGATCTCAAACGAAACCTCATCGAACATCTTGGTCGGATACCGGAACCGGGCGTGGCGCAGAAGATCCCGGCCGAAACACTCGCTCGGGGAGTACTTCATTCCCTCCTCCAGTTTGACGAGCTGGGTCTCCTGCGTGGCCATGTCGATGTAGACGTAGTAGGGAATCCCCTCCTCCCGGTTCACGAACCACTTGATAAAATTGTTGTACTGAAGGGGGGAAATCCGCACCGGCGTGCCATTATAATTGATCTGAGTGTACATGTCGGACACGTCGAACTGCGAGACCAGTTCAACCACCTCGCCGATCTTCCGGCTGCCGAGACGCTGGGCGGTTGATTTATCTACCACCGGAATTTGAGAAAAGGAAACCTCGGCAATATCCTCCTCAAACGCGCGGTCGGCAACCGACACCATCTGTTGATAGCGGGAGGCGTTGAACAGCCGCACAGAGGAGATGGCGACCGCCAAAGCTCCGACCGCGACGACGGCGACGACAACCGCCAGAATTTTAAACACCCGCCGGTTCGGCTTCCCGGAGGGAAGATGGAAATCCCGCTCCCGTGTCTTTTGTGCCAGCACGGCCATGCCGAACCGCATAACCAGATGCGCAACAAAATAAACGATTAGCAAAAATGCAATAAAACTCCAAAAATCGGCCGAGCGCAGATTAACGGCCGGCAACGCGGCATAAAAATAGACCGCGCCAAGCAGAGCAGTAATGATCCCCGGAAGAATATATTTTTTCATAGAAAATGACCCTCCTCCACGTTCGGGGACGCCCGCCCCCATCGTTTGATTCCAAGAGCCGGCGAAGGTCTTCCGCCGACGCCCGCACGTTCAAAACATCCCATTCAAAGTTCCGATGGCGGCCGGAAGGTTACAGCTCAAGCAGCGCCTTCCGGGTACCCGTCAGGTTTTCACACCCGTCCGGCGTGATACAAACCATATCCTCAATCCGCACGCCGAATCTTTCGGGAAGGTAGATTCCCGGCTCGACCGTCATAATCATCCCCGGCTCCAGCAACGCGGCGCAGCTTGGAGAAAGACGGGGTTCCTCGTGAATTTCCAGCCCGACCGAGTGGCCAGCGCCATGACCGAAGAAGGCACCGTATCCAGCCTCCTCAATCATCCGGCGGGCGGCGCGATCCCCCTCGTTACAGGGCAGGCCGGGCCGCAGAACGGCAAGGCCGGCCTCCTGCGCCGCCAGCACGGTGTCGTAGACCCGCCGCATCTCGGCGTCCGCGCGACCGAGGACGACCGTCCGGGTCATATCGCTGTGGTAGCCCTGCCAGACCGCGCCGAAATCGAAGGTCACAAAATCCCCGCTTTGCAGCCGCCTCTCCCCCGGGACACCGTGCGGCATGGAGGAATTTTCGCCCGAGACGACGATGGTCTCGAACGAGAGATCCTCCGCCCCCAGACGCCGCATGGTGTAATCCAGCTCGAGAGCCAGCTCCCGTTCCGACACGCCGGGCTTGACGCAAGGCAGCAGCCGGTCGAAGGCTTCCTCTGCAATCTGCTGCGCTTTGCGGATACAGGCGACCTCCGCCGCCGACTTGATCTGCCGCAAGGCGCGGATCTCGGCGCTTAAAACCTCCGCCTCCACCGGGAGGGGAGAAAGCGCCTCCAGCCGACGAAGGGTAGAGACCGGGATTTCCTCCTCAGTCAGCAAGCGATCGGCCGCAAGCTCGGCGGCCACCTGACGCAGCACATCCGACAGCCGCTCAAACAGCCGCACCTCGCAGCCGGCCGAGACAGCTTTCCCAGCCGCTTCGATATACCGGCTGTCGGTGTAGAAGATCGCCCGATCTCCCGAGACGAACAAATAGCCGAGCGAGGAAGAAAAGCCGGTGAAATACCGGCGGTTCACCCCGGTCAGAATCAGCGCCGCCGCATCCGCAGGCAGACGGGCGCGCAAAGCCTCTATCCGTTCCATTTCTGATTCCCCTTTTCTGTCCCCTCCGGCATTCCCAACCGGCCGGGCGCTCTATTTTCCCAGCACGATATCCCGCAGCGCGCTCACGGCAAGGCTGTAGCTTTTCTCTCCAAACCCGGCGATGACGCCGCAGCAGACCGGAGAAATGACCGATGCGTGGCGGAATGTCTCTCTCGAGTGGACGTTGGACATGTGCACCTCGACAAACGGACGGTCGACCGCGGCGATGGCGTCCCGGATGGCGTAGCTGTAGTGGGTATAGGCACCGGCGTTAATCGCGCAGCCGTCATACTCCTCCAGCACGCTGTGGATTTTTTCGATCAGTTCCCCTTCGGCGTTGGACTGAAAAAAATCCAGCGTAATCCCCAGTCCCTTCGCATAGCCGTCGAGAGAGGCGTTGATCTCCTTCAGCGTGCGGCTGCCGTAGACACCCGGCTCCCGCCGGCCGAGCATATCCAGGTTCGGCCCGTTCAGAATCAGAAACTTCATATGGCTTCGCACTCCTTCCAATAAGCGGTTTTCATCTGTTTGGCGTCCTCGGCCTGGGTTCCGGCCGACTCGCAGATAATCACGGGCGAGAGGTTTTTGCGCGCGATCAGCTCGATCATCGGCTGATAATCCGGGCCAAACACGGTATCTTCAAAGGTGAGATGGCATTTTTCCCCGCCGGCGGTGTACTCAATCTTGGAAAAATGCGCGTGGAACTCCTTTAGCCGGGCGGCGCCGAGGCGGTTTTCAATCTGGTTGAAAACATCCTCAAAATCCGCATATGCGGCAAGGCCGCCGTGGGTTCGGGCATTGAGGTGCCCGAAGTCGATGCAGGGGAGAATGCGCTCGTCCAGTTCACAGAGGGTCAGCACCTCGTTCAAATCACCGAGCTGGTTAATCTTTCCCATCGTTTCGGGGCAGGGGCGGATGTCCGAGAGGCCCTCGGCATCCAGCGCGGCCAACGCCTTCTTCATCGTATCGACGGCGAGGACGAGCGCCTCCTCCCGCGGGAGCTTGCCGCAGGAACCGCTGTGAATGACGATGCGGCTCCCCCCCATCGCCCGGACGGCGTGCGCGCTTTGCAGGATATAGCCTACCGAGTTGTCGCGCTTTGCCTCCTCCACCGAGGACATCGAGATATAGTACGGCGCGTGCAGGCTGAGACAAATCCCCTTCTCCGCCGCCAGCCGGCCGAGGGCCGCCGCCTTTTCCTCCCCGATATTGACCCCGCGGCCGCACTGGTATTCAAAAGCGTCGAGGCCCATTCTCTCTATATACGTCGGCACGTCGAGGCTGGTTTTGTACCCCATCTCCCCAAAACTGCGGGGCGTGCCGGCCGGTCCGAACTTCGCAGACATCTTTATTCCTCCTTGGTCGGGCGGTTTTTAATAAACCGCGCCTCAAATTTCCGTCGGCGGACAAACTTATCCGGGGCGATCGGGGTGACCAGTATCGTCCGTACGCCCGAAAGCTTGCCCCCCAGCACGTCGGTGAAAAACTGATCCCCGACAATTGCGAGCGCCCGCCGCCGCACTCCCAGCCGCCGCGCGATGTGGAAATACCCGCCCGGCAGCGGCTTAAGAGAGACCGACTGAAACGCCAGGCCCACCGTTTTCGCAAAGGGTTCGACCCGTTTTCTGAAAGCATTGGACATCAGGATCAGCTTTATACCGTTTTTTTGCATATTTGCGATCCAGTCCGCCAACCCCTCCAGCGGCTGCTGGCCGTGGTGGGTGGAAAGGGTGTTGTCCACGTCGAGCGCCAGCGCGGCGATCCCCTGTTTCCGCAGAAAATCCGGCGTGATTTCGGTTAGTCGAAAAAAAAGAAAGTCGGGCTGTAAAAAGGACACTGGTCAAACTCCCCCAATAAAGATAAGGAGCGGTTGCTAACACATAGCAACCGCTCCGGCAAAAAACAAAATCCAAGTACGAAGCACCTTAGCGGTATTTGCGCTTACGGGCTGCTTCAGATTTCTTTTTGCGTTTTACAGAAGGCTTTTCGTAATGCTCTCTCTTCCGCACCTCCTGAATCACGCCGTCACGGGCAGTCTGCCGCTTAAAGCGTCGAAGTGCGTTGTCAAGAGATTCATTCTCCTTAATGCGAACCTGGCTCATGTATGCTCACCCTCCCTCCGTAAAACTACAGAGAATCCGTAAAATCACAGAGAAACTGTAACTGTAGAGATTATTATACAGTATAAACCTTGATTTTGTCAAGGCCATTCTGCATTATTTTGCGACAATATTGACCAGCTTGCCGGGCACATACAGTTCTTTAACGATCTGCTTGCCCGAAAGCTCGGCCGCGACCTTTTCGTTTCCCTTCGCGAGGGAGAGGACGTCCGCCGCCGCCGCGTCGGCCGGAATCATCAGACGGGCGCGTATCTTACCGCAAATCTGCACGGCGATTTCCACCTCCGTCACACGGCACTTGTCCTCATCAAACTTGGGCCAAGCCGCCTCGTTCAGCATGCCGCCGAAGGAGAGGCGTTCCCACATTTCCTCCGTCATGTGGGGCGCGAAGGGGTTCAGCAGCAACAGGAAGGTGCGCAGCTCTCCCCTTGTAACGCTGCCGGTGTCGGTCACGGTGTTCAGCAGAGCCATCAGCGCCGCGATCGCCGTGTTGCTCTTCAAGCCCTCGATATCCTCCGACACCTTTTTGATCGCACGGTGAAAGTCCCCCTCGACCGCCGGGCGGTAGACGTCCCCGTCCGTGACGATATCCTGCAATCCCCACACCCGTTCGAGGAACCGCTTACAGCCCTTGATGGAGTTGGAATTCCAGGGCGCCGCCTTCTCAAAATCGCCGATGAACATCTCATACAGACGCATGGTGTCGGCGCCGTAGTCACGCACGATATCATCCGGGTTGACGACGTTGCCGCGGGATTTGGACATTTTCTCCCCGTTCTCGCCCAGGATCATACCGTGGCTGGTGCGTTTGGCATACGGCTCGGGCGTGCCAACCGCTCCAATGTCATAGAGAAACTTGTGCCAGAACCGGCTGTACAGAAGATGCAGGGTCGTATGTTCCATCCCGCCATTGTACCAGTCGACCGGCATCCAGTAATCCAGCGCCTCTTTGGAAGCAAAGGCATCTTTGTTATGCGGATCACAGTAGCGCATGAAGTACCAGGAGGAACCGGCCCACTGCGGCATGGTGTCGGTCTCCCGCCGGGCGGGGCCGCCGCAATGCGGACAGGTCGTGTTGACCCAGTCGGTCATGGCAGCCAGCGGAGACTCGCCCGTGTCGGTCGGCTCATAGGAATCGACCATTGGCAGCCGCAGCGGCAGCTCGCTTTCGGGCAGGGCGACAGCGCCGCATTTCTCGCAATGCACGATCGGAATCGGCTCTCCCCAATACCGCTGGCGGGAGAATACCCAGTCTCGCAGCTTATAATTGACCTTTCTCTCCCCGATGCCTTCCCTTTCCAGATGGTCGAGGATGGCGGCCTTGGCCTCCTCCACCGTCATGCCGTCGAGGAAGCCGGAGTTGACCATTGTTCCCGTCGCGCAGTCGGTAAAGGCCTCTTTCTCCACATTGCCGCCCGCGACAACCTCAATAATAGGCAAATCGAATTTTTTGGCAAATTCAAAATCGCGGGTATCGTGAGCAGGAACCGCCATAATGGCACCGGTACCATAGGAAACCAGCACATAATCGGAAATAAAGATAGGTATGTTCCCGCCCGTTAAGGGATTGATCGCCTCGACTCCATCCAACCGGACGCCGGTTTTGTCCTTGGCAACCTCGGTCCGCTCAAAATCGGATTTCCGCGCCGCCTCGGCCTGATAGGCGCGGACCTCCTCCAGATTCGAGAGGCGGTCGGACCATTTATCGATCAACGGGTGCTCGGGTGAAACAACCATGTAGGTCGCGCCGAAAAGGGTATCCGGCCGGGTCGTGTAAATCTCCAGCTCGTCACCCAGCGTGGTGGCAAAGCGCACCTGTGCCCCCTCCGACCGGCCGATCCAGTTGCGCTGCTGGGTTTTGACCCGCTCGATATAATCGACCGTGCCAAGCCCCTCCAGCAGTTTTTCGGCATATTCGGTAATTTTCAGCATCCACTGACTCTTGACCTTGCGTACAACCTCGCTTCCGCAACGTTCACAGACGCCGCCGACAACCTCCTCATTCGCCAAGACGCATTTGCAGGAGGTACACCAGTTGACCGCCATCTCTTTTTTATAAGCCAGGCCCTTTTCAAACAGCTTCAGAAAAATCCACTGGGTCCACTTGTAATATGCCGGATCGGTGGTGTTGATCTCCCGGCTCCAGTCAAAGGAGAAACCGAGCGATTTGAGCTGCTTTTTAAAGTTGGCGATATTCTGCCCGGTCACAATCTCGGGATGGATGTGATTCTTGATGGCGTAATTCTCGGTCGGGAGGCCGAAAGCATCCCATCCCATCGGGTAGAGGACATTGTACCCCTCCAGCCGGCGCTTCCGGCTGACGATGTCGAGCGCGGTATAAGAGCGCGGGTGCCCGACGTGCAGCCCCTGCCCGGAAGGGTAGGGAAATTCCACCAGCGCGTAGAATTTCGGAAGGGTGTAATCCTCCTTCGCGGCAAAGGTCTGCTTCTCGTCCCAGATGTTCTGCCACTTTTTTTCAATCTGCTTATAATCGTACTTCACTTAAATTTCCCCCTGCGTTTCCGGCTCCAGCATGCCGGAGAGATCCATCTTTTCTCCGTCGTTCCAAACCCGCTCCAGTTGATAGAAGTCGCGGGATTTCCGATCAAAGACATTGACCACCACATCGTGGTAGTCGAGCAAAATCCAGCCGGTGGTTTTTCCCTCGATATGATCCGGCTCCTCTCCCAAACGGGAGAGAACGTCCTCCACCTCGTCGGCCAAGGCGCGCACGTGGGTGGAAGAGGTCGCGGTCGCGATCACAAAATAATCGGCGAGAACGGTCAGGTCATCCACACGGACAGCCTCAATCTCCCGTCCTTTTTTTGCATCGAGAGCCTTTACCGCCGCTTCCAGCTTTTCAAACGATGTCATAGATACTCCATTCCGCCGGCGTACCGGCCAAAACTCAAAATTACAGCCGCCGGCCCGGCCCAAATCCAAGACAGCCCGGCGGCCTGAACACGCGGGTTTTTCCGAGCTTTACTCGGCTGTGGAGGAGGTTCCCCCGGTCGTGGCGTCGGTCAGAACATCGGTCGTGCCGCCAATCTGCCCAAGGGTGCCGCCGTCTGTCACGACGCTGCCGGTATCCGACTCGCCCAGGATCTTGTGCAGCTCAGGAATGCTGATACTGCCAGCCATAAGCTGCGTGCCATAAGGATTGAAATACTCGTTGAACATGGAGACATAGTCATCCTTGCGCACCGAGAAATACGAAAGAGCCACATTTCCGTTGATCCGACCGGCATTATAGTTGCTGAACTGGCCCGGCACGCTCTTGACGATCATATTCTCCATATCAATCTGCTGCACCTCTTTGGCATAGGCCAGCATCTCACTGATCGACATGCTGGTGGTCACCTGATCGTAGCAGCTGGTCGCGATCTTGAGCATTTCGCCAAGGTTCATCGCCTTCAGCTTCTTTGCAACCGCGGCGTAAAATACCCGCTGCTGCTGGATCCGGCTGATGTCGCCGAGACCGTATCCGGTCTCTCCCGGCAGGGTCTGGTAACGCTTGCGGACAAAGCCCTCCGCCATCCAGCCGTTGAGGAGCACCTCGCCCGGGCCGATAACCGTCGCCGTGCCTTCCTCGTGATTTTCAATCCGGATGCCGGTCTCCTGTTCGATATTGATGGTCACGCCGCCCATCGCGTCGATCACATTCCGGAAGCCCTCCAGCGTGAAAATAACATAGTGATCCAGCGGAATGCCGAAGCAACTGTAGATTCGGCGGCGCAGGGCATTGATCTTGGACTCGCCCTCGCGCGGGTTGTTGTAAACCGCATTGATTTTACAGGTAGGCACATCGGTGCCGATGAAGGTATCACGCGGAATCTGCAAAAGGCTCATGGTATTGCGCTCGTGGTCGATGCAGGCTACCAGAACAATGTCGGTCAGTGACTCGCTTTTATCCAGGCCGACCACCAAAACATAGGAAACGTCGGTGTGTTCGCTGAAAACCAATTCTTCCAGATTCTCTCCGGTTTCCTTCTCGGTCTCATCCAGCGGGCGCATGCCAAGCACAACCGTCGCGCTCAGCATCAAAATGGAAAAGACCAGCACAAGCGAGGCCACCACATTGATAATAATACGTGCCTTGTTCCGGCGCTTTTTCCGTCGCGGCCGCCGGACGTTGCTGGCTGAGTACAGATCCACCATGTTGTCATCGCTTCTTCTCGCCATTTTGTGACCAGTCCTTTCTTTTTACAGGAACCAAAACCCCTCTTTATCCCAATCCACAAAGTTCGATACAGACAAAAACGCCAGGGAAGCACCCTTACGGCTTTCGTCTTTCCAGCATCTGCTGGTTGTATGCCTCCACCGTGTCGGGGTGGATCGCCCGGTGCTCCTCCGCAAGGTCGGTGATGGTAAAAATCAACGCAATCTCCATCCCCGCTTCCAGAGAACGGTCGACCGTCCTTCGCATATCCTTCGCCCCGGGATAATCCCGGTCGGCCGAGGTATAATCGGCCAGGTAGATAATCTTTTCCAAAAGGGACATGCCCGCCCGCGCGGTGGTATGATACCGAACCGCATCGAGTACCTCTCGATCGGCGATGCCAAGCTCCCCCTGCAAAAGGGCGGCGCCGGCCATCGCGTGCCAAAGCTTGGGGGCGGATTTTTCAAGATTACTTAATAGTATACCAAATCTGTCCATGGTTTGCAATAGGCTTTCGGCACTGTCATTTTTACAAATATCGTGCAGCAGTCCGGCAAGATACGCCTTCTCCCGATCGGCACCGTATTTTTCCGCCAGATGCACCGCCTGCGCCGCCACCGCGAGAGAATGGGCATATCGTTCGGGCTTCAGCCGCGCTTTCAGCAATCGTTTGTATTCCGCGTCGGTCATTTTCCGCGCTCCTTTATACATACAGCTTGTTTTTTACAATATACGCGGCCACCGCATCGGGCACCAGATCATGAATCGGCTGCCCCGCACGCACCCGCGCACGGATGTCGGTGGAGGAAATTCCATCGGGCGGCAGCGAAAACAAAGAGAGCTGTCCCCCGTCGGCCGCAATCTGCCGGCCGACGTCGGCAAACCGATCGTCCTGCGTGCCCGCCCTTGTCACGGCGAGGATGCGGCAGAGCAGCAAAATCTCCTCATACCGCCGCCAGTCCTTCAGAGTGACCAGCATATCCGCGCCCATGGTCAGGTAAATTTCGCACGCGCCGTATTCCTCATGCAGCGCGAGAAGAGTATCCACCGTATAGCTTTTACCCCCGCGTACAAGTTCCATATCCGACGCCTTGGCCCCGATTTCGTCCGCGCAGAGGGCGCACATATTGTACCGATCCCGCGCAGAAGCCAGTCCTTCCGCCGATTTGTGGGGCGGCGCCAGGGTCGGCATCATCAGCAAAAGGTCGGCGCCGACCTCCTCTCCGGCGGCGCGCAGCAGGCGCAGATGGCCGTTGTGGGGAGGGTTAAAGGAGCCGCCCAGCATCACGATTTTTTTCATGATCTTATTTGACCAGAACAATGGCCGGGTTTTCCTCGCTCGGGCGATAGAGCACGAACTTCGACCCGATGACCTGTACCACGTCAGCGCCCACCTCGGCCGCAATCTCCCGGCCGAGCTCTTTTGCATTCTGCGGCGCCGTTTCCAGCACCCGGGCCTTGATTAGTTCCCGCGCCTCCAGCGCTTCGCTGATATTGCGGACAAGCGCATCGCTTTTGCCCCCCTTGCCGATTTGAAAAATGGTGTCCAGCCCGTTCGCCATCCCGCGAAGCTGGGCCCGTTGTCTGCTGTTCAACATGGTTTTTGATCCATACCTTTCTTTTTTCTCGGTATCGGGCGGCTGAGCCGTTCACAAAATACTGAGGCCACTCCGCGCCCGACGACCCGATCCTTACAAATTGTATTTTTTCCAAAAAAGACGGCTTTTACGCCTCCGTGATTTTAAACGCTTTCAGTTTATCCGAAAGCGCAGCAAGCGCCCGGCCGCGATGGCTGATCGCGTCCTTTTCCGCCGCCGTCAGCTCGGCAAAGCTTTTGTCTCCGACGTAAAAAAGCGGGTCGTAGCCAAAGCCGCCCTCGCCTCTCTCCTCAAAGCCGATCCGGCCGGAGCAGCGGCCCTCCACCGTAAACTCCCGCCCGTCGGGAAACACGACAGCCACCGCACTGACAAAATGGGCGGTGCGTTTCTCCTCCGGCAGGCCGGCGAGGTTTTGCAGCAGCAGGGTGTTGTTGGCTTTATCGTCGCCATGCGCCCCCGCATATCGGGCGGAGTAAACGCCTGGCGCGCCGTCCAGCGCGTCGACGCAGAGGCCGGAATCATCCGCCACCGCCGGCAAACCGCTGATCCCGGCCACCGACCGGGCCTTGAGCAGAGCGTTTTCGGCAAAGGTGACGCCGGTCTCCTCCACCTCGGGAAATTGGAAATCGGTCTCTTCCTCGCAGACGGCGTCAACGCCGAGCGGGGCGAGTATCCGGCGCAGCTCGGCCAGCTTCTTCCGGTTTTTTGTGGCGATGATAAAGGTCATGCGTACTTCATCCTTCCTTTTGGTCTTTCCGTTACATCGTACAAATCAGAGTTGGGTTTCCTCACTCTTGCGGAACATGGCGCGGGCAAAATCATCCGGGTCGAAGGGCTGCAGATCGTCGATCTGCTCTCCCACGCCGATCAGCTTAACCGGGATTCCCAACTCGTCGTAGATCGAGAGAACCACGCCTCCCCGGGCCGTGCCGTCCAGCTTGGTCAGCACAATACCGGTGATGTCGGCGGCGGTCTTGAACTCCCGCGCCTGGTTCACGGCATTCTGCCCGGTCGTCGCGTCAAGCACCAGCAGCGTCTCGACCGAAGCGTCGGGCAACTCCCGATGAATAATGCGAGAGATTTTGGCCAGTTCCTCCATCAAATTCTTCTTATTATGCAACCGGCCGGCCGTATCGCAGAGAATGACGTCCGCCCCCCGCGCTCTGGCTGCGGCGATAGTGTCGAACACAACCGAAGCCGGGTCGCCCCCCTCGCTGCCGCGGATCATCTCCACCCCCGCGCGCTCGGCCCAAACACCAAGCTGCTCAATCGCGGCGGCCCGGAAGGTGTCGGCCGCGCCCAGGATGACCCGCTTGCCATCCGCTTTAAGAGAGGCGGCCAGCTTCCCGATGGTGGTGGTTTTGCCGGCGCCGTTGACCCCGATCACCAGAATAACAGAGGGCTGAGTGTCCAACCGCAGTCCCTCGCTCCCGGCCAGGAGGGCGGCCACCTTTTCCTCCAGCAGAGTCTTGATGGAGGCCGGATCCTCAATTTTTTGGAGTTTGACCTCCTCACGCAGCTCGTCGCAGAGCTTTCGCGCCGTGGCCACGCCGATGTCCGACATGACCAGAATCTCCTCCAGCTCCTCGAACAGCTCCTCGTCCACCTTGCGGAAACCGGCCAGCATGCCGGAAACCGCGTTATTCAGCGAGTCGCGGGTCTTTTTTAGCCCCTCGCTGATTTTACTGAAAAATCCCATTGACGCTCCTCCTTCTCACTCGTGCGAAAATCCTCCCTGCCCCGCGCTTACTGCGCCAGGGCAAGGTTTTTCTCCAGCTCAGCCACGTTGAGCTGGAGCAGCTTGGAGACGCCCTTCTCCTGCATGGTCACGCCGTAAAGCATGTCGGCCTCCTCCATTGTGCCGCGCCGGTGGGTAATACAAATAAATTGCGTTTTATCCCCCATTTTATGCAAATACTCGGCAAACCGGTCGACGTTGATGTCGTCGAGAGCGGTCTCTACCTCATCCAGCATGCAGAAGGGGGGCGGATTGACTTTCATAATCGCAAAATAGATCGACAGCGCGATCAGCGCCTTCTCCCCACCCGAAAGCAGCTCGATAGACGAGACCTTTTTGCCCGGCGGCTGTACGATAATCTCGATTCCGCTTTCCAACAGGTTGTCGGGATCGCTGAGCTGCAGCTCGCCTTTTCCACCGCCGAACAGCTCGGTAAAGACGGTGGAGAAATACCCGGCCACAGCCGTAAAGCCCTCTTTAAACTGCACCTCCATGCTTGCGGTCAGATCCTTGATCAGCCGGTGCAGCTCGGCTTTAGAGGTTTCGACATCCTCCAACTGAGCCTTCATGAAGGTATACCGCTCGCCGACCTCCTTATACTCCTCGATCGCGCCGACGTTAACGTTGCCGAGGCGCTTGATCTTCGCCTTGATCTCCTCCAGCCGGCGCTTGGCTGCGGCCGGCTCCTCCACCCGGATGCCGGAGGCCTCAGCCTCGCTCCGGGTCAGGCCGTATTCGTCAAAGAGGCGGCCGATAATCTCGTCATGCTCGCGGATCATAGCCTCCCTCCGCTCGGTCAGGCGAGCAAGCTCGCCGCTGAGACGCTCCTTGTTCTCCTGCCGTGCCTTCTCGTCCGCGCGCAGTCGGCCGGAGAGCGCCTCAGTTTCCATCCGGTCAGAGAGAAGCGAGGCAATCTGTGCCTCCAGCGCGGCGGCGTCGGCCTTTCTGGCTGCGATCGCGTCCCGGATGGCCGCAATCTGCCCGGACAGCTCATCATTTTTCGCGTTGAGCCCGGCCTGCTCCGCTTCGATCTCGGCCTGCCGCGCCGTGCGGTTTCCGGCCGCCGTGCGAAGCTGCTCGGCAGCAAGGAGGCAGGCCTCCCGGTCCTTCTCGATCAGAGAGATGCGCAGCTTGCCCTCCCCCACCGCGGCGGACAATCGCTCCCGGCTGCGGGAAAGCTCGTCCCGGCCGCCGGTGGCTGCGTCAATCTCGCTTTGCAAAGCGGCCGATTGTTCCTCCAGCGCGGCTATATTCCGCTGCTCGGCCGTTTCGGCGGCGCGCAGTGTGTTCAGTCGTTCAGTCGCACCGGCCGTCTCGGCCTCCAGCTCGCGAAGGGCGCGCCGGCTTTCCTCCAGCGCGCCGGCAACCCGGCGTTCCTCCCCTTCGATGCGGATGAGGTCCTCATTGCAGGTCGTGATCCCGGCCTGCACGGCGGTCATCTCGGCCGTCGTTTTATCCAGCTCGGCCTGCGCACCGGACAGCTCTTCAGTCTTTTTCTCCGAAGCTTTTTTCAGCTCCTCCGCCTGCTTTTTCAACCGCTCAATTTCCCCCGACCGGCCAAGGAGGCCGGCGTTCCGGGCGAGCGAGCCGCCGGTCAGACTGCCTCCGGCGTTGACCACCTGCCCGTCGAGCGTGACAATCTTAAAGCGGTATCCGTATTTCCGCGCGACCGAAACGGCGGCGTCGATATCCTCCGCCACCACCGTGGCGCCAAGAAGATTGTCCATAATCTCCCGATATTTGGGATCGCAGTCCACCAGGGCGGCGGCCATGCCGACCACGCCGTCCAGCACGTCCAGCCCCTTCTCGTTCAGACGGCGTCCCTTGATGGTTGCAACCGGCAAAAAGGTGGCGCGGCCGCCCTTCTGCTGTTTTAAGAAGGCGATGGCTCGTTTGGCGTCCCCTTCGCTGTCGACGACAATATTCTGTATCTTGTTGCCCAGCGCCGTTTCCACCGCGATCGCATAGGGCTTCTCCACCCGGATCAGACGGGAGACCGGTCCGTGCACGCCGGTCAGGCGGCCGGCCTCGGCCTCCTTCACGACCTGTTTGACCGCGCCCGAAAAGCCCTCCATGCTCTGCTCCAGATCGACCAGAATCCGTACCCGGCGCAGCTTCTCCCCCATATCGAGGCCGAGGGTGTCCAACTCTTTTTTCAGCCGGTCGCAGTCGGCGGCCCGGCTGGCTCGGCGCAGCTCATATCCCGAAAGCGTGTTTTGGGCAGAGGTTCTTGCTTCCTCCACCCGGACGCGGTCGGCGGTCAGCGCGGCCTGCTCGGTCTTCCATTTTTCAGCCTTCTGCGCCTGCTCAGCCGTGAGGGAAGCGACGGTCGTCTGCCGCGCCTCGATTTCCGCGATCGAGGAGGCGGCGGTCACCGCCCGCACCCGGCAGTCAGAGACCTCCTCCGACACGGCGTTGAGATTAAGCACAAGCTCCTCAATTTTGCGGGAGATGCCCTCGCTCCCCTGAATCAGGTTTTGCAGCTCGGCGTTTTTCTCCTCCAGCCGTTTCTGCTCATCGGAAATTTCCCGCTCCTTTTCGGCTGCCTCGGCCTGTTTTTTGGCGATCTCAGCCTCGGCCTCGGCAAAGCTCTGATCCAGGGTCTCCAGCTCCCGCGCAAGACGGGCGGCGGTTTCTCCGTTGTGGAAAATGGTATTCTCCAAAACGGCGATATCCCCTTCCTTGCGGGCAGATTGCTCCTCTATCTCCGCAATCAGGCGGCGGGCGTCATCGATCGCAACCGCCAGCTCCTGTACCCGCCGTGCGGCCGCCTCGGTTTCTTCATCAATACGGCCGAGGTCGCCCTCCGTTTCCCTGTACTGGGCCTCGGCCAGCTCAATTTTTTCCTCCTGCGCGCGCAAAAGCTCCCCCGCGCGGGAGAGGGTGTGCAGCCACAGCCCGATCTCCAGCTCGCGCTTTTCGGCGCTGTATTCGAGAAAGGCCTCCGCCTTTTTGCTCTGCTCAGCCAGAGGGCCGACCCGGTCTTCCAGCTCGGCCAGTATGTCGCGCAGACGAAGCAGATTTTCCTCCGCCCGGTCAAGCTTGCGTTCAGCCTCAAGCTTGCGATAGCGGTATTTGGAAATGCCCGCCGCCTCTTCAAAAATATCGCGGCGCTCATTCGATTTGCTGCCAACAATGCTGTCGATCTTCCCCTGCCCGATCATAGAGTAGCCGTCCCTGCCAAGTCCTGTATCCATGAAAAGCTCGTGAATGTTTTTGAGCAGAACGGTCGCTTTGTTGATCTGGTACTCGCTCTCACCCGAACGATAGTAGCGCCGGGTGATCGAAACGGTATCGTTGTCGAAATTCAGGCTGCGGTCGCTGTTGTCGATGGTCAGCGTCACCTCGGCAAAGCCCTGCGGCCGACGCGCAGCCGTCCCGCCGAAAATGACATCTTCCATTTTATGGCTGCGGAGGGTTTTGGTCGACTGCTCGCCCAGCACCCAGCGCACCGCGTCGGAAATGTTGCTCTTTCCGCTGCCGTTCGGCCCGACCACCGCGGTAATGCCCCTTCCAAAGGTCAGCACCGTTTTATCGGCAAAGGACTTAAAGCCCTGTGCTTCAATGGATTTCAGCAGCAAGTCGGTTTCCTCCCCTTTATCATTTCAAACCTTCCCGGCACAACCGCCGGAGATTCCTGTATTTTCACATTCCAGCCCCCTTTTTCGAGGGCGACGATATTACACCGGCGCTGGCCGGCCGCCTTCGACCTCTCCCCCGGTCCGACGAGGAGGGTATACGTCCCCTTCTCCCGCCCGGCGAAGGCTGCCGCAAAGGCTTCGAGATACCGGCGGCCGTAGCACAGCTCGCTGAAGGCGGGGTGCCATGGCCCGGCCAGCAGGCTTTCTTCCTTCACTGTATGGAGGCCAAGCCGGATCACCCGGACTCCGGCCGTCTCAAACCGGCCGAGCAGCCGGGCGCAGAGGGAGACGGCCGCCTCCAGACTCTGCGGCACATACTCTCCCGCCTCATACAGCCGGGCGACCTCCGTCCCCCGAAGCACAAGCAGTGGGTAAATGCGCACCGTCTCCGGCTGGAGGGCGATCAGCCGCTCGGCTGTGCGGAGCGCCCCCGCGTCGCTGTCCCCCGGCAGGCCGGTCATCATCTGAAGTCCCAGAGAAAAGCCGCACGCCCTGATCATAGCCGCGGCCGTTTCGACGTCGCGCGGCGTATGTCCCCTGCGGTTTTTCTCCAGCACCTCGTCTTCCATGCTCTGCGCGCCAAGCTCGATGGCGGTCACTCCGCGGGCGGCAAGCAGACCGAGCACCTCCCGATCAATGGCGTCCGGCCGGGTGGAAATCCGGATGCCCTGCACCGCGCCCGAGCGGACAAAGGGGCAGGCGGCGTCCAGCAGGCGCAGCATCTCCCCCCTGTTGATGGCGGTGAAACTGCCGCCGAAAAAGGCGATTTCAGCCGTTTTTGCCCCGCCGAAGCCGGTTTCAATCCCCCGGCGGACGGCGGCCTCCACCTCCTCCGCCGTAGGGAGGGCGACCTGCCCCGTGATCGCCCGCTGGTCGCAGAAGCTGCATCGGTGCGGACAGCCAAGGTGGGGAACAAATATGGAAATATTCGCGTGACGGCCCATGCGGACACCCGCTCCTTTCCCTCTGATTTAAAACGGCGAAAAGCCGGCCGGCCCGTACGGTTTTCCCGCACAGTTTTTCGGCCGCTCCGCGAAGCCGCGCCGGAAAATCGGCAGAGGGTCAGATTTCCTCCCCCATCAGTTGCAAGGCTTGGTGCGCGGCGTCCTGCTCGGCCTCCTTCTTGCTGCGACCGGTGCCGCGCCCGATCACGTTGGAGTTCAGATGCACCTCAACCATAAAACGTTTGTCGTGATCCGGCCCGCTCTCCCCAGTCAGGACATAGTCGACCTGCTCCTCCGGGTTCTTTTGAATAATCTCCTGCAAAGCGGTTTTGTAGTCCTTAAAGGCCGGCTTGTGCCCGAATTCCTCGATAGCGCCGGCCACATAACCCATGATAAACCGGCTCGCGGCATTGATCCCGCCGTCAAGATAGATCGCGGCGATCAGCGCCTCAAACGCGTCGGCCAGAATCGAGGGACGCTCCCGGCCGCCATTCTGGCTCTCTCCCTTGCCAAGCAGGAGATACCCGCCAAGTCCCAGCGCAAGCGCGAACTTGTGCAGGGATTTCTCGCACACCAGTGCGGCGCGCAGCTTGGTCAGCTCCCCTTCCGGCAAATGTGTGAAGTGGAGGAAAATATGCTTGGACACGACGATCGAAAGCACTGCGTCGCCCAAAAACTCCAGCCGCTCGTTGGAGGCCTCTCCCCCCTTGACCTCATTCGCGTAAGAGGAATGACAGAGCGCCCGGTGCAAAAGCTGTGAATTTTGAAAGCTGTATCCGATTTTTTGTTCCAGTTCGGTCATTTTCAAGGATCGTCCTTCCTGTCGTTTTAAAGGGTTTATTCCGCCGGATTCGATGCCGGCTCCTTACCGAGGGCAACCAGCTCGGCCGAAATTTTTTCGATCACTCCGCCGGCGGCATAGGCGGCCGCCTGCCGGATCGCATTCTTGATCGCGGTCGCGTCGGAGCTGCCGTGCGCCTTGATGACCGGCTTCGCAATCCCCATCAGAGGCGCGCCGCCGACCTCGGTATAATCCATGGCTTTTTTAAGCTCCTTTAAGCCCGGCATGACCATCATGGCCGCCAGCTTTCCGGCAAAATTGCGTTTGAACACGCCCTTGATCATCCCCATCAGAGTGGCGGCCACCCCCTCGGTCAATTTCAGGACGACGTTGCCGGTAAAGCCGTCGGCCACTGCAATGTCGCAAACCCCGCTGTTGAGGTCGCGGGCCTCCACATTTCCGATGAAATGAACCGGCGCCTTTTTCAGCAGATCGTAGGCTTCCAACTGCAAAGCGCCGCCCTTGGTCTCCTCCGTGCCGATGTTGACCAGGCCGACGGTGGGATTCCGCACACCGCACGCCTTCTCCAGATACACCGAGGCCATCACGGCAAACTGCGCCAGCATCTCCGCCCGGCAGTCGGCATTGGCCCCCACGTCGGTCAGGAGGTAATGCCCGGTCGCCGTCGGCAGATAGGTGCAAAGCGCCGCGCGCTTTACCCCCTTGATCCGCTTGACAATAAAGGTCGCGCCGACCACGATGGCTCCCGTACTCCCGGCCGAAACAAAGGCGTCTCCCTCTCCCGCAGCCAGGGCAGAGAGGGCCACCGCCATCGAACTGTCTTTTTTGGATTTGATGATTTCTCCCGGCTCGTCATGCATGGTAATGACTGCGGCAGTGTGCAAAATCTCCATCCCGGAGAGGGAGATTCCGTTCTCGGCCGCACAGGATTTGATCCTTTCCTCATCCCCTACCAGAAGAATCTCCACCCCCTGCTCGTCGACCGCCTGCCGCGCGCCCGCGATCACCGACAGCGGGGCGTTGTCTCCGCCGAATGCGTCCACAATAATTTTCATATGTATACCCCATCCCTTTCGATCTGTATCCTGATCTCCGCTTTCTTCGCGCCGCCGCGTTTTTTCAAAACAGCAACGGTCTCTCCCTCCCTGGGGAGGGAAGCTCTCGGACAAGCGGCTTGTCAAACAAATATCTTGTCCGTAATATTCTGTGCAAACCAGTCAAGCGAACGGCGGGACAATGCCGCGTACCGCTCCCGCTTGTCCCGGATGTGCGGCTCGATCGGCGGCAGAATGCCGAAATTCGCCCCCATAGGCTGGAATTTCTCGACCGTGGGATCACTGATATATCCGGCCAGCGCCCCCATCATGGTGAATTTCGGCAGCAGCAGCGGCTCCATCCCCCCGACCGCGCGCACTGCGTTGATGCCGGCCAGTATCCCGGAAGAGGCCGATTCCATATACCCCTCCACCCCGCAGAGCTGGCCGGCGAAGAACAGCTCCGGCCGGCCGCGCATGGCATAGCCGGCGTTCAGAAGCTTCGGCGAGCAAAGAAAGGAGTTGCGGTGCATCACGCCGTAGCGTACGAACTCCGCGTCCTCCAGCCCAGGCAGCAGGGAGAAAATCCGCTTCTGCTCCCCGAATTTCAGGTTGGTCTGGAACCCGACCAGGTTATAGAGAGTGCCGCCGGCATTCTCCCGCCGGAGCTGTGCGACCGCCCAGGGACGATGCCCCGTCCGCGGATCGCGCAGACCGACCGGCTTCAGCGGTCCGAACCGCATAGTGTCGGCGCCGCGGCGGGCCATAACCTCGATTGGCATGCAGCCCTCGTACACCGTCATGGGACGATCAAAATCCTTGAGCGGCGCGGTCTCCCCCTCCGCCAGTGCAGCGTAGAAGCGTTCGTATTCCTCTTTATTCATCGGGAGGTTGAGATAATCTCCCTCCTCCGCCTCTCCCCGGCCGTAGCGGGAGGCGCGAAAGGCGATGTCCATATTCACGCTGTCAGCCGTCACGATCGGCGCGGCCGCATCGTAAAAGCTGAGATATTCGCTGCCGCAGACCCGGCGAATCTCCTCCGCCAGGCGGCCGTCGGTCAGCGGTCCGGTGGCGACCACTGTCACGCCCTCCTCCGGCAAGGCCTCCTGCCGGCGGGCGATCAGCCGGATATTCGGATGATTCCGAATTTTTTCGGTAATATAGGCGGAGAATGCCTCCCGGTCGACGGCCAGCGCGCCGCCCGCCGCAACCGAGGAGACGGCGGCCGCCTCCATACACAGAGAGCCGAAGTGCCGCATCTCCTCTTTCAGCAGGCCGGCAGCCGAATCGACCCGCGCCGCCTTGAGCGAGTTGGAGCAGACCAGCTCGGCCAGCAACGGCGAGTGATGAGCCGGCGACATCTCCCGCGGCTTCATTTCAATCAGATCGACCCGCGCCCCTCTCGAGGCGGCGGCAAAGGCCGCTTCGCACCCGCAAAGGCCGGCGCCGATCACGGTAATTTTCTGCATATTCGTTTTCCGGCCTCCTTTGACGGAGGGCCTCTCCTCTCAGACAAAATCAGACAGGGGCGAGGGGACCTCTCCCGCCGCCGGCACGGTCAGGGCATAGAGATAGGCGTTGCCCGACTTCCCCACCCGCCGCGCCAGGCCGAGGCGGTACAGCAGGCCCATCAGACCGGAAGCGTCGCCCGGTCGCAGTCCGGCCGCCTCCGCCGCGTCGCGGGAAGTAAAAGGATCCGGCAGTCCCTCCGGATCGGGCAGGAGCTGGAGATAATCCTCCGGCCGGCGAAACCAGGCTTCCCCCTCCAGCGAGAGCGGAATCCGGTCCTGCCGGGCGTAGCCCCGGCGGTTGCGGCGGCTTTTCGGCACAGGGAGGCGAATCTCAATCCAATCCATCAGTAAAACGCAAAGGTGAAAATTCGGATGGGTCAAAAACGGCTCAATCCGGTATAACTCGGGCAGCACGTCCAGCACCCGACCCGCCTTGGGCGACCGGCGGCGGGAAACCTCCTCCCCTGTGGCGGGGTCTATGACGGACAGCCATTTCCGGCGCGCGACCGGGTACACCACCGTGACCCGTGCCGCCTCTAAAAACGCGGTGAGCTTGGGGCGCAGCGGCGTGAAGGAGCCGGTCTGAATCTCGATGATCCCATCCTCGCCCACGATGTCGGCGACATACCGGCCGACCGGCACCTCACGCCGGACGGCCAGCGGCTCAAAATAAGCCTTCAGCACGGCATGGAGGGTTTTCTCCCCCAACGTGCCGATGCCGTTTTGCTCCCGCTCGCCGCGCAGCACAAGGTCGCAGCTTTCCAAAAAACGCAGCTGATCCATCCCGCAAGCATCCTTTCAGAATTTTCACTCCGGCCGGTTTTCCTCTTTAAACAAACAGGAAAACCGGATCCATGAAAACCTCATACACAAAAGGGATGTGTTATCCCGCCGGCTTATCGGATTTGGCAGCGGACTTGCCCCTGCCCTTGCGCTCCAGCTTGATCTCGTAACCGCAGGCCTCGTCCGCGCAGTGGAGGATGCCACCCCGCTTTTTGAAGAGGGTCTTGCCGCAGTTCGGGCAAACCTCGGCCGTTGGCTCGTCCCAGGTCATGAAGCCGCATTTGGCGCCTTGCTCGCAACCGAAATATTTATAGCCGTTTTTGCTTCTGCGCTCTAAAATCTTCCCGCCGCATTTGGGACACTGACCCGGCATTTCCTTGACGATCGGCTTGGTGTTCTTGCACTCCGGATACCCCGGGCAGGCGAGAAATTTTCCGAACCGCCCGGATTTGATTACCATCTTCCGGCCGCACAGCTCACAGACCACGTCGGATTCCACGTCCGGCACCTTGATCTTGACGCCGTCCATATTCTCCTCCGCCTTTTGCAGAGTGTCGGCAAAACCGTCGTAAAAACCCCGGATGGTATCGACCCAGCCAAGCTGTCCCTCTCCGATACGGTCGAGGTCTTTTTCCATATTCGCCGTAAATTTGGTGTTGACAATATCGGGGAAATATTCGGTCATCAGGCCGGTCACAATCTCCCCCAGCGCGGTGGGCTTCAGGGATTTTTTCTCCCGCTCGATATACTCCCGCTGCTGAATGTTGGAGATGATCGGCGCATAGGTCGACGGACGGCCGATGCCGTACTCGTCCAGCGCCTTGATCAGGGTCGGCTCGGTATACCGTGCCGGCGGCTGGGTGAAGTGCTGATTGGGTGTGATAGCCTTCGGCTTCACCATCTCCCCCGTTTTGAGCGCGGGCAGCGTGCCGCCGTTTTCCTCATCGGCGTCATCCCGGCCCTCCTCATACAGCACGGTGAAGCCGTCGAACCGGACGGTAAACCCGCTGGCATTGAAGGTGTATTCGGTTCCCGAGGGGCAGGCGGCCGCGATCCCCGCCGATACGGTATCCTGCACACAAGCGGCCATCAGGCTGGCGATAAACCTCTCCCAGATCAGCTTATACAGCTTGAACTGATCGGCGGTAAGGGAGGGCTTCACCTGCTCGGGTGAGAGGTGGATCATGGTCGGACGGATGGCCTCATGCGCGTCCTGCGCGCCGCTTTTGGATTTGAAATAACGCGGCTTTTCGGGCAGATACGCCTGGCCGTAGCGGCCGGCGATGTACTCGTTCGCGGCGGCCCGGGCTTCCTCCGAAATGCGGAGGGAGTCGGTACGCATGTAGGTAATCAGACCCACGTTGCCAAGCTCGGGCAGCTCGACGCCTTCATAAAGCTGCTGGGCGATCCGCATGGTGCGCTGGCCCTCATACCCCAGCTTGCGGGAGGCGTCCTGCTGTAGCGTCGAGGTGATAAAAGGCGGCGCGGGCTGCTTGTTGCGCACGCCCTTTTTCACGGATTTAATGGTATAGGCCGCGCCGTCCAGCTCGGACAGGATGGCCTTCGCGGCCGCCTCGTCCGGAATCGTACCCAGCTTTTTGCCGTTTTGGGCACCCAGCTTGGCCTCGAACACCCGACGGGACGGATGGGTAAACTTCGCGTCGATTGACCAGTACTCCTCGGATTTAAAGGCCTTGATCTCCTGCTCGCGGTCGACAATCAGCTTTAAAGCAACCGACTGCACCCGACCGGCCGACAGCCCTCTGCGCACCTTCTTCCAAAGGAAGGGGCTGAGCTTGTAGCCGACGATGCGGTCGAGCACCCGCCTGGCCTGCTGCGCGTCGACAAGGTCGAGGTTGATTTTGTGCGGATTTTTCATTCCGGCGGTCACACCGGTTTTGGTGATCTCATTGAATTCGACCCGGTTGTTCTCCTCCAAATTCAGGCCGAGAAGCTGAGCCAAATGCCAGGAAATCGCCTCCCCCTCCCGATCCGGGTCGGTGGCGAGATAAACCATATCGGCATCGGCGGCCGCCTGCCGCAGTTGTTTGATCAGGTCCTTTTTATCCGACATTTCCAGATACTTGGGCTTGAAATCATGCTCGACGTCGACCCCAAGAGTACTCTTCGGCAGATCACGCACATGCCCCTTGGAGGCCATGACCTCATAATCCGAGCCGAGAATCTTTTTAACCGTCTTAATTTTGGAGGGTGACTCCACAATCACTAATTTCGACATTTTGTCTCTCCTGTTTTTATAGTTTTAAAATGCATTCAAAAGGAATGCATTGGATCAGCAAGGTTCAAAGCGGCCGCCGGGCACCGGCCTTATATACCCGAGAAGCTCCAGCTCGGTCAGCGCCGCGAGGACGGCGCCGGCCTCCACCCCGCATTTAACCGAAAGATAGTCGGCCGAGAGAGGCTCCGCCTCCATAGCGTCGTAGATTTGGGCCGCCGCGGAAGAAAGCTCATCACCGGCCGGCCGCTTCGGCACAGGTGTCTGCGGTGTGGAGACGGCGCTTTTCGGCCGGGAGGGAACCGTGGGCTTTTCCAGCGGCATGCGCCGTTTTTCTGGCGGAGAATCGGGCTGGGTCTTGACATGCGGATGCGCCAGCAGATCGGCCAGCCGGGTCAGAACCTCTTTGGAAAAGGGCTCTGCCGCCTGCCTCAAATTCAGCTTATGCGGATAATCGGGCGCATATGCGGTCAGGATGTCGGCCGCGTCAAGAAGCGGCGCCGCGCCGTCTTGAATCAGCCGGTTGGAACCGGCGTAAACCGGGCTGCCGACCGGACCGGGCACGACGTAAACATCTCGCCCCTGCTCCACGGCACGGTGGGCGGTAATCAGAGTGCCGCTGCTTTTCCCCGCCTCGATCACCACGGTACCGAGCGAGAGGCCGGAAAGCAGCCGGTTGCGCGCCTGAAACGCGCCTCTCGGCACCGGCGTGCCGGGCGGATATTCCGAAATCAGGCAGCCTCTCTCCCGCACCAGACGGCGCATTTCGGCGTTTTGGGAAGGATAGTTGCAGTCGACGCCGCAGGGCATGACGCAAACCGTCCGTCCTCCCGCAGCCAGCGCGCCCATATGGGCAGCATAGTCGATCCCCAGCGCGCCGCCGCTGACAATCAGCATACCGGCACGTGCCAGCCGGGCCGCTAAGCTCGCCGCGGCTGAAACACCGTCCCCGGTAGGACGCCGCGCGCCGACAACGGTAACCGCCGCCTCATCATCTATCGCCGGCCACTGCCCGGCGACGTACAGGGCGCACGGCGGGTCGATCGTGTTGAACAGGCGGGCAGGATAGGCCTCATCCTCCGGCGTGAAAACCAGACAGCCGATTTTCTTACAATTCTCCAGGATTCTGTCCGCCGCGTCAAGAGGGATTTTGTTAATTTTTTGAATTTCAGCGGGTGAAAATATGCCGCTTTCCCGACGGGAGGCCGAATCAGCGTGATGCAATGCCTCTGCCCCGCCGAAGCGGCGCAAAACAGCAGGAAGCTTGCCGCTGCCGGGCCCGAGCACCAGCTGAAGCCAAATATAGTATATGCGCAGATCAGCCAAAATCGGCACCTCCCCCGGTCGACCGGGTCATCTCCCACATAAGGATCGAGGCGGCGGCCGCCGCATTGAGCGATTCAGCCCGTCCGGGCATCGGTATGGTCACAGGCCGATCAGCAAACGCGATCGCTTGCGGAGTAAGACCGTTCCCCTCATTCCCGATCAAAACCACACCGCCCGCCTCAATTCCGGCGCGGCGCACATCCGTCGCGGCCCGGTCAGGCACCGCAGCAAAAACCGACAGGCCGGCGGCACGAAAGCGCGCCAATTCGGCAAAGAAATCCTCCGTTTGCAGCAGCGGAATGCGCAGCAAGCTGCCCATTCCGGCCCGCAACGCCTTTGGTCCATAGGGGTCGCAGCAGCCAGGCGATAAAATCAGGCCGTCCAGCCCCAGTGCCTCCGCCGTGCGGGCCACGGTACCGAGGTTGGCGGGATCACGCAGTTCCTCCAGCCCCAGGTAGCGCCCGCCCGGCCGAAGCCTTTTAGGATCCAACCGCAGCGCCGGCATCCGGCAGACGGCCAGAATACCCTGCGGATGAGCGGTGTCGGCCAGTGCGGCAAAAACCGCGTCGGGAACCGAAAGCACCAGCTCAGCCATCTCTGAAAGCTGCGCCGTCACCTGCGGATAGCGAGCTGCACCGGCGTCG
The DNA here is from genome assembly GCA_050946935.1 of Candidatus Howiella sp. Lineage (GTDB taxonomy): Bacteria > Bacillota > Clostridia > Oscillospirales > Acutalibacteraceae > UQRS01. The sequence continues at coordinate 36,691 of JBMNVR010000017.1, forward strand.
GAGCAGACCAGCGTCGCAATAGCGATACCGCTGTCGGCCGCGTCGACACAGATGCGCGCCCCTTCAACCACAAACAGGCCGTTCTCTTTCCGAGAGCGGCCGTTTTTATACAGTTTTGCAATTTCCTTGATCTGCCGGTTTTCACGGCTGGTGATACGCATGCGACCAGCTCCGGTTTTGAAGATACAAATATGAAAACGCGCCCGGAGACACTCCCCGGGCGTTTCCAATTATTTGGACAAGGCAGCCTTGGACTGCTCCGCAATCGCGGTGAATGCAGCAGCGTCGTTGACGGCAATCTCGGACAGCATCTTGCGGTTGAGGGTGATGCCGGCCTTCTTTACACCGTTCATGAAGGTGGAATAGTTCATCCCATTCATCTTGGCGGCGGCCGAAATCCGGGTGATCCACAAACGGCGGAAATCGCGCTTCTTCAGCCTTCTGCCGATATAGGCGTACTGGCCGGATTTCATCACAGCCTCTTTAGACATTTTAAAGAGCTTCGACTTTGCGCCGAAATAGCCCTTTGCAAGCTTAATGGTCTTTTTCCTTCTCTTACGCGTCATCATCGCGCCTTTTACTCGTGCCATTGCTCGTAACCTCCGTTAATTTGATGTTAAGGCAGTTCTTATTTGTAAGGGATCATCTTTTTGATTGCCGCTGTGTTGGTTACGTCGGCAACAGTCGTCTTGCGAAGATTTCTCTTCCTCTTGGTCGTCTTCTTGTTCAGAATGTGAGATTTGAAGGCGTGGGCGCGCTTTACCTTGCCGTTTTTGGTCAGTTTAAAACGCTTTTTGGCCCCGCTGTGTGTTTTGATCTTGGGCATTGTATTTTCCTCCTTAATATGAAACAGTAGCGTTATTTGCCAGCTTTGGGCGCAAGGAACATCAGCATGTTGCGGCTTTCCAGCTTAGCCGGCTTTTCAATGCCGCTGTACTCGGAACAATATTCCGCAAAACGCTTCATGATGTCATACCCGATCTCCGGATGGCTGAGCTGACGCCCGCGGAACCGGATGGATACCTTTACCTTATTCCCGGCCGACAGAAACTTGATTGCCTGGCCGCCCTTGGTCTCAAAATCGTGCTGGTCAATGGTCAGGCTCAGACGGATTTCCTTCAGTTCAACAGTTTTCTGGTTCTTACGGGCTTCCTTCTCACGCTTGGCCTGCTCGAAACGGTACTTGCCGTAATCCATAATCTTGCAGACGGGAGGCGTGGCGGTCGGCGCAATCTTCACCAGATCCATGTCCTTGTCATAGGCTTTTTGCAACGCCTCCGCCGCGGACATGATGCCAAGCTGGGTTCCGTCGGAATCGACAACGCGCAATTCCTTGTCATAAATCTGTTCGTTGATGGGAAGTTCCTTGCTGCTAATGGGTAGCACCTCCAAAACTGTAAAATACAAAGCGTGGACAGAAAAGAATGTTCCGTCCACGCAAATAAGTAAAATCCCGTACGGATATACCGCACCTTTCCTTATTGACCACGGTGGCCAAAGCCCCGAGGTGAGAACGAAAACGGCTGTTCTGCTTTGTTGTCGACGAATATTATAACAGTTTCCCATTTTTTTGTCAAGAAGTTTTTACAATGTTTTGCAAAGAAATGGCGCGCCAAACGCAAAATACAAAAATTCACAGCCATATTTTGGCGGGGCATTGACATATACTTTTAAGGATGGTATTTTTATTATAGCAATATCCGAAAAGTTCTCTTCCATCGTTCGGCCGTTTTGGGCGGCCGGACAAGCCTTTGGACAAAGCTGTAACTGCATCATCCAAAACATTGCCTGCCGGGCAAAATATGAAACAACAGGAGGAGCAAATATGGCAGATCAGATCAACCGGCTGTATGCCGAATGGTGCGAGAAGGCGGTGGCCGATCCCGACCTCGCGGACGAGCTGCGCGCGATCGAGGGACAGGCGGAGGAAATCTCCGACCGCTTTTACAAGGCGCTGGAATTTGGTACGGGAGGTTTGCGCGGCGTGATCGGCGCCGGCACCAACCGGATGAATATATACACGGTCGCCGGCGCGACGCAGGGATTTGCGGAATATATCAATCAGGCTTTTGAGGAGGGCTCGGTCGCCATCGGCTACGACAGCCGGATCAAATCCGACCTGTTTGCGAGGACCGCGGCTGCCGTCCTTGCCGCCAACGGCATCACGGTGCATTTGTATAAGGAGCTGATGCCAACCCCGATGCTTTCCTTTGCGGTGCGCTATCTCGGCTGCTCGGGCGGTATCGTCGTCACGGCCAGCCACAACCCGGCTAAATACAACGGGTACAAGGCCTACGGCCCTGACGGCTGCCAGCTCGGGCTGGAGGCCAGCGAGCTTGTGCTTGAACACGTTGGAAAAATCGACCCCTTCTCGGATGTGAAGAAGGCGGATTTTGACGAGGCCGTCGCTGCCGGCAAAATCCGCTATATCGGGGAGGATGTCATCTCCGCCTATCTGGACGAAGTGCAAAAACAGTCCATTCATCCCGAGGTGTTTGCAAAGGCCGGGCTGAAGGTGGTCTACACCCCCCTGCACGGCAGCGGAAACAAGCCGGTGCGCGCCATCCTCGACCGCTGCGGCGTGGCCGGCGTGACTGTCGTGCCGGAGCAGGAGCTGCCCGACGGCAGCTTTCCGACCGCACCCTTTCCAAACCCGGAGATCCGGCAAGCCTTCGAATGCGCCTTAAAGCTTGCCGAAACGGTCAAGCCTGACCTGCTGCTGGCGACCGACCCGGACTCTGACCGGGTGGGTATCGCCGTAAACGACGGCGGGTCCTATACGCTGATGACCGGCAACCAGGTCGGCGCGATGCTGCTGCACTACGTCCTCTCGCAGCGGACGGCGCTCGGCACCATGCCGGAAAAGCCCGTTGCGGTCAAAACCATCGTGACCAGCGACATCTGCAAGTTTATTGCCGAAAAATACGGCTGTGAGCTGATCGAGGTGCTGACCGGTTTCAAGTTTATCGGAGAGCAAATCGGCCTGCTCGAAGCGAAGGGCGAGGCCGACCGTTATGTTTTCGGATTTGAGGAAAGCTACGGCTACCTGGCCGGCAGCTACGTCCGGGACAAGGACGCGGTGGTCTCCTCCATGCTGATCTGCGAGATGGCCTCTTTCTACAAATTACAGGGCAAAACTCTCATCCGGGTGATGGAGGAAATCTACGCTGAATTCGGACTTTATGTAAACGAGCAGCAGAGCTTCACATGCGAGGGCGCCGAAGGCATGCAGCGCATGAAAGAGATTATGGATGACCTCCGGCAGAACCCGCCGGCAGAGTTGGGCGGACGGAAGACCCTGCGGGTCTGCGACTACGAGCAATCGGTGGAGACCTGCCTCTCCACCGGGGAGAAAAAACCAATCACCCTGCCGAAATCCAACGTACTGGCCTATCATCTCGAGGGGGACTGTAGCGCGATCATCCGCCCCTCCGGCACCGAGCCGAAGATCAAGCTCTACCTTTCCGCCAAGGGGGAGGAGGAGACGGCAACTCGTGCCCTCTCGGCCGCAATCGGCAAATCCATGAGCGCAAAAATGGGATTTTAAGCCGACGCCTTTACCTTTTGATAATGTTTCTGTAAGCGCACCTCTGCAAAGGCTCGGCAAGGTTCGGATTCGCGAAAAGCCGATCGCCTTTACGATCGTACATTACGCAATGAACTGCCTCAAATGATGCAGACAACACACCGCCGCCCGGAGGGATCTCCCATCCGGGCGGCGGTGTGTTTTTTTCTGTCTGTCCCCGACCGCGCCGCTACACCTAAGCTTTTATATTTCCTCCCACAATGACACTCCGCAGCTCCACCACATCAGAGACGGACAGTTGTCCATCCTCCGTCAGATCGCCACAGGCCAGTTGCGCCGCGCTCGACTCCCCGCCGACAATCAACTGCCGCAGCGTAACCACGTCAGAAACCGTCACCTTCCCGTCCCCGTCGAGGTCACCGGACAGGTCGGATGGTTCCATCTCAATCGAAGGCTGAGGCCCCTCTTCCGGCTGAACATCAGTATAATGATCATAGGCCGCCGCGTTTGGCACGGCCGGAGCCACATTACCCTCTTCATAGGTGAAAAAATTAACAAATATAATCGATGCCCTCTCCGCCGCCGCATAGCCGTACTCAAAGGTCTGGTAGCAGGTGTCTCCGATCCAGTACTGGTTGCCGGTCGGCAGACCCCAGTAAGAGTTGGTGGCGCCCGCGTTGCCCCAGGCATTGCCGATCCCGTCCCGGACGGTGTAGGCCTCCCCTTTCTTCAGTGATTCCGGCGTAACCAGAATACAGCACCAGTTGTTATCCATCCCCATCGTCGCCAGACAGTCTGAATACCCGCCGGTAAAATCCTGATTCATACAGGCGGCCGCCGGTAAAACCACACCTTCTTCGGTGGTTCTCTCCGTTCCGACAAAGGCATGCACAAACTCGCCGGTGCTTTGACCGTAGTTGAAATATGCCTTGCCCTGATGCTTGATGCTGCGGGTCTGGATACCACGGTTATACTCCCGTCGGATGAGGCTTTGCACCACCGGCAGATCCTCCTGCGTAAAGCCGGGGGCGAGATAGACCTCTCTTCCCAGACTGCCGACCGTGTTCGGGTCGGTCACGGCCGCCGACACTGACAGCATCGGCAAGGCAAAACAAATCACCAGCGCCAGCAGAACGGAAATCAGCTTTTTCATATATATGCCCCTCTCTCATTTTCACAATCGGCCAAACAAAGAAGCCCGCCGGTCCCTTTCCCACGTGGTTATAAAATTATTCAATATCGGTGTTTTCTTCCGCCGCATCTTTCTTGTGCGCGTCCAAACCTCCTTCCCGTCCGGGATTTTCATCCCCCGCTTTAAAAGCACGGCTGCGTTTTACCACAACCATGCTGATGATAACCGTCACCGCCACCGCGACTGACAGAATTCCAAGCACAGCCGAACTGATTATCAGTCCGCTGCGCAGCGCCGGCGTCAGTTCCATCCCGAGGAAATAGGTTTTTGTGGTTTTTCCGCCCGATGCCCCGGCATTGCCGATCAGTGTCGCCGCACCGGCGGAGTCCTCCTCCGGCGTGAGAACGGCCGCGGCGGCCGGGGTATCAGCCTCAATCAGCCATTCCTCCTCCATGTGGGAGGCCTCTTGCATGCACGATTTCTCTGCCCCGCCGTGCAGAGAGTAAACCGAGCCGTCCAGCACTGAAACCGGCTCCGTCTTGATGTACGCCGACGTTGCAGGCTGCCAGTTGGGATTGTTTTCCGTCCCGCCGGACGGCGCCGTCTTCCCCTCCGCATAGGGGAAGAATTGTACATTTATACGCTGCGCCCCCTCTGCCGCAGCAAAGCCGTGCACAAAGGTCTGGCAGCAGATATCCCCAGCCCAGATTCCATCAGAAAAGCCGATCGAATCGGGCAGCTCTGACGCGGACTGCGCGGAAACAGTACAAAAAAAGGCCACGACCAGCAACAGCGCCATGGCCGCCGATACAAATTGTTTCATATTTCAGCATATCCTTTCCCCACGCTTTGGATAAAAGCTATTGATCCCGAGCGTCCCGCAGCCCCTCTCCGGAAATCTGCGCCATCCGCTTTCCTTTTTGCAAAAGGAAGAAGGATACTTCAGCAGCGATACAGACCACCGGCGCCCCGCAAAGGCCGAGGAGAATCCGCTGTGTATGATCAGCCGCCAACTCCGCCGTGGGAAAGGCAGGGCGGCATTTTCTTCCGGTTCGTCTGGGTCTATTTTCTCCGTACGCTGCATGGAAGAAGGGGATTTTGCAACCTCGAACACAACGCCATTCGCAATCGACACCAGCTCCGGTTCGATGAATTCCGGCGTCTTCGGCGCAGTCAGCGCGTTACCGAAATCGCAATCGCAGAGATAGACCGCCGTTCCCGGTATTTCGGACGGGGTATACCCTTCATTACGTTTTCACTCCAGTGCATAGAAATCTTTTGTAAAAGATATCCATTTGTATTTTTATTATACCATACGATAAGCCGAAAAAGAAATGTGCAAAATTCCAATATTTTTTGTTAGTTTTATTTAATATGCACAACGGAAAATAAAAAAAGATCTGCCAAAACGGCAGATCTTCAATCGCAATATAGAATCCGCACCCTGAAAACTGAACAAAGGGAAAGAGGAAGGAAAGGATCAAAAAGGTCAAGCCCTCGGTCTATTAGTACTGCCAAGCTGAGGACGTCACCGCCCTTACACATGCAGCCTATCAACCCG
>JBMNVR010000018.1:0-41614 GCA_050946935.1 Candidatus Howiella sp.
TGACCGTTTATCCGGCGGCCGGGATGGTGCGGTATTTTGGCGGAGAGCATCTCATTCTCATCAACCGGAGCGTCACGCCGATGGACGCGGCCGCCGATCTCGTCCTGCGGGAGGATGTCGGAAGGGCACTCGAAAAGATTCATCTCTCCGATACGCCGCCGAACAATTAACGCTGTACGTTTTACAGCAATCCTGTCCGATGCGCCGCGCAAAAACGTCATAAAGCGCGCGCCCCTATGCAGCGCCTTTGAAAAATCCAAAAAAAAAAAAACAGCAACCGGAAGGCGATTTGCCTTCCGGTTGCTGTTTTTAGGCAGTCTGTTGTATGGGGCGCATCACTTGTTCTAAGGCAGGCATACCGTTTTGTTCCGGCAGCCGGAACGCATAGTGGATAACGATTGGGTTTCCGCAGGTGCGGGAATACTTTTCGAACTTTTCATACACTTCAATCCTGCGGATAAAAACCCGCAGCAGTTCGGGCGTCAGCTTTGGCATCTCCATATAGAATTTCGCCTTGTCCATAAACTCCCGTATGCACATCTCACGCATATCCATTTGGTCGATACACTCGGTGATGGACTTCAGAGTTCCTGACGAAGCTCTGATTGTTCCTGTTCGTATCCACCGGACATCACATCGTACCGTTCCGGCGAAAGCCGACCGCATACCCTGTCCTCATAGGAATCAGTTCCCTTTTGTTTTCGGGATTACGCATATACCTGTAAGGCATTGCACTGCTGACTCGTTCTCCGCGTTCACCTTTGGCTCTTTGCACCGCGCGGATTTTGCGGCTGGTATCTTGCATTAAAATTATTGAAATAATTTTTGATGCCGGAGAAATCAATGACGCCGTTTTCGCTGTCCACACCGTCGCCTACGGCAATGAACCGCACATCGTACTGAGGGAAGGTAAATAATGTATGCAATGTGTTTTCTTTATGGTATCCCGAAAAAATGGCACATGGAAACAATCGGATATTGGAAAGTTCAAGGAGAAATTCATATTTGCATGCCTGTGGAAGATCATCAACGCACGGTCATTACTTGCAAACAGAAACAAGGTTTTGTATAATATTCTTAAAAGCGGCTGTGAGGAGGGATGAGTATGTATCAGCTGGCAATATGCGAAGATGACGATATACTGCGTGAGGAGATGCACTCTCTTTGCCATGATATATTACAAAAGGACGATATCGAACATCAAATTACCGCCTTCTCTTCGGCAGATGAACTGGAAAAGCTCCTGCAGGCTGAGAATGCTTCCTTTGATCTATTGATCCTGGACATCCAGATGGAGGGCATGACCGGCATGGAGCTGGCGCAGACCCTCCGGCAGCGGGGCGACCGGGTCAGCATCATTTTCGTCACCGGCTGTGAGGATTATCTGCCCGAAGGTTATGGTGTCCAGCCCATCCACTTTCTGCTCAAGCCGGTCAGCCGGAAATCGCTGGCGGGCGCTTTGCGCACTGACTGGCGCCTTAACCACAAACCCAAAATCGTCGTGCTCCGCATCGGCAGCAAAACGGTTACGCTATCGCTTTCGGAAATCCGATATATCGAAAGCTACAATCACAACATCATTGTACATCAGACGGAAGGCGACCGTACCTATCTTTTATCCCTGCGGGATTTTGAAAAGCAGATGCCGCACGGTCAGTTCTGCCGCTGTCATAACAGCTATCTGGTCAATATGGCCTATATGGAAGAGATCGGACGAGCGGAACTGTCCCTGCGGGGAGGCGTCCGTCTTCCCATCGGCAGAGCGTACTACAAGGCCCTGCAAAGCGCCTTTGTCCGATATATCAATCAATAAAGGAAAAAAGAAAGAGCCGACACCGGCTCTTTCTTTTTATGTCTGTTTTTCCCTTGGAAGCTTCAGCGCCGTCTGTACGATAAACAGCTGTTCTTCGGTATAGCTGATATCCAGCACGCTGTGGTATTTCTCCGCGATGGCGGACATCTGCCGCAGCCCAAATCCGTGCGTATCCTCCTGTGACTTTTGGGTCCGCAGCTGGCCCTGCGCATTCTCTTCCAGGTTTCCGGCGTAACGATTTTCGCACTTGACGGCCAGGAAACCGCTGCGTATTTCCGCCTTGAAGCGGATCGCTCGCTCCTCCGGTTTTTCCACGCCGGCGGAGGCTTCCAGCGCGTTGTCCAGCATATTCATCAGCAGTGTGCAGAGGTCGCTTTCCGGGATGGACAGCTTTTCGGGCAGATGAACCTGTGCCTCAAGGACAGTCCCGGCCTCCGCCGACCGGGAAGCGGCGTCCTGCAGAATGGCATTGACGATGAAATTCTCTGTGAACCGTGTTTGGGCGAGCAGGGCGTCCTGCCGCTTCCACTCGCCGAGAAGCCTGCCCAACTGGTCGAAATCCTTTTGCTGGTACAAAGCGTCCAAAGCGGCGATCTGATGCCGCATCTCATGCCGAAGCCCGGCGCTGTCCCGCATTTTCCGTTCAATGGCATGGTAGCTGTCCACAATTAGCCGGTTTTTCACCTCCAACATCTGCGCTTCTGTCTTCTGCCGCACCAGGGAACGCATCATCCAGTAGGCGGAGATCAGCGCGCACACACCCGACAGCCACAGGGTAAACCAGTAAAGAAGGGTTTCATAGATGCCGTTAATGAGCATTTGGACCAGGAGGTTGATCAGTTCCGCAAAGGCTCCGCCGCACGCCAGAGAGATCAGATACCCCGTCAGCAGTGCCGCGGCGCTCCAGGCCGCCGCCCATCCCAGAAGCTTCCAGAATTTGCGGCGACTGTTCATCACTAAGTAGACAGCCAGAGCCAGCGGCGCCAGCCAGGCGAAGCCCTCCCAGCTGAGAATTTGTACCGCCGCTTCCGGCAAAAAGTAATAGCCGCAGTTTTGCACCAACCGGTAAACGGTCAATCCCGTGAGTGCCAGCGAAAGCGGAATCAGGCTCCATTCTGGTCGTTTGCGCAGGATGCTCAGCAGGAACAGACCGGCCGACAAAAGCAGCGCGGCGGCAGTAAACCCTGCCGGGATGCCGAATGTGTTCGCAATGGACATAGGCTCTGCCCACTGCAATCTCTCCGGAATAAAGCGGATGAGCGGCGGAAACATGGCGTTTGCCGGATCCATGATGGTACAGCTTGCCGTCAGCTCTCCGGCGGCATTCTCCGGCAGCGGGAGATGTGCCTGAGACATATTCACCACTCCCTCCGGCGGCACGCCGGCAGAATGATGAATTTCCGTCCCGTTTAAATACAGCGTCAGTTCGAGGCCCGAGGTTTCAAACTGCAGGTATCCGTTTTCCAGCCCCTCCGGCAGTATCGCCGAAAAGCGGTAGGTGTTGCCGGATTCCGGCACATTCGTGGGATCGTCCCCCGGTTCATAGGGGATTTCCGTGCCGTCCGACGCGATTTGCACGGAGGACTGCCAATTGATATATATCGCACTTTCACCCGTTGCCATGAACAGACGCAGAAACCAGAAAACAGCGAGGCACAGCAGCAGAAAGATAAAGGAGCAGATCCATCGAGATGTTTTTTTCATATCCGTTCCTCCTCGTATCATAAGTTCCCCGAAAAGGGTTCAGGTATCAAGAGGTTATGAGTTTCCCATGATCCCATTTGTATTTTACAGGAAACAGACATTCTTGACAAGCCTCAAAAATCATTTACTGCGTAAACGACTATGTTTTCGACGTAAACGACACACTCAAAAGGCAAAATTTCTGATAAAATAGAGATAGGAAAGAGAAGAGGGGGGTCCCCTCTTCTCCTTTGGATATTCCAAAGGAGAAAGAATCCTATCAGGCAGGATAAGGCAGAGCAGCCGTACCAGTCGGCATAAGGACGTCCTGTCGGGATGCCGTCCAAACGGATGTATGCTTTGCCTCGTGATGTGAAAGGGAGGAACCGCTATGACATGTAAACCAAAGCTATTGATCAGGCTGCTTGCGTTTGTGCTGGTGCTGATTATCACAGTCGGCCAGCCGATGTCGGCTCTGGGAACCGCGCCGAGCAACGGCGCGACCACGGCCTTCAGCCAGGAGCTGACCGACTACCTCACAGCCCTGTACGGCGAAGAGGGAGCCCGGCTGGTGCTCGAAAGCCTGTATGAGATGGGGCTTATCGACCGGTACGGGAATTTTCTTACCTATTCGGTGGTGTTGGACGGCCGGGAGCTGTCCAGAGCCGAGCTGGAGGCGCTTCTGGCTGATCCCAACACCGATTTGACCCGGGAATGCACGGTGGACGGGCAGACCATCACCCTTCAGGATGTCAAAACCATGCTGGACATCGAAAAGGAGCTCGAGCGCATCCGCGCCACCTATTACGATCCCGACGTGGAAATGACGGACGAGCACAAGGCCACCCTGCAGTCGCTGATTGACCAGCTCCAGGCGAACGGCATCAATCTGCAGCTGGAGGACTCCGAAGCCAAGGACGACGCAGCCATTGACAAGGGCTACAAGAGCCAGCTGGCCCGCATCACCATCGGTACGACCGACGTGTCGGTGGAGCAGGGACAGAATGTCACTGTGACCTTTAACCTGTCCAAGGCCCTGCCCTATGCCGTGTCCTTTGATTACAGGACGGTGGACGGCGCAGCTAGGGCCGGCGTCCATTACACGGCCAAAACCGGCACCGTCGCCTTTGAGGCGGGCGCAACCGAAAAAAGCGTCACGATCCAAACCACTGTGCGGGACAGCTCCGGCACGGATTATACCAACGACCGCTGGGGCGGCGACCGGGCGTTCTTCATCCAGTACAGCAACCCGAAGAACATCCTGTTTGAAGGCGATAAAGCCGCCGCCAGCACGATGGTGCGGGTACAAGGCAATTATGACTATGCGGGCAGTGTAGCCAAGCTGCTGACCCATTCGTTTATGACCCAGACGACGGCTTATAACGTAAATGGTATTCCTAATCCGGATATCGAGATCCTGCCGGAAGCAGGCGTTCCTTGGAGCCGATACCCGTTGGTTGATGGAGGCCCAGGAGGAGCGGGTACTGAAGAGGGTGAAACAGCGAACTATAAGACTTTATACAGTTCTCTGTATCTGGAACCCACGAACTATATGAAGGACCTTGTCAGAGAAGATCTCGTATCCGGTATCCGCTGGATGGTCTCGCATGTCGACCACGCGGCTACAATCGGTTGGGACGGCAAAATGACGATTGCGATGCCGGGTACGAAAAGCAATCGGGTTACGAATAATATACTCATGAGTAAAGATGGTCCCTTTGAGGGATACAATGCGGCAGACTCGTTTGCAGCCGCGTGGGGAACCTTGGAATACGACCTGACCAACACTACTAAAAAAGCCAATTTCCTGGCTAACGGTTCAAGCATGAGCTTCTCGTATACCCGAGAAAAAGCTGGCCATCTTTATGCGCCCCAATCCCACATTCAGCTTTTTTTCGTAGACAAAACGGCTCCCCAGGGCAGGGATATACAGGTCTCTGCCGGCCCGGCCCCTGACGGCGCGTTTGGCCCCGGCGAGAAAGTGCCCTTTGTGGTCACCTACAGCGAGCCGGTCAGCCCCGCCGAGGCTCGTCTGACCCTCAACAGCGGCGAGACGCTATCCCCGGTGGAGAGCGGCGGCACCTACTCCCGCCAGCTCACCTTCGTCTATGAGGTGAAGGCTGCTGACACCGACACCATTGCGGCGCAGCAGGCCACCGGCGCCAAGGATATGGCGGGCAAGGCTATGTCGGCTTATTCCGAGAGCGTCTCTGCCTCTCTGAACGGGCTGGAAAAGACCCAGGCCTTCCAGAGCATTACGCTGGATAAGACCTCCTATTATCCCGGCCAGGAAACCGGTATTCTCACCGTGGCGCTGGACAAGAGCACGTCCTTGTGGCTGGAGCAGGGTTTGGATGAAAACAGAGTTGTAAAATCGGTCAAAGCGTCCATTGATGGGGGCAAAACGTTCATCAACTTGGCGCTTACCGATGAAGGCACAGCTCTGCAGGGGGAGATCCCGCTTGAGCAGTATACGGACGGCCAGGATCATGAACTGCGGGTCGAACTGTACTTAAATAAGAACAACACCGGCAAGCCGGAGGAATTCTCCTGTGTTTTTGGCAAGTATGTGGATTATGTCATCCATCCGGTGATCTTTGCCGCGGAGAAGGATATCGCCATCGCGTATCCCGACCGGTGGCCATCTGGCAAGGAGAACCTGGTCTATCTCACAGCCAGCACGTCCACTTCCTTGACATATACCTACAACGGCGACGCCACCTATCCGAATTTTGCCTGGAGCAGCAGCGATGAATCGGTGGCGCAAATCGACGCCAAAACAGGGAAAATCCAGCCGATTTCGGTGGGCAAGGTCACCTTTCGGCTGACCGCCCTCAACGGCGGGGCGGATAAGGCTCAGAATGTCTTTGTGGAGAGCGTGAAAATCACCGTCAATCCCGGCGGCGAGCCCTCCCTGGTGATCCCGGAGGATATGAACACCGTGCTCGTCACCAAGGGTAACTCCGCTGTGATCCGCTGGTCCACCAATGTGACCTACAAGAACAACACCGACTACAAGCCGGCCAGGGATACCGACTTCACCGTGAAGCTGTATGAGGGCGAGTTGTCGGCAAACGAAACAGCTTCCGCTGTTCCGCTCAAGACCTATACGGTGACCTCGCCGGCCAACGCGGAGCCGAGCGTGTCCAGCTTTACTGTCCCGGCAGAGGATATCCTGGAGATATCCAAGGGCAATCTGCCCAGCTATACCGTGCGGTTGGAGGTGAAGCACCCGGAAAACGATACCATCCTGAGCGCCTGCGCCTATATCCTGGTGCGCTCGCAGGCCGCCGTGGTGCGCCTGGAGCCGCTGAATAACCAATATCTACTGGATTCATCGGGACAAATCGCCCTCCACTGGAACATGACGTATTTCGATTCCCTCAACGAAGGCGAGTTTGAGTTTAAGGTCAGCCGCAACGATCAGGAAATCGCCAGCACGGTGGTTACCTTTGAAGACGGGGCGTTTACCTCGAGGGCGGTGACCGATAACGGCGGCGGCTCCTACAGCGGAATCTGCGTGGTGCCGCTGGCCGACGTGAACGACGGCACCCTGAGCGATGTGTACACCGTCAATATCAAGGCCAAGAACCAGACGGATTCCACCTGGTCCTATGACTCTTTCGCGTTTTATGTCTACAACGCGGACGCGCTGCAGATCATGGTGGACGGCAAAAAGACCGACAAACTGCTGCTGAGCAATATCCAGGGCATCAGCGGCATGAGCAGCGATGATATCCTGGCTCTGGAGCGGAATATTACCCTGCGCAAGGCCATCAGCATCAATTACGGCGAGTACGCCTGGCAGCAGGTGACCGACAAAATCTCCTGGGCGGTGGAAAACAGCGATACCGCCAGCGTCAATTATGCCCAGGGCGGCCGGTATGATAACATTGAAAACTACAGCTACACCACCTATCGCCCGTCCGAAGAGTTTATCCTGTCGGGCCGCAGCGACGGCACCACCACCGTCAAGGTCACCCATGCCGCCACCGGCATGATCGATACGCTTGAGGTGGAGGTCGAGACCCTCAAGGATAAGCTGTACATCTTCCAGGCTTCTCCCAAGACAGTGACCGATGTGACCTACACCACCAAGAATGAAAAAGGCGAAACCGTGGAGAAGACGGTGCAGACCAATGCGGACGGCGCCCTGGCGGTGTATGAGGCGAACGGCATCATCGGCAGCGTCCGGATGAAGTCCACCTATCAGAACAAGGTCTACATGGGCACCATCACCAATTCCTCCCTCCAGTCGGGCGAGGTGGACGTGACCGACGTGGGCCTGTATCCGATCAACAACCTCAAGCTGCGCCAGCCGGCCGAGGTGGCCTTCTTCCTGAAGAAGCCGGACGGCACCCCTTATACCGGCGCGATCACCTACCGGGGCGGCGTGTACAAAAACAACCAGTACTGCGATGCGTCCACCACCGATATGGACGGTACCACCGTCCAGGTAGGATCCGACGGCAAGCTGGCCATCTCTATGGACGTTACCACTTTCTGGGTAGAGGGCAGCGAGGCGGCGGAGACCGAACTGTACGCCACCGATAAGCTGGACTTCATGTTTGAGGTGCTGTTTGAGGGGGATGCGTACTACCCGCTGCTCCTCAAGCAGAGCGGCAACCTGGGAACCGACGACCTGGTCAAATCGGCGGATATGGTGGTCAACCTGGACGCGGCGGACGGGAAGGAGCCGTTTATCGCCCGGCAAGTGTACCGGGACAACTATATCGGCGCCAAGGAAATCGATGTGCGCAAATACAACAAGAAGGTCGGCCCCAATACCAATTACCCCGATAACGTGCTGGACACCATGGTGCTGTGGTGGGGCATGGAAGACGAGGATCTGGGCGCGGCCAGCCTGAAGCTGACCGACGAATACGGCGTGATCCCGACCGGCCAGACCTACCAGACCTTTAAGTACCCCTTCAGCACCATCACCGTCACCCAGAATACGCAGGTGCTCAACGAATCCACCATCTGGATGGAGCAGAAATACAGCCGCGGCATCACCATGCGGCTGAACAAGGATGAAAACACGCTCTACAAGACCTTCAGCGCCCCGTTCCGGGTCATCAATATGCTGGGCACCAAAAGAGTCGATGATAATGACAGCGGCACGGTCTCCATCATCACCTCCATCAAGGATTCCATGACGGTGGACGGCGGCTCCATGAGCTTGGGCGACTCTTTCATCGGCGCCGGCCTGGGCCTCCTGGAATCCACCGGCTTTTCCACCTCCCTGTTTACCATGCAGATCGCCGCGACCCAGGATCCCACGGTATATAACGTCCTGATTAAGGCGGGGTACAGCAAAATGGGCGGCGGTACCACCGGCCTGTATATGGATACCGATAGACAGGAGAAATTCAAGACGACTCCTTCCTTTGACGACAAGCAGGCCATGCTGAAGGGCGAATACCTGCAAAATCAAAAAGACGAACTGTTGGAGAAAGCCAACCAGTCAAAATTCGGCAACCATCAGCTGTATTATGAGCTGTCCGGTTATTATGAGGGCCAGGTCGTCTACGACTACGAGGAAAACTGCTGGAAGAGCATCGTCCATACCGGCGGCTTTACGGCGGGCGGCGGCTTCGGCTATCAGTGGAACTTCAATTCCTGGGTCGGACCTGTCCCCGTCACGGCCGAGCTGGGGCTCGGCGCGGCGGTGGCCGTGGATTTCGCCGTCAAGGCGCAGTATGAGGAGCAGACCTACAACGGTGAGGTGCTGGAGTGGGCTGAGGACGTGGACGATGAGTACGTCAACGACTATCTGACCACCCTGCGCATCTACGCCTATCTCAACGCCTTCGGTGGTATCGGCTTCGACTATTCGGTCATCGCCTTTAAATTCGGCGTGTTCGGGCAAATCGCATTGGACAGCCGCAATACCTGGCTCAACCGGGAGTATCTGGCCGATGAGAGCGAACGGAAGCTCAACGGCCAACAGCTCACGCTGGAAGGCCGGGTGGGCATCCGGTTCTATGCCCGGTTCCTGTTTATTTCGTATGATAAAATTCTCACTTCCTATACCTATACCAAATCCTGGGTATTCAACAACTGGGACAAAATCTATGACTACTGGAAGCAGACCACCGGCGGGCCAGTGACCGCCAACACCATGTCCCTGGCGATCGACGCCTACATTGCCGCCCATCCCATGATTTCGGAAATATCCGACGTCCCCCGTCTGGAGGATCGGGACTATCTCTCCAAATTCAACCGTGTCTGGAACAGCGGTTCTGGCATTCAGCCCTTTTCTCTGGACGCGAACAACGGCGCGCCCAAGGAGCTGCAGACCAATGCCTATCCCTATGCCGACCCGCAGTTGGCGGAGGACGGCAGCCTGTTCGTGTACCTGTCGGACGCCGACAGCAAAAACGTGGAGGACACGGTCGCCAGTTGGGCTATCCGTTCCGGCAGCAGCTATGTGAATAAAGGCGCTATCACAGACGAAGAGGGCTTCGGCGACAGCAGCCTGAATTTCGCGGGAAACCAGCAGTTCGGCGCCGCCGTATGGGTGCGGCAGACCAGCAGCCTGAATAAGGACGCCGGAGACGCGCTGACCAGCGCGGAGCAGGCGCTGATGGCCAACAGCACGGAAATCATGGTCAGCCGCATTGCCGACGGCCAGTGGATCACCGAACGCCTGACCAACAACGCGTCGCCGGATATGGCTCCTGTGGTGGCGGTCAGCGGCGAGCGCATCTTTGTGGCCTGGCGCAGCGTCTATATCGCCGACGACTCCAACGTCACCGATTTCACCGGTTCGGACACCATTTTGTACACCGTGTTTGACGGTGAGAACTGGAGCAAACCGGACACCCTGTACAACGGCACCTCCGGCAGCGTCATGGGCCTGGAAGCGGCCATGCTGGAGGACGGCACAGCGGCCATTACCTATACGCTGGACAAAGGCAGCGCGGATGAGGCTGCGGGGCTGCGCACCGACAGCAGCATGCAGCACACCACTGAGGACTACGAGATTGTGTACGCAGTGGTGGGCACCGACGGCCAGGTGCGCAAAAACCAGCAGATCACCAGCGACAGCGAGCTGGACGAAAACCCGCAGATCACCACGGCCAAGATCGGCGGCCAGGAGTACTACATCCTGGCCTGGTACAACGTATCCATCACCGGATCCGAGGCGGAGGGCAGCCTGGAAACGGTCAGTGATATCCGGCTGGCGGCCATTGACAACATGGGCAACATCTGTACCTCCGAGTGTGGCCTTGTGAACAGCCTGACCAATGCCGCCGGCGGGCAGAATGCGGGGGTGGATTCCAGCTTCCGCTTTGTCCGTTCAGCGGACAGAGACATCAACAACCTCTCCCTGATCTGGGCTTCCACAGCCGGCGATCAGGAAGAAGGCGCCGAAAACGCCGCCGATTCCGGTGTCCTGCGGGCGATCCGCTTTGTACAGGACGGCTCCCGGGTATACGCCAGCGCGGTGATCGACGTGGCGGAGATGCCCGATAGCGCTCGGATCGACCATTTTGACGCTTACACCACTGACAATGATATTGTCAAGGCGGTTATTCTGGGGACCAAACCTACCGGAAAAACCGTACAGACCAACGAGACCACAATGAAACCGACCGGTAAACTGGATGAAAACGGCGACATCGAATATGCTAAAGTCCCGCTCGAGATCCCCGAGACGGTCAGCGGCCTGTATACCGCCACCGAAACCTATCAGAACGCTTTCTCTGTCCCGACGGTGGACGCCGACCTGAAGAACATGGTCAAGGGGCTTTCCCTGCCGGTCAAGTTCACCGTGCAGAACGACGGTATCCAGATCATCGACCAGATCCAGGTTACGCTGGATGGGAAAACCACCACCTTTGGGAGCGATGTGATCCAACTCCAGCCGGGTCAGCAGGTACAGATCACAGTGGACTACCAGGTGCCCGACGATACCGTAAAGGATCCTGCTTACACTATTCAGGTACATTACACCAACGGCAAGACAGTGCAGGTTCAAGATACCCTGCATTTGGCTATCCCGGATGTGGGCGTGTCCAATGTGACCGTCACCAAGGAAGCGGATGGGCAGCGCGAATTTACCGTGACCCTTTATAACGGCTCCGAGGTGGAGCTGGCGGGTATCAGCAGGAACGTCAAGCTGGGCCTGTATGCCGACGGCGATTATCAGGAGTCCCTGCTGGGTGTGGTGACTTTGAGCAGCGATACCGACCTACGGGCGGTGGACGAAGGCTCTTATGTACACAAGTTTACCTTTAATATCAAGGATTACATTGCGGAATCGGATTACGACGAGATTCCCGCCTCGGGCATCCCGGTGTATATCCGGGCATGGATCGTGGACGGCGATAAGGAAGTGGCCGAGTACGATACCGTTAACAACACGAACCTGCAGCAATTCTACAGTCTGCAGAAGGACAACGAGGGTGAGACTTTCAAGGTCAGCGTGGATTTGACCAACGCCGATACCACCAAAGCTGAAATCACCCTGCAGAACCTGACCATGCAGACGATGTCCAACGGCAACGCCGTAGTCAACCTGCTGGACAGCCAGGGCAGCGTCATCGAAACAAAATATCTGGCTACCGACGCTGAAGGGCTGCTGGAATTCGGTCCGGAGGGCATCCAGACGGCTTCTGTTACCTTCAGCAGGCTGGGAGATTCGGTAGAGGTTGTCCAGTTCACCGCGTCGGCCGAGACCATGGACGGCCGTCTGACCGATTTGAAGGCCAGCGGGATCGGCTTCGCTTTTGATCCCAGCCAGGCGGAGTACAGCGTGCAGGCCGAAAACAAAACGTCGACCACCATCACGGCCGTTGCCAAGAGCAGCGACGCCGAAGTCAAAATCTGGAATGGGCAAAGGCTTTTGGCGCAGGGCACAGGCTCGGCTTCCTTCACACCGCAGCTACAATACACCTCCGTCAACGGCGAGGATGTTGCCGGAGCCAGCAACCGGTTCACCGTCGAGGTGCTGCCGTCCGGCGAGGGAGCATCGCCCGTTAGCTATACCCTGCAGATTCAAAACAACCAGCGTACTTCCGGCACCGTGGTGATCGCGCCGCCCGCGGCCGATTACAACGGCTGGATAAACGGGGAAAGCGCCGGGAAGACGCTGCAAGCAACCATTTCCGCCGTGGAACTGGAGGGATTCCAATTCGAGAAGCTGGAATACTCCCTAGACGGCGGCCAAACCTGGCAGGAAACAGACAAGAATTCTGTCGTTGTGAATTTGTCGGGCGACAAGGTCTACGACATCCGGGCGAGAGCAGTGGACTGCTCCGGTGCGAAGATCGAAGCCAACCCGGCGATTGTCCGGGTGGACCGCACAGCGCCCACCCTGAATTGTGAGCTGACGCTGGAAAAAACCGACATACCGCTTGAAAATGAAAACATCTTCCGGCTGTTGCTGCGGGCCTTCGGCATCGCTTCCAACAAACAGGTAAAGATCACGGCGGAAGCCTCAGATACAACCAGCGGCTTGGAACGGGTCATCGCTTCCACGGCCGACGGGAATTCCTATGAGCTGACCGCCAACGGCGACGGCACCTACTCTGGCATAATCACCAAAGCCTATGAGGGCGTGATTACAGTGGTGGCTGCCGACAAAGCCGGCAACCGCAGTACCCCGGCTTACAGCGGCAACGTCATCGTTGACGATCAGCTGCCCTCGCCGGAGATGCAGCTGGATTACAGCGACGCAACGGCGGATTCGGTCCGGCTGTCCGGTTCCGTGGAGTTCAAGAAGGACGACTATTTCGGCGAGGTCAAGCTGATGGTCAAAAAGGCGGATTCCCAGGACTGGAAGGTGGTCAAAACCTACCGGGACGCCGAGGACGCCAAAACCATCGACGAGGTCATCGACGGGCTGGACGCAGCCACGCAGTACGATTTCCAGTTGGCGGCCGGCAACGTCATGGGCGACAGCAGCATTATCAAGAGCATCCAGGCAACCACCCGCTTTGCTGCGCCTAAGCCGCCGGAACTGGAGTCCAGAACCTCCCGGGAAATCACCTTGAAGGCCGTGGAAGGGGCGCAGTATCGCCGCCTGATCGACGCGGAGAACGACGAGTGGACGGCTTGGCAGAACTCCCCCCAGTTTGCGGGTCTGATCCCCAACGTCGCCTATATCTTTGAAATGCGGATCGCCGCTTCCGACGGCATTCCCGAGAGCTTTGCCAGTCGTGCGGAGCTGGAGACCCTTCCCTTCAACGCCATACTCTTTGACAAGAACACCGACGACGCGGTGGCGGATCTGCCCGAGATGCAGAACGTCGGCTACATGGAGCAGGCTCAGGAGCCGGAAACGGAGCCCAGCCGTCCGGGCTATGCCTTCACCGGCTGGTACACCGATAAGGATTGCGAGGAAGCGGACCAGTTTGATTTCTCCACCGGCGTGACGACATTTCTGCACCTGTACGCGGGATGGTCGGAGAACGTCATAACAGCGGACGATTACACAATTACCGGTGAAATGACCGGGGAATGGTATACCGGCGACGTGGTGATTCGTCCCGCAGGCGACTACGAGGTCATCTGGAATGGAGAAGAATGGGATACTTCCTACACCATCCAAGAGGGTAAGGGCCAGCATGTGACCTTTAAGCTCGGAAAGATAGTGGATGGAAAGCTGGTAGAAACCACCTTCCTGCATGAGTCTCTGATGCTGTCGGTGGACACCTCCGACCCGACCGGCCAGATCACCATCGGTAAAAACAGCTGGACCAAATTCCTAAACACCATTACCTTCGGCCTGTTCTTTAACGAAACGGTGGATGTGGACATCACGGCTGCCGATGGCATGAGCGGCGTCCGGTCCGTTGAATATGTAAAGGCCAGCGCTCCGCTGACCGAGGCGGAATTGGACGAAGCGGAATGGATCGAAGGAGTCTCCTTCGCGGTAGAACCGGACGACACCTTTGTGGTGTATGCCCGTATCACGGATAACATCGGCCGTGTCATCCTCATCAGCAGCGACGGCATTGTGGCCGATACCAGCAAGCCAGTGATTAGAGTCACCTATGGTTATGAAGGCGAGTGGACGACGGCTTCTGGCGATGCCATCGAAGTGGAGATAAGCGATTCCCTGTCCGGCATCGACTCCATCACCTATACGGTGGACGGCAGGGAGTATACCACCCAGCAGACCGCGTTCCACATTGCCGATCTGCCGGACGGCGACTATGATGTGGTGGTGACCGTCACCGACAAGGCCGGCAACACGGCAACCGAGACGGTCCACGTCAAGAAGGGCACGCCTCCGGATATCGGCGGGGCACCAGATCCGGTGCCCGAAACCGGCGACGCAGGAAATCTCCCGTTGTGGGTGACATTGCTGCTCGTATCCGGCGCAGGTGTAATAATCATGGCGCATAGAAGGAAGAACAAACAGGCCGGATAAGCCGGAAAAATCGCATATTTAGAAAAGCAGTGCGGTGCTGGATATCCAGCACCGCACTGTTCCTATTCGATTCTTTGATGATTTCTCCCCCAACGACACGAGACAATAAATCAAGGGATGTTTTTACTGTTTGAAACAAACAGGACGTCCGCATAGCCGGCTTTGATTTCAGAATATCTGCCTCAATACCGCCTTTCAGTCCGTCTGCTTTCTGTTTTTCAGATACTTGCCGATCGCGGCCGAGGCGACCACGCCGCCGAGCAGAGCAACCACCAGAATAATGTAATCGTACACGGCGAGGCCCTCCCCGCCCAGCAGAACAGAGGCCAGATACAGTCCGGCCACCAGGATACCGGTCACAGCCGCAGCGCTGGCATAGAGGCGGCCGACCACCATGGTCAGCACCACACAAACCGCCAGCACACCCGCGATCAAGAGGATGTCGACCTCTCCCCCCGTGACAGCAGAGACGATCAGGCTGGCCGCCGCATATACCACACCGGTACCGAGCAGAATGGCAGGACGCAGCCTCTCGACCGCGAAATAAGCAAGCAACGCGCCGGCCGTGATCACGCCGATCAGCAGCCAGTTAGCCTGCGCCAGCCCGGTGACCGAAAAAACCACGTCGCCATCGGCATTCTCCACCTGGGTCGAGCTGAAAAGGAAGAGGGCATCAATCGCAGCCGCGATCAGCAGGAAGAACGCACCGAAGGAGCGTTTGGCCATCCCGGCGTCCCCCCGCAGAGGAGCCAGTCCCTCTTTTCGAAAATCGAGCGCACTGCCCAGCGCAACCGCTGCCGCGACGGTGATGATGGTCTCCGGCACCATGTAGACGGCGTTGTACCCGAGAGAGTAAAGCAAGCCGTCGGTATCGGGGATCGACACGCCGGCCCAGACGGTGCAGCCTGAAATCACATGGCAGATATACCGCAGCGCACCTACAACCAACGTGCCTAAAGCCAGCGCGGTGCTCTGCTTTTTCACCCGATTGCGGAAAATGCCGCCCAGCCCCATCACCGTAAAGGCGACGATATAGTCGAGCATGATAATAGCAAAGGCGGCCGCGCCCGAAGTCGCGTAGCTCAGGCTGCTCATACCCAGCACCAGCATCAGCAGACTGGCGGTAAAGCCGGTAAACAGCCCCCAGGCCGTGCCGTAGCGGTAAGCGATCAGGATCACCGGCAGCATGCTTGCTGCCGTGACCGACCCACCATAAGGCATGTCAACAATCTTGACCAGACTGAGCACCGCGGCAAAGGCGATCATGATCGCGCTTTCGGTCAGACGGATGGACGAATTCTTTTTCATATAAGTCTTCCTTTCCTTTTGGGGAAACGGTACATCCGAGCCATTCCGAAAAATTATCGCCCGGCGCACCTCCCCATACTTTACACAGCCGTCCGGAAAAGGGCCCCCTTCCGCTTTTTTCTGCGGCACCGGGGCAAAAAGAAACAAGCTCCTTTTCGTCACAAACGACGGAAAGGAGCTTGTCGTGTACAAAAAGCAGCCTCCTGCGATCCCTTGAAAAGGAGAGCGCGGTAAGCTGATCTTCAAACAATTCCTCCGCCGGTATTATCCGGATCAGGTAGAGGGTTTCGGGTAAAACGACCCGCTCTCAGCCGACCTTTGCGGTCAGCACCCCTTTGCTTGAGCCTTGTGTTTTCTGCTGTGTTTTTCTGAAAAGCGCGGCAGAACCTCCGCGCTTTTACAGTATACGCCTCTTTCCCCCTCCTGTCAACAAAAAATTACAGGGTCCCCTTCCGCCCGGTCGCGCGAAGCAGCCTCTTTCGCAAAAGGTCGGCCGGCACAACCAAAAAGCCGAGGCCGGTCGCCACCGCAAAGTGAAAGAGGGAAAGCGGCTCGGTCCGGAAGAGCGTTCCGCCGAACCGGATCATCAGACTCTGCACGACGAAAACCATCCCCATAATCAGCAGAAAGGCCCGGTTCTCGCGCAGATGGCTCAACAGATTCATCCGGTAGGTGCGGGCGTTGAAGCTGTTAAAAATCCCCGCAAAGACAAACAGCGCAAAGAACATGGTCATAAAATAGGTTTGGGAGGTGCCCGCGCTGCACAGCCGCGCGAACACCGGCAGCTTTAAAAAGCCGATGCACAAGGCGACTGTAAAGACAGCCATACAGCCGATCTGATTATACATATACCGGTTGATAATCGGCTCATCCCGCCGTTTGGGCGGCTCGTTCATATACTCCCTCAGGGGAGGCTCCCCAGCAAAGGCCAGGCCGCCCAACGTATCCATAATCATATTGATCCAAAGCATCTGGATGACCGTGACCGGCGATTCGACCCCAATAAACGGCGCGATAATGGAGACGCCTACCGCGCAGAAGTTCATGGTAAGCTGAAAAACGATGAATTTCCGGATGCTTTTGAAGATGGTGCGACCGTACAGCACCGCCCGCGCGATCGAGGCGAAATTATCGTCAAGGATGACGATATCTCCCGCTTCCTTGGCGATTTCGGTTCCGCTGCCCATTGCGAAGCCGACGTCCGCCCGTTTCAGCGCCGGCGCGTCGTTGATCCCGTCACCGGTCATGCCGACCACCAGTCCCAGTTCCTCCGACAGGCGGACGAGGCGGCTTTTATCCGCCGGCCGCGCCCGGGCCACCACCCGCAGCCGCGGCAGAAGCGATTTGACCCGCTCGTCGCTCAAAGCTTCCAACTCGGTGCCGGTCAGCACCACTCCCTCGCCGTGGAGGAGACCAGCCTCCTCCGCGATGGCGGCGGCCGTGTCCTTATTATCGCCGGTGACCATAACGACCTGTACGCCGGCTGTGTGCATACTCGCCACCGCCGTCCGCACCCCGCCGCGCAGGCCGTCCCGTATTACAAGGAATCCGGTCAGGCACAGGCCGGAGAGCCGCGCACCCGGCCGGTTCTCCGCCGTGGCAAGAGCCAGAATCCGCTCCCCGCGCCGGGCGTGCCGGCGCAGGGCTTTCTCCAGCCTTTCCCGCGGAATTGCCACACGGCGTCCGGCGGAATCCAGGCTCCGCACCGCCCCATCCAGCAACAGCTCGGCCGCCCCCATCAAGTACCAGCCGTCCTCCAGCCGGACGGCAGAATATTTTCGGGCACTGTCAAACTCGATCCGCTCATCCGCCGACGCCGGCGCGCCGCCTTTCCTGCCCAGCACAAATTCCAGCACCGCCCGGTCGGTCGGGTTGCCGCCGGCCGCCCCCTTGCCGGAGGGGGTCGCCGCGCTTCCATACCGGCAGTGGCGGTAAAACTTCTCCCATACGGGGAGTGTGAAAGCATCGGCTGCCAACACTTCGCTTCCGTCGCCGCAGACCACCCCGGCCACCTCCATCCTCCCGGTAGTGAGGGTTCCGGTTTTATCCGTAAACAATATGTTCAAGCTGCCGGAGGTCTCAATCCCGACCAGCTTGCGCACCAGCACCTTATCCTTCAGCATCCGCCGCATATTGGAGGAGAGGACGACCGTGATCATCATGGGAAGCCCCTCCGGCACGGCGACCACGATGACCGTGATGGCCAGCGTCGCCGCATGCAGCAGATGGGGCAGAATGACGCCCGGCGTGGTCACCACGCCCCACGCGGCCGGCAGACTTCCGCCCGAGTCGATAAAAATCTGGTGAAAGAGGTCGGCCGCCGCCACCGCCGCCGCCGCACAATACCCAATCCGGCTGAGGGTCTTTGCCAGCCCGGCCAGCCGTACCTTGAGAGGGCTTTCCCGCGTCTCCTCCCCCAGCTCGGCCGCCATGCCGCCATAGGTCGTCGCGTCCCCAACCAACACCACCCGCAGCACGCCCGTACCCGCCACCACCGTGCTCCCGCAAAAAAGGGCGCTGTGTGCCGCAAGATCGTTGGAAAACTCTCCCCCGGCGGTCTTGGCCGCCTCCCTGCTCTCGCCGTTCAGGGCCGACTGATCGACCTTGAGGCTGCCCCGCACCAGCACCCCATCGACCGGAACCTTCTCCCCCGCCGCAATCCGCAGCATGTCTCCAACCACCAGCTCAGCGGTCGGGATGACCAGTGTTTTGCCCTCCCGGATCACGCGGCATTCGGCGCGGGAGGCATCCTCCCGCAGCTTTTCAAAGGCCGACTCGCTCCCATACTCCGACAGCGCGCTGACAAAAGTAGCCAGAAAGACCGCCAGCGCGATGCCGGCCGTCTCATACCAATCGGCGCCGCGAAACAAAAAAAGCAGGTTGAGTGCCAATGAAATCAGCAGGATTTTGATAATCGGATCGCCAAAGCTCTCTAAAAATCGGCTCCAGAAGCCGCGCACCGGGCGGGCGGAAAGCTGATTACTGCCGTGTGCCGCCCGGGATTTTTCGACCTCCTTGTTCGTAAGGCCGCGGATATCGTCCTCTCGCTTCACAAAACTGCCCCTTTTTCCATAGAGTTTGTACTCTAAAGCATATTGAAAAACGAGCGGTTTTATGACCCGTCCGGCAGGGAGAGATTTGTTTTTCACTCTTTCAGAAAAGACAATCTTTTATCGCACGGAACGCAGAATTTTATCCCTAAAACCAAGAAATCCGGGTGTTGATCTAACGACCAAACACCCGGAAAAGACCTGCGAACATTCAAATGAATTACAAGCCGTAAGCCCCTTTTTCCGCTACTTCTTTCGCTCGGCAAAGGAAGATGCTTCCGGCAAAACGACCTCTGGCATCAGTTCGTCGGTCATCAGGCCGAGAACCCGCTCAACTGCGGCCACATCCTCCGGTGCGGCGCGTTCCGCCATACGGCGGACGACTGTGCGGACATAATGACAGCTGATGTCGTAATAATTGAAAAATTTTTCGGTCGGTTCCAGATAGTATTCCCGCTTATCCTCGGTTGACTGGATTTTGCGGATGTACCCCTTCTGGATCAAGTTGTTGACCTTATACGCGGCGTTGGGCGGGGAAATCCCAGTGAACGAAGCAAAGGCGTTGACCGTCGGATGGTCGAGCGCATGGATAATCTCCACACAAAAGGTCTCGACCGTGGTGAGGCTGGCCTCCCGATTGCCGAAGCGGGAGAAAACCGATCGGTAGAATTGCAGCTTGAATTTTGTATAAACCTTGATAAATGCCTGTTCCAGCACGGCGTTTCCCTCCCTTCAGCTTTTGATGAGCGGCGGCCGGATCTGCTTTACTCCCCCACGGCAAAGGTCAGCTCGGCCACGGCGGCAATCTTTCCGTCAACCGTGGCGGTCGCCTGACCGACGCCAACCGGGCCGCGTTGCCGGATGATCTCGCACGACATCTCAATCACATCGCCCGGTACAACCTGCCGCTTGAACCGTGCGTTTTTGATCCCGCCGAAAAAGGCAAGCTTTCCCTTATTCTCCGGCAGGGTCAGAACGGCGATCGCCCCGACCTGCGCCAGCGCCTCGACAATCAGGACGCCGGGCATGACGTGATGCTCGGGAAAATGGCCGCAGAACTGCATCTCGTTTACCGAGACGCATTTGATCCCCTTGGCGTATTTGCCCGGCTCATAATCGGTGATCCGGTCGACCAGCGCGAAGGGATAGCGGTGAGGCAGAATCTCTGCAATCTGGTTGGAATTCAGTTCCATAAAGCAATCGCGACCTTTCGGTTTGAAGTGGAGGTAATCAATCTCTCCGATATTTTTTAAAAATCAGCGTGGCGTTGTGTCCCCCGAATCCCAGCGAGTTGGATAGAGCATACTCCACCTCGGCGGCGCGGCCCGTATTCGGGATAACGTCGAGATCGCATTCCTCATCCGGGACGCGATAGTTGACGGTCGGCGGAAGAAAGCTGTCCCGCAGCGCAAGGATGGAGAAAATGGCCTCCACCGCGCCGGCGGCGCCGAGCATATGGCCGGTCATCGACTTAGTCGAGCTGACGGCAAGATGCTTTGCCTGCGCACCGAAAACCGTTTTGATCGCCGCCGTTTCGCACTTGTCATTCATGGGGGTAGAGGTGCCGTGGGCGTTGATATATCCAATGTCGGCGGGAGACAGGCCAGCGTCCTCCAGCGCCTGCTGCATACAGGCCGCGCCGCCCTCTCCCTCCGGCGCCGGCGCGGTGATGTGATAGGCGTCGCAGGTGGCGCCATAACCGACCACCTCACCGTAAATTTTTGCCCCGCGGGCCTTGGCATGCTCCAGCTCCTCCAGCAGCAGAGTGCCGGCCCCTTCGCCGATGACAAAACCGTCCCGCTCCTTATCAAACGGAATGGAGGCGCGGGCAGGGTCCTCCGACAAAGAGAGCGCTTTCATTGAGGTAAAGCCGCCCACACTCAAAGGAGTCACGCAGCCCTCCGCCCCGCCGCAAAGCATGAGATCGGCGTAGCCGTCCCGGATCTGGCGGAAAGCGTCGCCCACTGCGTTGCTGCCGCCGGCACAGGCGGTCACAACGGCCGAGCACATGCCCTTGAAGCCGCATTGTATGGCAATCTGCCCGGCGGCCATGTTGACGATTACCATCGGGATAAAGAAGGGTGAAACCCGGTCAAATCCCTTTTCCAGGCCCTTAGAATGCTCAGCCTGAATGGTGCCGAGACCGCCGATCCCGCTGGAATAGATGACCCCACAGCGGCCTGCATCCTCTTTTTCCATATCCAGGCCGGCGTCCGTGAACGCCTCCTTTGCGGAGACCATCGCCAACTGGGTAAACCGATCCATTTTGCGCAGGTCACGCTTGTCGATATGCGCCGCAAGATCGAGATTTTTAACCTCCCCCGCGAGCTTAACCTTCTGCTCGGACGGGTCATACAGGGTGATCGGCGCAATGCCGCATTTGCCGGCCTTGGCCGCCGCCCAGGATTCCTCTACACTGTTGCCGATCGGGTTGACGGTACCCATTCCGGTCACTACCACACGTCGTTTCATTCGTTGTTGACCTCCTTGTTTCCTACATCGCCATGCCGCCGTCCACACAGAGCACCTGTCCGGTGATATAACCGGCAGCGTCCTCCGCGAAAAAGGCAGCAGCGGCCGCGACATCCTCCGGCCGGCCGAGGGCTTTCATCGGGATGTCCGCAAGCAGCTTTTCCCGAATGGTGTCCGACAGCGCGCCGGTCATATCGGTTTCAATAAAACCGGGGGCAATGGCATTGACCGTGACGCCCCGGGGCGCCAGTTCCTTGGCCAGTGACTTGGTCATGCCGATCAGGCCGGCCTTGCTGGCGGCATAGTTGACCTGCCCCGCATTGCCGCGCAGGCCGACGACGCTGCTGATGTTGAGGATCCGACCGCTGCGCTGCCTGGTCATCAGCTTGGCCGCCTGCTTCATACAGAAAAAGGCCCCTTTCAGGTTGGTGTCGAGCACGCGGTCGAAGTCCGCCTCGCTCATCCGGAGAATGAGGGTATCTCTGGTCACGCCAGCATTATTGACCAAAATATCCACCCGGCCGAACGTCTCGACCGCGGCAGCGAAGAGGACTTCACAATCCCCCTCCTTCGACACGTCGGCCTGAACAGCGACGGCTTGTGCACCCATCCCGCGGCAGGCGGCCGCCGTCTCTTCTGCGGCGGCGGCATTGCCGGCATAATTTACAACAACCTTCGCCCCCCGTGCCGCGAAAGCGAGGCAGATTGCCCGTCCGATTCCCCGGCTGCCGCCGGTCACAACAGCGGTTTTTCCCTGTAATGCAGTCGTAAGCTCGCTCATTTTGCCTCTCCCTTCAGCGCGGCAACGACGGCCGACAGACTTTCGGCGTCCTCCACCGCATAGGTTTGGATATTCTTTGTGGTCTTGCGGATAAATCCGGACAGGGTTTTGCCCGGCCCGATCTCGACGATCGTGTCGATGCCGGAGGCCTCCATATACCGGACGGTATCTTCAAAATAGACGCTGCTCTGCACCTGGCGCACCAGCATCTGCGCAACGGTTGCACCATCCTCCAGCGGACGGGCGGTCGCGTTGAAGACAACCGGAAAGGCGAGGGGAGAAAAGGATATACTGCGGAATCTTTCCTCCAGCGCGGCGCCGGCCGGCGCCATCAAAGAGGTGTGGAACGGCCCGCTGACCTTGAGCGGCACCGTCCGTTTAGCTCCGAGGGCAAGGGCGTCCTCCGCCGCCTTTTCAACTGCGGCGACCTCCCCCGCGATGACCAACTGTCCGGGGCAGTTGTAATTGGCGATCTGCACAGTACCAAGCTCAGCGGCCGCATCGCAGGCGGCTTGCAGCTTCTCCCGATCAAGGCCGAGGATGGCCTGCATAGAACAGGAAAGGCCCTGTACCGCCGTCTCCATCGCGCGGCCGCGGAAGGCGGCCAGGGAGATCACCGTTTTGACATCCAGCGCACCGGCCGCGTAAAGGGCTGAATACTCCCCAAGACTGAGGCCGGCAGCCATCTTTGGCCGGATCCCCTCCGCGTAAAGCAGGGCGGTCAGGCCGGCAGCAAAGGCCACCATAGCCGGCTGGGTGTTGGAGGTTTTAGCCAACTCCTCCTCCGTCCCGTCAAAGCAGAGGGAGACGATCCGCTCCCCCGCCTCGTCGAAAATTTCCCGGAAGACGGGAAATTTCGCATACAAATCGCGGCCCATGCCGATATGCTGGCTACCCTGACCTGCGTATACAAAAGCAAGCTTCATGCTGTTCTTCCTTTCCGATTCCCGATTTTCAAGCGCGTGCAACACCGAATTCTCCGACTCCGGCAACGCCCCGATCAGTTCTGCTTCTCCAACCCTGCAAGAGTGTCGAGATACCCGGCATACAGCTCCTCAAATATTTTGCGGAGCGGCCGGATCTCGTGCAGTTGGCCGGCGACCTGTCCGGCCATGACCGATCCGGTCGAGACATCCCCGTCAAATACCGCCCGGCGCAGGCCGCCCAGGGTGAGCTTCTCCAGCGTCTCTTTATCCGCGCCGGCCTTTTCCTGCTTGACATATTCCCGAGCCATCTTGTTTTTGAGAACCCGCACCGGCACTCCGGCGCTCCTCCCGGTGACGATCGTGTCGTTATCGCCTGCTTTCAGCACGGCGTTTTTGTAGTTTTCATGAATTGGACACTCCTCACTGACCAGGAGGCAGGTGCCGACCTGCACGCCGGCCGCGCCGAGTGCAAAGGCCGAAAGCAACTGCCGGCCGTCAGCGATCCCACCGGCCGCAATGACCGGCACATCGACCGCGTCAACCACCTGCGGCACCAGAGCCATAGTGGTCAGCTCCCCAACATGGCCGCCGCTCTCGGTTCCCTCGGCAATGACCATGTCCGCCCCCTGCGAGACGACCCGTTTGGCCAGCGCGACCCCCGGAACCACCGGAATGACGAGGCTGCCGGCCTCCTTCCACATCGGGATATATTTGCCGGGGTTACCCGCGCCGGTCGTCACAACCGGAATCCCTTTGCGGGCAACCAGAGCGGCCATCTCCTCCGCCTGGGGATGCATCAGCATGATGTTGACGCCAAAGGGCTTGTCGGTCAGCGACCGGCAGAGGTCGATATTTTCCTCCAACATCTCAAGATTCATACCGCCCGCCCCGACCAGGCCGAGGCCGCCGGCATTGCTGACGGCAGCGGCAAAGGCGCCGGTGGCAATGTTGGCCATGCCGCCCTGAATAAAGGGAAATTCAATATTTAACAGTTCATTCAGCCTTCTCATCTGCAATTCATCCTTTCCGCTACCATTCGAGTATGGCGCCACCCCAGGTAAAGCCCGCGCCAAATCCAACGCAGAGGGTTTTGACGCCCGGCTTTAACAGCCCGGCCTCACCCATCTCGTCCAATGCGATCGGAATGCTGGCCGAGGAGGTGTTGCCGTACCGATCCAGATTGATAAAAAATTTTTCGATCGGGGCACGCAGCTTTCTGGCTGCGCTTTCGATGATGCGCCGGTTGGCCTGATGGCAGACGAAATAGTCGATATCGTCAAGGGTCAGGCCGGATTTTTCCAGCAGCTCACCGACCGTTTGCGGAATGATGCGGACGGCGAATTTGAACACCTCTCCCCCGTCCATCCGGATAAAACGGTCGTCCTCTCCTGCTCCGCCGCAGTAAAGGGGAACATCGTTGCCGTCGCAGCCCAGCGCGGTGTAAAAGGCCCCGACCTCCCGCCGTTCTACCAGTGCCGCGCCGGCCCCGTCTCCAAAAAGAACGCAGGTAGACCGGTCGCTCCAATCGGTGGTTTTGGAGATCACTTCGCTCCCGACGATCAGAACGTAAGGCCGCTCCTCCTGTAACAGGAGTCCGTTTGCGACCTGCAGGGCATACAAAAAGCCGGAGCAGGCGGCGTTCATATCAAAGGCGGGGATGTCATGGGAAAGGCCGAGCGCCTTGGCCAGCAAGCAGGCGACCGCCGGCGTGTAGTGATCGGGCGTAAAGGTGGTAACGATCAGGGCGCCGATCTCCTCCGGCCGGACGGCGGCCTTCCCCAGTGCCTGCAAGGCGGCCCCGACGGCGAGATCGAGATTGCGTTCCCCGTCGCAGATGTGGCGCTGTTTAATGCCGGTGCGGGTGGTGATCCACTCGTCATTGGTGTCGACCATCCGGCTGAGATCGTCGTTGGTCAGAATTTTTTTCGGAAGGCAGCGACCGGTTGCCTTGATATGCAGGCCTTTCAAATCGGATCATTCCTTTCCTGTTTGCGTACAAAACGGCAAAGGTGTTTACACCGCCGTAAATGTGTTATACAGAACCTTCTTCCCTGCCGGACGACTCACCCGCGCCGATGGCGCGGAACTTTTTATACCGGCCGGCCGAGAGGGCGGCGCCGTTTTGCTTGGATAGCTTTTCCAGTTCCTCCCGCACGGCGGCGTCGGTCGCGGCAAAAACTGCCTTCGGGTCGCGCTGCGCCCCCCCGAGCGGCTCGGGCACGATGCGCTCAATAATACCGAAGCCGTAAAGATCCTGTGCGGTAAGTTTCATGACCTCACAGGCCTCCCCCGCGCGCGAAGCGTCCTTCCACAAAATCGAGGCGAACCCCTCTGGCGAGAGGATGGAATAGACGGCGTTTTCCAGCATGATGACGCTATTGGCGACCCCGAGAGCCAGCGCGCCGCCGCTGCTGCCCTCGCCCGTGACGACGGCGATGACCGGAACCTTTAACAGACTCATTTCAGCCAGGTTGCGGGCGATCGCCTCGCTCTGGCCGTGGGCCTCCGCCTCCAGCCCGGGATAGGCGCCGGGCGTGTCGATGAAGGTGATGACCGGCCGGCCGAACTTTTCGGCCTGCTTCATCAGGCGAAGAGCCTTGCGATACCCCTCCGGCCCCGGCATACCAAAATTACAGGCCATATTTTCCTCCAAATTTTTGCCCTTGCGATGGCCGATGACCGTCACCGGCTGGCCGTGATAAAAGGCGATTCCACCCAGCACACTGCCGTCCTCCCGGCAGAGATGATCGCCCTTCAGCTCAAAGAAATCCTCAAACAGGGCGTCGATGTAGGCGGTAATGTTCGGCCGCCCGGGATGCCGGGCAAGATACACCTTATCCTCCGCCGTGGGGTGACGCAGGGTGGAAAGCAGCTCGTCCCGGTCCCGGGCAAGCTGACCCGCGCGAAGCTGATTGGCCTCACTCTGGTCGGCGGGGTCGATGGAGGCCAGCTCGGTCTCCAGCTCCTTAATCTTTTTTTCCACATCACGGAATTTCATCGGATGACCCCCTTTCGGGCGTGCAGCCGCAGCAAAAGAGAGAGGGTACCGCGCAGTTGCTTGCGCTCGACAATGCGGTCAACAAAGCCGTGTTCCTCTAAATACTCCGACCGCTGGAACCCCTCCGGCAGCTTTTGGCCGATAGTCTGCTCGATTACACGGGGGCCGGCAAACCCGATCAGAGCGCCCGGCTCGGCCAGGGTGATGTCGCCAAGGCTGGCAAAACTGGCGCTGACGCCGCCGGTCGTCGGATGGGTAAAGCAGGAAATGTAGAGGCCTCCCCCTTCATGAAACCGCGCGACGGCGGCTGAGGTCTTGGCCATCTGCATCAGGGAGAAGATTCCCTCCTGCATACGGGCGCCGCCGCTGGCTGAAAAGATGATAAGAGGCAACCGGGATTTTCCGGCATACTCGATCGCGCGGGTCAGCTTCTCCCCCACCGCGGCGCTCATGCTGCCCATCAAAAAGCGGCTGT
Organism: Candidatus Howiella sp.; assembly: GCA_050946935.1. Taxonomy (GTDB): domain Bacteria; phylum Bacillota; class Clostridia; order Oscillospirales; family Acutalibacteraceae; genus UQRS01. Next base: position 26,893 of record JBMNVR010000018.1, read on the forward strand.
CCATCACGGCAAACACCGCCTTGCGGCCGTCGATTTTTCCTGTGGCGGTCACGACCGCCTCCGACAGGCCGGTTTTCTGCTTGAGCAAGGTGAGTTTTTCGGCATAGCCGGGAAATTTCAGCGGATCGGCGCACCGGATCACCCGGTTGAGTTCATGAAAGCTGCCCGAATCCAACAGGGCGTTCAGCCGGTAATAGGCCGGAATCGGGTGATGATAGCCGCAATTCGGGCAAACATACAGATTGGCCGAAAGGGCGGATTTGGTGTGTTCGCCGCCGCAGGCCGGGCATTTCATAAAAACGCCGTCGGGCGCGGCCGGCTTTGCTTTATGGGGAACAGGCGCGGAAGCCTTATCCCGCAGAGATTTCAGGGCCGAAATCATATCGCGCTTACCTTTAAAAGGATTTTCCATAGCTGCACCACGCCTTTTTGCGCAAAGGCTGCCTTTCTTCGAATTTGGGACCGAGGCTTTACGGCCGACCGTTTTTTGAGAGGATTACGCCTCCTCCGGCTCCCATCGGAGGATTTTCTCCAGATTCTTCTCCATAAATCCGGTTGTATAATTTCCCTTGATAAAATCGGGATGATACAAAATCAGATGGTCGAGATCGGCCGTGGTCTGGATCCCCTCGATAATCAGCTCGCCCAGCGCGCGGCGCATCTTTCGGATGGCCTCCAGCCTGGTCGGGGCGTGGACGATCACTTTGGCCACCATCGAATCATAGTAAGGGCTGGTAACGTAGCCGTTATAGAGGGCTGAGTCCACCCGCACTCCGTTCCCGCCCGGAAAATGCAGAAATTCGACCTTTCCGGGGCAGGGGCGGAAATTTTGCTTGGGATCCTCGGCATTGATGCGGCACTCGATGGCGTGGCCGCGCAGGACGACCTCCTCCTGCTTTTTCGAAAGCGGCAGCCCGGCCGCAATGGATATCTGCTCCTTAATCAGGTCCATGCCGGTCACCATTTCAGTCACCGGATGCTCGACCTGAATCCGGGTATTCATTTCGATAAAATAGTAACTGCCGTCCTCTGCCAGGACGAATTCGATCGTGCCGGCGCTGGTATACCCGGCGGCTCTGGCCGCCCGAACCGCATCGCGGCCCATCCTCTCCCGCAGATCGGGCGTCAGCGCGCGAGAGGGCGATTCTTCCATCAATTTCTGATTTTTGCGCTGGATGGAGCAGTCCCGCTCCCCAAGATGGATGATATTCCCCCGTCCGTCCCCGAGAATCTGAAACTCAATGTGCCGGGGATTGACAATCAGCTTTTCGATATACATCTCCCCATCGCCAAAGCAGGAGATCGCCTCCGCCCGGGCGGCGTCAAAAGCCGGGCCAACCTCTTCGGGGGTATAGGCGCGACGCATGCCGCGGCCGCCGCCGCCTGCCGCCGCCTTAATCAGGACGGGACAGCCGATCTGCTCCGCAAGCCGAACGGCGTCGGCCGCCGTCTCCACCGAACCGGCCGAGCCGGGCACCACCGGTACGCCATGCTGAAGCATCAGACGGCGAGCGGCGGCTTTATTGCCCATGGCGTCGATCACGTCGGAGGACGGGCCGATAAACACGATGCCGCAGCGTTCACAAAGACGCGCGAATTCGCTGTTCTCCGACAAAAAACCGAAGCCGGGGTGGATCGCGTCGCACTCGGCGCTGATCGCCGCCGAAAGGATATTCTTCATATTCAGATAGCTGTCGGCCGCCCTGGGCGGGCCGATACAGACCGCCTGATCCGCGAGCTGAACGTGCAGCGCGTCCGCGTCGGCGGTCGAATAGACGGCGACCGGCTCAACCCCCATCTCATGACAAGCGCGGACGATACGCACGGCAATCTCGCCCCGGTTGGCGATCAGAATTCGTTTGAACATCGCGCCGCCCTCACTGTGCCCGGATGGAGAACAGCGGCTGGTCGAATTCCACCAGCGCGCCGTCCTCCGCCAGAACCGCTTCGATCACACAGTCGAAAGGCGCCGGAATCTCATTGATCATTTTCATCGCCTCAACCAAGCAGACTGTCTCCCCCTTTTTGACCGTCTGTCCCACAGCTACATAAGGCGCCGCGTCAGGGGCAGAGGCTTTATAAAAGGTACCGACCAGCGGAGATTTGATACTCTCCCCCGCCGTCCCCGCGGAAGCGGCGGACGACGGAACCGCCGGCGCGGCAGGCGCCGGCTCAGCAGGTGCGCAAACGGCTCCGCCTTTGCCGAGCGAAAGGGAAAACGCCTCCGTCTCGAGCGAAAACTGGGACAAAGTAGATTCCTCAAACCGGCGCATCAACTCATAAACAGTATCGAGATTCATATGTTATACCTCCGCATTCCTTGTTGTATTTGAAAACGGTGCGGCAGTTCCACCGGACGTACAAGCCCGGACTCCGCGCCGGCAAAGTAAAGAAAAAGCCGACCGATTCTCTACGTATCGGCCGGCGGGGCAGACTTTTCTCAAGCCTTTTCAAGATAATGCACAATGTCGCCGACCGTCTTAAACTCGGCCAACGCCTCATCCGGGATGGCGGTGCCAAAGGCTTCCTCGATCGCCATGCTCAGCTCGACCGCGTCGAGCGAGTCGGCGCCCAGATCGTCGGACAGATTGGCTTCCATCGTGACGTCGTCCATGTCGCAGCCCAGCGACTCGACGATAATATCGCGTACTTTTTCAAACATCCGGAATATCCCTCCTCGTTTTTTCAGGACTTTGCACGCCGCGGCTATACCCGGACGGCAAAAAATAATTAAAAAAATTTAACTTTTTTCAATTTACTGTTATTCTACCAGATTATTCCCAAAAGTCAAGGGGAATCCGCAAAACTTTGTTATTTTTTTATCGACAAATTCCGGCGCAAAAAAGCTGCGCCGAATGCTGAAAAAAAGCCAATTCGATTCTGCACAATATTCCGGCCGATTCCCTTCCAGAAACGGTCAAGCGCAGGAGGTTGCGACCCATCCTGCCGCATGAAATTCCACCCGTACAGATACAAAGAGGGACGACAGGCAAGAAAAAACCTGTCGTCCCTGTCGCCCGATGAATCAGTTTTTCAGACTTTGAATCGGGGCGGGAATACGGCCGCCGCGCCGGATAAACTTCGCCGGAGAAGCGGTGTTGACCCGCATGACCGGGCCACCGCCGAGCAGGCCGCCGAACGAGAGTTCCTCTCCCACCTGCTTCCCAATGGCCGGGATCAGGCGGACGGCGGTGGTCTTGCTGTTGACCATGCCGATGGCCGCCTCATCCGCGATGACGGCCGAGATTACCTCCGCCGGGGTGTCGCCCGGGATGTTGATCATGTCCAGCCCGACTGAGCAGACGGCCGTCATGGCCTCCAGCTTCTCGATCGTCAAGACGCCGCTGCGGGCGGCGTCGATCATTCCGGCATCCTCGGTCACCGGGATAAAGGCGCCCGACAACCCCCCCACATGGGAGGAGGCCATGACGCCCCCTTTTTTCACCGCGTCGTTGAGGAGGGCGAGCGCCGCCGTCGTGCCGCAGGCGCCGCAGGTTTCCAGACCCATCTCCTCTAAAATATGCGCGACCGAGTCTCCGACCGCCGGGGTCGGTGCGAGCGAGAGATCCACGATTCCAAACGGAACGCAAAGGCGTTTGGACGCCTCTCTCGCCACAAGCTGACCCATCCGTGTAATTTTGAAGGCGGTACGCTTGATCAGGTCGGCCACGCCGGTGATGTCCATGGTATCCGGCGCCTTGGCCAATGCGGCGCGCACCACCCCGGGGCCGGAGACCCCGACGTTGATAACGCAGTCCGGTTCGCCCGGGCCGTGAAAAGCGCCGGCCATGAAAGGATTATCCTCCGGCGCGTTGCAGAAAACGACCAGCTTGGCCGCGCCGATGCAGTCCCGGTCGGCCGTCAGCTCGGCCGTTTTGCGGACAGCGCGGCCCATCATGGCCACCGCGTCCATATTGATACCCGCCTTGGTCGAGCCGATGTTGACCGAAGAACAAACATGATCGGTAGAGGCCAGCGCCTCTGGAATACTTTCGATCAGCGCGTAATCTCCGGCGGCAAACCCCTTCTGCACCAGGGCGGTATAGCCGCCGATGAAATTGACCCCGACGGTGTTGGCCGCTTTCTCCAGCGCCAGGGCGAACTTGACAGGATTGTGCGACGGGCAGGCGGCGGCCAGCATGGCAATCGGCGTCACCGCGATGCGTTTGTTGATGATCGGGATGCCGTATTCCTTCTCGATCGCGTTGCACACCGGCACAAGTTCACTGGCCATCCGAACGATTTTATCATATAGTTTGGCGCAGGCCTTATCTATATCGGCGTCGATACAGTCGATCAGAGAAATGCCCATCGTCACGGTCCGGATATCGAGATGCTCATCCTGAATCATGCGAATGGTTTCGAGTATATCGTGTGTGTTGTACATGTGCAAAATTCCTCCTGCCGTCAGACTGTGTGCATGGAGTTGAAGATATCCTCATGCATAACGTGGATCGAGAGGTTCTGCGTCCGGCCAAGGGCGGCCATTTCATCCGCGAACTCGGCAAAACCGGTCGTAAGGGATGAAATATCGCAGAGCATAATCATGCAGAACATATCCTGCAGAATGGTTTGGGATACTTCACTGATATTTACATTTTTTTCGGCGCACACAGCCGAGACCTTTGCCAAAATCCCGACGGTGTCCTTTCCAATGACGGTCAGAACGGCACGCATATGATATTCCCTCCATTTTATTCCTCTCCGGATTCTGTGGTTTGGAGAGAAATCTTTTTGTTATTTTTCTATCATACCACAGGAGAAGCAAAAATGGAATGCTGTTTTTCATGTTTGAGATCAATTTTCTATGCAGCGCCGCACAAGCACGCAGATTTTTTCATAATATATCGGCCGCGCACGTCGAGAAATCTGACATTGAAACCCCAATTTTATTGCAGAGTAAAAAATTATAGCATGCATTTGCGGCGCACACAACCTCTTCTTACCGATCCTCAAAAAACGAACGGCGCAAAAGCGTTGACAAAAGTGTGCTGCCATGGTAATATGTTACTGCTTTAACAGAGCAGAGCGCGGCTCAGGCCATTGAATCTGTTTTCGGCCGTGCCCGTCAATTTTGGGAGGATTGATTGTATATGATGAAAAAACTGTTTGCACTGGCTCTGTCGCTGGTCCTTTGCACCGTCCTTTTCGCCGGCTGCGGCGACAAAGAAGAGAAAACTTTCACGGTCGGCTTTGACGCCAGCTTCCCGCCATACGGCTATGTCGACGACAGCGGAGAATATGTCGGGTTCGACCTCGACCTCGCGGCGGAGGTATGCAGCCGCAACGGCTGGACCCTCGTCAAGCAGGCGATTGACTGGGATTCCAGGGATATGGAACTTTCCTCGGGCACGATCGACTGCATCTGGAACGGCTTTACCATCAACGGGCGCGAGGATAACTATACCTGGAGCGAGCCCTACGTCGATAACAGCCAGGTTTTTGTCGTCGCTGCGGATGCGGGTATTGCCACCGCGGCCGACCTTGCGGGAAAAGCAATCGGCGTGCAGGCTGCCTCTTCGGCGCTGGACGCTATCAACGATGAGGACAACGCGGAGCTGAAGGCATCTTTCGGCGCAGTTCAGGAGTTCCCTGAATACAACACCGCGTTTATGAATCTGGAGGCCGGCGCGGTTCAGGCGATCGCCATGGACATCGGCGTCGCCAAGTATCAGATCGAGACCCGCGGAAACAGCTATATCATGCTGGAGGAGCCGCTCTCCACCGAACAGTACGGCATCGGTTTCAAGCTTGGCAACACCGAGCTGCGTGACAAGGTGCAGGCCACACTCGACGCGATGGCCGCCGATGGAAAATTCCAGGAAATCGCCGAGAAATGGGAGCTGACCGACAGCGTCTGCCTCGGCAAATAAGACACACCTATTTTTGCAGGGCGGGGCTGCGCCCCGCCCTTTCGCCTGTTTTCGGGCGGTCGCCCGAAAACAGTATGTGATTCACGATACAAAAGGGGATGAGTGAAAAGATGGATATCCTGCAAATGCTGGGCCAGCTTGGCTCGGGCATGCTGGTCAGTATTGAAATTTTTGTACTGACCCTGCTGTTTTCCCTGCCGCTGGGGCTGCTGATCTCCTTTGGACGGATGTCGCGGTTCCGGTGGATAGCCGCGGTCACGAAAGTGTACATCTCCATCATGCGGGGCACGCCGCTGATGCTGCAACTGATGGTGGTGTATTTCGGCCCGTATTATCTTCTGAAAGTGCCGATCGGCAACACCTACCGGTTCATCGCGGTCATCGTCGGTTTCGTTTTGAACTACGCCGCCTATTTTGCCGAGATTTACCGCTCGGGCATCGAATCGATCTCCCCCGGGCAAAGGGAGGCGGCTCAGCTTCTCGGCTTTACCAGAGGACAAACCTTTTTCAAGATTATCCTGCCGCAGGTTGTCAAACGGATTCTGCCGCCGGTCACCAACGAGATTATCACGCTGGTCAAGGACACCTCGCTGGCCTTTGTCATCGGCTCGGTCGAGATGTTCACGGTCGCCAAGCAAATCGCCGCGAGAGAGTCCAACCTGTACGCTTTTGTCGCGGCCGGACTGTTCTACTACATATTCAATCTGCTGGTCGCGTTCGTGATGGAGCGGATCGAGAAAAAGCTCAGCTATTATAAGTAAGGGAGGGCGGCTGACATGAAACTGCTGGAAATGCGGCACATTCAAAAATCCTTTGGAGAGATCAGCGTGCTGAAGGACGTCTCCCTCTCGATGGAGAAGGGGGAGGTTGTGGCGGTCATCGGGCCGTCCGGCTCGGGCAAATCAACCCTGCTGCGCTGCGCCGCCAATCTTGAGAAAATCGACAGCGGGGACATCCTCTATTCCGGAGATCCTATGGTGGAGACAGAGAACGGCCAGCCCCGCTATGCCGAAAAAAAGGAAATGCGGGCCATCTCCCGCCGGTTCGGCATGGTGTTTCAGAACTTTAACCTGTTCCCGCACATGAGCGTTCTGCAAAATCTCACGGCCGCACCGATCAAGGTACTGAGCCTTCCCCGCAGCGAGGCAGAGGAAAAAGCGGCCTCCCTGCTTGCGAAGATGGGGCTCTCGGACAAAGCGGCCGCCTATCCCTGCCAGCTTTCGGGCGGACAGCAGCAGCGGGTATCCATCGCCCGGGCGCTGGCCATGTCGCCCGACATCCTCTTTTTCGACGAGCCGACCAGCGCCCTCGACCCCGAACTGACGGGAGAGGTTTTGGCGGTCATGAAGAATCTGGCCGAGGCGCACACGACCATGCTGGTCGTCACCCACGAGATGGGCTTCGCCCGGGAGGTTGCCGACCGTGTCCTCTTTATGGACAAGGGATATATTGAAGAGGAGGGTTCGCCGGTCGAAGTTTTTGGCGCACCCAAATCGGAACGGCTGCAGGCCTTCTTAAAATCCACCCTGCGGATTTAGCTGAAAAAAACACAGCAAAAACAGCAGAGTAAAAAACACCGGGGATCGGACGCTGGTTTGTCCGACCCCGGTGTTTTTGTTTGATCCTGTATTTTCCCCGACCGCGCCGAATTTATGCACAGCTCACGGCCGCCGGATCAGCGATACCAGACAAATCACCAGCGACCAGACGATTTGTATTCCGCCAAGAATCAGTGCCGTAACCAGCGCCGCCTGCCCGCTGAACACCGCGCCGAAGACCAGTGCCAGTGTCAAAAGCATCCCGATCACCAGCAGGATCAAAGAAGCGGCATATCCCTCTTTTATACGGATACAGGCGGTCAGCAACGCCGCGCCGCCGGCCGCATCACCGCAAAGCAGAGCCGCCGCGCTGCCGGTTTCCTCCGGCGCCGTCTCTTTCCGGTACAGCTTGGAATTCTGGGGAGAGAGCACCCGTACCGAATCGGGATACAGTTCGAAGTAATCGCAGATCATCTCTTCCCCGATGTTCTGGTCGCAGGTGTTGACAAGCAGCGTCACACCGGTCGCGGTCAGCCGCCGCAGTTGGTAAGAAACCTCCTCATCCGCCTCATATCCGACGATGAAGAGGGCAGCCGGTCCCTCAGTACTGGCGAGGTAAACCGGAAAATATCCGCTGCGCAGGATCCGCTTGTCCACGTCGAGGGAGGGCAGCGGGATGGCGTGGGTCTCCATCAGCGTGCGGTTACCGATGAAAATGCGCTTCTCCCCCATCCAGCCTGAGACGCCCATCCGATTCTCATACACGATGGTGTCGACCGCCGGCAGAGGCATATCAGGCGCGATCATGTCATCGAAAATCTGAGCCAGCGGACTGCCAATTTTGTTCAGGATCGCGGCCGCCTCCAAAATCGACTGGTCGATCGGGTGCGGCGCAAGAATATGCATATTAAACAGCTTGACCGTCCCGTGTGGGAAAAGATCGGCCGCATTTACCGTAGCTGCGTTGGCATAGCCGAAGCTTTCGGCGCTGCGATAATCGGCCACCTCCGCCCCCAGGGAAACCAGCCGTTTAGACGCCAGCCGCATCGGCAGCGCCGAAAGCAGAGCGGCGGCCGGCGGACAGCAGACACACAAAACAGCGGCAAAAACGGTCAGCCCAACCGTCTGACCCTGCAAAATCCATCCGGCCGCGCCGCCCCCGATTGCGAGAATCAGGCCAAGCAGCGTTACCTTCGGGATCAGCCTCTCATACGGCTCCCTCCGGTAAGCGGTTTTCAGAAAATCCTTCGGCTGGCCGATCCGCCGGGCAGAGAAGATCAACGCCTCCCCCAAGACGGCGCCGCCGGCCAGAGGGGCGGTAACCTCCTCCCTGTCGAGGAGGATGGCCGACGATTTCGGCCGATCGCTTGCAACGATGCGGAAATTCTCCCGGATCGTGCGGACGGACAGCAGCTTGCCGACCAGATTGAAGGTCAGCGCAAGCCCGCCGAGCGCCCCCATCAGTCCGGCAGCCTCCCCTCCGGAGAAAGCCGCGGCAATCCCCTGAATCAGCCCGGCCGTCACGGCAAGCGCCGCCGGGCTGTCCCCGTCCGGCTGAAGCGTCACAAGGGAAGCCAGTCCCCGCATAACCGGGAAATTGATCGCAGCCGCGCCTACCAGCGATAATAAATAGAGGACAAAGAACAAAATCGGATTTCCCGTCCTGACCCCGTCGCACAGCGGAGTGGAGAGCAGAAACAGGAGCACACAAAGCACCGCGGTTGGCACAAGGCGCACGGCAAGCCGAAGCGTCTTGGCGGCCAAGTCGGCCTCAACCGCCTCCCGATCGTCCGGCGACTCATAGTCGGAGAGCAAATTTTCCTCCGGCATGACGTCGGTGGAGAAAAGCTCTTCCTCACCCTCTTCGGGTTCGTCTATCCCGAAAAGGCGGATTTTTTTCGGCTTTTCGACGGCAGTATCGGAGTTTTTTCCCCAGGATTGCGGCTCAGCAGGGAGAACGGCATTCAAATCGAACGAATCATCCAGTGTGTCAAACGGAACCGTCTTCCCCTCGACAGCGTCGAGCGCGGCAGCCGAGCTGACAATATCCACATCCTCACCCGGGCGGGCAGCCTTGGCCTTCGCCTTGGCGAAAACCTGCCCGTTCAAATCCGAATCGGCCAGACTGTACTGCGAAGCATAGGGCGCCGGCTGCATTCCCGCATCCCCGGTGTCCGGCCCCGCAACCGACGGATCAACCAAATCGACGTCAACCGGCAGCTCCTTCGCCAGTACCCGGGTCGCCGGCGTAGCGGTGCCGGGTGCGGTCGGCGTAATAAAAATCCGGGAACGCTTGACCGGCGTCACCTTGAGGGTCTGGCGCGAAAAAACGCCGCTGGAAAAAGAGGCTACCTCCGGCGACTCGTCAACCAGAGAACGTCCCTCCCTGCTGTCGGAGGAAATGTCCGGCGTTTTGTTGGTGACCGACGGGCTATCCGGTTTTGCCTCTTCCGCCGGACGGGCAATCGGCGCGAACGAACCGGTATATTCCGGCGGCGCCACTTTCGACGCCGGAGCCGTTTGAACCAGCTTTTCCTCTGCCGGAGCCGGCGTGCCGGTTTCTCCCAGCTTTTCTTTAAAATAGGCGGCCGGTTTCATCCCGGCCGACACGACCCGTGGGCCGTATTTTTCCTCAGCCTCTCGCTCCGCCTTTTGTTCGGCGTAGCGAATCAGCTCCTCTACGCTCATAGCGGCCGGCTTTTCTGCCGGCTTCGGCCGGGTTTGCGAGGCGGAGGCGGAAACCGGACCGCTTCCGGCCGGGCGCGGGGCGGCAGAGGATTTCGGCGCGTCCGCCGCCGCGAACTTTATGGGCGCGCCGGAGGCTTTTTTTAACTCTGTTCCCGCCCTCGCCGGAGAGACTTTCACAGCGGCCGGCTTTTCCGCCGGTGCGGTATGTATCGGTGCGGCGTGCGTGCTCTGCCCGGCCCGGTCAACCGGCGAAACAGGTTCTTTTTCCCCGGTCCGCGCCGCCTGAATCTTCCTCATCCGTTCATAGAGGCTCTCGCCGTCCGGCAGCCGCCCAGGCGCATCCGAAGCCCCGCCCACGGCCGGAACTGCCGAAGCCGCCTTCTCTCCCTCAGTGGTCCAGGCCCTTGTCGCATGAATCAGGTTGGATCTCGGCACATCAGGCGCAGCAGATTTTCCAACATCACGGCGAACAGGCGTCTGCCGCTCAACCATTTCGGGATCAATGTCCGTTTCAAAAACGACAAACTCCGGCTCCGGCGCTTTTACCGGGCGGGGCGTTTCCCGCTCGCCACCGCCAAGGCCGGACACAACCTCCTCCGGCGTGAGGGCGTGTGGCGCCCGCGACTGCGGCGCCGGCTGCCGCGACACTACCGGAATCGTACCAGACGAGTCCGGCACATTCTCCTGCGCGGCCTTCAAAATCGTATCAATCGAGAATTCGTTATCCTTTCCACGCATAACCGTAATCCTCCCTTATCGTTTTGCAAAAGCGGATATTCCCTGCCGCTGGCGCGCGACCTCATACATCAAAATGCCGGCCGCGACCGACGCGTTCAGGGAGTTGATTTTTCCAAGCATGGGCATCGAAACCAAGCCGTCGCACTTTTTTCGGACCAGTGCGCCGAGACCCTTGCCCTCCGATCCGATGACCAGCGCCACCGGCCCGGCCCAGTCGGTCTGGCACCAGGGGCTTCCGTCCATCTCGGCCCCGTAAATCCAGAGGCCGCGCGCTTTCAGTTCGTCGATCTCGGCCGCCAGGTTGGTAACCTTCGCAACGGGGAGATATTCCAGCGCGCCGCAGGCCGCCTTGGCCACGGCGGAAGTCAGGGTCGCCGCACGCCGCTTGGGAATAATGACACCATGCGCACCCGCCGCCTCCGCCGTGCGGATAATAGCGCCGAGGTTGTGGGGATCCTCAATCTCATCACAAAGGAGGAGAAAGGGTGGCTCGCCCCGCTCCTCAGCCAGGCGAAGCATATCCTCCACCGTAGCGTAGGCGTGCGCCGCCGCCATCAGGACAACGCCCTGATGATTGCCGCCGCCACTTAAAAAATCCAGCTTAGCCGGCGGAACCTCTTTCACCACAACGCCGCGTTGAACACATTTGGCGACGATGGCCTGCACCGTACCCGAACTGCCGTGCGCGATAAACAGCTTGTCCAGCTCCCGGCCGGAGCGCAGCGCCTCGGTCACCGCATTACGGCCGATGATAATCGTATCGTCCGGCTGATGTCTTTCTTGCCTTGTCATAAACCCAAAACCCTCTCGTTTTTACTCGTTTTCTATCTCTCCGTTTTGCGGCCCCGCGGCAGGCCGATTCCCTCGAAAAAAGCCATAGAGGCACAAGATATGTCGAATATATAGTAGTATACCACATCATATCCTGAATGGAAAGTGGTTTTCACGGAAAAAAAGATGGATATCCGCCGGTGTTTTTTGGATGCCATGCAGGAAAGCCTGCCGCCGCATTTTTCGGATGGAAAAAATTTTTCGCCGTTCTTTGAAATTTATGCTTGCATTTTGCAAAGGAGTATGGTAATATATATCTCGCTGAAACGCTCAGACACATTCAGCTCAATCAAATATGGGGGTATAGCTCAGCTGGGAGAGCGCTTGAATGGCATTCAAGAGGTCAGCGGTTCGATCCCGCTTATCTCCACCAAACAGTCCCGTCGGAAAGCCTTGATTTTTAAGGCTTTCCGGCGGGTTTGCTATTATGAAAAATATTATTTGAATCCTTCCGTCCGTAGCAACGGCGGAGCAACGGAAAAGTTTCTGCACAGGTTCAAGGTGTTACAAACCGGCCTCGGAAGCTTTTTCTGTCCGCACATTGTAACAAATAGAAATGAACGGGAATCTGGCAGGGCGGGCATTGACCCACACGCTGGAGGAGGCGAAAAAAAGCGGTGCCGCTCCTTAGGACGTACTTATCGCGCGTCTTGGATAGATAGAGGTTTAATTTTTTTATTTTTAAAATTTTTTTAAAAAACGCTTGACAAACATACCCTGTTGGGGTATAATATAGACAGAAACAAGGGAACACCAATTCCCATAAAGAATGAAAAATGACAGCAACAAGACGTTGGAAAGTTTACGGAGCAGAGGGCCACAGACAGAGAGAGCTTTAACAAATTTTATGTTTATGACTTTTCAAAAAATGGTAAAACAAGAATAATTGAAGTTCTCAATAGCGATGTTACAGGAACAAACGAATATTCAATTTTGAAAATCACCTGCAACACAATCGATGATTGCGAAAACGAATTTTTAGGGCAACTTTCGGACGGCGTTTTTGAAAACAGCAGAACCGGTAAGATTGAAGAACTTTTTTGATTAAATATGTTTATGTCTTGACAACCCGCCCACCACATGAAAGGAGAAAAAAGAAATTAAAATGTCAATTAAGGAACTGAGAAAAGAGACAGGAATGAGCCAAAGCAAATTCGCAGAAAAATTTGAAATACCAGTACGAACTTTGCAAAAGTGGGAAATAGGAGAGAGAACCCCACCGAGCTATATCAATAAAATGATTGAAAAAATATTAGAGATGGAGAAAAGATAAAAACTCCCGCCCCTCTGCCGGTTGGCAAAGAGGGGCGGGTTTCATTTTCGGCCGGCGACGGCCGTTCAAACAGACCAGGCTATTCCCCGTCGAGACAGAGCCCCCGATAGGTTTTGATCCCAACATGCCACCGGCAGCCTTTGCCTCGTCGTTTGTTTTGATTACCTTCGCCATCCACTCGCGAAACTTTGCGAGCACCTGAGAAACGACTGTAAAAACCAGCGCGCTGGTCACAACGGATTTCAGGCGTTTGGAAAAGCGCTCCATCCCGGCGGAAGCCTTTTGCGTGGCGGCGCCCATTTTTTCTGTGCTCGCCCCGCTTTTCGCGGTTTGCTTTGCGATTTCTCCGGCTTTGGATTGCGTCTTTTCCACGGTAGAATACATAGGAATCAGCTTGGAATCAATTTTATCAATCTGCGCCGTAACCCTGGCATATTCCGCCTCCAATTGTCGCACCTTATCCAATGCATTCGACCAATCCCCGTCCGCACCAAGCTGGCCGGTCGACCACTCTGCTTTATATCGCTCCGCTTCTGCGCGAGCAGATTTTAATTCCTGCGACAGCTTTTCCGCCTGCTCCACAAGTGGGGATTTCTTTGCTTCCTGAGAGGAAATCTCCTCCTCCAGCTTGACAATTTTCTCTTTAAGTTTGGCGAGTTCCTTATCCGCTTTGGAGGTATCGAGCTTCACATCAATTCGTATAGCGCCATCTGCTGCCATATCATCACCTGCTTAATCAATTTTCACTTAATATTGAAAATTTTATAAATATACTGTATTATAATATAAAAGGAGTGATTGACCGTGTTGACCTGTAACATATGCGGGGCAAAGCACGCATTTTTATCCCTTAAAATGTCAAAAAGCAAGGCTGGCGGGTGGGTCTGCAAAAAGTGTCTGAAATGGGCTGGTTTAAGCACTTTTAAGGTCTCTCTGTACACATACACCACTATGCAGATAAAGGCCATGATCAATCAGGTGTCTATGCAGAATTATGCGCACGGGCTGCCGCTGTCCCGGCCTCCGGCACATGGTCACATCTGCTCTGTATGCGGAACACAGTTCCGGCGGTTGGACGGTGGAATCATCAAAGGCAAAAGCAGTGAGTGGGTGTGCAGGGCTTGCCTGGAAAAATCCGGAATCAGTGAAATGAAGTTTAGGTGTAAAGATATTACCTCCGGTGAAATTATGGGAAAAATCAATTTTAATGCTATGCGAAACCCGGCTCTACAACAGGCCGGCACGCAAATCGGTATGCATTGCCCCGTCTGCAAAAGCACAGACCTTGTGATTATGGGAGATACGAGCGGCCAGGGCGTAAGCTTTACCAAGGTTGCTCTGTTCGGACCGCTTGGCTTTTCCGGTGCCGGGCAAACGCAAACCACAAACTATTGGGTCTGCAAAAAATGCGGGAATAAATTCAGGGTATAAAATTACAATTTTCACCGTCGGGCCGCCCTTTTTCAGGGCGGCTTTCCTATTTTTCGCCCAGCAATTGGCTTAAAATGTCTTTCCCCTCATCCTCGTACCGGCTTTTGATATCTATGATATCTCGGTTTTTGCGATAAAATTCAGCTTCGGATTTGTCAAGCTTTTTGCCCCTGGCTCTCTTATCCCGGATATTTACGATCTGCGCGAACAGACAATCACCTATCTCCATATACGCGGACAGAAACGTCCACCGTGACGCGCTCGCGCTGCTGCGGCAAACCCATCTCCTCCGAAAACCGCGCGTATTCAGCGGAGGTCGCACGATACCGGCACCTTGCCGCTATGATATC
>JBMNVR010000019.1:0-39769 GCA_050946935.1 Candidatus Howiella sp.
CTCTGCTCAGCTTGCCATCAGACAAAGGCAATACAATAACTTCCCTATGAGACCGCTCAACTGGCTCTCTCCTTTGCAGGCTTTATCTCTTTTCCCTTCTTTGTAACTTATCATTGACAAACCTACATTGGGGAAAGATTCAAAAAGGAATGAGACATCAATAAAATGAACAAGAAACAGGTCGTCAAAAGTTTTTTGATCGTTGCCCGTGTATGGGTGAATTGGATGAAAAGCCTGTATTATTGAAATGCAAAACAAAAGCGAAAATCTATGGCAAGCAATACGGATATAAACGGATACAAAATAAAATTTGCAAAGCAAACCCGCCGCATCCACTCACCCTACCGCCCAAGCTCGGTAATTCCCTCCGCAATTTCCTTGAACACCGGCGCGCAGTCCGCCGAACCGGAGGCGCCGTTTTCTTTCAGCACCACCACCGTGTACGCCGGCTCCTCGGCCGGAAAAAAACCGGCGAACCACGCCTGATCGACCGCCTGACCTCCGTTGCTCCACCCGCTCTCGGCCGTGGCGGTCTTTCCGGCGGCCGTGGTATTATCCGGCTGTGCGGAGGCTCCGGTGCCCTCCTCCACCGTCGCGCGCAGAAAACCGCAAACCTTCTCCGCCACGGCGGCGGTGCAGACGCGGTAACTCTCCGCCCCGTCATAGCCGACAAAATTCCCACCGGCGATCACGCCCCGGATCACCCGCGGAAGATTGGCGACCCCGCCGTTTGCCAGCGCACTGTAAATTCCGGCAATGTGCAGCGGCGTCAGCATCAGGTCTCCCTGCCCGATGGCGAGATTGGCCGCCGCCGCGGGAGAGGACAGATCCTCCGCTGACGGCAGGGTCCCGGCGTCGCTGACCACGCTGCCGCTGAGCATGATCGGGCTGTCCAGCCCGCATTTTTTGCACAGGTCGAGCAGAGATTGTGGATTACCCAAGGTTGACAAGGTGTAGAAAAAACAGTTGCAGGACTGGGCCACCGCCTCCCGAAAGCCGACCGTTCCGTGACCGTCGGCCTTATGACAGGCAAAGGCGTGCCCTCCGATCGTCAGGCTTCCGGTGCAATCGACCGTCAGATTCTCATCCACGCCGCCCATCAGCGCGGCGGCGGCCACCAACGGTTTGAAAACCGAACCCACGTTATACGCCGTCAGCACCCGGTTGAGAAATGGCGCATCTGCATCGTCAAGACTTGCAGCCACATCGGTCTGCAAAAAATCCGGCCGGCTGACCATGCTGACCACCTCTCCGGTGGAGACCCGCATAACCACCACAGCACCCGATTCGATTTTTTCGGCCGCCGTTTCACAGATCTGCTGAATTTCCCGATCAATGGTCAGTACCACCCCGTCGGTAAAGGCGGAGGCCAAAACAACTT
Organism: Candidatus Howiella sp.; assembly: GCA_050946935.1. GTDB lineage: Bacteria > Bacillota > Clostridia > Oscillospirales > Acutalibacteraceae > UQRS01. The sequence continues at coordinate 1,382 of JBMNVR010000019.1, forward strand.
CCGGCGTAACGCCCGGCAGGATGTCTCCGATTGCGCTGACCGCATAGCGTACCTTGTTGCTCTCCCCACGATACAACAGCGCGTCAAAGTCTTTCTCGATGCCGGAGGCACCGTGTCCCTCTCCGTCAAGATACCCGATCAGATGCGCTGCAAGGCCGCTGTACCGCACCGGCAGCAGAACCGATGTAAGACCCGCGCCGGCCAACGGCCCGGCCGACGTCACAACGGCCGGGCGCCCCTCCTCCAGCCGGGAGAGGGCGGTTTCGGCCGTCGCCTCATCCAGTGCCGCCGAAAGCGAAACCGCCGCCTGCTCAGTCGGGGCGGCGGCAATGTAATACTGCTCTGTGCTGCCGGTCAGAGGCAGAAAGCGCGCGTCATAGATATTGCCCCGCGTCTCATTCAACTCGACCGAGAGGCTGGCGCTCTCCCTGGCGGCGGCGGCCGCGTCGGCCGGCAGCATCAAAAATGCCAGCCGCGCGCCGCATACCGCGAACAAAACCAAAACACAAACCAGCGAAAAGCTCAGCCGGCCGACCCGCAGACTCCGTTCCCGCTGCATCACAGATAGACCCCCAGCGCCTCGACAAATTCTTCCTCCACACGGAGGAGCTTTTCCGCCACTTCCCGCACCCGTTCATCCTCTCCGGCCCATTTATTCAGATATCCTTTGATTTTTTTGATTCCCATGTTGGTTCCGTCGATCAGCAGATCGGCAATCTTCCGGTCGGTGTTTTCAACCATCAGTTTCATGCCGACGCTCATTACGACGCTGCTGTGCTCCATCAGATTCGGTTCCTTCGCCTCCTCCCCCACTTCGGACAAAAGCTCATGCAGCCGCTCTCCCAGCGACTCGTGAGAGGCAATGGTTTTTTCAATCAACGCTTTCAGATCGTCGGATTTCGTGTCGTCCAACACGCGGCGCAGGGTATCCAGCGCCATTTTCGAACCGAGGTTGCACTCCCGCAGCAGTTTAATTTCCTTTTCAGTCATAGATACACATCTCCTTTGTTTTTCCTTTATAGTATGTCCGAAGTCCGTGCGCACCCTGTACAAAAGAGGCGACAAACAGAAAAAACGTCCCCTGGTAAAATCGACCAGGGGGCGGCAAAGACAGGCTGTTGCACACTCGCCTTTCTGTCAGCTTTCCAGATCCTCAATAATTTTGATCAGCTCTTCCTCGGTATACACCTCGATCCCGACCGACAGAAGTTCCCGGTCGTGCCGCGGCAGAGAGTCGGCGCGCAGCCCTTCAATATAATAGGCCGGCTCGGCCGCCTCTCCTTTAAAAACACCGACCGCGTTATCGACCGATCGAACCGTGTACAGCGAACCGGCAACCGGCCGCCCCTGTTCAAGCCCTCCTGCCGCCGCGGTCAACACAAGCGCCAGCGCACAAAAAGCCAGCAATACCAAAACGGAAAAGGCGATGATAAACCCCTTTTTAGCCGGTAACAACTGCATAAAGCCGCCCACCTTTTACTGATTTTTGTGGATAGTATCCCCTTTAAAGCGCCGCATTATACGGTATTCACAAAGCCGCAAGGAATTTTTTTCAAAAAATGACCAAATTGTAACGACTTTTTAGGATTTCTATGTTATAATAATGGCGTGTTCGCCCGATTTTCGTGTGAATAACCGCGTAGGAGCGCCGGCCTAATCGCCGTGTCCCTCGCCGGATTTTTTCGATAGGCTTGAAAGGAGATGGTGCATCAGATGAGCAATCGACGGCATGATTCGGATGATTATGAAGCTCAGTTTCCAAGCCGGAACGAAATGGATGCGCAGTCTTTTGACCTCAACAGCTTTGCCAGCCGCGGTCGGCAGGAAGCGGGGCGGAAGTCTGCGAACGGAGGCGGAAATGGCAAAAAAAATTCTGCCCCCGATAAACAAAGAGGCAGCGGCTCCGTCCGCGGCACAGAGTCGCGGCACGGCTCCGCCCCGCGACGCAGCCGTGGCAAAAAGCCGAAAAAAAAGCGCGGTCCCGCGGCCAAGGTTGGCCGGATCATCCTCTCGATCTTTTTGATTTTTGTCATCACCGGCTGCTTGATTGTCGGTACGTTTGCAGTTTATGTCTTTGGCTTTGTGGATGACACGCTGGATGACGATCTCAACGAACTCAAGATGGACTTCACTACGACCCTGTATGTGAAAAGCGGCGACACGGGCGAGTATGTGGAATATCAGCGGCTGCACGGGGAACAAAACCGAATCTGGATCAGCATCGATCAAATGCCGGAGGATCTGATCAACGCCTACATCGCGATCGAGGATAAGCGTTTTCTCTCCCACAACGGCGTCGACTGGAAACGGACAATCTCCGCGTTCGCGAACATGTTTCTCGACCTCTACTCGTCGAACCAGGGCGGATCCACCATCACCCAGCAGTTGGTCAAGAATCTGACCGGCGACAACGACCAGCGGCCGATGCGTAAAATTCGGGAAATCATGCGCGCCCGCTATGTCGAGAACAATTACACAAAGGAAACGATTATCGAATGCTACCTCAACACCATCGCGCTGGCCAACGGCATCTACGGGGTAGAGGTTGCTTCCAACTACTATTTCGGCAAAAGCGCATCAGAGCTTGACGTGGCCGAGTGTGCCACCCTCGCCGCCATGGCGAAGGAGCCGGAGCGCTATCGCCCGGACGAAAATCCGGAGGATAACAAGGAACGCCGTCTGACCGTGCTGTTCGAAATGTACGATCAGGGTCTGATCACTGCTGAGGAGTATGAGGCGGCCAAGAATGAAGAGGTCGTCATCACCGCCTCGCGAGAGAGCCTGAACGAAACCGAGTCGAACACCTATTTTGTCGACACGGTCATCGACAACGTGATCCACGATCTGATGGATACCTATGGATATGATCAGGCCTATGCCTCCAACCGCTTCTACAACGGTGGATATAAAATCTACTGCACGCTGGATCCGGATATCCAGTCGGTGCTGGATACGGTCTACACCACGGACAGCAACTTTGCCAAGCTGACGAACAAGAAAAACCCGGACGAGACGGTTCAGTCCGCCATGACCGTCATGGATTACGAGGGGCACATCGTCGGCATCGTCGGCGGCCGCGGGCAAAAGACCGGCGTACGCGAGCTCAACCGCGCCTACAATGTGGCAAGGCAGCCCGGCTCCACCATGAAGCCGATCGCTGTTTACGCTCCTGCGCTTGAATCCAACCTGATTACCTACAGTTCGAAGGTCACCGATCAGCCGATTCAGACGACGATCGGCGGCAGACTTCAAAGCTGGCCGAAAAACTCTTATTCCGGGTACATCGGCACAACCAACGTCAAAACCGCGCTGGAACGGTCAATCAACACCGTGCCGGTTCGGATTTTACAGGACCTGACGCTGGAGGCTTCTTTCGAATTCCTGACATCCAAAATGGGCATCACAACCCTGGATGAAGTCAACGATCTTAATCTGGGTTCGCTGGCGCTGGGCGGCAGCTACAAGGGAATCACCCCGACCGAGCTGACAGCTGCCTTCGCAACCTTCGGCAATCTGGGAAAATATTACAAGCCCACCACCTATACCAAAATCACCGACCAATATGATGAAGTGGTGCTGGAGCCTTCCAAGCCCACCGTCGCCATCGGTGAGGACACCGCCAACATCATGAATAAGCTGCTGCAAAACGTTATCTACGGCGGCAGCGGCACCGGTACGGCCGCTCAGTTCGGCAGCCTGCCGCTGTACGGGAAAACAGGTACCACCTCTGACAACAACGACCGTTGGTTTGTCGGCGGCTCACCCTACTACATCGCCGCGTGCTGGTATGGATTTGATACGCCCTACACGCTGAATGTCAGCGGCAACCCGGCTCTGACCGTCTGGAAAAAGGTCATGAGCCAGATCAACACCGGATTGGAATACAAGGATTTTCCGCAAAGCAACGCGGTCGTATACGGCCGTTACTGCACGGCAAGCGGCATGGCCGCTACCGACAATTGCTCCTCCACCGCTTACGGCTGGTTTAAGGCGAGCTACCGCCCGGCCTGCACCACCCACGGCGGGAAACTGCTGGATGCGGCGAGCAGTAAGCCGAGCGGAGTAAATTCTTCCTATTCCGGCGGCGATACCCAAACAACCAGCCGGACGAGCAGTCACACCTCCTCCGCAACGAGCGAAGTTTCTTCCGCTTCCTCCGCGGCTGTTTCAAGCGAGACGAGCTCCTCCGGCGACGAATCGGCGCCCAACACCTCGGAGCCGGATACCACCTCTCTGCCGGAGGATCTGGACTAATCTTTCGCGCAAGACCGCATTCTCATACCATAAACCACCCCGTTCTTTCTGCAACGAAAGGACGGGGTGGTTTTATTGGATAGAGGCACCTCGCCAGGGCGGCGCCGGCACACAAAAAAGCCGGTCTCCCGGCGCAAAAGTTTGGTGAGATTTTTGCGCCCGGCCGTTTTGCAATCGGCGGCGCGAAGTAGTATAATGATAATATCATACGGTTTTCTGCGTTTTGAACCCGCACAGCCGCAGCCATTTTACAGAGAAAGTTCAGGTTTATCATACACTATGACAAAAGATTTAACCATCGGGAATCCCGAACGGACGCTTTTGCGTTTTACGCTGCCCATGTTTGTCAGCGTTGCCTTTCAGCAGTTTTACAACATGGCCGACAGCCTGATCGCCGGCCGCTTTGCCGGGGAGGACGCGCTGGCGGCGGTGGGCGCCTCCTATCCGATTACGATGATTTTTATGGCGATCGCCGTCGGCTGCAACATCGGTTGCTCGGTCGTTATCTCCAATCTTTTTGGCGCCAAGCGAATGGACGAGATGAAAACGGCCATCTCCACCACTCTGATTTCCGCTTTCGTTTTATCAGGGATTTTGACCGTCGCCGGAGTTGTGCTGACCTCCCCCATGATGCGGATGATACAGACGCCGGCCAACATTTTTGCCGATGCGGCGCTCTATCTGCGCATTTATACCGGCGGTTTTCTGTTCCTATTTCTGTACAATGTATGCACCGGCGTGTTTCAGTCGTTGGGTGATTCTAACACGCCGCTCTGTTTTCTGATTGGTTCTTCTGTTTGCAACATTCTGCTTGACCTATTGTTCGTCGCCGTCTTTCACTGGGGCGTGGCCGGTGTGGCCTGGGCCACTTTTTTGGCGCAAGGTGCAGCTTGCCTACTGGCTTTTTTTACCCTGCTGAGGCGGATCACCAAAATTCAGGACAGCGGAAAGGCAAAGCGTTTTTCCCTGCCCATGCTCGGCCGAATCGGGAAAATGGCGATCCCCAGTATTTTGCAGCAGAGCTTCGTCTCGGTAGGCAACCTATTCATCCAAGGGATTATCAACAGCTACGGCTCCTCGGTCATCGCAGGATATTCGGCAGCCATCAAACTCAACACCTTCGCCATTACCGCTTTCACCACCATGTCGAACGGTCTGTCCAGTTTCACCGCACAGAATATCGGCGCCAAAAAAAACGACCGCGTTTCCCGCGGGTATCGCGCCGGCAACCTGATGATTCTCTGCTTCGCGCTTCCCTTTTGCCTGCTCTTCGTTTTCGCCGGGCGCAGCATGGTCGGCCTCTTCATGACGTCGGAGAGCGAGACGGCCCTTTCGGTCGGCGTGGAATTTTTGCGAATCATCTCCCCCTTTTATTTTGCGGTGGGGATCAAGCTGATCGCGGACGGCGTGCTGCGCGGTGCGGGGAATGTGGTGCTCTTTATGATCTCAACCTTCTCGGATCTGATCACACGGGTCGTGCTGGCGTTTGTTCTCTCAGCCTCTCTCGGCGTGGTTGGTATCTGGATCTCCTGGCCGGTCGGCTGGGTGCTGGCTTCCGCGCTGGCTGTCGGTTTCTATATTTACAGCGCCCGCGTTCGGCGGCGGAAAACCGGACTTCGTTACGACGCGGCGCACCAAGCCCCGGCCGCCGCGGATGATGAGGGTACGCCGCGCCGTTTAGATTTCTGACCGCAAAGCAAAACAGGCGATACCGTATGGTAGGTCTTCTGCACAATTTGGATTTTCATGCAAAAGCAGGAACGGAATATCTCCCGTTCCTGCTTTTCTTGATGTCCTTCTGTCCCGGGTCGGAACGTTCCGCGTCCGGCAGCCGGTTTATCCGGAGACAATCCGGCTGCGCAGTTCAACAACATCAGAGACGGTGAGCAAACCGTCGCCGTCCAGATCACCGCACACAACCTGCCGCGCGGTCGGATTTCCCGCAATGATGACGCTCCGCAGTTCAACAACATCAGAGACAGTCAGTATCCCGTTGTCATCCAGGTCGCCGGGAAGTGAGGTCTCCTCCCCCGTGTTCACCCGCACAGTCGCCGTGACCACAATGTCCTCGGGATTGAGCCAGCCGCTCCCCGTCAGAAGCAGGCTGCCGATCAGCCGTTGCTCTTCGGACTTATCGGGCAGATAAGTGGAGGTGTCCCAGACGACCGGACAGTTAACCTCTACCCCGCTGCTGAGTACGACTTGTACTGTTTCAGGCAGAGAGAGAGCAGTCGCCGGTGTTCCTGCCTCAACCGAAAGGGCGGGCGCTTCATCCAGCACGCTGCGCACTGTATAAAGCGTTTCATCAGTCGGGAGCGGTTTCCCACTGTCGATGTACAGAGAAATTTCCGAAAGCTGCATCTTGTGCTCGCCGGCTTCGGCCGGAATCTTATCATAGTCAATATGTAATTTATAATAAGTATAGGCGACAGGCTGTGCAATATCAAAAAGAATCTCCGTGCTGTTCGACTTGGGCAGATCGGTGCATCCGGCCTTGGCGTCGATCACCGACCAGTCCTCCCCGTCCGACGAGCCGTAGAGAACCCAGTCGGTCGGGTTTCGATTGGTGTACTGTGCTGTGTCCCCACCCGTGGTCAGGCCGTAGCGCAGTGCCTCCACCGGGCCGGCGTCGACCTTCCAGACAATGTCGTCCGTACTGATAGCCGGTTTGGAATACAGCTTTGTGTCCCCTTTGCCGTCGAACGCTTTTTCCACACCCTCGCTATTGCTTTCACCGAAACGCGGACCGGCCAGCACGGTCACCTCGGCCGCATTGTCTATCTTTCGGACCGTGTCCGCGCAAAAACCATACAGGCGGATATTTTGCAGCACGGCGGAGGACGGCGCGTCGGCCATCACCAGCTTGACATACCGCACTCCTTCCAAAGCATTTAAGACTGTATAGGTATCACCGCTTACCACCGGCCTGACAATATCGCCGATGGTGTTCCAGGATGCGCCGTCCGCGCTCCCCAAAATCTCTACCGAACCGGGCAGAGTATCCGCCTCTCCGGCCGCAAAGGCAACCGTCGAAAGGTTGGTGAGGCCATCCAGCTCAAATGTTACCTCCCAAAACACGCGGCCGCTGTATTTGCCGGAGGCAAGTTGCAGGTCAACCGTCTTCCCCGCCCCGGATTCTGCCAGCAAATTGGAGGAAACCTCTGCTGACCAAGCCAGGTTTTCAAGCCCCTCCAGCACAGAGAGGGTCGCCGCGCTCGGCGTCGCTTTGCCACTGACATACTGATTGGCCGGAATATCGGTAATCCCCTCCGCCGAATGCTGCGGAACGGCGTCCGTAATCGGCTTGGCCTCGCAATATACGCCGAAGTGATCAGAGCAGGGATGATTGTGATAGGTCGTTCCATTATAATCAAAGGTAAACATATCGTTGACGACCGTGTACTGGTTCACCTCAAACATTCCCTTGGTCAGGAAGATGAAGTCGATCGGGCTTTTGGTATAATCTACATTGGGGGTAGAATTGATCTCACCGAGATTGCCCGATTCCCAGGCGTCGGGGTTCTGATATTCCGAAAAGGTCTTTCCCCCGACAACGATGGATTTTGCAATGGATTTGGAATCATCCATCACACTGGTCATCACGTTGTGGACGGTGCTCTCCTCCAGCGAGTTGTAATCGCCGGTGGCAACCGAAGGTATGTTTCCGTATGTTTCACTGACCCGCGCAATACGGGCGGTAATAATGCGGATGCCGTTCTCTTTTGCCAGGTCGCTGACATGATCCAGATGGGTGTTGAAGTGGATGTATCTCTCCCCCGTTTCCCGGTTCTCCAGCACGGCGTAGGTGCAGATCCGGGTGTTCGAGGCATTCCACGCCGTGCCGGATTTCTGGTCAGGCGTTTCGGACAGCCAGAAGGTATCCCCCTCAATCAGACGATATTTTTCCGTTTTATAGAAAACCGGAGAAAATTCATTGCCGGTTCCGGTCGCATTCACATCGTCGGTGCCGCTGTCCCGACCCACTCCAACATATCCGTAGCCCAGCTTTTCCATCTCCGGCCGCAGATAACGCATCCAATCGTTGGTCGCCTCCTGAAATCCGACCGAGTCGACGTCGTATCCCGCAATCAGCGAAAGCAGATGAGGCCCTCTGACCGAAGTGGACATGGCCCCGTGGCTGGTTGTGTCATAGCGCAGGTTAAAGGACATCAGGTGCAGATATTCTTCATCCGCCGTAGGGATAAAATCCTCCAGCGTGGCGCCGGCCGTCATGGAAAAAGCAAGCAAAAGTGCAAGGAAAAGCGCCGCAGCAGACTTGAATTTTCGTCTCATGATACAAAAGCCTCCCTTTTAAATATACATTTGCCGTTTTCTGTATATTGTTTATCATAACACCCCATGGCCGCTTTGTGCACGAAAAATTTGTCTGATTATTATAAATTTTTGACATTTTAAATATTGATGCGCGGATTCTTTCTTGTTCGGATGCTTTTTCCTTCCGCTTCGTTCTACCTATTCAGCACATCCGACACCCCTGCACACGCCGGATTCCCCCGATCGGCCAATCCGACAAAGCCTCTCTGTTCCGCGCCAGAAAAAATACGTTGTCCGCCGGATTTTCATATTGACATTTTTGCAAAGTATGGTATAATAAATCTCGCGGTTTTAAGGCATGGGCCATTAGCTCAGTTGGTTAGAGCAACCGGCTCATAACCGGTCGGTCCGGGGTTCGAGTCCCTGATGGCCCACCAATTTTCCGCAGAATTACATACAGGGGTATAGCTCAGATGGTAGAGCAGTGGTCTCCAAAACCACGTGCCGAGGGTTCGAGTCCTTCTGCCCCTGCCAAAACGAAAACCCTGTCGGCTGTTGTCGGCAGGGTTTTCGTTTTGTATTATTCATTTTTCATTATTCAATATTCATCATTCATCAGACAGGATTTTCGTAATGAAGATTGAATAATGAAGCCGCTTACGCTGATGAATAATTGATTTATGTTATCGTTTCTGCTATAATACAATAAAGAGGCGATATCTTAAATGAAAGAAAATTTGCTTATAGATAAATCTATTGCTTTTGCTGCAAGAATAGTAAAATTACATCAACATTTAATTAAAAACAAAAAGGAAACAGTAATTTCAAAACAGATTGTTCGTAGCGGCACAAGCATAGGTGCAAATATAAATGAAGCAAACTACGGTCAAAGTAAAGCTGATTTCATTTCTAAAATGCATATTGCATTAAAGGAAACCGCTGAATCAGAATATTGGATTAAGTTACTTTTTATGTCTGAATATATAGACGATAAAATGAGCAAATCCTTGCTCGATGACTGTCTTGAAATCAAACGAATTTTAATCGCATCCATAAATACTGCAAAGAGCAATAAGCAACAGTAAGAGTTCAAATCCATATGCGAAATCGGCAATTATATCTTTTTCATAGCCCCTGCCAAAAGAAAAAGCATCATCCAGAGGATGGTGCTTTTTCTTTTCGCTTCCGGCTGAGGGACCCATGCCAAGGCAGGTCGAAAATCCCATGGGGATTTTCATGCAGCTTAAAGGCGCGGAGACAACCTTCTGCGATATAAAGACAAAATAAAAAAGCCCGGAAGGTCCGTGCGTCGAACTTTCCGGGCCATTTGTGTTTGCCGAACCAGGCTTCTTTCAATCAACGGTTCATTGGACGAAAAAGAAACGCAATTTCAATCATCCAATAAACATCTGGGTCCAGTAATGCCCGTCTTTCACATATCCTACACCGATCTGCGTATAGGATGCATTGAGGATATTGGCTCTATGGCCGCTGGAATTCATCCATCCGTTCACTACCGCCTGCGGAGTTTGATATCCTTTGGCAATGTTTTCACCGGCTGTGCGGTATGAAATCCCAAAATTCTTAATCATGGTAAAAGGTGAGCCGTATACCGGGCTGGTGTGCGAAAAATATTTGTTGTCATGCATATCCTGCGACTTATATCTCGCCACACGGCTCAGCTCCCAGTTAACCGTCAGCTTTTTCAGCCCGTTTTGCACCCGGATCTCATTCACAAGGTCAACTACTTGTTGCTCATAAGACGCCACGGTCGAGTCCAGCGTCGGTATATACACCTTCTGTCCGGGATAAATCAGATCGGGATTGGAAAACTGCGGATTGGCGTCAATAATCTCACTTACGCCGACCTGATATTTCACCGCAATTTTCCAAAGCGTGTCTCCGCGGACGACCGTGTGTGTCACCGTATCGGATGCGGCGGCACCTATAGACACGGTCCCCGCCAACATCAAAAAAGCAAATAAGCCGATCAATATTTTTTTCATAACTACCTCCTGTTTTGCCATATCGGCTATGGCCATTCTAACACAGGCCATACCGCCTTTTCAAATGTAAGTTATGGTAATACGGTTTGAGGAAAGTTACAAGTCGGTTTTTGGGGGATAAAATAAAAAAAGCGAGGTATCCGCCTTAGGATACCTCGCTTTAGGCAAACATATGAAGAAAAGCTTAATAATTCTCCGCCTTAAGTTCGAAGAACGCCTGAGGATGCTTGCAGGCCGGACAAACCTCCGGCGCTTCAGCCGCGGCGTGGATATATCCGCAATTACGGCATTTCCAGAGAACAACACCATCCCGCTTGAAGACGATGCCCTTTTCAACATTGGCAAGCAGCTTGCGATACCGCTCCTCATGCTCTTGCTCGACCTTGCCGACCATGGCGAACATGGCTGCGATCTCGTTAAAGCCCTCTTCCTTCGCTACTTCGGCAAACTCCCGGTACATCTCGGTCCACTCGTAATTTTCACCGTCAGCGGCATCTTTCAGGTTTTCGGCCGTGCCGGGCACACTGCCGTCGTGCAGCAGCTTAAACCAGAGCTTGGCATGCTCCTTCTCATTGCCGGCCGTTTCTTCAAAAATCGCCGAAATCTGGTTGTATCCCTCTTTCTTGGCGGCAGAAGCGTAATAGGTGTACTTATTTCTGGCCTGCGACTCACCTGCAAACGCAGTCATGAGATTGGTATAGGTTTTGCTCGTCTTAAAATCCATTGTAATTACCTCCGTTTTTTATTTTTTATTTCGCGGAACGTGGCGGCCGGATCGAAAAACGCCCAGGCACAAAACACGCCGGAATAAAATCAACTGTCATTATTTTGCCAAAACAAAAGCAAAATATCACTGTGCGGCTACGACTCGTCCGAATAAAGATTCTTGCGGGTACGGTATTCATAATCCGAGGCGCGCAGCAAATTTGGGTTGCGCACCGCGATACCGACGCCCTTGGCAACAACATGCGTATGATCCTCCGCCGGGGCGGCCGACACGCCGGTTCGCTCGCACAGATACTCTCCCATCCCGAAAAGCGCCGCACCCCCGCCTATCAGGCGGATGCCGTCCTCACATATATCGGCGGCAAGGTCGGGCAGCGTGCGCTCCAGCACCTCAGCCACGGCGGCGCCGATCGCCTCTGTCACAGAAGATGTCGCCGTGTAAATCTGATCCGAGGTGACCGAAAAGGATTTTGGCATACCCGTTACCAGGTCTATTCCGCCAGCCCGCATGGTCAGCGGCACCGACCGGCGGTAGGCCGCACCGATCTGCATTTTAATCTTTTCAGCCGTGTGCGGACCAATCAGCATATTATACTCCTGCCGGATGAATTTGACGATCGCCTCGTCATAATCATCCGACGCCGTTGGAATGGTCACACACTCGGCCACACCCCCCATCGAGGTCACCGCAATATCGGTTGTCCCGGCGCCGAGATCTACAATCATGCTGCCGTGCGGCATGGTGAAGTTCAGGCCGAGGCCGATCGCCGCCGCCGTGGCCGTCTCCACCACGCGGACGTCGCGGCCGCCGGCTTCTTCCACAATCTGGGCGGCCGAACGCTGCTCCACTGCGGTCGCGCTGCCCGGCGCGGTGATCGCAACGCGAGGCTTGACGATCCGGTTGCCAAACGCCTTGCGCAAAAAAAACTTCAGCATCAGCACAGCAAGCTCCATATCCGATACCACGCCGTGCTTGATGGGACGAACCACAGTAATATCCTGATCGGTCCGACCGGCCAGATCAAAGGCCGCCTTGCCGAAAAAGAGGGGCTTGCCGGTTTCACTGTCCACGGCGGCGGCCGTCGGTTCCTCCAACACAAGCTTCTGCCCCGCCATGATAACGGTTTTATAAGTACCCAAATCAATTCCGATATCTGTAAACACTACTTTATTTCCTCAATTCTTTAAACAAACGAGCCGCCAGACGGCGCAGAAAATTTTTCCAACCGAAACATCTGTTTCAACATTATTATATCCCAACTGCCAAAGGATTACAAGAAAGTTTTTTGATTCACCGCAGCCACGGCGCCGACGACTTCTGCCGCACCGGCCGTCTTGAGGATGCGGGCGCACTCCTCCAGTGTGGCGCCGGTTGTTTTGATATCGTCAATCAGCAGGATTCGCCGTCCGCGCACATCGTCCCATACGGCAAAGCAACCCGAAATATTCTCCCGCCGCGCGGCAGACGAAAGCCGGTGCTGTGGCCGGCTCTCCCGACATTTGACCAGCCCGGCCGGCAGCACCGGCAGGCCGAGGATTTCACCCACCCGCGCCGCCAGCCGTTCCGATTGATTAAAGCCGCGCGTTTTTTGAGATTTTGCCCCCATCGGCACAAAACAAACGCCGTCGCAGGACAACCCAAGCGCCCGAACAGCCGCAGCAATCTCCCCGCCAAAATAGCGGGTGTTGTCCCGGCGGCGGTAATACTTCATATTGAGCAACCCCTGCCGCACCGGCCCGGTGTAGAAAAAGGGCGCGGCCAGCCCATCGGTATATTTCCCGCGCGGAAGCAATGCCGACACCCGCGCGACCCGCCCGGCACAGCCGGAACAAAAGCCGTCATTCTCCATCACCTTTCCACAGGCAACGCACCGGTGCGGAAAGAACAGCGCCGCAAAATTTTCGATTATTTTCACAGCTTTCTCCGTCCTTTCCTGCGCAAAACGCGCAAGCTACCGTCCATTCTCCGCTTCAGCCCCGGTGACACGGGGCGGCGCCTGTTCCCCCTCCCCCATCGCGGCGGCCAGCAGAGGCGACAGTCCGGTATAACGCAGGGAACGACGATTATTTTCCACCATCTCAGCCACAACGGCGGGCGAACCAACCAGCACCAGCCGCTCTTTCGCCCGGGTCACCCCGGTATAAAGAAGGTTGCGGTACCGCAGTTTGGAGGGCACGTCCAGCACCGGCAGGATCACGCAGGGAAACTCGCTTCCCTGGCTTTTGTGGATAGTGACGGCGTACGCCAGCTCAAGCTGATCCAGCTCCTCTCCGGTATAGACGGCGACACGGTCGTCAAACCGTACCGATAAACTCCCGGCCGAGGCCGACACCACCTCTAAAATTCCGACGTCGCCGTTAAAGACGCCGCTTCCGATTTCCCCGTTGTCCCGGGTCCAGGCAATGTCATAATTGTTCTTGATCTGCATGACCTTATCCCCCTCACGAAGGAGGAAACCACGGTGCTTCACCTCCGCCTTCTCCCTGTCCGGCGGGTTGAGACGCGCCTGCAAAAGATTGTTCAGATTCACGCTGCCCAGCTCCATCTTGCGGGAGGGGCAAAGCACCTGAATATCCCCAACCGAAGAGTATCCATAGGCCGCCGGCAACCGCCGGACGCAGAGATCGACCACCTTTTCGGCCGCAAGATAGGGCCTCTCCTCCCGCAGCATGAAAAAATCAGCCGTGTTGGAATCCAGCACCGGCATCCGGCCGGCGACAATATCGTGGGCGTTCGTGACGATCAGGCTTTCCATCGCCTGACGAAAAACCTCGTCCAGCCGCACGGAGGGCACCAGGCCGGAATCGATCAGGTCATGCAGGACGTTTCCCGCCCCCACGCTTGGAAGCTGGTCGCTGTCCCCGACCATAATCAAACGGCAGCCCAACCGCATGGATCGCAGCAAATGCTCAAAAATACCGGCGTCGACCATCGACAGCTCGTCCACCACAACCGCGTCGACGTCGAGTGGATTGCGCTCATTCCGGGCGAAGGTGAGAATATCCCCCGCGCCCCATTCGGCCTCCAGCAGACGGTGAATGGTCTTGGCCTCGCAGCCGGTGACCTCGCTCATCCGCTTGGCGGCCCGGCCGGTGGGCGCGGTCAGCGCAACCTCCAGCCCGCGGCGCTGCATCAGCCGGAGGATGGCGTTGAGAGTGGTGGTCTTTCCCGTGCCCGGGCCGCCGGTCAGAATCAGCACGCCCTTTTGCAAAGCGGCCAAAATCGCCTCCCGCTGACGGTCGGCATACCGGATGCCCAGCTCAACCTCGGTTCGGTCAATCTCCGCTTCGGCCGCGCCGGCTCCGCTCGGCGGAAAGCTCAGCATAACCGCCAGCCGCGCGGCGGCGAAATGCTCCGCCCGGTGCCATTCCGGCAGGAAGAGGAATTCCTCCTCCTCAAACCTCTCACAGATCAGGCGCCTGGTCTCAATCAACTCGTCGCAGTAATCCTCGATCAAGTCCCCGTCGGCGCCGAGCAGCGCCTTCGCCACGGCGATCAGTTTCGCGCGCGGCAGGCAGGTGTGCCCGTTGCCGAGGTTGTGGCGCAGAATATACTCAATCCCCGCCATGATCCGATGGGGATTCTCCGCTCCCAGCCCCGCCTGTTCGGCAATGGCATCCGCCCGTTCGAAGGAAAAACGGATTCCTTCGGCGCACAGAGCGTAGGGATTGCTGCCGATAATGTCGCAGGCCGCCTTGCCGTAGGTTTTATAGGCACGCATCGCCTCCTCCGGGGAGACGTCGAATTTTGAGAGATAGAGCATAACCTCCTGAAAACCAGCGCGCTTTTTAAACTCGGCCGAGATTTCCTTCGCTTTGGCCCGGGTGATGCCTTTTACCTCCGCCACACGGTCAGGATCGTCGCCCAGCACCTCCAGCGTACGGTCGCCGAACCGCTCGACCAGGCGGCGGGCGGTGGCCGGCCCGATTCCCCGGACCGCGCCGGCCGAGAGGTATTTCAGAATAGCCGCCGCGCCGCTCGGCATAGTGCGGATGATCCGGTCGGCCCGGAACTGCCGCCCGTAAGTCGCGTGGGTATCGTACCGGCCGGTCAGTTCCAGTTCCTCTCCCGGCGCGACATCGGCCGTAACCGCCACAACGGTCAACGGCTCACCCTCGCACAACACCTCCATCACCGTGAAACCGTTGTCGGGATTGCGAAATGTGATATGTTCGACCGTGCCGTAAATTCGAAGCGGTTCGGCCGCCTTTCTTTCGTCATACATCAAGGCTGTTACTCCAAAACTTCCTGTAATTTGGTTTGTAAATCGCCGGAAATCCCCTCGGACGAGAGCAGGGTCACCGGCTCGTTTTCCGACTGCATGGTTTCCACAATTTTTCGTCCCGCCGCGTCCAGTCCAAGGTCAACCGCCACCACGCCGCGCAGCCGGCCGCACGCGCCGTCCTTCGCAAGGGCAATCGCGGCACGCAGCGGTTGCTCGCAGGCCTCCCCCCGCAGAGGAACCAGCAGGTAGGCCGGCGCCTTCCCCTTAGGAAAGAGAAAATGCAGATACAACCTGCGTGACAGGCACACCGCGCCGTATAAAGCAAAAATCAGGATAAACGCGCTGTAAAACATCTCCGCCATCATTTCCAGACCTCTCTTTCACCGGCCGGAACAGTCTCAAAAGCGTCCGTATTCCAGCCGTTTACCACATTGTATGGCAAAGGACCGGTTTCGGTGAGAAAGGAAAAGCAGCCGGGTCGAATCCGGCCCGGCTGCGCTGAAATCAGGATATGGTGACCAGCACGCTGTAGGTGCCGACCTGCCACACATTGCCCACGCCGCCTACCTTAATGTTGGCAAGGACGTTGTACTCCCCGCTGGCCTTGCCGGAGAGATCCACCTCGGCGTAAATATTGCCCTCCTGAATAGAGGCGATGACCGCCGCGTCGCCGCACAACTCGACATTACGGATATTTTGGGTCGCGGTGGCCGTAAGATTCGGCGAATCCAGATTGATGCAGTTGACCGTCGATACCGTAAATCGCGCGGTGGTCAGATTACCGAGTCCCAGCGTAACCTCAACGCTGCCAAGATTCTCAACATCCTTGACCGCGTTCGGCAAGCTGAGCTGGCAGGTAAAGGAGAGCGAACCGGGCGAAACATTATCAAAATCGATCGGAGTCAGCTCAATCTGGGTAAGATTGTCGATAACCTCCGGCGGGCCGATGACGTTGACCGTCGTTGCGCTGAGGGTATAGGGCACGGTCGACGCAGTGTAATCAGGCGGCAGATTGGTAAAGGTCGGCACAATATTCAGTTGCTTGGACTTATAGATCGGAACCGTGATCTTCAACGTCTGATAGCCCATGGTGAAGGGGGTCTGATCAATTTGATTGCCCTCCTCATCCAGCAGGCGGATAACCGCGTCAAAGCTCTCGGTCGCAGAGAGGGTCTTGTTCACCATGGCGTAGGCCTGTACCGAGGCGATTTTTTGCAGTTCGGTGGCCGGGCCGCTGATCTCTATTGTAGAATAGGCCGTGTCGGTGATCACCGCCGACTCGGCGATCAGGCCCTCTGTTGCCTTGGCACCTTCGGCGTAGGCGACCGGCGTGAAGCTCTTGGTCGAGATGTTGTCGAAGGTAACCTCCAACTCGGAGGGCGTAACACTGAGAATGGTGTAATCGGTCAGGGTCGTGCCGTTCTTAGTCGCGACCAGCGGCAGGCGATAGGTTCCGGCCGCGGTCACATCCGACATAGAGGCAGTCACCAGAATATCCGACGAGGTCAGGGCGTTGACCACATAGCTTGGCCCCTGCACCCGGACGTTGACCTTCTGATTTGTTCCGCCGCTGATCACATCCAGCCCCAGCGCGCCGACCGCCGTATCCTCGGTCGTGATGTTGACCGTAATATCCGTAATCGTGCGGATGGTCGTCGTATTCTGTCCAATCTTAATGGTCAGCCAGAAAATCACAGCAATGATAATCGAAAAAATCAGGATGGCCTTGTTATTGTTAATCAGCCGGCTGAGGCTGAGCTTTCGTTTCGGTTCGCTCATTACTTTCCCCCTCCTTCAGGACAGACCTGAAGCTTGGTTCTTTCACACCGGAAAATGCCGGAGGACAAAGTCCCCCGTTCCGTAGGTTTATTTTTCAGATTTGTTCCCGCCGGCAATATTTTTGATGCGGTTCAGAATGCTCTTGTTCTGTTCCTCCGCCGGCTCGGTGATCAAAAGCTCGCCCAGCTTCTGCTTGAGGGTGAGGCCGTTGTACCCCCGGGTAATCGCGCCGCCATCCGCAATCGAGATAATTCCCGTCTCCTCCGAAACGACGACGACGACGCTGTCGGAGTTTTCACTCATCCCGACAGCGGCGCGGTGGCGGGTGCCCATCTCCTGCCCGATGTCGGTGGCGGTCAGGGGGAAAATGCAGCCGGCGGCAAAGACCCGGCCGTCCCGAATCACCATACCGCCGTCATGCAGCGGAGATTTCGGATAAAACACATTGCTGATCAGCGCCTCCGATGCCTCGGCGTCCACCTCGGTTCCGGTGGCGCAAATCTCCCCCAACGGGGTCTGCCGCTCGAATGCAATCAGCGCGCCGATTTTTTTGTCCTGCATATCCTGCGCCGCCCGGCAAACCTGATCGATGCAATACTCGACCGTCTCGCTCTCGAAAACGTTGGAGCCGCCGCGGCGGAAAAAGTTGCTGCGGCCCATATGCTCGAGCGCACGCCGGATCTCGGGCTGAAAAATGATGGCCACCGCGATGATGGCGTAATTGAACACCTTATTGAGCAGCCAGGACAGCGAAGCCATTCCCAACCACCGCGCAAGAATATACACCGCAAGCAGCAGCGCGATGCCCTTGAGAAGCTGCTGCGCGCGGGTCTCCCGAATCATTTGGATTCCCTTGTAGATGATAAAAGCGATGACCGCAATATCAATCAGATCAACCGGATTCGAAGTCAGGATAACACCGACGATCTGATTCCACAGGGTATAGAAAAAACTGGAAATATTACTGAAAAAAGCGCCCATAAAGCCCATCCTTATTTCAATTTGCAAATCCCCTGTATTGGTTAAAACGTATCAGGATTTAAAATCCGGAAAGGTGGATTTTGTTTATACATAATAATATAATACCACATCGGCGCCGATTTTCAATACTTTCTGGCGTATTTTTGCTTTTGATTCAGCCTTTCCAAAACATTTAACAGTTTATTTATATCTTCCGGTGAAGTAAATGCGGAGGGCGCGATACGCACCGCGCCGATGTCCAGCGTACCGATCCGCTTGTGAGCGGAGGGGGCACAGTGCATCCCCGCCCGCACCGCGATGCCGTTTTCTCCGAGGAATGCGGCCGTTTCCTCGCTCGAGAGGCCGGCAATGTTGAACGGCATGACCGGAACCGAAAGCCCCTTTTCGGGCAGGGCGGTATACAGCATGACCGACCGCATTCCCTCCAGCCCGCGATAGGCCTTCTGCATCAGAGCCAGCTCGTGACTGTAAATCCGCTCGGGCGTTTTCTGCCGGACAAAATCGACGCCGGCCGAAAGCCCCAGAATACCTGGCAGGGTGACTGTACCGCTTTCCAGCCGCTCGGGCAGATCGTCCGGCTGCTCCATACTGCGGGAGTTGGTACCGGTTCCGCCCAGGATCAGCGGCCTCGGACAGTCTCCCCTGCACAGCAGGACGCCGATCCCCATCGGGGCATACAGACCCTTGTGCCCCGCTATACAAAGATAGTCGATCTGCATCCTCTGCATATCTATGTCCAGAATGCCGGCCGACTGCGCCGCGTCGACCACAAATAAAAGACCGTTCTCATGACAAAGCGTGCCGATCTCGGTAATGGGAAAAATCGTGCCAAGCAGATTGGACGCGTGGGTACAGACAATCATCCGGGTATTCTTTCGGATAAGATTGCGGAAGGAGCGGACAGTGGCCTCCATATCGCCGAAAATGACTTCCGCCACATCCACCTCCACGCCGGTTTGATGCAGGGCAAACAGCGGCCGCATAACCGCGTTGTGCTCAAGCGAGGAGCAGATCACATGATCGCCCGGTTTCAGCAGCCCTTTCAGAGAGATGTTCAGGGCGGTCGTGCAGTTGTGGGTAAAAACCACCCGGTCGGCCGGGCAGCCGAACAATTCCCCGAGCTTCGCCCGGCAGGAGAAAACCGCTTCGGCACATTTCTCCGAAGCGTCATAGCCTCCCCTGCCGGGATTGGCAAAATATTCGGTAAAGCTTTCGCCGACGGCCCTCCGGACCGCCGGCGGTTTGGGATAGGTTGTTGCCGCGTTGTCAAGATATATCATTAAAATCTTCCTCTGTATACGCCTGTAACTGCGATGCCGCCGTTTTCAAGAACCTGCACGGCCTCACGGCTCGCGTCCCCCTGCACCAAAAGACTGTAACCACAGCCTTTTTTATCCATACCAGGCGGTGTTTTTACAACCTTCGCCGTAATTTTCCGCGTGCGCAGCAGGTCTCTTCCCATGATGGCATGCGTTACAGAACCAATTGTTAAATAATATTTTTCCATTTTTCAGTCATTCCTTTCCCTGACGCCGCGCCTTTTCAAATCATGCAAACCAACTGCATCATACGGCGCGCGGCTTTCAAAAATTGTGCTTTAAACTTCTGTGTTGTTGTACCGGATTTTCTGCCACCGACGTCTTGATGCTCATTTTCCCGTTTGAGACGGCATAAAGCATACGGAAAGCTGTACAATTCATAGTATGCAAAACCCCGCCGCTTCGACAAAACGAAAGACCGTCGTTTTGTCATCGGACGACCGGTTTCGCCGAACGATGAAAAGGACGGTCAAAAAAGGTTGCGCCGCGGTAAAAACTCTGTTATTATAATAAGGATACCTGAAAAACGGAGGAATGACGAATGCCGATCAAAATACCCAACCGGCTTCCGGCGGCCAAAACGCTGGAGTCGGAAAACGTATTTGTCATTACAGAGCACAGGGCCTTTCATCAGGATATCCGGCCACTGCGGATCGCCATTTTAAACCTGATGCCGACCAAAATCGAGACTGAGACCCAACTGCTCCGCCTGCTCGGCAACACGCCGCTGCAAATTGAGATTGAGCTGCTGCAAACGGCCACGCACATTTCCAAGAATACTTCGGCCGAGCATTTACTGGCGTTTTATAAAACCTATCCCGATATCAGGGACGAGCGGTTCGACGGCCTGATTATCACCGGCGCGCCGGTTGAGCATCTGCCGTTTGAAGAGGTGCATTACTGGAAAGAGCTGTGCACAATCATGGATTGGGCGAAAACGCACGTTTATTCTACCCTGCATATCTGCTGGGGAGCGTTTGCGGGGCTGTATCATCATTACGGCATTCAAAAGCATCCGCTGCAAAAGAAGCTCAGCGGCGTTTATGCACATCACCCCTTACTGCCTCTGCATCCGCTGCTGCGCGGATTTGACGATACCTTTTACGTCCCCCACTCCCGCAATACAGAGGTTTGGCGTGAAGAGGTTGAAGAGGTAAACGAGCTGGATATCCTCTCACAGTCTAAGGAGGCCGGACTGCATATTATGGCCGATCACACCTGCCGGAACATTTTCGTCACCGGCCATTCGGAGTATGCGCGCGCCACCCTCGCCAACGAATACAGCCGGGATGTGCTGAAAGGGCTGGAGCCCGATCCGCCGGCCAATTACTTTCCCGCGGATGATTCAACCAAGCGACCGATCATGTCCTGGAAATCCCACGCCAATCTGCTGTTTGGCAACTGGATCAACCACATCGTTTACCAACATACGCCGTACGATCTGTCCGACCTGTAAAAAGGTAAGAAACGACAATTCTCCAAAGAAAATTGTCGTTTCTTTCGTGTGAATGGGCTATGAAAAAGATATAATCGTCCATTTTGTGTATGATTTCGAACTCTCACAAAAAATTTGAATTCATCCCCGAAGCGGATACATTCACTTCTTCACTGTTCACTATTACTTATTACTTTCCAAAAATCGACCCCGAAAATAGTGAAGAGTGGAAAAGTAAAAATCGACAACCTTCTGTCGAAGATTGTCGATTTTTGAAAAGGTCGGACGATTTAGACCCATACAGCGCTTTGATGGATGGATTCGAACCCTCGTAATCAATTATTCATCAGCATAAGCGACTTCATCATTCAATATTCATTGAAAATCCTGTCGAATGAATGATGAATAGTGAATAATGAAAAATGAATAATACAAAACGAAAATCCTGCCGACAATAATCGACAGGATTTTCGTTTTGGTGCGGGCGGTGGGACTCGAACCCACAAGCCGAAGCACTGGCTCCTAAGACCAGCGTGTTTGCCAATTTCACCACGCCCGCAAATACGCATACACTTCATTTTCCTGAGTTCAAACTGCCGGTGCGCACAACCTGCTGCGACCAACAGACTAAGCCCGGCACATTGCCTCCTCATTGTACGCAGAAAAAAAAGAAAAGTCAAGCAAAATCTTAAAAAGAAAGAAAAAACTGTTGACAACCAGAAACTTTTATCATATAATAATTCTCGTCGCTGAACGGACATGCTGCTATGGCTCAGGTGGTAGAGCACATCCTTGGTAAGGATGAGGTCACCAGTTCGAATCTGGTTAGCAGCTCCATTTTATAGAACCCGCAATGGAATTTGCGGGTTCTTCTCTTTTTTAACGCCTTACAAAACGCGAACACGCCAAGGTTTTTGCCCCATGTCATGCGCATCCATCGCTTGTGGAGGAAAACGAATGCACACGCTGCAAATTGGAAAACTGAAAATTTCCGGTCATGCCGCCCTCGCCCCGATGGCCGGCGTGGCCGATCGCGCCATGCGGGAGATTTGCCGGGAGCATGGCGCCGCCTATACCGTGAGCGAGCTGGTCAGCGCCAAGGGCGTCAGTCTGGGAGATCGAAAATCCGGCCAGCTTTTGCAGGTAACCGACAGCCAGCGGCCGATGGGACTCCAGCTTTTTGGAAGCGATCCGGAAACCATGGTTCGCGCCGCTTGTCAGGCAGCGGAACAAGAGCCGGATTTTCTGGACATTAATATGGGATGTCCCGCGCCGAAGGTTGCCTCTGGCGGCGGCGGATCTGCCCTTTTAAAGACCCCCCGCCTCGCGGAAGAGATCGTCCGAGCCGTAGCGGGCGCGGTGAAAATCCCGGTCACCGTGAAGATTCGTTCCGGCTGGGACGCCACCTCGATCAACGCAGTGGAGGTCGCCCGTCGGTGTGAGGCCGCCGGCGCGGCCGCTTTGACCATACACGGTCGAACCCGGGCGCAGATGTACGCGCCGGCGGCCGACTGGAGCATTATCCGGTCGGTGAAAGAGGCGCTGACCATCCCCGTCATCGGGAACGGCGATGTGTTTTCAGCGGCCGACGCTGCGCGGATGTATGAAGAGACCGGATGTGATTTTATCATGGTCGGCCGCGCAGCCGAAGGCAATCCCTGGATTTTCAGTCAGATCAACGCCCTGCTCGAGCACGGGCGGGTGCTCCCCCCTCCGCCGCTATCCCAGAAAATGTTGGTTTTGCTGGAACAGGTACGCCGAATGGCGCTCTATAAAGGGGAGCGCACCGCCATTCTGGAAGCGCGCAAACACGCCGCCTGGTATATGAAAGGCATGCGCGGCGCGGCCGAATACCGCAGGCGGTGCGGAGAAATTTCCTCCGTCTCTGAGTTGGAGGCGCTTTGCGCCCGCGCGGTTTTTGAAAACCAAAGCGATGACCGCAGCCCCTCTGACCCGCAGGATTCATAACAACCGACTGCTTTGCGGAAACCGAGCGCGGATTTGTTTGAACGCTGTTATGAACGGCGGAGGATACAGCAAATAATCCTCCTCTTGTTTTCCACCGACGACGCACGATATCGTATAAACAAAGCCGGACGCAACGCCGAAAAAACGGCAGCGCTCGGCTTTGTTTTTATCTGTTTAACCTGAGAACCGCAAACCGGAAACAGTCGCCGTCCTTCCTTACATTCCGGAATACATGCCACTGTCAACCAGCGCCCGGATAGCGGAGACCACCTGCGGCTTATCCTCTTTATATGTCACGCCGTACCATTTATCCTCCGCCACCAGAACCCGGACGCCCCGCAGCTTTTCACGAATCAGGCGGTCCACCACGCCGGGCAGATAAAATTCCGCCTTCAGCTCGCCTCCATTTGCCTCCAGAAAGGCGGTAAAATCCTCCTCCAGATACCGAAAAAAATCAGGGCCGAAGCCCCACATGTTCATCGAAACGACCGTCCCGGGGTCAAGCGCCGTCCCGTCGTCCGCACGGCAGTCCGGTCCGATGCCGCCAACCTCCTCAATATCTGTGAGATAGCCATCCTCCACCCGGCAAACCCCACGGGAGACCGTCCCGTTTTCGGTCACCGTGTTGCCGAGTCGGTATCCCACCATGCAGTAATCCCGCCCGCCGCCGCAAAGCTGGCGGTAAATCTGTGCAAAAGCAGATCGGCCATAGTAGTCGTCGGCGTTGATCACAGCAAAGGGCGTGTCGATAACCTCACGGCAGCAGAGCACCGCCTGTCCGGTGCCCCAGGGCTTCTCCCGCCCCGGAGGACAGACATACCCGGCGGGGAGATGATCCGTCTCCTGAAAAACATACTCCACGTCGATCATCCGGGAAATGCGGTCTCCAACCGTCTGCTTAAAAACCGCCTCGATCGACCGCTTAATCACGAAAACAACCTTGTTAAAGCCGGCCAGTTTGGCGTCATAAACCGAAAAATCAAGGATAGCCTCTCCCCTCGGACCGACCGGTTCGGCCTGCTTCAAACCGCCGAAACGACTTCCCATTCCGGCCGCCATAACAACCAGCGTTGCGTCCATGGACATTCACGCACACTCCATTCCATATTTTTAAAGGATTATTTAATAGCTGCGATAACTACCGACCACCCGGCCGAGAATCATCAAATTTTCCGGATAGATCGGGTCAAAATCAGGGTTTTCCGGCATGAGCACCGGACGACCGTTCTCAAACGCGAGGCGCTTGACAGTCGCTTCATCCTCGATCAGGGCAATGATGATATCCCCTTCCCGCCAGGCGGCGTTGCGGTCGGCCACCACGATATCCCCATCGAGGATGCCGGCGTCCCGCATACTGTAGCCCGAGACGTTCAGGGCGAAAAGGCTCCCCTCCCGCACGCCCGCGGCCGGATAGGGAATGTAATCCTCAATCTGCTGGACGGCGAGAATGGGCTGGCCGGCCGTCACCCGGCCGAGCACCGGCACCTGCACCGCGGGGGAGGTTCCCTCGATCTTAATCGAGCGGGAGGATTTCCTGTCCCGGGAGATATAACCATATTCCTCCAGCGCGTCGAGAATGCCGTGCACGGTCGAGGTGGATTTGATTCCGGTGTCGGCGCAGATCTCCCGCACCGTGGGGGGGAGACCGTCGGCAATCTTATGCATCAGGCATTCGTACACCTTGGCCTGCTTTTCATTCAAACCGGGCCTGGACATAACCGCTTCCTCCATATTCTGCAAATTGCGGCGACGGCAAAAGGCATAAAAGCCGTAGCCTCGCCAACGAACATTTATTCTTTTTTATTATACCAGCACAGCTTTGGGTTTGCAACCGTTTTTTACATCTTTAGTTGAAGCGATTGAATGTATATACGCCGCAAGCAACACGTCGACATTGTTAATAGACTATCATTCCCGGCCGGAAAAATCTCTTACACAATAAGCATCGCGTCCCCAAAGGAGAAAAAGCGATACCGCTGCTCCACCGCGGTTTTATACGCCTGCATAGTGTTCTCATATCCGGCGAAGGCGGAAACCAGCATAATCAGCGTACTCTCCGGCAAATGAAAATTGGTAATCAGACCATCCATGCATTTGAAGGTATACCCCGGATAGATAAAGATGCTGGTATCACCGGCGCATTCGCAAATCTCCCCCCTGGACGCCACGCTCTCCACCGTGCGGCAACTGGTCGTGCCAACACAGATCACCCGGCCTCCGGCGGCCTTAGTCCGGTTGATGAGATCCGCGGTCTCCTTCGGCATATGATAATGTTCGGAATGCATCCTGTGCTGCGTGATATCCTCCACCTTGACCGGGCGAAAGGTACCGAGGCCGACATGCAGCGTCACATACCCGACGGCAACCCCGCTCTGTTGGATGTTTTGCAGCATCTCGGGCGTGAAATGCAGTCCGGCGGTCGGTGCGGCCGCCGAACCAAGCTCTTTGGAATAGACGGTCTGATACCGTTCCTTGTCCTCCAGCTTTTCTGTGATATAGGGCGGGAGAGGCATCTGCCCCACTCGGTCGAGAATATCAAAAAACACGCCGTCGCACCGGAAGCGGACGATGCGGTTGCCCCCCTCGGTCACATCGAGCACCTCACCGGTCATCAATCCTTCACCGAACGAGAACACCATCCCCGGCCGCGCTTTTTTCCCCGGACCGGCCAGGCATTCCCACACAAGATTTTCGGTCTGTTTAAGTAAAACGAACTCCACCACGGCGCCGGTATCCGTCCGCACGCCGAAAATGCGGGCCGGCAAAACCCGCGTATCGTTGAGTATGAGGCAGTCGCCCTCCCGCAAAAATGCCGGCAGATCATAAAAATGCCGGTGGCAGAGCGCCCCGCTCGCCCGATCCATCATCAAAAGGCGGGAGTGATCCCGCGGCTCGATCGGTGTCTGGGCGATCAGCTCTTTGGGCAGATCGTAATTAAAATCGCTCTTGTTCATTTTATGGTCTCCTTTAAAAATCGGCCGCCCCTGAAATCCAAATTGCACCGGCGAATTCCACCGGGCGGACGGCAGTAAAAAATGTTTGACAAAGCTTGTGTATGGTGGTAATATAAAGAAAATTGAATATACTGTAATGTAGATAGAGGCGCAGCCAAGATGAGTAACCTGTCCCAAGGTCGGCCGGACCGTTTTAGGGGCTGGCAAAAGGCGCGGCTGCCGAAGAGTGGGTACGGCATTATCCTCTCTGGTCCGCCGGTCAACAGCCTGCGGATTGTCATCAAGAGATTTGATGGAGCGCTATCGGCGATTCGCAATCGTTGGGGAAAACGCAGCAAGCCTATTCCCTATTATATTGCAAAAGCAGCCGGTTCGCAACCGGTTTTTTTATTGCCCTGCAATAAAAAAATACGATTTAAATCGCCGCGCCCCTCGCCGCTTCACGCGGCATCCGGGACGCATGGCGGCAAAAAACATCCGCCGCCGCGCTTTTTGCTATTTACCTTTTGTTTAGGCGGCTGTTTTTTATTGCCCTGCAATAAAAAAATACGATTTAAATCGCCGCGCCCCTCGCCATGCGAAGGCATGACTGTGAGAGGACGACAAACCCTACTTTTGTTATCAACAAATCATTCTAACATAAAAGGATTGTGATGAAAATGAAACAGTACAACGTCGGGATTATCGGCGCCACGGGCATGGTCGGGCAGCGGTTCGCCACCCTGCTTGAAAAGCATCCATGGTTTTCGGTGACCGCACTGGCTGCCAGTGCCCGCTCGGCCGGCAAAACCTATAAAGAAGCGGTTGGAAACCGCTGGGCCATGAAAACCCCGATGCCGGAGGCAATGGCTGACATGGTGATCCTCGACGCCACCGCGGATAAAGAAAAAATCGCCGGTATGGTCGATTTCGTCTTCTGCGCAGTCGATATGAAGAAAGAGGAGATCAAAGCGCTCGAGGATTCCTATGCAAAGCTGGAATGCCCGGTCATTTCCAACAACAGCGCCCACCGGCACACGCCGGACGTTCCGATGGTCATCCCGGAGCTGAACGCCGACCACATCCGCGTCATCGAAGCTCAGCGAAAACGTCTGGGCACCAAACGGGGTTTTGTGGCGGTCAAATCCAACTGCTCGCTGCAATCTTATGTGCCCGCCCTCTTCCCGCTCAACCGTTTCGGGGTGAAGAAGGCGCTGGTATGCACCTATCAGGCTATCTCGGGCGCGGGCAAAACGTTTGAGACCTTCCCCGACATCCTGGACAACGTGATCCCTTATATCGGCGGCGAGGAGGAAAAATCCGAGCTTGAGCCGCTCAAAATCTGGGGCCGGGTCGAAGGGGACCGGATCGTCAACGCCGACGCGCCCGCCTTTACGGCCCAGTGCCTGCGGGTGCCGGTCTCAGATGGCCACATGGCGGCGGTTTTCGCCAGCTTTAATAAGAAGCCCTCGAAGGAGGAAATTCTGGAAACCTGGAAAACCTTCTCCGGCCGCGCGCAGGCGTTGTCCCTCCCCAGCGCGCCGAAACAGTTCCTGCATTATTTTGAAGAGGATAATCTTCCCCAGGTAAAGCTCCAGCGCGATCTGGAGGGCGGAATGGCCATCTCGATCGGCCGCCTGCGGGAGGATACCCAGTACGATTATAAATTTGTCTGTCTTTCCCACAACACCCTGCGCGGCGCGGCCGGCGGCGCGGTATTGCTCGCCGAGCTGCTCTGTGCAGAAGGATATATGGACGAATCACCGGAAGGAACAACGTCTTCCGCCCTATGAAAGGAACGAACGATTTATGAAGAGAGAAATATTCAGAGGCGCCGGCGTAGCCATCGCCACCCCGATGCATAAGGACGGCTCGATCAACTATCCGCTGTTTGAAAGCTTTATTGATTATCAGATTGAGAACGGCACCGACGCCATCATTGTCTGCGGCACAACGGGCGAGGCGGCCACGATGAATCATGAAGAACACATCAAGACGATTGAAACCTGTGTCAAAAGGGTCGCCGGCCGCGTGCCGGTCATTGCGGGTACCGGCAGCAACGACACCCGCTACGCCGTCCAGCTTTGCAATGATGCGGAGGCTCTTGGCGTCGACGGTCTTTTGATGGTTACCCCCTATTACAACAAAACATCACAGGCCGGACTGATCTCCCACTACAACTATGTCGCCGACCGGGTGCACACCCCGATCATCCTCTACAACGTGCCGTCGCGCACCGGCTGCAATATTCAGCCGGCCACCTATGCCGAGTTGTGCAAGCATCCCAACATCGTCGCCACGAAGGAGGCCAACGGCGACATCGCCGCGCTGGCCGCGACCCGGAATCTTTGCGGCGACAACCTTGCGATCTACTCCGGCAACGACGACCAGATTACCCCGGTTCTCGCGATGGGCGGCTCGGGCGTGATTTCGGTATTGTCCAACATTATGCCGCGTGAAACGCACGACATCTGCCAGAAGTTCTTTGACGGCGATGTTGCCGGTTCCAGCGCACTTCAGATCCGTCTGATCTATCTGATTCAGGCGCTCTTCTGCGACGTCAATCCCATACCGGTCAAGACAGCGCTCAATCTGATGGGAAAAGAGTTCGGCGAATGCCGTCTGCCGCTCGCACCGATGAGCGATTCGGCCCGCGGCATTCTCAAGATGCGGATGACAGAGCTCGGCCTGATCTGATGCGGCACGGGTTCCGTGTCAAATGCGAACGGAAACATTTTCTCTCCCCGACGGCGGCCGGCCTTTCCTGAACACCGGCAGTCTCTGCGCGGGCTGAAAGGAACGATCAAAATCATGACAAAAATTTTACTGAGCGGCTGTTTTGGAAAAATGGGCCGCGTGATTGCCGACGTTGTTTCCAGACGGGAGGACGCGGTGATTTCGGCCGGAGTGGATCTCTCAGACGGAAGTGCGGATTTTCCAACCTATCATACGTTGGACGAGGTAACCGAGCCGGTTGACGCAATCATTGATTTCTCCCACCCCTCGGCGCTGGAGGGGCTTCTCGCCTTCGCACGAGAGAAACGGGTACCGGCCGTCCTTGCAACAACCGGCTACTCAGACGCGCAAATTGAAAAGATTAAAGCCGCCTCGGGAGAAACTCCTCTCTTCTTCTCCTTCAACATGTCGCTGGGTATCAACCTGCTGGTCGAGCTGTCGAAAAAGGCGGTTTCCATTCTTGGGGACGGCTTTGATATCGAGATTGTAGAAGCGCACCACAACCAGAAGATCGACGCCCCGAGCGGAACGGCCGTAATGCTGGCCGACGGCATCAACGAGGCGCTCGGGGAACCGTATTCCCTCATTTATGACCGGCACGACCGCCGCAAAAAACGGGAGAAAAAAGAGATCGGCATGCACGCCATCCGCGGCGGCACCATCGTCGGGGAACATCAGGTTATTTTTGCCGGCCGGGATGAAATAATCACCCTCTCCCACTCTGCCCGGTCGAAGGAGGTTTTCGCGGTCGGCGCGGTATCGGCGGCCATCTTTATGCACAGCAAGCCCTCCGGCCTCTATAACATGAAGGATTTAATCGCGGAATAGTGATTGAAAAATATCGGTACAATAAAACAGGCGCATCCGAAAGATGAACTTTCGGATGCGCCTGTTTTGTGTGAAGCACGCCGGCGGGTATCAGGTTTCCTGCCGGCGTTTTTCAAACCCTTCGCCGAGGATCTCCCCCGCCTCCGCCACGATGATAAACGCGCGGCTGTCGTGCGCGCGCACCGCAGCCAGCACGGCGGAAACATCGCTGCGTCTGGCGGCGCAAATCAGCATGGTTCGGGCATTCCCCGTATAAGCCCCGGTCGTCTTTACCATGGTCACGCCCCGCCGCGCCCGGGCAAAGATGGCGTCCGCAACCTCGATCGGGCGGTCGGTTACGATCAGAACAGCCTTGCCCCGGTCGGCACCGTACAACAGACTGTCCATCACAAAGGAGGAGGCGAACAGCGCCACTGCGGAATACATAGCCGTCTCCGCCTGGCGATAGACAAGCGCCGCACTGGTCACGATCACCACGTCGATCATGAGCATCAGCCGCCCCATGGAGAGGTGTGGAAACCGTCGGTTGATCGCCTTGGCCGCAATGTCAATTCCACCGGTTGTCGCCCCGCGCAGCATCACAAGCGCCAGCCCCGCGCCGACAAAAATCCCGCCGAAAATGGCCGCCAACAGTCGGTCCCCATGATACTGCGGAAACAGGTTGCCGAAAAGATCCAGCATGATCGAATTAACGACAACAACCACCGCTGTCCTCCAGATAAAGCGGCCGCCGAACTGCCAAAAGCCAATTATGACCAGCGGAATATTCAGCAGCAGCATCCAAAATCCGGTGGACATACCGACAAAGTCGGAAAGCAGCGCCGCGATACCCGTAACCCCACCGGGCGAAATCTCCGACGGAGTAATAAAGGCCATAACCCCCAGCGAATACAGCGCCGACCCGGCCAGAAAAAAGACCGCGTCGGCAAAGCCGCGTTTCCAACCGCTCATAAAAATTCCGTCCTTTTCGGGCCGGATTTTTTATGTTCGCTCGGCCCGTTCGGAAGTAGTGTTCCCAAAACCGGCCGCCCATATTACCTCAAAAAGCTGCGCGATCCGCGTCGTCTCCCCTTTCAGGTGCAGATAGCCAAACAAGGCCTCCAGCCCGGTGGCGGCATGGTATTCCCGACCCGAAGCATTCTTCGGCGTGGCGGAAGTATGGGCATTACGGCCCCGACGGAAAATTGCCGTCTCCTCCTCTGTCAGCAGCGGCGCAATTTGCTCCGCCGCCGCAGCCTGTGCCGGAGCGGAAACCAGCCGCACCGACATACCATGCAGGCGCGAAGGATGCACGCCCTGTGCGGCCAGCCTCTCCCGGGTAAGAAGGCTGTAGACTGCGTCGCCGACAAAGGCCAGCGCCAACGGATTCAGCAGTCTGGGATTGCAGTTGGATTCCAGCATTTTCTATCCCTCCCAAAAAACAGCCGCCCGATCAAAGCAAAAAGCGTATCCCCGGCAAAAAGACGTGGTTTGCAATGCCGAACGCCTTGCCGCCGCCTCGCACGGCAGCCAGAGCAGGACGGCAAAATATCCGTCGCCGGGATGCTGCTTATTCTGCTTTTGATTTGACGGCTGTTTTGATTTTTCCGCAATACAAAACGCGGTTCCGGCACCGAATACAGCGCCGCCCCGAAAACGGGGCGGCCGGAATGTACGGCGACAGAAAAATACAGATGCCTCGGCGAAAAGCCGCTGTATGAACTCAGTCGATTACCCGAATACGGATGACCCCTTCAATATCATCAATCGCCTTCAGCACCGCGTCGGTTGCATCGGCCACATCGAGAATAGTGTAAGCAAAATCCTTCTTGGATTTATTCAGCATATTTTCAATGTTGATGTTCTCATCCGAGAAAGCGGCGGTGATCTTGGCAATCATATTGGGCACATTGCCGTGAATCACACAGACCCGTTTGGAGCCGGCTGTCCGAGCCATCGAAACCGAGGGCATGTTGACCGAGTTGATAATATTTCCGTTCTCCAAATACTCGATCAGTTCGTTCGCAGCCATGGCAGCACAGTTATCCTCCGATTCGGGCGTAGAGGCGCCAAGATGCGGAATGGCAATCACGCCGTCAGCGCCGATCACCTCATCCGACGGGAAATCGGTGACATAAGCCGAAACCTTATTGGCATCCAGCGCGGTCAGAAGATCGGCCGTCTCCACCAGATCACCGCGCGCAAAGTTGAGGATGCGCACCCCGTCCTTCATCATGCCAATACTTTCCTGATTCACCAGTCCCTTGGTATCCGGCGTCAGCGGCACATGCAGCGTGATGTAATCACAGTTCTCATAAATATCTTTGATGTCATTGGAGTGAATGACGCTGCGGCTGAGGTTCCAGGCCGAATCCACCGAGAGGTAGGGATCGTAGCCGTACACCTTCATGCCGAGGTGGGTAGCGGCGTTGGCTACCAGCACGCCGATCGCTCCCAAGCCGACTACGCCGAGCGATTTGCCCTTCAGCTCAGGGCCGGCGAAAGCGCCCTTCCCTTTTTCAACCAGTTTGCCGACTGCGTCGCCTTCCCCCTTGAGGGTTTTGGCCCACTCGATCGCGGGCACCACCCGGCGGGAGGAAATCAGCATACCAAGGATGACCAACTCCTTCACGGCGTTGGCGTTGGCGCCCGGGGTGTTGAACACGACAATACCCTGCTTTGCGCAATCGGCAACCGGGATGTTGTTGGTTCCGGCGCCGGCGCGGGCGATCGCCTTGAGGTTGTCACCAAAGGCCATATCGTGCATCGAAGCCGAACGCACCAGCACGGCGTCGGGATTCTCCATCTCGTCCCCGTGTGTATATTTGGCCGGATCCAGCAGGCTGAGACCGGAGGGAGAAATTTTATTCAAGGTTTTGATCTGAAACATTGTAATCCGCTCCTTTTATTCAGGCGTTGTTTTTTTCAAACTCGGTCATAAAGGCAACCAGCTTCTCCACGCCCTCGATCGGCATGGCGTTGTAGATCGAAGCCCGCATGCCGCCGACCGAACGGTGGCCCTTGATATTGACAAAGCCGGCTTTTTTGGCCTCGGCCACAAACTTGGCGTCCAGCTCTTCGTCTCCGGTGACAAAGGGCACGTTCATCAGCGAGCGGTCCTCCGGCACGACGGTGCCCTTGAACAGCTTGCTGCCGTCGAGAAAATCATAGAGGATTTTGGCCTTTTTCTCGTTATGCGCCTTCATGCCCTTGAGGTCTCCGAACTCTTCCTTAATCCATTTCATGACGAGGCCGGCGATGTAGATGGTGTAGCAGGGCGGCGTGTTGAACATCGAACCGTTGTCCACATGGGTCTGATAATTCAGCATGGTCGGACAGATATCAAGGGCGCGGCCGACCAGATCCTCCCGAATGATTACGACGGTGAGGCCGGCGGGCGCCATATTTTTCTGCGCACCGGCAAAGAGAATGCCAAATTTGGAAACATCAATCGGCTCAGAAAGGATGCAGCTTGAAATATCGCCGACCAACGGCACGTCTCCGGTCTCCGGAAGCTCATGATACACCGTGCCGTAGATGGTGTTGTTGACGCAGATGTGGAAGAAATCGGCATCCTTGGTAAAGGTGGCCGGATCCAGCTTGGGGATATAGCTGAAGGTCTTATCCTTGGACGAGGCGACCACGTTGGCCTCGCCGTAACGGGCGGCCTCTTTATACGCCTTGGTGGCCCATTGACCGGTCAGGACAAAGTCAGCCTTGCCGCTGCCGCCGAACAGGTTGAGCGGCACCATTGCGAACTGGGTCGAGGCGCCTCCCTGCAAAAACAGGACCTTGTAGTTATCCGGAATCTCCATCAGTTCGCGAAGCAGCGCCTCTGCCTCGTCGATGATCGTCTGGTACTCCTTCGAACGGTGGCTCATTTCCATGACCGACTGGCCGGTTTCGCCATACTCCATCATCTCGGCCGCAGCCTTTTTAAGTACCGGCTCGGGCAGAACCGACGGACCGGCGCTGAAATTGTACACTCTTGCCATTTTTATTCCAATCCTTTCTCCAAATCAAAATTGGGACACGCGTTAGGTACATTATAATACAGATTATGCATAAGTCAATAGGATTGTTACAATATTATCAATCTTTTTCTTATTTACCCGCTCGTTCGTTTCTAACTTGTAAGTGTTTTTAACAATCTTTGCAGCGTGGGAGTAGAGCGTTGATAAAAAACACTTGACAAAATGCGAAAAAAGGTGTATTGTATATTTCAGTCGCGGACATAGTTTAATGGTAAAATATTAGCTTCCCAAGCTGAGGTTGCGGGTTCGATTCCCGTTGTCCGCTCCATTTGAAAACAACTTACGAACCTATATGGTTTCGTGAGTTGTTATTTTATATAAAAGCAATGTTCTCTTTCTAAAAAGGAGGACATTTTTTATGCTTGCATTTAAAATATTACAAGAATTAAAACATAATGCCGAATTACTAAAACCACTAAAAGATTATAAATTTAGCCTGTACGGCCTGACCGGCCCTTGTGCCGATTTCCGCTACTTCTGCGGTATATTTCATCAGCGCGGTTTTGTCGCGCGATTCCGCAGCGATTTGCAGCAGCCGTTCCCCGATTGCGATTTCCTCTTTTGTCGGAATGCCTTTTCCGTATACGGCGGCCGCCCATCTTTCCTGCGCCGCCTCCATGCCGCGTCTGTAGATCATGCTGTTGGCATACCGAATCGCGTTTTGATCGCCGGACGGCGTGTAAGACAACGCCTCGTCCAATATCCCCTGCTTTACGGTATCCGCCATATCGTCGGTTACGACGCCGCTTTCCAAAAGGGTGCGGGTAAAACGCATGACGTTTTTATTATCTGACGTTTTGGCCGGAACCCGAACGTCAACCTCCGCTTTTTCTCCGCGCGGAAGTGCACCGTACTTTTCAAGTAATTTTGAAAGGTCGACACCGCTCGTATCTTCTATCATTTTTTTGGAATCCGCAAATTCAGTATCACTCCCCGATTTTTGCATATACTGACTATTGACAGCAGAATTGTTTTCTGCTATCCTGTTGTTAGAAACCGAGCCTAATTCGTCCTCCGTGGTAATAACACGGGCAGGCCTTTGAGCCACTAAAGGGCGCTCGGTTTCTTTTATTTTGCCTACATTGTATACCGTGTTGATTAGTCCATTTTTTCCAACCGACATAGTAATATGATAATAGGAGCCATCGAAATCCTGAAAATATGCGGTACGGTAATTAAAACCATCTTTTGCAAAGCTATGATTTTTTGTATCCGAAACCATGTTTTTTCCGCGTCTGGACACTTCGGCCAATTCATCAATATGTGATTCAGCACGAAGCTTCACCGCATATTCCTCGTCAGTCATAAGGCGCTTAGAGCCATCGCTCCGTCTAACATAATTCCTAAATCTGGCTTTACCGGCTGTATCTTTAGTAATGGTGAGTGGATCCCCGTCTATACCGTACACTGTTACATCTTTTCCCTGACGAATCGTGCGATTTATATAATTATAAATCTGTCGACGCCAAACGGTTGCATCCGTTCCAAAAATAACCTGACGATTGGCTTTAACATATTTACGGCCATCCGGTAACGCTTCTATACTGTTTTTTGCCCCGCCGTTTCCTGCGGCGGGTTTGCTTTTTCCGGCGTTCTTCACCGCCGCGTCATAGGCCTGCACCCAGAGATCCCGCATGTCCCGCACAAGCGTCTCCTGCTCCGACAGCGCGCGGCCGATCGCGGTCGCTTTGCCGTGCTCGGCCAGATAGCTGCGGATCGTCTCGAATAAATCCGAGAAGAAATCTGCAATTTTCTTCGCAATTCCCTTGTTCCGGTTTGCAAAATCCAAAACGGCGGTTTTGTCGTCCAGCATGGCCTCCGAAGCGTCGCAGACGATTTCCTCCATCGCTGCCGCACGACCCTCCTCGTCCTGCGCAAAGCCGTACCGCTCCATATAGCTGTCTATCAGCGCCTCTGCCGTCCGGCCGTCCCGATCCTCGATCCAGTTCATGACATAACCGGCATACCGCTCCCATTCGTTGGGGGCGGCGTCCTTCATCCAGTGGGTCAGCTCGTGAAACGCGGTCGAGATCAGATTCGGGCTTTCCATAGAAATGGTGATAATCGGGTTCCCTTTCTCGTCATACTCCATCTTGCCGTAAGTGGCTTTTCCGTCTTTCTGCGGCAGCGAATCCACCACCTGAAAATGCACCCCGGTAGCCTTTCCGATTTTTCTGACTATCTTTTGCGCAAAGCGCTTTTCTTTGGACGCCGTAAGACCCGCAGCCTTCTCCCGCACGGCGGTTCCGGTTTTTGCGGCGGCCCGTTTGCCATGAGACAGGTTTGCCCGCCCGGCATTGTAGGCGTCCTGAAAAGCCTGCTGCCCGATTTCCTCTATATACGGCGCATATTTTTGCGCAGTATAATCCCAGGAAAAGCCCTGTTTCCCTGCCTCTTCCGCTTTGTGAATGGCGGAAGTGTATATCGACCGTTCACTGGGTACGAACCGCGCGCGCATATCCGCCCATGCGGCCTCTACCGCCGCCGGGTCGTGGAACATGGAGGCAAATTCCGCGCTCAGGCTGCCGCCGTTTTCATAGATGTCCCCCGACACAAACGCGCAGAATTCATTGTAGAATTTTCTCGGGTTCTCAATAATATTAAAATTTTCTCCATACACTATACGGATTTGATCGGATACATTCTGAAGTCTTTTGCTTTGAAAGTTAATGTTTTCACCTGTAGTAGCATCCACGAAGGGTTTCGACACCATGCGTTTAGTAGCCGCGTGGAAAAACTCGTGGCCGGAGATGCGCCGGGTCGGCGCGGCGCTTTTCCCATCGTTGCGCACCAAAACAGAGCCGTCCGCAATTGTGGTCGCCTCTCCTCCGAGCACGGTTTTCCGCCCGCCGCGAGCAACCTCTGCCTTGCCGTCGATGACAGTGCTCTCTATTCCCAACTCGGCAAACTCCGATTGCAGCGCTTTTGACCGTTCGCTTTTCGCTTCCTCCGCCGTTTCGGCATAGATATATTGTCCGCCGTTTACTCGTCGAGAAATTTGGCGATCTCGTTTTCTCTTTCCTCTGGTGTCATTTTGCTGTATCGCTCGCTGTATTCCTGAAGTGCTTTCATAAGTCGATTGTGTTCTTCCTCCGACATCGGCTCCGGCTTCCAATCCTCCGGAAGGCCGTAGTGATCCCGTATAATCTCCGTTATTCTGTCCGTTTCTTGCTTCTTCTCCGCCATATTTTCCACGCTCCTTTGCATTCTTAAAGGCCGGACCCGCGCCATAGGCATAAAGAAATGCGGCCTCTCCAATTTCAGATAGTTCTCCCGGCAGCTCGCTGCGAACCCTGCTCTCGCTGCCGACCTCCGCCGATTTACGGGCGATATTCTCAAACGCATAGGTGTAGGTTTCTATATCCATGTTCGGGTTATACGCCACGGCCCGATCATATCCGTTGATGTACAGATTGGCGGTTTTCGCGCCGTAGCCGTCCACCGCCATCGCATAAATCATGGGAACCTGCGGGTTTTCAAAGCGAACCGATGAAAGCGGCATCCGACCCGAAGAGGTATTCAGGATCACCTGTCCGTCCTCTACCGCGTGAATCGGCGCGTCAGACAGCTTCACCCTCTCCCCGGTAGAGACCACGGTCGCCTGTGCATTCCGCAGCGGCTGTATCCCGGCATTCTTTCTGCTGGTATTATTATAGAGGCTTCTGCTCGCGCTGTCAACGCGCCCGGACGTATTCACATTCTCCCCGGCGGACGTCGTGCTCAGCGCGGCCGCCTCCCGGCTGATTGAAAACACCGCGCTGTATACGGCCTCTTTCGCCCCTTCGGCAGAGGCCTCTGCCCTGGTTCCGAACAAAACCGAGAGCACTCGCCAGATGGCAAGTGCTTTTACTTTTCTGTCATAACTTAATAGCGCCGCCGCGCAAAAACAATCTTGAATATTTGATGTTATAATATTATTTGCTTGAGATAGTTAGGAGAGAAGGATATGCCAAAACAAATCCAGCAAGTGCTGTGTGAAAATTGCGGAAATCTTTTGCCGGCCAATTTTTTCAGTGCCCAAAATGCGGTGCAAAGACCAAACATTGCGTTAACATGCGGCTTGCACGGTCTTTAATTGTGCTTTTTTCCATTCTGTTTTTTGTTGTTTGTATCTATTTTTGCTTTGTTTCCGATACTTGGAAATTTGCAGACCAAACCCAACGCGGCAACGAGACGCGTGAAGAACAAAGCACGGCCGCCGGCCTTGCTATTACACTTGAACAGTATAACGCGGTAGAAACCGGCATATCCGTCGAAGAGATGTTTGCCATTCTCGGCGGAGAAGGTACGGTCATCTCAGAATCTACGGTAGGAGAAGGTGCATATCAATCCACAACGGTGATATATGGGTACGAAGGCACAAACGGTTGGGGTGCAAGTGCAAACTTCATGATCCAAAATAATAAAGTTGTTTCTAAATCCCAGATTGGATTAGGATAGTTTTAGAGGGCGGTTTTCCGCCCTCTTTCTATTTGCCGTTCAGTTTCTGATAGGTTATGCGCTGCTCTTGGCTTACCAATTGTTTTACGGCATTGCGGATAGCCGCGTTATAATCAAACGCGCCAGACATAATCTTGCAAAGAGACACTGTCCAGCGCGTCGTAATATTGCATTGCAGCCGAGCTGACTGTCGTGCGCTTACGCAAAAGCGATCGAAAGAATATCATTGGCCAAGACAAATCCGAATACGGTGAAATGTCCTCCACAAAATGAAGCTTACCTATCCGGTTGGATAGATCGGATGAATAAAATGACAAAAGCTATCTTGCGGGAAATGGTAAAAACCCACACGGTGATAGCGACGGCGGGCATACCGATCACAGCAGTCGCGTATTCCAAGCGCCGCCATGGATCCAACGCAAGGCGGATAAAAAAGGAAAGCAGGCGCCTAATGGCGTCTGCTTTCCTT
>JBMNVR010000020.1:0-38456 GCA_050946935.1 Candidatus Howiella sp.
CTTGGCTGTACAATCCGTCGGCCGAGCGAAAATCCGGGATTCCGCTTTCGGTCGAAACGCCCGCTCCGCCGAAAAAGACCAGCCGGCGGCTTTGATTCAGAATGGTTTGCAGATCCGGCATGGCAATCCTCTCCCTTATATACTTTATATTTTTATTATATCGCAGAAGGATAGGAAAGACAAGCCGGCTGAGCGCCTGTATGAAATTCCATGCAAAACGGTTTGATAAAATGCGACAGGACACCCGGACGGTAATCGCCCGGATGCCCTGCCAGATTGGAGTAAAGGGATTGGTAAAGTTAGATGGAAAGGTTATTCAACGTCCTGCAGGGCGTCGTAGCCTTCCTCGCCGGTGCGGACCTTGACCACATTTTCGACGTCATAGACAAAGATCTTGCCGTCTCCGATATGTCCGGTGTAAAGCACCTTTTTAGCGGTCTCAATGACCGAGCGGACAGGCACCTTGGCCACGACGATTTCAACCTGCACCTTGGGCAGCAGATTGATCTCGAGCGGGGCGCCGCGGTAGTATTCCGGCTTGCCCTTTTGCACGCCGCAGCCAAGCACATTGGTCACGGTCATGCCGGTGATGCCGATGTCCATCATAGCGGACTTGAGCAGCTCAAATTTATCCTGCTTGAGGAGAATTTCGACCTTGGTAATCTTGGTATCCGAAGCCACCGGCTTGTCGGCGGTTTTGACCTGTACCGGAACCGCTTCATCCATTGAGACGGCATTCTTAGGCAACGGGGCGGAGAGGTTGGCCTCAACCGGGATCGACGCCGAAGGAACAGAAGGGGCGAAATCGGCATAGGCGCTGACCAGGCCATGCTCCGGCAGGTCGAGACCGCTGATTTCCTCCTCTTTGGAGACGCGCAGTCCAATCGTATGCTTGAGAATCTGGAAAAGAACCAGAGAGGTTACCGCACCCCAGGCCAACACGACAAGCATACCGATGAGCTGAGAACCGAAGCAGCCAAAGCCGCCGCCAAGCAGAAGGCCTTTATAATCTCCAGTGCCGTTGCCGTTGGAGAAGAGACCGACCGCCAGGGTGCCGAACGCACCGTTCAGGCAGTGGACGCCAACCGCGCCGACCGGGTCGTCGACCTTGAGCTTTTTGTCAATGAATTCAATGCCGAAGACAATAACAAAGCCAGAGATCAAACCGATAACCGCGGCCGCCCAGGGATCTACCGTGTCGCAGCCGGCTGTGATGGCGACCAGACCGGCCAGAGAGCCGTTCAGGGTCATGGAAACATCCGGCTTGCCATAGCGGATCCAGGTAATGATCATGGTTGCAACCGTGGCAACCGCCGCGGCCAGATTGGTGTTGAAGAATACGATGCCGGCCAGCTCCGCGCCGCCATTGGTCATCGAAACGGTAGAACCGCCGTTGAAGCCGAACCAGCAGAACCAGAGGATAAACACACCCAGCGCGCCGAGCGGGATGCTGTGGCCGGGGATAGCCCTCGGCTTGCCATCTTTACCGTACTTGCCGATACGCGGGCCGAGGACCGCGGCGCCGACAAAGGCAATGATGCCGCCGAGCATATGAACGGCCGTGGAACCGGCAAAGTCATGGAAGTTTGCCAACGCGCCGCCAGTCAGCTCGTTCAGGTTTGCCAGCCAGCCGCCGCCCCAGATCCAGTGCCCCGAAATGGGGTAGATCAGCAGACTGATCACGCCGCTGTAAATGCAGTAGGAACTGAATTTGGTGCGCTCGGCCATCGCGCCCGAAACGATCGTGGCGGAGGTGGCGCAGAACACTGTCTGGAAGATAAAGTAAGTGAATTTGTCAATGCCGGCCGGCAGAATGGCCGAATAGTCTCCCAAGCCCAGCAGATCAAGGCCGCCGATCAGCGCGCCCGAGCCGCCGAACATGATTCCGAAACCGACCAGCCAGTAAAGGGGCGTGCCGATCGAAAAATCCATCAGATTTTTCATGATGATGTTTCCGGCGTTTTTCGACCGGGTAAAGCCAGTCTCAACCATGGCAAAGCCGGCCTGCATAAAGAACACCAGCGCAGCGCCGATCAGAACCCACATGGTATTGACGTCGGAAAAGAGTACAGTAATGTTTTCCATATTGAATACCTTCCTTTCATAAGATACGCTGAATACACGGTTTTTTGCCGGTTTTCCGCCGGGCCGCAGATACGGCGCTGAGGAAAAGCGGCAAAACCGCATGTTTAAAAGATTTCTCTTTTAAACGGGTTTCACTCCAACCTGGAAAAAAAGAGGCGCGCCGCCCATTGGAGCGGTTCAGGCTCCGAATGGGTTGGCGCACCTCTTTGTGCATAAAATATGGGGTTTTCAAAAGCTTAAATGTTAAACAGCAACTCAGCGTAGGAGGGATAGGGCCAATATTCAGCCGAGGTAATATCCTCCAGCGCGTCGGCGGTGGTACGGAGATCCTGCATGGCGGCAAAGACATCTTCATAATAGGCGACTGCGCTCTTTTCCGGATCGGAGATTGCGGTGGTCTGAGCCAATACCTTTTCAAGCTTTTCGGTCTTCTGGTACAGATCTCCGGTCAGAACCGAAATCTTTTTAACCAGCGTTTCCTCCATCATGCAGGGGATATCCTTGCTGACTGATTTCTTCGACAGGATGGTGTTGGCAAGCTCGGCAGCGTAGGCGCTGACAGCCGGCAGTACATCCTTTTTGGCCATATCCAGGAGGGTCAAAGCCTCAATATTAATGGTCTTGCTGTAGTTTTCATAGCTGATCTCCAGCCGGGACAGCATCTCCGCCTTGGTGTAGATGCCGTGCTCGGTGAAAAGCTTAACGTTTTTGTCACTGACGAAGTAGG
Source organism: Candidatus Howiella sp. (assembly GCA_050946935.1). Classification (GTDB taxonomy): domain Bacteria; phylum Bacillota; class Clostridia; order Oscillospirales; family Acutalibacteraceae; genus UQRS01. The sequence goes on from JBMNVR010000020.1 coordinate 2,813, forward strand.
GCAGCGCGTCGACCGTAGATTTCAGGTTGAGCAACCCTCTCCGCTCGGCTTCGGCCACCCATTCATCCGAGTAGTTGTTGCCGTTGAAGATGATTTTCGCATGCTTGGTCACGTTCTTCTTAATCAGCTTTTTGATGGTCAGCTCTTTATCCTCCGCCACTTCCAACTGGTCGGCAAAAACTTTCAGCGATTCGGCCACGATGGTGTTCAGCGTGGTGTTCGGGCCGGCGATCGAGGCGCTTGATCCGAGCATACGGAACTCAAATTTATTGCCGGTGAACGCAAACGGAGAAGTCCGGTTGCGGTCGGTCGAATCCTTTTTGAAATGGGGAAGAACCATAACGCCGGTCTCAATCTCCGGCACCTGAACCTCTTTGTACTTCTCGCCGGTCTGGATGGCCTCAAGAATAGCAGCCAGATCATCGCCGACAAACATCGAAATGATGGCGGGCGGCGCCTCGTTCGCGCCCAACCGATGATCGTTTCCGGGAGAGGCGACCGAGATCCGCAGAAGATCCTGGTAATCATCCACCGCTTTGATCACCGCCGACAGGAAGAGCAGGAAAAGGGTGTTGTTGGACGGATCCTTGCCCGGATCCAGAAGATTGACGCCGGTATCGGTCGAGATCGACCAGTTGTTGTGCTTGCCGCTGCCATTGACCCCGTCAAACGGCTTCTCATGCAGCAGGCAGACCAGCCCGTGCCGGGCGGCGACCCGTTTCATGGTCTCCATCGTCAACTGGTTGTGATCAGTCGCAATATTGGTGGTGGTGAAGATAGGCGCCAACTCGTGCTGGGCGGGCGCAACCTCGTTATGCTCGGTCTTGGCCAGAATGCCCAGTTTCCACAGCTCTTCGTTCAAATCGGCCATGAAGGCTTTGACGCGGGGCTTGATGGAACCGAAATAGTGGTCGTCCAGTTCCTGCCCCTTCGGCGGCTTGGTGCCCAGCAGGGTCCGTCCGCAGAAGATCAGGTCTTTGCGCTGGTCATAATACTCTTTGTCAATCAAGAAATATTCCTGCTCCGGGCCGACCGTTGTAGTGACGCGGTGCACATCATCCTTGCCGCACAGATGCAAAACCCGCAGCGCCTGGTGGTTGATGGCCTCCATCGAGCGGAGGAGCGGGGTCTTTTTGTCCAGCGCCTCGCCGCCATAGGAGCAGAAAGCAGTGGGTATGTAGAGGGTATCTTCCTTCAGGAAGGCGTAGGAGGTCGGATCCCAGGCGGTGTATCCGCGGGCTTCAAACGTGGCGCGCAGGCCGCCCGACGGAAAGCTGGATGCGTCCGGTTCTCCCTTGATCAATTCCTTGCCCGAGAACTCCATGATAATCCGTCCATCCGAGGTGGGGGAGATGAAGCTGTCGTGCTTTTCAGCCGTGACGCCGGTCATCGGCTGGAACCAGTGGGTAAAGTGGGTCGCACCCTTTTCAATCGCCCAGTCCTTCATAGCGTTGGCTACGACGTTGGCGACGCCGACATCCAGGGTTTTGCCTTCTGCCACGGTCTTTTTGAGAGACTTGTAGGTGTCCTTGGGAAGCCGCTCCTTCATCGTGACGTCGTCAAATACCATGCTGCCGAACAGTTCAGGAAGAGATTTCATAACGCATTTCCTCCAATCATAAAATGTGGATCGCATACCTGATTCGTCAAGGTATAAATGGGTAACACAAAAGGCGCTGTGAGAAGATACTCACAGCGCCTTTGCTGTTCATGTGCTATAGTATAATCCGCGCGCATTTATTTGTCAAGCTTTTTTATTAAAAAATTTTTCGTATTTGCCGGTTTTGGCTGATTGAACAGAATCTCTCGTCCTATTCGGGGAGTCGATTGTCCAAAACTTCCTCCGCGATGATGCGGCGGGTCGTACGGCGGTCCATCGCCTGTTTTTCAATATAGCGGTGGGCGTCCGGTTCACTCAGGCCGCATCGTTCGATCAGGATGCATTTGGCCCGGTCGACCAACCGGATTTCCTCAATCTTGGATTGGAGCCGGGCATTCTCTTGCCGCAGGCCGAGAAAGCGGTTGCGCGCGGCTAAGACCAGTTTGAGTGCCTGGTGTAAAAAGGCGCGGTTGACCGGCTTGGGGATCACAAATACGCCGCTGTCCTCCACCTTGGCTGAGACATCGTCGGCAATTTCCCCCTTTACCACCAGCAAAACACCGCGTCCCCCTTGCGCGGCGGCAACCGAAAGCTCGTTGCCGAATTCATCCGAGAGGGGAGTGTTGATCAGCACCAGCGTGTACTCCATCCGGCTGAGTTGACGGCGCGCCTCGTTCCCGCTTTCGGCCAGTGTGATTCTGGTGTATCCGGCGGCTTTGAAAAAAGCGGTGAAATACTCGCTTGCCTTTGCCGAACTGGAGACCAGTAACAGGTTTTCCAAACAATGCCACCTCCGATATAATATATGCGGCCGGTCAGATTACGGGGAAGTAACGCTTGTCGAAATAATCGGCCGGGTCGTCGGCGGCGGTGTAATGCTCCCACTCGTTTTCCTTGGCATCGAGATATTTCTTGAGGGTGTTTTGGGGCATTACCTTAGCAAGGAAGGTGCTTTCCCGGGCAATGCTTACCGCTTCGCCGAGATCGGAGGGCAGACAGGCAGTGTCCGACAAGAATTCGTCGATCCGTTCGTGGTTGAAATCGGCCGGCGCGGGCAGCTCCAGTTCGCGCTCGATGCCGTCAATCCCAGCGTAGAGGATCAGGGCGATGGCAAAGTATGGATTGCAGGACATGTCGGGAGAGCGCAGTTCGGCTCGGTATTCCTCCCCGGTGGTGTCGGGAATGCGGATGAGCTGTGACCGGTTTTGCAGCGACCAGGTCACGTACTGGGGCGCCTCAAAGCTGCCGAACCGTTCATAGGAATTGGGAATGGGATTCAGAAAAACCGAAATGTCCCGAATATGATCCAGAATGCCGGCAATAAAGCAGTCGGCTTCCTTGCTGCGCTTTTCGGATTTGGTGTTGAAGATGCTGACGCCATCCTTGGCCAGGTACATGTTCAGATGCATGCCGCTGCCGCTGCAGCCGGGCAGCGGACGCGGCAGGAAGGAGGCAAACAGCCCGTTCAGAGAGGCGACCGTTTTGGCCACCGATTTGAAGGTGAAGAAATTATCGGCCGCGTTTAAAGCGTCGCAGGAGATAAAGCTGATCTCATTCTGTCCCGGGCCGTGCTTGTGGTGGGATTCAGATGTCCAGATGCCCATCTCATCCAGCGTCAGGCAGATCTCGCGGCGGATATTCTCCGCCTTGTCCAGCGGGGCAATGTCAAAACAGCCGGCCTTGTCGTGCGGCACCTTGGTTGGGTTGCCGTCGTCATCGCACTGAAAAAGATAGAATTCGCACTCGGCCCCCATGCGGCAGGCATAGCCCTGCGCGGCGGCGTGGGCGACCGCCTGCCCCAGGAGGTAGCGGCCGTCCCCCTCAAACGGGCGACCGTCCGGATACTTGATGTCGCAGAACAGCCGGACGACCCGTCCCTGCTGCGGCCGCCAGGGCAGCACAGCCAGCGTGACCGGATCGGGATGGAGGAAAAGATCGGTTTCCTCCACATTCATAAAGCCGTCGACCACCGATGCGTCGAAAGAGACGCCGTGGCGAAAAACATGACCCAGCCGGCTGGCCGGAACGGCGATATTCTTCGGGTATCCGAACATATCGCAGAAGGTCAGCCGGACAAACCGGACGTCGTTTTCCTCGATAAACTGTAGAACCTCTTCAACCGTATAATCCATACATGAAACATCCTTTCACAAAAGATGGAGCGTTTGTACCGGCGGGATCCTTTCGTCAGAGGTGTCCAATCCGCCGGTTGGAAATTGTATATACGCGGGGAGTGAGTCGATGTATAAAAAACAGAACAATAGAGTTTGGCAGATATCTGCCAAACTCTATTATACAGAACAGGGGTCAAAAAGCAAATCTTTTTTCGTCCGCCGCGCCGTCGGTCAGTTGGCGGTGTAAAGCCGTTTGTAGGGGTTGTGAGAATTGGGGGTCAGCAGGTAAAAGGTGTCGGACAGGATTTTTTCTGCGTCAAAGTCAAAGAGCGCACAGAAATCTTCGACATCCTGCCGGATTTCGGCCAGATCTTTCTTGGTGGCCTTTTTGGCTGAGATCTGGGCCGGCAGTCCGGCCGGCGGCGTTGTGCAGCGGAGGAAAATCTTCCCTCCGTGCATGCCGGTGCCGCAAAAATTGCTGACCGGCGCCGAGCCGTCCGATCCGATCCCCAAAACGATGATTCGGCCGCCGGCCAGATACTCCCCAAGGAAACTGCCGGCCTTGCCGCCGATCACCAGAACCGGGAATTTGTCCTTGTAAGCCTTCATATGGATGCCGGCGCGGTAGCCGGTGTCCCCTTGGACGAGGATCCGGCCGCCCCGCATTCCGTAGCCGGTGGCGTCGCCCGCCATGCCGAAGATGCGAATCTCCCCGTCGTTCATAGTGTCTCCGGTGGCGTCCTGCGCGTTGCCGCGTACCGTGATGACCGAGCCGTTGTTGTACGCGCCGAGCGCGTTGCCCGGTGTGCCGGAGATGGTGATCTCCTTACCCGAGAGGCCGTCGCCGATAAAACGCTGGCCGACGCAGTTTTCTATATAAATTTCCTGTTCGGCGCAGCCGCGAATTTTGCTGTTCAGCTCGCGGAAATGCATCCGGTTTGCAACGATGTTCATGAAAAACTCTCCCTTCCTCCGAAAAGCGGTCTATCGCCGGGTGGCAAGCTGCCGCCTGCGCTCCTTTTTCGCGAAGGCCATCAGCTGCGGCTTATCTTTGATTAAAGCAAAATCAATGGTCGAGAGGGGAGTCCGCTCCCGCACCAGCTTGGTGTAAATACCGGCCCGGCGAACGTCTCCGATCAGGATATAGCCGGCCAGCCGGTCGTCCTTTACAAACAGCTTTTTGTAGGCCTCCCCGTCGGAGGAGACGATCTCCTCCCCTTCATAGCAGCCAGCCGTGATTATGTGATATCCGAACATGCCCATGGCGTTCATTGCGATCGCCTGGTCGTACAACGACTCGCCTCCCGCCATGTTGATTCCTGCTGTGCGCCCCTGCATATAGGCGTTCGGCAGCAGCGCCAGCACCCGGTCGGTATCCGACACGACGTCGTGGCTTTCGGCACAGTCCCCGGCGGCCCAGACGTTTTTCAGGCTGGTGGCGCAGTGAAGGTCGGTTTTGATGCCGCGGCCTGTTTCGCCCCCCGCGGCCGAGAAAAGTCCGGTGTTCGGGCGGACGCCGACCGCGACGACCAGCAGGTCGAAGGGCACCGTCCTGCCCGAGGCCAGTGTCGCCTGGTTTTTCTCAAAGGAGGCGACGCTGTCGCCCAGAATAAAGTCGATGTTGCCCTGCTGTTCGATTTTTTTCTGCACCAGGGCCGCTCCTTCGCCGTCGAGGATGCTGGGCAGGATGCGGTCGGCCAGGTCGGCCACTGTGATGTGTCCGCAGAGATGAGCGATCCCTTCGGCGCATTTCAGCCCGATCAGCCCCGCGCCCATGATGAGAACCCGCGTCCGCCGGCTGAGCGCCTTTTCGAGCGCGGCCGCGTCGTCCAGCGACATGAAAGTGAATTTGTTTTCCACCTCGTCCAGTCCCGCAATCGGGGGGGTAAAGGGACGCGAGCCGGTGGCGATCAGCAGCCGGTCATAGGTCACTGTGCCGCCGTCGTCGAGCGTGACCGACCGCTTTTTTGTATCCAGCACGGTCGCTGTCTTTCCGAGGAGGGCTTTGACCCGGTTCTCAGTATAAAAATCGTCCGGGCGGTATTTCATCCGTTCCAGATCGGTCTTGCCGTACAGCAGATAGGAGATCAGCGGACGGGAGTAGGTATGGTGTGTCTCGCTCGAGATCAGGGTGATTGAGCCGTCCGGATCAACCGTGCGGATGCCCTCGACCCCGCCGACAGCGGCGGCGGAATTTCCGATGATTACATAACGCATACGCTTTTCCCTACCTTTCCTCGAACACGATGGCCTTATTGGGACATCCGGTGACGCAGGCCGGCACGCCGCCGTTTTTCGTACATAGCTCGCACTTCTGCACCGGTCCCTCCTCCGACGGGAGGATGGCACCGTAGGGGCAGACCAGCACGCAGGTATAGCAGCCGACGCATTTCTCCTTGTCGATGGAGACCATGCCGTCGCCGTTCTGGCGCAGCGCGCCGGTGATGCAGGATTTGACGCAGAGCGGATCCTCACAGTGGCGGCAGTTGACCGCGAAGCAGACGTGATCCGCCCCCTCTTCCACCTGGATATTAGGGTGGATGGCAACCCCTTTCAGGGCTTTGACCATGTCGTCTTTGCCCGAATTGGCAAAGGCGCAGTTGTATTCACAGAGGTGGCAGCCGAGGCACCATTCCTCATTCACATAGATGCGTTTCATAAATTGAACCATTCCCTTTCACTCGTATCCTGAAGCGGCTCGCAGAAAAAAGCGACGGCGTTTTCGCTTATTCGCCTGCGTGCTTGATGCCGAGGATGTCCAACTCTTTCTGGTTCAGCCCGACCCCTCGAAGCATCAACCGGTTGCCGCGCAGTGCCTCGATCGAATTGATGCCCATGCCGCCCATCATCTCCTTGATTTCATGATTCCAAGCGGTGACCAGGTTGACGAGACGCTCGTACCCGATCTCGGGATTCAGGCGCTTGACCAGCTCGGGCCGCTGGGTCGCAATGCCCCAGTTGCAGCGTCCGGTCTGACAGCTTCGACAGAGATGGCAGCCAAGCGCCAGCAGGGCGCTGGTTCCGATATAGACTGCATCGGCGCCCAGCGCGATGGCCTTGACCACGTCGGCACTGCTGCGGATCGAGCCGCCCACGACGATCGAGACGTTTCCGCGGATTCCCTCCTCCCGCAGGCGGGCGTCGACCGACGCGAGCGCCAGCTCGATCGGAATGCCGACGTTGTTGCGGATGCGGGTGGGCGCGGCGCCGGTACCGCCGCGGAAGCCGTCGATGGCGATGATGTCGGCTCCGCTGCGGGCGATGCCGCTGGCGATGGCCGCGACATTATGTACCGCTGCGATCTTGACGATGACCGGCTTTTTGTGCTCGGTCGCCTCTTTGAGCGAGTCGACCAGCTGCCGCAGATCCTCAATGGAATAGATGTCGTGGTGCGGCGCGGGAGAGATGGCGTCCGATCCCTCCGGAATCATGCGGGTGGCCGAGATGTCTCCCACAATTTTCTCCCCCGGTAGATGGCCGCCGATGCCCGGCTTGGCGCCTTGGCCGATCTTGATTTCGATGGCGGCGCCGGCCTCCAGATAATCCTTGTAAACGCCGAAGCGTCCCGACGCGACCTGCACAATGGTGTGCGGGCCGTATTTGTAGAAATCCTTGTGCAGACCGCCCTCGCCCGTGTTGTAATAGGTGCCGAGCGCCGCCGCCGCGCGCGCCAGACTGGCGTGGGCGTTGTAACTGATCGAGCCATAGGACATGGCCGAGAACAGGATCGGCACCTCCAGTTCGAGCTGTGGAGTGAGGTTGGGGATCAGCTTGCCAAAACGGTCGCGCGCAATCTTATCCGGTTTTTTGCCGAGATAGGTCTTGGTTTCCATCGGTTCGCGCAGCGGGTCGATCGAGGGGTTGGTGACCTGTGACGCATTGATGAGGATTTTATCCCAGTAGATCGGAAACGGCTCAGGGTTTCCCATGGAGGAGAGAAGAACGCCGCCGGTTTCCGCCTGGCGGTAAATTTCGGTGATGGCCGCCTTGGACCAGTTGGCGTTTTCTTTGAATACGTCGTCGGTTTTGACGATTTTGAGCGCCCGGGTGGGGCAGAGCGCCACACAACGGTGGCAGTTGACGCAGCGGGAAGAATCGCTGGTCATCAGACCCGTGTCGGGGTCAAAGGCATGTACCTCGTTGGCACATTGCCGCTCGCAGACCCGGCAGCCGATACATTTATTTGCATCCCGAACCACTTCGTATTCGGGCATGAAGTAATTTACAGACACCGCTGTTCACCCTCCTTATTCAGCTTGAAGATCACCGGTTCTCCGCCCTTTGGCGCCCAGATGCGGTCGAGATCCGGTTCCATTACCCGGATGGCGCACTCCTCGCTGGCGATGTAGGCCATGTCGCCCTTTTCGCCCACGACCATGGAACGGAGCTTGAGCCGGTCGTTGAGGGCCATGACCCCGCCATTGAAGCCCAGCAGGATGGAGAACGGCCCGGTAATCAGCATCGGCCCGAAAGCGCTGCGCAGATAGGTCAGTTTCTCCCGCGTTTCGGCCGGCTGGCGCTCGATGGTCGACCAGAAGGAGGCGGCCACGACGCTGGAAGCTTCCTCCAATGAGAGGCCCTGCCGCCGGACGAGAAAGTCGAACATATAGGTGATGACCTCGGTATCGGTCAGAAGGGTGCATTTATAGCCGAACATTTCAATAAACCGGCGGTTGGCGTCGTAGGAGGAAATCTCCCCGTTGTGTACGATGGAAAACTCGCCCAGCGCGAAAGGATGCGCGCCGCCCCACCAGCCGGGAGTGTTGGTCGGATACCGGCCGTGCGCCGTCCAGCAGTAGCCCTCGTATTCGTCCAGACGGTAGTATTCGCCGACATCTTCCGGAAAGCCGACCGCCTTGAAAACACCCATGTTTTTTCCGCTTGAGAAGACATAGGCGCCCTCAATCTGCGCGTTGACCTTGTTGACGAAATGGGTGACATAGCTGGCCTCGTCCAGATGGCTGTCGGCAAGGCGGGTGGGCAGAGGTGCGGCGAAATACCGCCAGATCAGCGGTTCGTCCGTGATGGCAGGTGTTTTACGCACCGGAATTTTGGAGAGGTTGACGATGTCGAACCGGCGCTCGAGATAATTTTCGCACGCCTCCTTGGCCTTCTGGCTGTCATAAAAAATGTGGAAAGCGTACAGTTCCTTATACTGCGGATAGATGCCGTAGCCGGCAAAGCCGCCGCCCAGCCCGTTGGACCGGTCGTGCATGGTTGAGATCGAGTCGACGATCACCGATCCGTTGACCGGCGCGCCGCTCTTTGAAAAGATACCCGAGATGGCGCAGCCCGACGGGATGCGGACGTTGCCCTCGCGCAGTTCTTCTCGGATCATTGGGAATCCCTCCAGTTTACTCCAATTTCAAGCTTTCCTTGTTCTGCCTTTGCGCAAAACGCAAAGTGCATAAAAGCCCGCTGACAAAGAAAAAAGCCCACCGGAACGCAAGCTTTACACAGCCTTGTTCCAGTGGACTTCTTTGTCCTTTGCAGACTATTATGCACGAAACAGTTCATTTTGTCAAGAGCTTATTTACAAAACTTTCGACAGAAAATCCTGCAGCCGGGGATTTTGCGGGTTTTCAAAAAAATCTTTGGGATTGTTTTCTTCCAGAATGCGGCCCTCATCCATGAAGAGGACGCGGGTGGCGACCTCGCGGGCGAAGCCCATCTCATGCGTGACGATGACCATGGTCATCCCCTCGTCGGCCAGCGCCTTCATCAGTTCGAGCACCTCGCCTACCATCTCAGGGTCGAGGGCGGAGGTCGGCTCGTCGAACAGAATAACGTCAGGGTTCATGGCCAGCGAACGGACAATGGCGACCCGCTGCTTCTGCCCGCCCGAAAGCATGGCGGGATAGACGTCGGCCTTATCCTCCAGCCCGATGCGTTTCAGCAAAGAGAGGGCCTGCTCGCGCGCCGCTTCTCGGATTTGTTTGTCTGACAGAAGCTGCGTGTCCTTCGGCGCTTTGCCAAGCAGCCTTTGCCGCCTGCGGGTACGCATCCGCTTTTTCTCCACATATACGGGGGCAAGCATGATGTTCTCGATCACCGTTTTATTGTTGAAAAGGTTGAAATGCTGAAAGACCATGCCCATCTTCTGTCGGTGGACGTTGATGTCGACATGCATATCGGCAATATCCACCCCGTTGAAAATCACGCTGCCGGAGGTTGGATCCTCCATGCAGTTCAGGCAGCGCAGAAAGGTGCTCTTGCCCGAGCCGGAGGGGCCGACGACCACGACCTTCTCTCCCTGCTTGATGGTGATGTTGATGTCCTTGAGGACGTGGAGTTCGCCAAAGCTTTTGTTCAGGTTAACGACCTCGATCACTTTTTCTCAAACTCCTTTCCATCAGCTTGATCATCAGACTGATAATCAGGACAAGGACGATATAAATCAGAGCCATCACAAGATAGGGCACCATGAATTCATAGCTGTTGCTGCCGATATAGTTGAAAGCGACATAGAGATCGGTTGCTCCAATAAAGCTGACCACCGATGTCTCCTTAATCAGAGTGATGAACTCGTTGCCCAGGGTCGGCAGGATGTTTTTGACCGCCTGGGGAATAACAATTTTCAGCATGGTCGTCCCGAAACTGAGGCCGACCGACCGGCCGCCCTCCATCTGTCCCTGGTCGACCGAGAGGATGCCGCTGCGCATAATCTCCGAAATATAGGCGCCGCTGTTGAGGCCGAAAACGATAATGGCTACCGCGACCGATTGAAGCTTGATCCCCATCAGGGGCAGCGCGACGTAGTAGACGACCAGCAACTGCACCACCATCGGCGTGCCGCGGAAGAGCGCGACGTAAAAGCTGCATATGCCGTTGAGAATGCGGGGCAGCAGCTTATATTTCGGCAAAACGCGGACGGTTGCGATCAGGGTGCCGATCACGATACCGATCAAAAGGCCGATAATCGCGATCTTCAGGGTGTTTTGCAGGCCCTGCAGCACCGTTTTATACCCGTCGGCGTCGATGAATATTTCGATAAAGCGTTCGATTTTTCTTTCAAAATTACCCATAATTCAAGTTCCCGTAATCCGGTTGGAATACAGATAGCCTCACCGCTGTGATGAGGCTATCTGCACAAAACCTTGTATTTTCAGACAATGCTTCAGGCGAGCTTGTTGATCGCCTCAGTAATTGCGGCCGCAGGGGCAGAGTCAATGATGACGTAGTTCAAGCCGCCGTTGATCAGGTCCTGCACGGCCAGAGAACCGTTTTTATATCCGGTGCAGGTGACGTTAAAGCCGTCGAAGCCCCAATCGGCGTCGCCCTCGACAAAGAACTGGCCGGTTGTGCCGTTCTGTACGCCGATCTTGGTGTTCTTGTCATAGGTGTTCAGGATGGCGGTTACGTCGTCGGCGGTTTTGCAGTTGTCAAAGGTGGTGTCGTCGCCCGCCACAATAATCCGCTGCGAAGCGGCGTAGTAAGCGTTCGAGAAATCGACATACTCCTTCCGGTCTTCCTTAACCGTCAGACCGGCCATGGCCAGGTCGCACTTATGCTGGCCGACCGAGAGGCAGACTGCATCGAAATCCATATTGTTGATGACCAGCTCTTTGCCGAGATACTCGGCCAGGGCGGCGGCAATTTCCATGTCGATGCCGTAATAGTTGTCGCCCTCGGTATACTCAAACGGCTCGAAAGCGGCGTTGGTCGCAACGACCAGTTGATCCTTGCTCTCATCATAAACGGCCGATTTGACAGCGACCGGCGTGCCGTCGCCGAAGTAACGGTTGCAGATTTCTTCAAACTTGCCGTTGTCCATGATCTGGGTGATAAAGCTGTTGACCTTTTCGAGCAGTTCGGGCTGCGCCTTGTCAACGCCGAAAGCATACTCTTCATCGGTTAGGTTGATGTCGATGACCTTGACGGCTGCCGCTTTGGTCCCGGACGAAGAGCCCGAAGCAGTGTCGTCTCCGTTGCTGCCGCAGCCGGCCATAACGGCGGCGCCGAGGCAGAGGGTCAAAAGGATTGCAAGAACTCTCTTCATAAAAATTTCCTCCCAATGTTTATTTGCGGTCTCGCCCGCAAACGCAAACATACTGTATCACAATTTTTCCAAAAATGCAACTGAAAGTGTAAAAAAATACTGAAACCGGGAGGAAAATCCCGGTTTCAGTCCGTAAAATATGTATATTTTAATGTATATACATTTTTATACCGCCTTTTTGACTCAATCATGCCGCTCGGCCAGCGTCCTCTGGTTTTCGGTTTGCACAAACTGTTTCTCCTGATGCTTTAAGTAGAAGCCGAGCCAGACGGCAACCACAATTCCGGTGAAGATATCCGAGATGGGCGCGGCCCAAGTGATGCCGTACAGGCCGAAAAACCGCGGCAGAATCAGGATCAGCGGGATCAGCACGATGATTTGCCGCATCATGGTGAGGAAGGTCGCAAAGGCTGGCTTGCCGATGGCCTGAAAATAGTTGGAGCCGATGATCTGGAACCCGACGACCAGCAGCGCCGCGAACCAGTTGAAGCAGAATTTCGCCCCCATCTCCAGCAACTCGGGGTCGGTGGTAAAGATCAGGATGAGCTGTTTTGAACAGAACAGCGAGAGAAGCCAGCCGATTCCGGTGATCACTGTGGCCGCCAGCATGGCGAGCTTGAGCGCCTTGTGGGTGCGTTTTAGCTTGCGCGCCCCAAAATTGAAGGAGATGATCGGCTGCACGCCCTGGTTGATGCCGATGACCGGCATGACCAGGAAGGTTTGCAGGCTGTTGACCAGCCCCATGGCCGAGAGCGCGATATCGCCGCCGTACTGAACCAACTGAGAATTGAGGATGGCCTGCAGTACGCTGCCGACAACGTTCATGACAAAGGCCGGAATGCCGGTAGTTATGATATGCCACATTTTGGAAAGCTGGGGCCGGAACATGAGGCGGGTAAAGTGGGTCGCTTTATTCCGGGCAAAATAGAGCAGCCCCCAGAGCATCGAGAGCGCCTGGCCGCCGATGGTGGCCAGGGCGGCGCCCCGCAGTCCCATTCCTGCACCATAAATCAATATCGCGTCAAAAACAATATTGAAGCCGGCACCGATCAGCATGGAAATCATAGCGATATTCGGACTGCCGTTGGCCCGGATAAAGTTGTTCAGCCCCATGCTGATCGTCTGGAAGAGGGTGCCGTACAAAATGACCGACAAATACTCCCGCGCAAAGGGGAGGACGGCCTTACTCGCGCCGAAAACGGCCAGAATATTATCGAGGAAAAGAAGACCGAACACCGTGATTATAAGAGAAAAAACCGTCATCAGAATCAGCGCGTTGCCGAGGAATCGATCGGCCTCTTTTTTCTTGCCCCGGCCGAGATGAATTGAGAACAGGGTGGAGCCGCCGACGCCCAGCATGATGGCAAAGGCCATCATAATCATCATAAAGGGAAATGCCACCGTGATGGCGGCAAGCCCGTTTTGCTCCAGTCCATCAGCATGACCGATGAACAGCCGATCCACGATGTTGTAGATCGCGTTGACCAGCATCCCGACGGTCGCGGGGAGGGAAAACTCCCACAGCAGCTTTGAAATTTTTTCTTCACCCAAACGATCGGCGTGGTTGTTTGCCATCGCATTGTTTGCCGTTGCCTTTTTTGCCATTGCCTTGATAACTCCAATCTTTTTAAAACAGCCTGCCGGACGAGTATAGCAAAATCGCCCAATACACAAACGACATTTTATTATAATGTTTACAAAAATGCAAGAGCTTTTGCGCATTTCTTCCTTCTGCAAACAGAAATGGTTCCGCATAGTAGGAAGAACAGCCTTCTGTGTCGGCCTTTTTGAAGGACGGTGATGTCCATATTGTACAGTTTTTGGTGTCCGGATTGTGCATTGCAAAACGCGGGAGGAAAAGTATAATAAAGCTAAACTTTGTTTTGCAATGAATAGGAGGCAACCATATGCAACTGAAAGATGAATGGCGAAAGCGCATTGAAAAATGGATGCGCGTGCTGGTAAAGGACATTTACCGGCCGCTGGCTCCGATTGAATTTTCGGGCTATACAACCTTTGACCGGCTGGATTACGATCAGGCGGTGGCCGGTGAATTTAAGCCGCTGCGCACCGGTGACCGCTGGGGGAAGGAATGGGAATATCTCTGGGCAAAGGCGACCTTGACAATTCCGGCCGCGGCTGACGGCAAGCGGGTGGTCATGCGGCTGAATCTGGGGGGCGAGTCCTCGGTCTTTGTTAACGGGGAGGAGTTCGGCGCCCGCCGCAACGACTGGGTGCGGGATGAGATTCACCGGGTCAGCGACCTCACTTTGACGAAGTGCGCCAAAGCGGGGGAGCGTTACGACCTTGTGATGGAGGCGTACGCCGGACACACCGATACCGGCTGCGACTATGGCCCGGTGCTGCCCGGCTCCTACCAGCCGCGCGATCCGGAGGAACTGCGTACCCAGATCGGAGACAGCAGCATCGGCGTCTGGAACGAGACAGCCTATCAGCTTTACATGGACGTCAAGGTCATCTGGGAAGCGGTTAACGCTATGACCGACGACTCTCTGCGGTATCAGGATCTTTGGCAGGGACTGAAGGATTTCACCAACATTGTGGATTTTGAAGTGGACGAGGCCGCCCGAGACGCCTCCTACGCTGCCGCGCGGGAGCGGCTGGCCCCCCTCTTCGCCTGCCATAATGGGTCAACGGCGCCGCAGTTCTATGCTTTCGGCCACGCGCACATCGATATCTGTTGGCTCTGGCCCTATGCCGAGACCCAGCGGAAAATTCACCGTACCTTCGGCGCGCAGATCCGCCATATGGACGAGTATCCCGAGTATACATTTCTCCAGAGCCAGCCGCACCTCTATCGCATGGTGAAGGAGCTGTATCCCAAGCTGTATGAGAAGATCAAGGAAAAGGTCAAATCCGGCCAGTGGATTCCGGAAGGCGGCATGTGGGTCGAGGCCGACACCAACATCTCCTCGGGCGAGGCGCTGGTACGGCAGTTTGTCCACGGCAAACGCTTTTTCTTAGAGGAGTTCGGTGTCGACAGCAAGATGCTCTGGCTGCCGGACGTCTTCGGTTACAACGCCGCGCTGCCCCAGATCATGAAGGGGTGTGGGGTCGACTATTTCTCCACCCAGAAGATTTGGTGGTCCTATCACGGCGGCGACCGGTTCCCCTACAATTACTTCAATTGGATCGGCATGGACGGCAGCTCGGTGCTTTCCTTTATGCACGACGACTATAATTCCGACGTCAATGCCGGCACCATGATCCACCGCTGGAAGGGCCGCAAACAGCGCGAGGGGGTTCGCGGTTTTATGGTGCCCTACGGCTACGGCGACGGCGGCGGCGGTCCCTCTCGTGATTTTATCGAGTATATCCGCCGCGAGAACGATTTCGAGGGCTGCCCCAAGGTTAAAAACGCTCATCCCAATGATTTCTTCAAGGAGCATCCCGCCCCGGCCGACAGCTATAACGGAGAGTTGTATCTCCAGTGCCACCGCGGCGTCCAGTCCTCTCAGTCCAAAACCAAGAACTTCAACCGCCGCTGCGAGTTGTCTTTGCGCGAGACCGAGTTTTTGGGCAGCATTGCGGCCGCAAAGGGCTATGACTATCCTCTGGCCGAAATGGATGAGCTTTGGAAAAAGGTTCTGCTCTGCCAGTTCCATGATATCCTGCCCGGCTCTTCCATCAACCGGGTGTATAAGGAGGCAGAGGCCCTCTACGCCAAGGTGCTGGAGGATCTGACCGCCATCCGCGCGGATATGGCCGGCTTTCTCTGCAAAGGGGAGCGGGCGGTCACCGTCTCCAACTCCCTTTCCTTCGACCGGACGGCGGTCATTGAGCTGCCTGAGGGCTTTGAAGGGGCGCAGGCCGGTGGCAAGCCGGTTCCGGTGCAGGTTCTCGGTGACCGCCGGATTGCGGAGGTTACGGTTCCTGCCTGCGGCTCGGTCACGGTGACGCCCGCCGCCGCCGTACAGGCGGAGGACGGCGCCTCGGCTACCGTTGTGGCGACCGGCGCGGTGCTGGAAAACCGCTACATCAAGGTGACCTTTAACGGGACGGGCGCCATCTCGTCTATTATTAATAAGGCCGACGGCAGCGAGCTGTGCAAGGGCCTTTGCAACGAGATGAAGATGTACAAGGATATTTCGGTCAGCTTTGAGGCTTGGGACGTCGACACCTCCTATGAATTCTGCCCGGTCGAGTTGTCGGAACCGGCCGGTTTCGAGTTGGTTTCGGCCGGCCCGGTTAAGGCTGCGGTCAGGATCACCCGCCGTCTGCACGACTCCGAAATGGTGCAGATTGCCAGTCTGTGCGATTTCTCCCGCCGGGTGGATTTCGACACCACGGTTGAGTGGCAGGAGCTGCACAAGCTGCTCAAGGTCTGCTTCGACGTTGACTATTACGCAGAGGAAGCGTACCACGACATCCAGTTTGGATACATCAAGCGGCCGAACCACCGTTCCCGCCCCTTCGACTTTGACCGGTGGGAGGTCTGCAACCACAAGTGGACCGCTCTGGTGGAGGAGGGGAGAGGCTTCGCCGTCCTCAACGACAGCAAGTACGGGGTCAACGTGCTGGGCAGTTCGATCAACCTCACCCTGCTGCGCGCTCCCTTCAGCCCGGATCCCGAGTGTGATCGCGGTACCCAGCATTTCGTCTACAGCTTCTATGCCTATGACGGCTGCTTCAGGGACAGCGGGATTTATAAAGAGGCGTATGATCTCAACGTCCCGGTGGAGGTGTACGCCGGCGCGGCGTCCGACGGCTCTGTGCTGACCGTCGCAGACGAGAATATTATTCTGGAAGCCATGAAGCCGGCCGAGGATGGTTCGGGCGATCTGGTGCTCCGTTTCTATGAGTCGGTCCGCACCAAAACCGAGACCGAGCTGTACCTTGCCCTGCCCTGCACCGAAATTGCCGAATGCAATATGCTGGAGGCAGACGGCAAGCCGCTTGCGTTTGAAGCATCGGGCGACGGCGTGCGGGTAAAGCTCGCCTTCCGTCCGTTTGAGATCAAGACCCTCCGGATCAAGGCATAAGGCAGTAAAAACGCGAAAATTGATTTTCTTTCGTTTGCTGTATATAATAAGGTCGGTGCGTAAAAAGCATCGACCTTATTATTATGTCTGTGACAAACAAAAACGCCTTGGTTTCTTTTTCAGAAACCAAGGCATTAAAAAAATAAGAAGTATTGAATAATGAGTATATATTAAGTATATTTTCTTTTTGGGAGTTTGTCAAGCTGGAGAGAAAAGTTATCTCCGCAAAGTAATTTTATTAAGGGCTTTTTGATTAACAAAGAGGTTTTCCTTGGATTGTATAGAAGCGTATAATGTTATAAGAAAAAAACACATAACTAAAAGAATCTCTAACATTACTATAACCCGTGGTTGAATATTTGTCAAGGTCGTTATTAGGATTGCTTCCAATATCGTGTAGCAATACAATTTTGCCGCATACATTAAAAACCACCGCAATTTTTAGAAAAAATATAGGTTTATATTATCATATCCGTTTGATATAATAAAAATGCTGAAGAACGAATAATAACCTATCAAAGCAGTTTTATTGAACGGAAGGATGATTTATATGAATTCATGGCTAAAAAGAGCGGTAAGCGTTACGCTCAGTGCGGTGCTGCTTGCCCCTGTAATGATGGTTCCCGCTTCGGGGGCTGTGTCGGCGGCGCAGCCGTCCGTTATTTCGGAACTAAAGGTTAATTCCATCTCAAACCCTCTGGGAATCGATACAAACCCGATATTCAGCTGGGTTGTTAACGCCGACGGATACGCAAAATCCCAGTCGGCTTACAAGCTCACCGTTTCATCGACCGCCGAATTAGCTGAAAAGGGAGACGGCGATGTGTGGGATTCGGGCAAAACCGCAGGCGAAAACAATTACGATATAGCCTATGCGGGAAACCCTCTCGCTTCAAAAACCGAATACTTCTGGACGGTTGAGGTCTGGGATGAAGCGGATAAAACACTCGGAGTAAGCGATGTATCGCGCTTTTCAACAGGAATACTCAACGAATCCGAGTGGGAGGGCGACTGGATTACCTATCCCTACTTTAAAACCGATATGACGGTGGACGGCGCTAACTGGATATGGAGAAGAAACGGCGCTTCCTTCGAGGGAACAGCGGGAGGAACGCAGTATTTCAGAAAAACCTTCACCGTTGACGGCTCGAAAACGGTTGATTCGGTGATTATCGGGTTCAGTGCCGATAATCAGGCGGCTCTGTATTTCAACGGAGTATTGCAGGGGCAGACTGCCTCCTGGAACGACGGCGTGCTGATTGTCGCCACGGATTATATCAACCGCGTGGGGACAAACACAATCGCGATGTCCTGTATAAATAACGAGGCCGGCTATGCGGGAGCAATTCTCAAAGCCGTTATAAAATATACCGACGGGACTTCCGACGAAGTCGTGACCGACAGCAGCTGGCGCGTCGGCGAGAAAGAATATGACGGGTGGTATTCCGAAGGCTATGACGATTCATCGTGGCAAAAGCCCGACCAATCGGTAGCGTACGGTGCAAGCCCATGGAATAAAGGCATTTCCCTGCAGGAAAGCGGAAGCCGCGCCGCGCCGCTGCTCAGAAAAGAGTTCAGGATTTCAAAATCGGTCGAAAGCGCCTTTGCGTATGTATGCGGACTGGGCTTTTTTGATATGAAGATTAACGGGCAGAGCGCCGATGACAGCGTGATGAACCCCGGCAACACCCAGTATGACAGAACCGTGCCATATCGGACATTCGACGTTACAGGCCTTATTGCGAACGGTAAAAACGCTATCGGTGTAGAGCTCGGGAACGGGTTTTATAACGAAATCGGCGGCGTATGGGGATGGCAGACCGCCATTTGGAGGGATAACGCCAAGCTGCTTCTGAACCTCGTAATAAAATACACCGACGGAACGGAAGAAACAATTAAAACCGGCACCGATTGGAAAACCACCAAGGAAGGTCCGACGGTTTCCAACAGCACCTATTACGGCGACTACTATGACGCGCGCCGCGAGCAGACCGGATTTGACAAGCCCGGCTTTGACGATTCCGCGTGGAAATCGGCGGCGGTTGCCGACAAGCCGACAGGAACGCTCAAGTGCCAGACGATGGACCCGATGAAAAAAACGTCGGCGTTCGCGCCGAAATCTATTACACGGCTCGAGTCCGGCTCATATATTGTACGCGCACCCGAAATGGTTACAGGATGGGCAAAGCTCAATTTCAAAGCCGCGGCGGGAACCGAAATAGTCATTACCTACGGCGAAACGCTTAAAGAGGACGGAACGGTTCAGAAGGTCGGCGGCGGTGACGGAATCAACGGCGGCTGGTGGGCGTTTTATCTGCAGCAGGATAAATACACGGCAAAGGGTGAGGGAACCGAAACTTTTGAGCCGAAATTCAGCTATAAGGGCTTTGAATATATCCAGATTGATAATTATGAAGGCGAGCTGACCGCCGACGATGTCGAGATTTACCGCATCAATAACTCTGTCAAGCCCGTTTCGGAATTTTCAACCTCAAGCGAAATGCTGAACCGGCTTCATTCCCTTATGCACAACACAATTCTTAATAACTTCCAGGCAAAGCCCACCGACTCGCCTGTATTTGAGAAAAACGGTTGGCTCGGAGATGCAAACGTTGCGCTTTCTTCTATGATGTACAATTTCGATATGAGCAATTATCTCCCGAACTTCATCGAAATAATGGAGGATTGCTGGAATGATTACGGCACTGTCCCCGACATGGTTCCGACCGCAGCGTGGGGACTCGGAAACAACGCCGTATGGAATACCATTTTCGTTTACGGAGTTGCCGAATTGGCGGAGCATTACGGAAGCAAACAATATATCGCCGAGCAGTATGACGTTATGCGCGAATTCACGGTAAATGATATTAACACGCTGAAGAATAACGGGTGGGTCTGGGTTGACGGTCAGTTGTCCGATTGGGAAAACCCCGTCGGCGGCAGCGACCCCGAAGCACCCAACGACCCGAGCAGTCCCGAAGGCTCGGGAATATGCGGAACCGCCTTTGTTTACGGAGTTCTTGAAAAAATGGCGGGCTTTGCGGATGAATTGGGCAAAACCGTTGACGCGGCGGAGTATCGTTCGGCAATGAGCAGTATTTACAGCGCGTTCAATAAGAAATACTACAACTCCGAAAGCAGGATCTACGAAACCACTACCTGGTCGCCGTCAGGCACGCGCGGAAAATACAGACAGACCTCCAACCTTGTGCCGCTTGCATTCGGGCTTGTTCCCGACGAATATGTTGACGGTGTGGTAAGCAACCTTATTGCCGATATTGAGCAGAAAAATTATCATCTGGACACCGGCTGTGTCGGAACAAAATTCATTCTTCCGGTGCTTTGCGAATACGGCCATTCCGACGTTGCCTATAAAATCCTGACTCAGACGACCTACCCGAGCTGGGGTCACTGGCTTTCAATGGGTTCGAACTCCGCATGGGAGGGGTGGGAGAATACCGCCCGTTCAAGGGACCACTATTTCCTTGCAACATACGATGAATGGTTCTATTCCGACCTTGCGGGGCTTACGGATATTTCCGACGGATATAAAACCTTTACGCTGTCGCCGAATATGATTGGCGACCTGAATTATGTAAACATGAAAACGGACACGGTCAGAGGTATGCTTGAAAGCAGTTGGAGCCTCAACGACGACGGAACGGCGACAATGAAGATTACGGTGCCGTTCGGCTCGGTTGCAAAGGTGTATTTTCCGACCGCAAGAATCAGCGATGTAACTATGAACGGCGTTGCCGTTTCAACGGATATTGTGGGTGTCAGAAGTACGGGCAGAGATAACTCCGCCTTTGCGGAGCTTGAATCAGGAAGCTATGTTTTTACTACTAAAACCGAGCAGAACCCGATTTTCAAGGACACTTTAACCGAGGCTGTCGACGCGGCGGAAAAATTCAAAGAGGAGAATTTTACGCCCGAGCTTTGGGAGCCGCTCGCCAAAGCGCTTGACGGCGCAAAAGCCGTTTTGTCGGAGGAAAAACCGACCCAGAAGAAAATCAACGACGCTGTTCTTTTGCTCGAATCCGTGCTGAGCGCCATGAACGGCAGTGAAGCCAGAATAAAGCTTAACTCCCTGATTGAGAAAATCGGCAACGAGGTTGCCGACGGGCCGCAGTATTCCGGAGATTCATACAGAGCGTTCCGGTCGGCGATGATTACCGCAAAATCGGTTGCGGCGAATTTCAATTATGATGACGCCGCTTTGATCGAGGCGGCGGAAAAGCTTCAAAAAGCGTATGATTTAATGATTAAATCGGGCGTAAACCTCGCGCTGAACAAGACGGTAACCGCATATACAAGCGAGGAAAACAGCAGCTGGAGCTGGGGAAAAGTTAATCTCACCGACGGCGACAGAAAAAACTCCAACCCCGGGAATGAGTACGCGGGCTATTCAAGCAAGGGCAGCGCTTCTCCCGATTCGGTTGAGTGGGTTACCGTTGATTTAGGCGAGTCGGTGCAGTTTGACAATGTTGTTTTATACGGCTCGTGCGGCTCTGACCTCATCTGCTATTTATTGCCGGTTGATTTTGAAATTCAGGTTTCGGCTGACGGTTCAAGCTGGGAAACCGTACATAGCGAAAAAGGCTGTGAGGTTGGCAAATACGGCGCAGTTTCATTTAAATTTGAAAGCCTTACCGCAAGATATGTAAGACTTTATGCGACAAAGCTCAGAAGCAAGCCGTCCGAAACCGGCACCTACCGTATTCAGATTGCCGAGCTCGAGGTGTATAACAGCGCCACAGCCGGGTCCGACCGCCTTATCGGGTTGGAAATAAGCGATTTTGTTACGCTGAACCCCTTGTTTGATATGGGGCTTGCCGAATACTCCACCGGCGTCGGAAACGATGTAAGCTCGGTCAGAATCAAACCGTATGCCGATGACGGTGCCGAGATAAAAGTAAACGGCGAGAGTGTGGCAAGCGGCTCGTTCAGCGGAGATATTCAGCTGTCGGGCGGCGAAAATGTTATAACCGTGTCTGTCGGAGGAAATGATACCCTGATAAAGATTACCAAAGAGTCCGCGGCTGTTCCGGGCGATATGGACGGCGACGGAAATGTAACGGTTTCCGATGTAGTCGCTCTGCGCAAGATTATTATGAAAGGGAGCGCAACCGAAGCCGAAAAGCTGTGCGGCGATATGGATAAGGACGGAAAATTATCTGTATCCGATGTTGTTGCATTGCGGCAGCTGATAATAAAAGGTTAATTGTAGTATAAAAAAGAGCGCTTCACTGATATTGATATGATCCCCCTTAAGTAGACAAGGTAAATAACCAAAATCTACTTAAGGGGGATTTTTTATGTATCGAAAGTATACACCAGAGGAAAAAATAAAAATTGTCGAGGGGTATATAAGAGGCGAATACTCTTGGAATGAAAAGGTTCATGTACTTGGATATAAAAAACTCCAGGATGTTTCAGGCGTTGGCTTTCTCTCTATCGTCAACATGGCGAAGCGGCTTTTTATAAGGCTACAGGCAATGCTTCATATACGAAAGAGTTTAAGATAATGGTTGTGAAGGAATATATTGCGGGAGAAAGTTCTGCCTTTGAAGTTGCAGCCAAATATAAACTCAGTAATGCAGATATTTTATTACGTTGGGTTTCAGTATACAAGTAAGGTTTTTCAGAGGAAACTCAAGGAGCACGAAATGGAACAATCCATGTCCAGAGTTGGGTGCTGTATAGATAATGGTCCTACCGAAGGATTTTGGGGTATCATAAAATCAGAAATGTATCAAATGTATGAAATAACGGATGAAGCCTCTTTGAGATTCGCGATAAAAGATTATATTAGATTCTATAGTGAAGAACGACCTCAAGACAGGTATCATTGTAAAACACCACTTGAAGTTAGAAGTGAAGCATTATCTTCTACCAATCCAATAGGATACCCTGTTTTTTAAAATAAGCGAATTAAAAAATACAAAGAAAAATGGGTAGCGTAATTAAAAGATATGGATTCTTTAATTTCAACGTTGTCGTCTACCATTCGATAATGAACAACTTTCATCCAATCATCAGTCGTCTGGCCGTAGTCGAAGTAGGATACGCCATTGTCCAAGGTGCTTTTCATTTTGCTCATGCGCGCATATTCTTTGAATACGATTTTGCGCAGCTCGTCTGCCTCCGCCCAATCCGGCAAACTGGCTTCATCCTTGACCCAACCGATGTAGCTGGAGATGGCCGACGCCTGCGGCGCGCAGAACATCGTGCATAGACAAATGATGAACACCAATATCATGCTATATACTCGTTTCATCCAAAACACTCCTTACCCTCCTGATTCACCCCATCACAATCCGTTGCCGGAGGGCGACCACGTCCGAGACGGTGACATCGAAATCCCCATCCATATCCATGATGACCTGTTGTGTCACACTCGCCGCGACCGGGTTTACAATGTACTGCCGCAGCGCCACCACATCGGTCACCGTCACACTCCCATTTTCATCTGCATCGCCCTTGTGTGCGTAGGCGTACCGCTCCTCTGTGCCCGATTCCGGCGGCGGAGTATATGCTGAATCGTTATAATAATATGTTTTATAATTTGTTGTTCCGGATTGATTAGTAGATGTATAATCTGATTTTAAATAACCGCTTTCATAATTTTGGTATGCTTTATTTTCAACCCAATATTGGTTACTCACAGGCAGCCCCAACCCCCAATGTCCAAGTCCATTGCGATCAATAAACTCTCTGACGGCCTGATCCCGAATAGTGTATGCCTTTCCCTTTTTATATGATTCTTCGGTTACAATAATTATTGAAACATTCTTATATTCTTCCAAATCATTATCTTCTGTAGAATTTCCATTAACAAACATTTGCGCTAAATAATACACCGGTTCCGCATAACTTAAGCGACACACCATCATCCAATCATCAGTTGTCTGGCCATAGTCAAAGTAGGATACGCCATTGTCCAAGGTGCTTTTCATTTTGCTCATGCGCGCATATTCTTTGAATACGATTTTGCGCAGCTCGTCTGCCTCCGCCCAATCCGGCAAACCGGCTTCATCCTTGACCCAACCGATATAGCTGGAGATGGCCGACGCCTGCGGCACGCAGAACATCGTGCATAGACAAATGATGAACACCAATATCATGCTATATACTCGTTTCATCCAAAACACTCCTTACCCCCCTGATTCACCTCGTCACAATCCGTTGCCGGAGGGCGACCACGTCCGAGACGGTGACAGTCCCATCGGCATCAAGATCACCAAAAAGCATAGCGTCTTCCTCTTTCTGCACAGCGTCCTGTATGATTGTGCTGCGGAGAGAAACCACATCGCTGACCGATAAAACGGAATCGAGATCCATATCGCCGACGGGATATGTATCAAATTCTCCCGAATCCCGGGCGATTTGATCTATATCCTCATCATTGACCCATCCTTTGATATAGGCATCACCCAACGCAGCGTATTCATCTGCGTCCGCAGATGTAAATCTCTGGATAAGGATTTCGTGATCGTTTGTATAAAATTTTAGTATACGATTGCCGACCCTTTCAAAACCGATCCCGGCCTGCGCCGTAATGTCTCGAATGCCGAATTTTACAACCTGCAAATGATATATTCCTTCTCCGCTGTCAGATTCGTTCTCTTCCCTCGGCAAGATGCGTTCACCCAACCAGCAAAGTTCCGAATACACGTACATATATGGATTATAGAAAGGTTCAATTCCATGGCGGTCTGACCACCAGTTTGCAATATGGCGCGGAATGATATCTCCCAACCCGAGTGCCATAAACTCTAGATAATATATGTGATTCTGCATATCATATAATTCATCATGTGCAGCAATATAGTTCATATATTCATTCTTCTTTTTAAACGCTTCCAATTCCTCGAGCAGAGCGACAAGCTGATCCTTATAATCATAAAAATTTACGTTGTACAGATCCGGAAGGCTGGCGACGCCCAGCGCCCATTGATAGATTTCAAGAACAGCTTCTTCGGAAAGCGTTTCCGGTGTTTCTTCGGCGCCCACCGGGATCGAAAGAGAGGCTGTCATACAAAGCAGTAACAAGATTGCTGTGAGTTTCTTTAACATGATATCCACTCCTTTTAATAATTGCTTTCGCTAATATATTCCTGTAAAGCTGTGAAATCCTGCTGTGATACCTCCGCACTGAAATCGCCGTCGGAAACATAGCGTCCATCATGAGCGCCCATCATACTGTCACCAGCTTGCAACTTTTCTTGCTCACTACACCGCACACGCGTTTACAAGTAAACGCATTTGCTTGTAAATAAGTCGACACGTTTGCAAGTAATTTCCAACTTTATTATACCGTGCATGGGTTTATTTGTAAATATCCAATAAGAAATAGAGCTTTTCTCTTTGTCAATTGCGCAACAGCAGAAACCTATATTTTTAGAATAAGAAAATTCTTGGTATTGAGTATCCACACAATTCAAGAAATCATTTCTTGAATTGTTGAAGGTAGAGAACAAGAGTAAGCATTGCTATAATAGCATAGTTGTTCATAAAATAAAACTACCGCATCCGTAGATACGGTAGTCATAATGTTTTAGATATTTAACCTGTCTACTTGACAAGGGGCATATCACTGAAGTGCTCTTTTTGCGTTTTTCTGTGAGCGGTACTGAGACGGGGTGATTCCCGTTTCCTCACGGAATTTTATGTTGAACCATTTAATATCATCAAACCCGCAAACCCCGGCAATCGCCGAAATCTTGTTTTTGGTATTCGCCAAAAGCCGACAGCTTTGCTGTATACGGAAAGAGTGAAGATAATCGGTAAATGTTTTGCCCATATCATCACGGAAGCATTTGCTGATATACGGCAGGCTGTAATTCATATTCGCTGCAATTTCGCCGAGCATAACCGGATTCATATAGTTTTTATCAATGTATTTCAAAATATATTCAGTTGTTTCATGTCGGTTCGGAGGTGTAAAATTCTCCGTAAGAGTTCGCATAAGTGTAATAATAAGCTCCACCAGAACGCAGCGCAGAATTTGCAGTCTGCCCGGCTTGCTGCCGAAATATTCGCTTCGGAGCTTGTCAACCAACGGTCGGATTTCCCGATTAACGTCCGAGCAGATATACTCAAGCTGTGATACGTCATAGGTGTTCAGCATAATCAGATAATTTGCCGTCATTTCGCGGAAGCTGTGGCATCCCGCAAGCGCCTTATCAACAATTTCAGGGTAGAAAATGACATTGATAATGTCAAAGGGCTGATTATTTATGGTTTCGTAGCGGTGCCTTAAGCCGTAATCAATTACAAAACAGTCGCCCTCTTTTATCGCATAGCTTGTGTTTCCGTCAGCGTTAAGATTGTCAACGTAATGAATTCCGTTCCCCCCGCAGACATAAACAAGCTCAAGGCAGTCATGCTCATGCCAGCCGACATTTTCAACCCTGTACGGCATAATGCGGATGTCCTCACCGTGAAGCGGATAGTCTTTTACCGTGTCATTCATATTAAAACCAACCCCATCATTTAGAAAAAGCATAGGTTGATATTATTATAAAGCGTTTGATATAATATAGTCAAGAGATATTCTGAATTATGCCGACCTATTCAACAGATACAGAGGAAACAATATGTTAAAACAAGCAAAGTGGATAAAATGCAGGCAAGAGTGTGAAACGCCCATTATAAAAAAGACGTTTTCGCTTGATAGCCCAAAGTCGGGAACAATCGATATTTCGGGACTGGGCTTCTTCGAGCTGCATATTAACGGAAAGCGCGTGTCGGAGGACTATCTTGTCCCCGCGTTCAGCGATTATCAGGAAAGAAATCTGTCGGGGCTTTTGTACCCCATTCACGATACCCTTTCCCACAGAATATATTATATGCAGTATGACATCAGCCGCTTTTTGCAGGACGGCGAAAACACGTTCGAGGTGATTTTGGGAAACGGGTGGTATCGCCAGAAAGAGCGCACGGTTGAGGGTAAGCTGTGGTTCGGCGAGGAGCTTAAAGCGATTTTTTCGGCGGAGATTACGCTGACTTCGGGCGGCAGTGTAACGGTAAATTCCGACGGAACTGAGGTATATTCCCCCTACCATATAACATACAGCAATCTTTATATCGGCGAGGTTCACGACGCTCGTTTATCGGGCAATCAAGGTGAGCCGCGGCGGGTTGAAATTGATACAAAAACGCGCTCGGAGCTGATTAAACAAACCTGCCCGCCCGACAGAATAGTCAGGACGATAACCCCGCGGCTGATTAAAGATACGGGGACACTGAAAATATATGACGCGGGCGAAAATATCAGCGGTTGGGTAAGGCTGAGAGCCGCCGGCAAAGCAGGAGATAAAATAATCCTGCGGTTTTCAGAGGAGCTGACGGCTGAATGTACCCTTGATTTCGAGTCGGCAGGCGGGTCTTGCCTGTGTGCTGACGGGAAAAATCAAGTTCAAAGCGACGTGTTTATATGCGACGGAAACGAGCGTGAATTTGAGCCGAAATTTGTTTTCCACGGTTTTCGTTATTTTGATGTGCAGGGTGACGCGGAAAATCTTTCCGTTATGGTTGTAAACTCCGATGTGCCCTGCAGCTCGGAGTTCGGGTGCGACAATGAAGCGCTCAACTGGCTGTATGATGCCTACATCCGAACCGAGCTTGCCAATATGCACAGCGGGGTTCCGTCGGATTGCCCCCACCGCGAGCGGCTCGGCTACACCGGCGACGGACAGATTACAGCCGACAGCGCAATGCTGACACTCGACAGCGAGCGCTTTTTTGAAAAATGGATTTACGACATAACTGACTGTCAGGACGTAAACGGCGGTCATATTCAGCATACCGCGCCGTTTATGGGCGGCGGCGGCGGTCCTGCCGTGTGGGGCGGCGCTGTTGTAGCGGTGCCTTACGCCCATTACAAGCATTTCGGAAATACGGACTTGCTCAAAAGCTGCTACCCGAATATGAAAAAATGGGTCGGGTATATGAAAGCTCACAGTGAGAATTACCTGGTATTAAGCGAGGAAAAGGACGGCTGGTGTCTGGGAGATTGGGCGGCAATCGGGGATATGACGATTTCCGAGCCGTTTGTCAACACCTGCTTTTTTATAAAGTGCCTGCATATGATGAAAAAGATTGCCGTTATTCTCGGGGAAAGCCGCGACGCCGTTGAGTATGAGGAGTATACCTCGCGCGCCGGACAAGCGGTTACCGCAAAATATTATGATGAGAAAAGCGGCTCGTTCTGCGGCGGAGCGCAGGCGGCAGACGCATTTGCGCTCGATATAGGATTAGATAATGACCCGCGGACTTTAAAAAATCTCGTTGAGAAATACGAAGCGTTGGGCTATTTTGATACCGGCTTTGCGGGGACGGATATTCTTGTGGACGTTCTGATTCGCCGCGGCTGTGTCAATACGGCATTCAGGCTTTTAACAAGCGATAAAAAAGGCTCGTATTTATGGATGAAGCGGCAGGGCGCAACAACGCTCTGGGAATATTTTAACGGCTTTGCATCGCACTGTCATCCCATGTTCGGCGCGCCCGTGCGCCAGCTGTTTTACGCTTTTTTGGGAATTCGGCAGACCGAAGATTCGGTTGGTTTTCAAAAAATAATAATCTCGCCTGTGATTCCCGACGGGTTGAATTATGCCAAAGGCAAAATAACAACAAAATACGGAGAAATCGCGGTGTCGTGGCGGAAGGATAACTCACGGCTTTGTATGGATACTTCGGTTCCGCAGGGAACAGACTGCACAGTTCGCTTTAACGGCGAAACAAAAAAGCTTTTATCGGGCGAAAACCGATTTATATTTGTGCTGTAATTTTAAGCAGGAGGATTTTTACAATGAAATTATCATTTAAAAAAATAGCCGCTTTCGTCCTGTGCGCGGTTTTATTGTTGCAGACTGTTGCATTTTCCACAGCGGCTTCTGAAAATGACATAGTATCTGCCATTTACGGTTTAAAGGTCAATTCAACCTCCTCCCCCGTAGGGATTGATACCAACCCCGTTTTCGCGTGGAAAATAAACTGCGGCGGCTACGGAAAAAGCCAGACAGCCTATTGGATAAAAGTATCCTCAACCCGCGATTTGGCGGAAAACGGCAGAGGCGATATGTGGAACAGCGGCAAGGTGTCGGGCGAAAATAATTACAGCGTGGAGTATGCGGGCGAGCCGCTGAACTCAAAAAGCGTATATTACTGGACGGTCGAGGTATGGGATGAAACCGATACTTCGCTCGGAATAAGTGAGGTTTCATCCTTTTCAACCGGAATTTTCAACGATTCCGAGTGGGAGGGGCAGTGGATTTCCTATCCCTTCCCGAAATATGATATTAACCTTGACGGGTGCAGCTGGATATGGAGAAGAAACGGTGCCGCGTTCGAGTCCTCGGCGGGCGGAACGCAGTATTTCAGAAGGACATTTGAAACCGATAAAACCAAAACAGCAGAATCGGTTATAATCGGGTTTTCGGCGGATGATCGCGCGCAGTTGTATTTTAACGGCGAGCCTGTCGGGAAAACCGAATCATGGTCAAACGGCGCGGTAGTTTCGGTTACCGATTCGCTTAATTCAAGCGGACAGAATACCGTTGCGGTAGCGGCAACTAACGGTTCAACGGGATATGCGGGAATGATAGCCAAGGTGGTCATCCGCTATACCGACGGAAGTGAAAAGGCTATTGCGACCGATAAAAGCTGGCGGGTCAGCACCGCGGAATACAGCGATTGGTTCGGCGCGGATTATGACGATTCCGCGTGGGTTTATCCCGACCAGTCGGTGGCTTACGGCAGCAGCCCGTGGAACAGCGGAGTATCTTTGGAAGCTGCGGGCAGCCGCGTTGCCCCCCTGTTCAGAAAAGATTTCAGCGTTACAAAAACCGTTTCGTCGGCTTACGCATATGTGTCGGGACTCGGAATGTTCGACCTGAAAATAAACGGGGCAAACCCCGATGACAGTGTTATGAATCCCGCCAACACGCAGTATAACAAAACCGTGCCGTATCGGACATTCGACGTTACAGCGCTGATAAGGCAGGGTGAAAATGCAATCGGAGCGGAGCTTGGCAACGGGTTCTTTAATGAAACGGGCGGTGCGTGGAACTGGGCGAACGCCGAATGGAGAGATAACCCGAAGCTGCTGCTTAATCTGGAAATAACGTATTCCGACGGCACTTCCGAAATCATCAGTACCGACACCGATTGGAAAACAACCGCCGACGCGCCGACGGTTGCCAACAGCATTTATTACGGCGAAACATACGACGCGCGCCGCGAGCAGACCGGTTTTGATATGCCCGGCTTTGACGATTCGGCGTGGGTTCCCGCAGTTCGGACGGAAAGTCCCGGCGGGAAATTAAGCTGTCAGATAATCGACCCTATGCGCAGGACAGCCGAAATAAGCCCCGAATCCATTACAGATTTTGGAAACGGAACATTTTTAATCAAGGCTTCTGAAATGACGACGGGGTGGATTAAGCTTAATGTAAAAGCCCCCGCGTCGACCGAGATTACAATAGATTATTCCGAAAGGCTTAATGCCGACGGCAGTATTATGAAACTCGGTGGCGGTCAGGGTGTGGACGGAAACTGGTCCTCGGGACCGTATACACAGCACGATAAATACATAGCAAAGGGCGAGGGGACGGAAACCTTCGAGCCGAAATTCAGCTATAAGGGCTTTGAATATATCCAGATTGAAAACTACCCCGGAACGCTGACTGCGGACGATTTCACAATCTACCGCGTGAACAGCGATGTTGACATAGTTTCGGAATTTTCGACTTCCGATGAAATGATTAACAGTCTGCACGCAATCATGCAGAGAACCATGCTGAATAATTTCCAGGGCAAGCCCACCGACACTCCCGTTTACGAGAAAAACGGGTGGCTCGGCGACGCAAATGTTGCGCTTACATCAATGATGTACAATTTTGATATGAGCAACTACCTTCCGAATTTCATTGAGATAATGGAGGATTGCTGGAATACATACGGAACGGTTCCGAGTATGGTGCCGACGGCGGGCGCGTTCGTTGAAAACTGCTATGTCTGGAACACCATATTTGTAAACGGTGTTGACGCGCTTTTGAATTACTGCGGAGATATGTCATACGCCAAGGAGCAGTATGATGTTATGCGCGAATTTATCCTTAAGGATGTAAACGAAATCAGGAATAACGGCTGGGTCGGGCAGGACGGCGGTTTTGCCGACTGGGCAGGACCCGTGGGCGGCACCGACCCCGACGCGGCAAGCAACTGGAATATATCCGAGGGCGCGGGAATATGCGGAACGGGATTTGTTTATGCTGCGCTTAAAGAAATAGCGGCGCTTGCCGACCGGCTCGGCAAAACAGCCGACGCGGAAGAATATCGGAGCGCGATGGCTGATATCTACACGGCATTCAATGAAAAATTCTATAACCTGACCGAGGGGATTTATGAAACAACCGTCTGGAATCAGATTGGTACGCGGACAAAATACAGGCAGACCTCGAACCTTGTACCGTTGGCATTCGGCTTGGTTGCAGAGGAAAATGTCGGAGCGGTGGTTGCTAACCTTGTTGAGGATATTAAATCCAAAAACTATCATCTGGACACGGGGATAGTCGGCACAAGCCTTATTCTGCCCGTACTCAATGAATACGGTTATGCCGATGTTGCTTATAAAATCCTTACGCAGACGACCTACCCGAGCTGGGGTCACTGGCTGAAAATGGGTGCAACCTCGACATGGGAAGGGTATGAAAACACGGTAAGGTCGTTCGGGCACTATTTCCACGGAACTTATGACGAGTTTCTGTTCAGCGGTCTGGCGGGTGTCAGGGATATTGCCGACGGGTATAAAACTTTTACGGTCGACCCCGATATGACGGGCGACCTGAATTATGTTTCGATGACAACCGAAACACTCAGAGGTGCGCTTGAAAGTAGCTGGAGTCTCAATGACGACGGCACGGCAACAATGAAAATTACGGTGCCGTTCGGCTCGGAAGCAAAGGTATATTTCCCGACCGCAAGAATCATCAACGTAAAAATCGACGGTGCTCATGTATCGACGGATATACCGGGTGTTGCGGAAACCGGCAAAGAGAACGGAAAGGCTTTTGCAAAGCTTGAGTCCGGCTCATATATTTTCATCACGCAGACCGAAAACACCCCCATTTTCAAAGATACCCTGCAAGCGGCTGTTGATGAGGCGAAAAATTATATTCAGAGCGATTATATCCCGAAGCTGTGGGAGCCGTTTGTCGTTGCGCTTGAAAATGCAAAGTCGGTTTATGAGGACAGCAGCTCAAAGCAGAAGCAGGTAAATGACGCGGTTTCTGCGCTTGAAAGCGCAATCGCGGCGCTGAACGGAAGTGAATCACGAAACAATCTGAAAGCGCTGATTAAAGAGGTTGAGTCGGAGAATATTGATTACTCATTATACAACCCGACCGATTCCGCCGCACTGCTTTCCGCGCTGATTACCGCGAGGTCGCTCGCGTTCAACTATAATTACGAGGATGAAGCGGGCTTTAACGAGGCTCGGAGCATACTGCAAAGCGCTTTTACAAAAATTAAAAAAGCGGGCAGTAATCTTGCGTTGGGTAAAAAAGCTTCCGCTTCAACGAGCGGTGAAAACAGCGGCTGGAGCTGGGGGATCAAAAATATCAACGACGGCGACCGCAAAAATGCCAATCCGTATAACGAATATGCGGGGTACACAAGCGAGGGCAAGCCTTCGGCGGACAGCGTCGAATGGGTTTCCGTCGATTTGGGCGAAATATCAACGTTCAACACAGTCAATATTTACGGCTCGTGCGGCTCTGACCTCACCTGCTATTTATTGCCGGTAGATTTTGAAATTCAGGTTTCCGATGACAATTCAAGTTGGACAACGGTACATTCCGAAAAGGGTTATGAGGTTCGGCAATACGCGCCGTTGAGCTTAAAGTTTGAAGAAACCGAGGCGAGGTATGTAAGGCTGTATGCCACCAAGCTTCGGGCAAAGCCGTCTGAGCCGGGCACCTACCGTATGCAGCTTACGGAGCTGGAAATATATGAATCAGGCACCGCCGAAAAGGTCGATTATCTTTTGGGGTTGGAGTTGAGTGATGATTATTTCATAAACCCCGTATTTTATATTAACACTCACGGGTACACGGCGGCGGTCGGAGAGGCTACGCAAAGCATTGCAGTAAAGCCGACGGCAACCTCGGGCTCGGAGATAATGGTTAACGGTAAGATTGCCGCCGACGGAGCGTTTACCGACAAAATTCCCCTTAATTACGGTGAGAATAAAATCACCGTAAAGGTCGGCGAAACCGAAACCGTTCTGACCGTTATCAGAGCCGGCAATACCGTTTTGGGCGATGTTGACGCTGACGGAAAAATTACTGTGTCCGATGTGGTTCAGCTCAGAAAAATTATCATTGCGGGTTCTCCGACAGCGGGTCAGAAAGAGTCGGGCGATATTGATAAAGACGGAAATCTGACCGTTTACGATGTGGTGACGCTCAGAAAAATGATAATGGCTGCATAAAAGACACACGGCAATTATAACTACAAAAAGAGATAAATGCTTTTTCAGCATTTATCTCTTTTTTTTTCCTCAATCATTATTACACGAACGTATAAACCGTCCTTATTTATTCCAGCCTTTGAAGTTCTTTTGAGTAAAAATATTTTAAAACAGCAGTACAGCCGAAATTTAATATAGCCGCAATAATTAACAGAATCAAAAAATACGGAACGATTGATAAACTTACAAGGCCGCTCCTTGTGGAGCTTATAAATGAAATACGTGTTCATGAGGGCGGTTCAATTACGATAGGCTTCAAATTTCAGGACGCTTATAAAAATGCGCTTGAGTATATTGAAGTTAACAGAGAAATTGCAAAGACGGCATAGATATGTACAGAAAAAGCCGATTTGCAAGTTTTTTAGGATAAATAGTAGTCCTATGTTGACATTTACAGGGGAAGCAGGTGGGTATCCCGGCCTATGCCTTTGCCGTTTTGATGGGGTTTTCGCGGCTGTATCTCTATGTGCATTATCCGAGCGACGTTCTGGCCGGCGCACTGGTCGGCACGCTGCTCCCGGCCCTGATCTGGGGCGGATATCGTCTGCTCTCCCGCAGACGGAAAGTGCGCTGCCCCTCGACGCCGGACGAAGAATAAAGCAGCCGCCTGTGCCGGAAGGCCTTTTCCGCACCGCAAAAAGGGTGTTTTTCACGGAATTCATATTGCTTTTTAAAACCGATTCAGCTATAATCAGACGCAAGGGGGTATATCAACATGAAAAATAAAAAGTGGATTGTTATAGGTGTTATCGCGTTGGTTGTGATCGTCTTGATCGCAAGCGTGGTCGGTGGTTACAACAATTTGGTGGACGCGCAGGCGAATGTCGAGAACAAGCAGGCAAATATCCAGACCCAGCTGCAGCGCCGCGCCGATCTGATTCCGAACTTTGTCGCGACCGTCAAGGGCTATACCGAGTATGAGCAGGAAACGCTGACCGCCGTTACCGAAGCGCGCAGCGCGGTGGCACAGGCCGCCAACGCAAGCAGCCTGTCGCAGGCGAGCGAACAGTTGGACGGTGCGATCTCGGTTTGGGTGAACGCCGTGACCGAGGCCTATCCGGATCTGAAAGCGAACCAGAATTATATCGCTTTGCAGGATGAGCTGGCCGGAACCGAAAACCGGATTGCCGTCGCACGGCAGGATTATAACGAGAGCGCAGCCTCCTACAACGCGATGATCCGAAAATTCCCGAAGAATATGTTGGCCGGGGTCTTTGGATTTGATCAGGTGTCCTATTTTGAAGCGGACGCGGGTTCGCAGGATGCGCCGATTGTCTCTTTTGAATAATCATGAAAAAAATATATGCGGTTTTTGTGGCGGCTTATCTGTTTTTTCTGCTTTTGACCATGCCGGCTTCGGCGGCGGTGTCCTATCCGCAGCCGACTGACAACTTTTTTGTCAACGACTTTGCAAACGTCGTCGATCCCTCGGCCGAGGCTGCGATGCAGACACAGGGGGAAAAGCTGTATTATGCCTGCAAGGCGCAGGTGGTTGTCGTAACGGTGGAAAGTCTGCAGGGCAGCGATATTGAATCTTATTCGATTGGTTTGGCCAGGGAGTGGGGCATCGGCGATCAGGATAAGGATAACGGCGTGCTGCTGCTTTTGTCGGTGCAGGACAGAAAGGTGCGGGTCGAGGTAGGCTACGGCTTGGAGGGCGCGCTGCCCGACA
This sequence comes from Candidatus Howiella sp., assembly GCA_050946935.1. Classification (GTDB taxonomy): domain Bacteria; phylum Bacillota; class Clostridia; order Oscillospirales; family Acutalibacteraceae; genus UQRS01. The sequence goes on from JBMNVR010000020.1 coordinate 37,741, forward strand.
GCAAAACCGGCCGGATTTTAGATACCTACGGCACCGATTCTTTTTCTGCAAATGATTTCTCCACCGGCTTGCAGGCGGTTTATGACTCGCTGGTTAACGAGGTGTATATTGAATACGGCCTGGAACCGGACGCGGACTATGAACCGGTGGAGGATGAGGACTCAGCCGGCGTGTTTACCGTCGTGTTTGTCATTGTCGTGATCCTTTTGATTCTGATTTTCGGCAGGAATCGCCGGGGTCCCCGGTTTGTCGGCCCCACTTTTTGGGGTGGGCCGCCCCGTGGAGGTGGCGGTTTCTCCGGCGGCGGGGGTGGCGGCTTCTCCGGCGGTGGGGGTGGTTTCGGCGGCGGCGGTTCTTCAAGAGGATTTTGACGTCTGACCTTTATCTTATGGAAAATCTGTCGTGGAATTTCACTTCTGACAACAAGTGTTATGCGCTGTTTTTGCTGAAAAAAGCCGGCTATGCGTAATGCATGGCCGGCTGCGTTTTTCAAAAAATCTTTTGCAGTGACCTTGATTTTTTTTGCAGTAGCTTTGGCTGACTGCGTCCCTATTTTTTCAAATAGTACGCCAAAGCCGGAGGCTTTGTGCGGCGTTGGCCGCAGTTCGGCGTTTCGCCGGACGCGGACGTTTTTCAAAAAATCTTTTGCAGTGACCTTGATTTTTTTGCAGTAGCTTTGGCTGACTGCGTCCCTATTTTTTCAAATAGTACGCCAA
>JBMNVR010000021.1:0-30374 GCA_050946935.1 Candidatus Howiella sp.
TTATTCTTTTGATGATTTTACTAAACAACTGGCTGTTCACAGCAGAAAATACAACTGTTTCCCTATGCGTCCTCTTAATTGGAAATCCCCAGCTGATTACATTAAGGCTTTTATTGCTAACGGCGAGATCTTCTAATTCTGTAACACATCATTGACAAACCTACAATTTTGAAATGAACAATCGGGAAGGGATTTTGCCGGACGCGAGGAGCTGTTATTCCCGACCGGCGGTTTCGATATCTTCTTTAATAAACATCAGGATGAAACCGGCAAACTGAAATGCGGCCGCGATCCAGATGGAGGGATTCCCAAAGAGCTGAGACAGCACGGCGCCCATGGACGCGCCGGCCGCAAAAATCAGAAGAATCAGGAAATAGTGAAGACTTTGCCGGCCGGCTTCTTTATCCTTTGCGACGCGGTATCGGCAAAGGCATTCGGCGGCGGCGCGCATGTTGCCGATGCACATGGTGGTGGCGCAGGGGATGCCGCGGAATTTCCGGAAGCTGGAAACCTGCATGGCGCAGGCGAAGGAGAGCAACACATTGGCCGATATGTTGAGACTTTGGGGCAATCCGCCGGCCACAAGCAGCAGAATGATTTCGGTCAGCAGGATGATCTGCCGCCAGTGGAGCCGGCGGATGTTTCGGCATTTTTGCCGCAGCCACTCGGTCAGATAGACACCGGTAAAAAAGGCGAGCAGGGGGAACAGATACCGCAGCGCGTAGGAAAAATTCCCTGCCGCCAGATTTTGCCCCAGCAGGACGATGTTGCCGGTTTGGGCGTTGGCAAAGACCTGTCCCCTGCAGTTGTACGAATAGGCGTCCTGAAACCCGCCGGCGAGGGTCAGCAGGACGGCGAGGGGCATGGACTCTGACATTTGTTTGGAGCGATACGGCATTGTGGATATCTCCTTTTCCATTCAAAATGATCGGCCGGGATAAAAAATTCATGTATATTATAGCGCAGAAAGGGCCGGTTGGCTATCTTCTGAAAAAATTTTTATTTGCACGGGGCGTTGTGGATTTGAACCGAAAACGGAAAAAATTTTTGGACGGGTTGCGCAAAACAGGGCAACCCGTCCTTCTTTTTGCCCCCTTTATTAGAAAGGGAGGATGCATGTGGGAAGGACGGCAAAAAGGCTGACGGAAAAAGAGCGGCTGTTTTGCGAATGCTATGCTGACGGCGGCAGCGCGAGGGAGGCGGCCGCCCGGGCCGGATATGTTATGGCGCAGCGGGCGGGTCTCCGTCTTTTGCGGGAGAAGCGGGTTCAGCGGGAGATCGCGGCCCTGCGCGAGGCGCGCACCGCACGGTCGGCGGCCGAAGGGTTCCGGCGGATCGCCTTTGGCTCCTGTTGCGACGCCGTGCGGCTGGTGCTGGGGGAGGAATTTTCTTCCGAGGGGTTGGAGCAGCTTGACCTTTTTAACATTGCGGAAATCAAAAAGCCGAAGGACGGCAGCCTTGAAATCAAATTTTTTGACCGGATCAAGGCGCTGGAAAATTTGGCACGCATGGAGGCGGAACGGACCGATCCGGGAGCGTCCGTGACATTTTACAGGGCGCTGGAGGAAAGCGCGTCGGTGTTTGATGAAGGGGTGTAAGCTTGGAGTTTAAGACATTCTCGAAAAAGCAGTTGCTTGTGCTGAGCTGGTGGTGCAGGAACAGCCCTCACCGGGAACGGGACGCCATTATCTGCGACGGCGCGGTGAGAAGCGGGAAGTCGCTTTGCATGTTTATTTCTTTTGTATCCTGGGCGTTTTATGCTTTCTCGGACGCGAGTTTTGCGGTGTGCGGCAAGACGGTTTCCTCGATCAAGCGCAATCTGATCGGGCCGATGCGCGGCGTGCTGGAGGACATCGGGTTTTCAGTTAAGGTTCTGGAAAGCAAAAACCGGATGGAGATACGCCGCGACGGACGGGTGAACATCTTTTATCTGTTTGGCGGGAAGGACGAGGCCTCTGCCGCGCTGATTCAGGGGATGACCTTAAGCGGGGTCTTGCTGGACGAGGTGGCGCTGATGCCCCGCTCGTTTGTAGAGCAGGCGCTGGCCCGCTGTTCGGTCGAAGGCTCGAAATTCTGGTTTAACTGCAACCCCGAGCATCCGGGTCACTGGTTTTATAATGAGTGGATCAAAAAATGCGGGGAGAAAAACGCCCTCTATCTGCACTTCACCATGCGGGAGAATCCTTCGCTGAGCGAACATATGCTCAAACGGTATGCTTCTTTGTACTCGGGGCCGTTTTACGAGCGGTTTGTCGAGGGAAAATGGGTGGCGGCAAGCGGTCTGGTCTATCCCATGTTCGGGGAGCGGATGCTCAGCGACCCGCCGGAGGAATGCTCCAAATATTACATTTCGGTCGATTACGGCACGGTCAATCCAACCTCTATGGGGCTGTGGGGAGAAAGCGGCGGCGTCTGGTACCGCTTGAAGGAATATTACTATGCCTCCAGACGGGAGGGGGCACAGAAAACCGACGAGGAGTATTATGCGGCGCTCGACCGGCTGGCCGGCGGGCGGGAGATTGAGGCGGTGATCTGCGATCCATCGGCGGCCTCCTTTATCACCTGCATCGCAAGAAAGGGAAAATACAGGCCGGTGGCTGCCGACAATCATGTGCTGGCCGGTATCCGGCTGGTATCGGATCTTTTGCAGGGCGGGCGGATCAGGATTTGCCGCGGGTGCGTCGACGCGATCAGAGAATTTTCCCTCTATGTCTGGGATGAGAACCGGCGTGAGGACTGCGTGAAAAAGGAGAACGATCACGCGATGGATGACATCCGGTATTTTGCGGCGACGGTACTCGGCAGGCGGCCGGGCGGCTTTGCCGCATCCGCGGTGCGGCGGTGAACCGGCCGGGCAGAGAAGAGGGCGGGCAGGGCTGCGGTTCGCCACATTGCGGCCGCGGACTCCGGCGCGGAGAAAAAAGCCCGGTTATAACACGGTTAGGAAAGAGAGAGGTTTTCATGAATCTGTTGAAACGGAACAAAAAGGAAGAGGGCGGAGCCGGCGCGGCGGTTACCCTCGGGCGGAAAAGCAAGGGCGGATTCGGGGCGTTGGATCGGCCCCTGCCGCTGGGAAGATGTGAGCTGGAGCTGTACGACACCATGCGGGAGGCGGTGCCGATCATCGACGCGGCCATTGGCAAGATTGTCCGGCTGGTCGGCGGATTTCAGGTGGAGTGCGACGACCGGAGGGCACAGATGCAGCTTGCGCGTTTTCTGCGGGAGGTGAAGGTCGGCCCGGTTTCTTATGGGATCGACGCTTTTCTTTCGGCGTATTTGGACGATCTGTTGACCTATGGTACGGCCCTCGGAGAGATCGTGCCGACGGTCGACCGGAGCGGAATCGGGGCGTTGTACAACGCAAATTTGTATGATCTTGAAATTGAGGCCGGCAGCAATCCGCTTGACACGGCGATCTTTGTCAAGAATATCGGCGGCCGGACGCCGGTGCGGGACAAGAGCCTGATCCTGATGTCAGCGCTCAATCCTTCGGCTGGACAGGTGACCGGCAATTCGCTGCTCAGAGGGTTGCCCTTCGTTAGTTCGGTGCTGATGAAGATTTTCAACACCATCGGCGTCAACTGGGAGCGGCTCGGCAACGTGCGGTTTTCCGTGACCTGCAAACAGGAGGGGGACGCCCTCGACCGGGTTGGGGCCGGCCGGCGGGCAGAGGAGATCGCGACGGCCTGGCAAAATGCCATGAGCGACAGCGGAGAGGTCCGGGATTTCGTCGCTGTCGGCGATGTGGAGATCAAGGTGATCGGCGCCGACAATCCGGTTTTGGATTCCTCGGTTCCGGTGCGGCAGTTGCTTGAACAGATTGTGGCCAAGTTAGGTCTCCCACCCTTTATGCTGGGGCTGTCCTGGTCCTCGACCGAGCGGATGTCGTCCCAACAGGCCGATATTCTCACCAGCGAGCTGGAGTATTACCGCAGCATTTTAGAGCCGGTGATCCTCAAAATCTGTCGGATATGGCTTGCGGCGAACGGCTTTGCCTGCGGTTTTGGCGTGGTGTGGAACGACATCAGCCTCCAGGATGAGGTGGAGGAGGCCAAGGCGGAGCTTTACCGCGCGCAGGCCAGACAGATTTTGGCGGGGTTTGAAAGGGAATAGGCTATCGGCGTTTTTCGGAAAGGATGAGGTGAGCGTTATGCAAAACGGATTTGTTGAATCGAGCGGCGCGCCGCTCGAGGGGGAATTGGAGCTGATCAATCAGCAGACCAGACGAAAGCTGTCAGCCGACGAGGTATATGTCTTCTCGGTCGTGCTTTGCGACAATGAGATCGACCGGGACTTCGAACGGTTTACGATAGACGCACTGGGCCGGCTGGCAGAGCTGTTCGTCGGCAAAACGGGAATTTTCGACCACTCGATGAAAGGCAGAGATCAGGTGGCACGCATTTTCTCGGCCGGGGTGGAAGCGGTGTCTGACCGGCTTACTTCGGACGGACAGCCCTATTACCGCCTGAAGGCCCGCGCTTATATGCCGAAGAGTCCGCAGAATGAAAGCATGATACTGGATATTGACTCGGGCATTAAGCGGGAGGTCAGCGTGGGCTGCGCGGTGGCTGACAGATATTGCTCGGTTTGTGGGGCTTTGGCAAGAGACGGCGGGTGTAGCCATCTGCCCGGACGAAGCTATACCGAGAACGGGAAAAAACAGCTCTGTTATGCGGTGCTGGATAACCCGACCGATGCGTATGAGTGGTCGTTCGTGGCGGTGCCCGCGCAGCCGCTTGCGGGTGTGGTGAAGTCCCGGAAAATCCGAAAGGGGGAGATGAAAACGGATGAGGAAAAACTGCTCAAGACGCTGAAAACGGGAGGAGAAGTAACCTTAAGCCGGAATGAGGCGGACGAGCTGGTTGGGCTGTTCTCCCGGCTGCGGGCCGACGCGGCGCTGAGCGGCACGGCGGCGGAGGAAATCCGTCGGTCGGTTAAAAAGCTCTACGCCGTCGGACAGCCGGCCATGCCGCAGGAGGTGCTGGACGGCCTGATGGAGCGGATGGAGCCGGAGGAGCTGAAAAAATTCTGGGAAAAGGCAAAGCGAACCTTTGGCGCGCCGGCCGCACAGCCGCAATTGGCCAGCCGGCCGCAGGACGGACAGGAAGCGGTCGATTTCAGAGATTTTATGATTTAGCAGGAGGAACGCGATATGATTTGTTTTAGAGGCTATAACGAAAGCATGACTACCTTCAAGGCGGCCGACGGGCTTACGGTCGGTATGCCGGTCATTGTCACGGCTAATGCAACAGTCGGAAAGGGTACCGCCGGCGCCGCAATCTGCGGCGTGGCCAGAAGCGTCCGGGAGGGGATCGCCTCGATCCAGACCAACGGGTATGTCGAGCTGCCCTATACCGGCACGGCTCCAACCCTCGGAGTCGGATCCCTTGTCTGCGATGGGGATGGCGGGGTCAAGACCGGCACCGGCCGCAGCGTCGTGATCGTCGAGGTGGATACTACCAATTCCACGGTTGGATTTATTCTGTAATGACAGCGATTTGAGGAGGAACAGGGATATGAATTTTGAAACCATCAACATCGAAAAGGGGATGTATGCCTCCCCTGACAAGAGTTTTACGCAGGTTTTGGAGGAGCTTGACCCCTCGGCCAACTATATCGGCACCGCGCTGGAGGGTATGGACGCCTATCAACGCCAGCTCAAGCGGTTTGATATTAAGGTGAGCGGCGCCGGTTCCGACATGGTGCAGAAGTTTTTCACATCAACCGGATCGTCCGCCCTTTTTCCGGAATATGTCTCCCGCGCGGTGCGGCAGGGCATGGAGGAGGCCAACCTGATCTCCTCTATCGTGGCAACGGTCACCAAGATCAACAGCATGGATTACCGCACCATCGCCTCGGTTCCGAGCGAGGACGACAAGTCTTTGAAAAAGGTATCGGCCGGGGCGGTGATTCCGGAGACCCGCATCAAAACCCAGGAAAACCTGGTCAAGCTGCACAAGCGCGGCCGGATGCTGGTTGCTCCATATGAGGCGCTCAAGTATCAGCGTCTGGACCTCTTTACCGTTACCCTCAAGCAGATCGGCGCGTACATTGCCCGGCAGCAGTTCCAGGACGCGGTCGACGTGCTGGTCAACGGGGATGGCAATGACAACGCAGCCGCTATCGTTTCGGCCAAGACCTCCGGCACGCTGGGATATATGGATCTGATCGGCCTGGTTAACACGCTGGATCCGTATGCGCTCAACACGCTGATTGCCTCTCCCGATATGATGATGGCCATGCTCAACCTGGAGGAGTTCAAGAATCCCCAGACCGGCATCAATTTCCAGGGCACCGGCAAGCTCAACCGGCCGATGGGCGCCAACTTCATCAAATCCAAATCTGTGGATGACGGTCATATCATTGCGCTGGACAAGGACTGCGCGCTGGAGATGGTCGTGGCCGCCGACGTGCTGGTGGATTACGATAAGCTGATCGACCGCCAGCTTGAGCGCGCGGCGGTGACCTCAACCTCCGGATTCGCCAAGATTTTCCCGGACGCTTCGGCTGTGCTGAAGGTTACGGCTTGACCGAAGGACTATATCCGGCCGGAGTTTTGTACTGACGGAATTGGAGCCGGTACGGCGGTAACATCCTTTTCCATCAGGTGGGAAAGGTAAAGCTCCGGCTTTTGTTGGCGGGCCGCGGACGGAGAGACCGCCCGCGGCCCGCGTTGTTTTGATAAAGGGAGGAACGGTATGCTGGACATGGATATGACCGGAAAATTTTTCCGGGATTTCAGCGGGGAGGAAGACGCCGCATGGAGTGATCTTCTGCGCATCTGCGTAGCGGAGGTGGAGGGAATGCTGCGACCCGGTGCGGATATCGAGAAGGCGGGAGACCGCCTTTGTTACGCGGCGGCGGCACTGGCCTTCTACCGCTACAGCCTGAAAAACGCGGCGGCCGACGTGACTCGTTTCAAGGCGGGAGAGGTTACCGTCGCCATGGGTGGCGGGGTCGACGCGGCTTATGAGATGTATAAGGAAGCCCTGCGCGCGGTTCGGGCATTTTTGAAGCCGGATGATTTTGCGTTTATCTGTATTTAGGGGGTGGGGCTTGTGCGTTTTGTCAGGCAGATTTCCATTATGCTGGAACGTTTTGGCCAGCCCGTTTTTGTGACCTGCGGCAAAGAACGCCGGGAGGTCAAGGCCTTTATCCAGCCGGTGCAGTACACCAGCAAGCTGTATTTGGAGCCGACGATTTCCTCGCTCGGCAGCGTGGACGAGGGGTTGTTTGTGTACATCGGACCGCCTGATCCGCAGATGGATTCTCTTGGCCGGGAGGTGCTGATTGAGGCGGCTGGCGGCAAATATGACGTGACCCGGGCGGAGGCCATTTCTTTCGGAGGAGAAAATCTGTACTGCTGGGCGGTGCTGAAACCAAGATACAAAAACGGGGAGGCGGAGGTATGATTAATCCGATTGCGGAGATTTTAGAAGAAATCCGGAGTGAACTGGAGAAAAGCCCGTATCTCGACGGAAGCGCGGTAATCGCCGGATATCCCTCCGCCATCAAGGATGTGCCGTTGCGCCGCTCGATCATTGCGGTCAGCGTCGGCTCGGTTGAGCTGAAGCATGGGGCGCTCGGCGGCTATTTCGGCCGGTCAGACAGCGGAGAGGAGACCTACGGCCGCAAATGCCGCCTGGAGGTTCAGATGGATATTGCGGTGCCCAAGCTTCTTGGGGGTGAGGTCTGCCATGAGATGCTGGGTGCTTTGATCTCAGCCCTCATAACGGGGGAGACGGGCAGCGGGGCCATCTCGGTCCGGGCGGGGGAGATTCGCTTTGACCGCAGCCTTGGTGCGCTGATTTTGCCGGCGACGCTGACAGTCGACGCCATCGTGCGCGAAGGGGCGGCCGACGCCGGGGAAGCCTTCAGCCGATTTATTGTAAGATTCAAATAGGGGGAATAAATATGGCAACCTATGGAGAACGTCCGGGCGTATATATTGACTACGACGCCTCCGCCGTAGTGTCATCGGCCGCGTCGTCACGCAGCGTGGCACTGCTGTGCAAACTGGACAGCGACGAGACGGTGAAGAGCTTCTACAGCCTGCGCGCGGCGCTGTCCGACCGGGAGGTGGCGGCCGACCCGGATACGCAGGAGGTGTTGGCGGCGGCTTTTTCGGGCGGCGCGCGGACGGTGTTTCTGCTACCGGCGGCGGAGGATACGGCGGCTGGCTTTGCAGAGGCGATGGCGGCGGAAGAGAGTTTGGGCACGGCTTCGATTCTGGTGCTTTGCAGCGTAAACGAGGAGGTGCAGATGGCTTTTGCAGATTTTTTGAAGGCTGGCGCCAAGAAGGGGCGCTCGCGGATCGGATTTACCTATTGCAAAGAGGTCGATACGGCGAAAAAGCGGGCGGCGGTCTGCAACTGCGAGCGGTTGGTGATTACGGCACAGGGCGGCGCGTTGGCTGCGGCTGCGCTGGCCGCGGCGGTAGCCGCTTCCTCCGTCTCTGATCCGCTGTACGGACTGGAGCTTGCCGGAGCGGGAGGCACGCTTGCCCGGCTGAGCGAAACTGCGGTGGACGCGATGATTGCCGACGGGGTCACACCTCTGGAAACGGTCGGCGGCAAGGTTTACAGCATCCGCACCGTCACGACCAGGACGGCGACCGACGGCGTGGCCGACCGCAGCTTTCTGGATTTGCAGACCGTGCGAATTATCGATCGGGTGCTGGACGGCGTGCGCACCTCTCTCAGCAGGATGATCGGGGCGGCGCGCAACAGCTCTCGCAGCCGGATGGCAATCGGGACGCAAGCCGGCATCGTGCTGGCGCAGATGCGGCAGGAGGAGCTGCTTTCCGACTATGACAGCCCGGTGATCGAGGCGAACGCCGACGATCCCTCTGCCTGTGATGTGCTGCTGGCCTTTACGGTGGCGCGGGGAATCAGCCGGATTCATATTTCAGCCACCGTTACGGTGTAGGACAGAAGAAGGTCTGAAAAATGGTTTTCAGGCCTTGTGCGAAAGGATGGTCATACGCATGAGCAATTTTTTTGTTCCCACAAGCAAGGACATTTATCTGGAGGCGGACGGCGCCCGACTCGGTACGGTGGAAAGTTATAAGTGCTATGCCGCCCGCAAGAGCCGCTCAATCGAGGCTTTCGGGGAAGAGGAGCCGGTTGCGGCGGTGACCGGACGAACCAGCTATACGCTTGAGCTGTCGCGAGTGGACACCTCTCCCGCTTACAGCGACGGGGTAGATTTTTATACGTTGGAGGATTTTAATCTGGTGGTGGTCAAACCGGACTGTCGGGTGGTGTATACCGGTTGCCGCTGGTCGGATATTCAGGAAAGTGCCGAGGTGGGGGCGGCCGTAATCGAAAGGGTCAAGCTTGTCGCGGCCAAAAGGATGGTGCTTCAATGACGCTGGAAAAGATTCTCGCCTCGCCCGAAATTCTGCTTTGCGCGGGAGAGGTAAAATGCCCGGTGACGCTCGGCGGCCGGGAGCTGGAACTGCGGCTTCTGTCGGCGTATGAGGCGGCTGTCTGCCTCCGGGAGGCGGCGCGGCTGGAGGAAAGGCTGGCCGCTGAGCAACTGGACAACAGCGCGGCGCTGGCTTACGGCGCCTGTCTTTGCGCCGGCAGCCTGTACGACGGGCTCGGCCGGGTGTTTGAGACGGGGGACGAAGCGCTGTTGCGCCTGACGGCGGATGAGATTGCGCTGGTTTCCGACCAATACGGCGCGCTGCGCCGGTCGGATTTCGACATCGACGGCTTGGACGGAGACGGCCTCCATCGGTTAAAGCAGGCGATGGAAAACGCCGCGCTCGGACGAATCCGTTGGCGGGTTCTGCGGGCGCTGCGCCGTCTGCCGAGCGAGGGAGCGGTCAAACGCATGACCGACGCGCAGTATCTCTATTGTTATATCCAGCTTTTGCTGGATGGCGAGCTGCCGGACGAGGAAGGAATCAATCTCCGTTTTGCGCGGGAGGAGGACGTGTGATGCAATTTGATCTGTTTGAAGCCATGACCGCGTTGACTGCTGCGGTCCGGGCGGCTTTGCCGGCCGGGACGGTTCCGGTTGGCAGGGAGAAAATGCCTGGCGTGGTACAGGAGGCTCAGTTGGCCGCCGGCTGGATGGCGGCTGCTCCGTTTGAGGAGAACAGCGCCCTGTCCAGCGCGGAGGTTTTGTCCGTCGCGCCGGATGGCCGGCCGGCCGAGGATCTGCGCGCCCTCTCCGATCGGCTGGAGCTGGAGGCACTGCGGTATGTACGGTTTCTCGATATGGGGGTGAACACATGACCAAGCTGCAATTCCGGGATTTTTCCTTTCCGCACAATCCCAAAACGCTGAGGGTGGCCTACAGCCGTAATTTCAAGGTGTTTCGCCCTCCGCTGCGGGAGGCGGTGCTGCAAAGACTCGGCCGGGATTTCCGGGTGATTACCGGCGGCGGAGAATTTTACGGGGAGGATGCCTTTCCGCAGTTTCTGCGGCTGGCGGTCCAGTTTGAGCAGGAACAGCAGGGCGTTTTGATCCTGCCCGGCTTCGACCCGTTTTACGCCTGGTTCAAGTCTCTCAAGCTGATCGGGGAGGCAGGTACCGGCGTACTGGAATACGCCTTTGAATTCTGGGAGCTTCCCGCTCAAACGGTGGAAACCTCTGTGGCCGAAAGCCGGTACCTCCCGGCTGAGGGGGAGACGCTTTGGACCATATCGGCGGCGACCGGCGTTTCGGTGGAACGACTGTTGGCACTCAACGCGTATATCCGCAATCCGTTTGACGTGACGCCGGGACGGGAGGTGGCGCTGGTATGATGATCGACGCGTATACGAAGGACGGTGCGCTAACCACCTTTGACGCGCCGCTGTCGGTGGAGATCAGCGACGATCTGTATGCCGCCGGTACGCTGCGCTGCACCGTTTTGGTGGAGACCGTCCCGGCCGATTTTGTAAAGGCACGGGTGACCCACGATGGCTGGACGTTGTTCTGCGGCCCCGTGGATAAGCAGACCTTTGCCTGTAGCGAGGCCGGACGGTTTCTCACCCTGGAGGCGCGGGACTACACCGCCCTCCTTCTCGATAACGAGGCGCAGCCTGGGCTGTACGAGACGATTTCGATGAATGATGTGTATTACAACCATATCCGCCGGTACGGGCTGGAGCGCGCGATCTCACAAAACCCGCGGCTGCAAAGACAGTTTACCGTGACCAAGGGAATGAGCGAGTTCGAGGTGGTGGAAAAATTCTGCCGTCTGGCGGGTCTTCCGCGCCCCTTTGCGGATGAGAAGGGACGGCTGGCTTTGCGAAATTATAACGATCAGACCAGCCTCCCTAAAAACGGCGGGACGATTTTTTCGGCCGAGAAGATCATCGCCCGTTACAAGCCGCTGTCGGAGATTCTTCTCAGCGATCCCGTAACCCGGGCGTACAGCGTTTCGATACGAGGCACGGCATCCCCGGCTAAGGAGGTCAAGCGCCGCCGGCTTCGGCGGATGTACACTCTGACTGCCGGCGAACAGCAGGAAGAGGCCCGGCTGCTTCTGTCCGAAAGTCTGTTGGGCAGCCGGATATATCAGGTCAAGGTGTCCGGGGTGGATCGAGCGGCGGTAGGCGCGAAGACCGGGTTTTCATTTGACGGCCTTGCGGTGCGGGATCTTCGCATTGTCGAGCGGGAAATCCATTATGGCACGGATGGAATCTATACGCTTTTCCGGATGTATCCGGCCGAGGATATCTGCTGACGGCACGGTGGTGACAGACAGGTCTGCGGATGCCTCTCGGGGCGCAAAGCATAGCGGAAATTTCAGAGGAAAGGGCGCCTTTGGATGCAAGGGCGGGGTTGATGGATATGTGGATGACGCAACAGCTTTTACCGGAAGGGCGGGAGAACGGCCTGTATGGTGTCATTGAAACTGACGCGGCCGGCCGGCTCTTTTTGAACGACGGGCGGCCCCTGCCGCTGTCGGGAGTTTTGACGCCTTATGGGTATCTGGCTCTGCCGGCGGTTGGAAGTGCGGGGCGCGCGGCGCCGGACGGGGAGGATGGCTATCTTCTTGCCGGCGTCATCGCCGCCGCGGAAGATTTGGAACCGGGAGAGATTCGGATCTCTTCGGCCGGCGGGGCTTATATCCTGCTGAAAAACAGCGGCGAAGTGATTATTAATGGAATGAAGATCGGGGCCGACGGACAGATTGTGAGCGAATAGAACCGGCTGCGGCGGATCGGGCGTGTGGAAAACGGCCGGATTTTCTCAGCCGTGAGGAAGGAATGCGTGATATGGATTTGAAGTTATATGAGGGAGACTTTGTCCCCGCCGGGACGGATTTCGCTGTCGTCTCCGGACGGGAAGAACTGTTGCAGCGGGCGCTGATCCGCCTCGCGGTCAAAAAGGGAAGCTTTGCACTGCTGCCTGAATTCGGCAGCGAGTTGTATAAACTCCGGACGCAGGGCGGGACCGATCTTGCGGCGAGGGCGCGGACCTATGCCAATGCGGCACTGCTGCCCATGGGGCTGGAGGTAGAGAGCGTACTGGCCGGCGGGGAGGGGGACGCGCTGACTCTGGAATTTTTTATCGGCGGCGGGGGCAATCTCTCGCTGACCGTGTAGAAGGGAAGGATGACAGGTATGGCTTTGATCGAAGAAATAACCTATGAAAGCGTTTTGGAAGAAATGCTGGCTGCGTATGAGGCCGAGGCCGGATTTGCGCCGGATGAGGCGTCGGATATATCCATCCGGCTGCGGGTGCTGGCCTCTCAGATTCACAGCGCGGCCGAGACCGGCAAGTGGCTGCTGCGGCAGATGTTTTTCTCCACGGCCGAGGGGGAATATCTTGACCGGCACGCCGGGCTGCAGGGAATTTCCAGAAACGTGGGGAGCTGCGCCGAGGGTCGGGTGACCTTCCGGCTGGCCGGGAAGCTCGGGTATGACGTGACGATTCCGGAGGGGCTGGTCTGTGCGACCTCGGACGCCGAGCCGATTCGGTATCTTGTTGTATCGGGCGGCAGTATTCCGGCGGGGTCGTATGAAACCACGTTGGATGTGGTGGCGGAAGAGCCGGGCGTGGCCGGCAATATTAAAAGCGGCCGGGTATCGGTTGTGGTCTCACCCCCCAGTGCCGGGATGACCTGCCGCAACTCCTTTGCGTTTTCGGGCGGCAGCGATCGGGAGGATGACGAGACCCTGCGCGAGCGGATCGCTTCGGCGCTGCAGGAACCGTCCAACGGCACCAACGCCGCTTTTTATGTTTCCGAGGCGCTCAAAGTATCCGGCGTACAGTCGGCGGTCGCCGTGCCGCGCGCGGACGGGCGGGGAACCGTTTCGGTGTATGCGGCCGGCGTCGGAAAGACAGCCGACAGCACGATGCTGGCTGCAATCTCCGCCCGTTTGGACAGTCTGCGGGAAATCAATGTGGATGTGTCGGTCCTGGCGGCGACTGAGCGCGAGATTCCGGTTTCGATCAAGATCAAACCGTCCGACGGGTATCTGTTCTCGGAAATTTCGGCCGCCTGCTATGCGGCGGTGACCGACTACTTCAACCACCTCATGATTGGAGAGTCGTTCCGTCTCAACCGGCTGGGAAACATGCTGCTCGCCTGTGAAGGGGTGGAGGATTATACCTTCCTGGCGCCGACGTCCAATATCTCGGTCGCGTCGACGGCGTTGGGCGTGCCGGGCAATATTACCGTAGCGGAGTGGGTGGAATAAAATGAACAGCTTGGAAACCATGATCTCCCTTTTAAAGCCGACCGGACTGTATAAGCTGGACGACAGCTATGTTTTCTGCGAGCTGAAGGCGGAAGCGGCCGGCCTCGACCGGCTCTTTGCGGCTTTGGACGAGCTGCTGCGGGAGTGCTTTCCCCAAACGGCGGAGGAAGAGGGCCTGCGCGTATATGAGCGGGTGATGCATCTCGGCGGCATTCCGGAGAGCACGGCCGCCCGGCAGAACCGGATTACCGGGGCGTTGTCCCTCTGCGGGCGGGACAAGACCCTCTCCGCCGTTGAGGCGGGCGGCCGCATCTTCGGCACCGACTGGACCATTACCGAAAATCCGTCGGAAGAAAGCCTTTCGGTTTCGGGAGAGGGCTTCAGCCTTCCTTATGATGCGGCGGACGATATTTTTGCTATGCTCGGCAGCCTGCTTCCGGCACATCTTGAAGCTTCGTTCAGTCTGCATGTCGCGACCTGGTATACCTGGAACCGACTGGGCAAAACCTTCTCGGAGCTGGACGCGGAAAACCGAAGCTTCACCGGATGGGACGCCACGGCAAATTTGACCGGCAGCCTGTAATTCGCGCGGTATAAACGGGTGCAAAATGGCATAGTATTACTCGGACAGTAAAAAGGGAGGTATACAAAATGAGAACATATTTACCTGAGGGCAGAAACCTGAACACCCTGAAAAACCGGCAGTATTTAAGTTCTCCGGCCGCTGTGGCCGAGGCGGCCGCGAAGGGTGAGATTCTCGAGGCAATGGTTTTGCTGTGCGACCTGAAGCACAATCTGATCGTGGACCTTGGCTGTATGCGGGGCGTCATCCCGCGGGAGGAGGGGGCCATCGGCATTGCGGAGGGGAGCGTGCGCGACATCGCCTTGATTTCCAGGGTGGGGAAGGCGGTCTCCTTCGTGGTCAGTGCGATCAAAACGGATGAGGATGGAAAGCTGTACGCCATCCTGTCCCGCCGGGCGGCGCAGGAAAAATGCCGGGCGGAATACGTTTCCGTGCTGGAGGTCGGCAGGGTGATCGACGCGCGGATTACCCATCTTGAAAATTTCGGGGCTTTTTGCGATATCGGCTGCGGTGTGATTTCCCTGTTGCCGATCGACGCCATCTCGGTGTCGCGGATTTCACATCCCGCCGACCGGTTCAGCCCGGGCGACGATATCCGCGCGGTGGTCAAGGGAATCGACGCACAGGGGCGGATATCCCTTTCGCATAAGGAGCTGCTCGGCAGTTGGGAGGAAAACGCCGCCCGTTTCTCGCTGGGAGAGACGGTAACCGGCATTGTCCGTTCGGTGGAGGAATACGGCGTCTTTGTCGAGCTTGCACCCAACCTTGCGGGACTGGCCGAGCCGCGCGTCGGGGTACGCCCCGGGCAGATGGCCAGCGCCTATATCAAAAACCTGCTGCCGGAAAAAATGAAGGTTAAATTAATTATTATTGACGCTTTTGACGCGGAATATACAAAAAAACCAATCGAATATTTTTTTGACGGCGATTTTTTGGAAAAATGGCGCTATTCTCCCGAAAAATGCGATAAATCGGTCGAGACGGTTTTCGTTTCCTCCGGCGTCGTGTGCTGAATTCCGACCCAGTCATCAAAAGGCGAACCGGGAAGGTTCGCCTTTTTTTGTCGCTCCTGGCCGTGCGGAGGAGAAACCGGCCGCCTCTGCTCCTACCCTTCGCGGCCGGAGAAAGATGCCGCCCTCTCCGCGGTAAAAATAGACAAAAAAATCTGATGATTCACCCGACACTGCTTGTATTTTATCAGTTGCATTCCGCCGCCGATGCGTGTATAATAATAGCGTTGCGAATAAACTTTAGGATGTCCGGCTCCGCCGGGCAGAATGGGGGAGAGTCATGGTTAAAGCTGTTGTTGGCGCAAACTGGGGAGACGAGGGCAAAGGCAAAATCACCGATATGCTCGCCGGGAACGCGGATGTTGTTATCCGGTTTCAGGGCGGTGCGAACGCCGGCCACACGATCAAAAACCAGTACGGCAAATTTGCGCTTCATCTGCTGCCTTCGGGCGTCTTTAACCCGAATGTTACGAGTGTGATCGGGGACGGCGTTGCGCTGAATATCCCCCGCCTGTTGGAGGAGTTGAAAGGCGTTGTCGATCGCGGCGTTCCCGCGCCGAAGCTGCTGATTTCCTCCCGGGCGCAGATGGTCATGCCTTACCACATCCTTTTCGATCAGTATGAGGAGGAACGGCTGGGCGGGAAAAGTTTCGGATCGACCAAATCAGGCATCGCTCCCTTTTATTCCGATAAATACGCCAAAATCGGATTTCAGGTCTGCGAGCTGTTCGACGACGCGGCCTTGCGGGACAAGCTTGCCGCAGTGATCGAGGTAAAGAATGTTCTGCTCGGGCATCTGTATCACAAGCCCCTGCTGGATGTGGAAAAGCTGTTTTCAACCCTGATCGCCTGGCGGGAGGAGATCGCCCCCTATGTCGGTGACACCCACGTCTTTTTGCGGGAAGCTGAGCGCTCGGGCAAAACCATTTTGCTGGAGGGACAGCTTGGATCTCTTAAGGATCCCGATCACGGCATCTACCCCATGGTGACCTCTTCTTCGACCCTGGCCGGATTCGGCGCGGTCGGCGCGGGGGTTGCGCCCCACTCTATCCGGGAAATTTACACGGTTTGCAAGGCGTATTCCAGCGCGGTCGGCGCCGGTGCCTTTGTCAGCGAGATTTTTGGAGAGGAAGCTGACGCCATGCGGCGGCACGGCGGCGACGGCGGCGAGTTCGGCGCCACGACCGGCCGGCCGCGGCGAATGGGCTGGTTCGACGCGGTGGCTTCCCGCTACGGGTGCGAGCTGCAGGGTACGACCCAGGTCGTGCTGACTGTGATCGACGCCCTCGGTTATCTGGACGAGTTGAAGATTTGTACTGGGTATGAGATTGACGGGCAAATCACCCGTGAGTTTCCGGTGACCCCGTTGCTTGAGCGGGCCAAGCCGGTCTATACCACTCTGCCGGGGTGGAAGTGCGATGTTTCCGGTATCCGGAACTACGCCGACCTGCCGGAAAACTGCCGGAAGTATATCGAGTTTATTGAAAAGGAGATCGGCTATCCGATCACCATGGTTTCCAACGGCCCGGCGCGGGAAGACATCATCCTCCGCTAAAGGTGCGGGCCGTCGGCTGTACGCCGCGCCGGACAGGATTGGAAAAACGCCTGAAACCGGCGGTGTATCGGGCGATTTACAGCGGACGCGCCGCGTGAAAACTGTATAGAATGAAAAGCGAGCAATGGCGCTCGGTATTCTCCCTGGACGGGCATTTTCCGTCCGGGCGTACCACGCCGCTGCTCGCTTTTTTTGAAGGATTGGTCTCCGCTTCTCGAGACGGTTCGGGGACGCAAAGGGAAAGGACGGTTAGCCGGTTATGTTTGATAATCTTCATGAGGAATGCGGCGTTTTCGGTATTTATGAAAATCGCCGGACCAACGTCGCAGGGGCGGCTTATCTCGCGCTGTACGCCCTACAGCACCGCGGGCAGGAGAACTGCGGCATCGCGGTCAATGACGATGGTGTTTTCACCTATCATCGGGACAGCGGTCTGGTGCCGGATGTGTTTTCGGCCGAGCGGCTCGGCCGGCTGGGAGAGGGAAACATGGCCATCGGACATGTCCGCTATTCGACCACCGGCAGCAACCACCGCGCCAACGCGCAACCGCTGGTTGTCCGACATATCAAGGGCAACCTTGCGCTGGCACACAACGGCAACCTGGTCAACGCGGCCGAGCTGCGGCGGGAGTTTGAGATGAACGGCGCCATATTTCACGCCACAACCGATACCGAGGTCATCGCCTATGCGGTGACGAGAGCCAGGCTGCACTGCCCGACAACCGAGGCCGCGTTGGAGGAGATCATGCCCCGCCTGCAGGGGGCCTATTCGGTCGTGCTGATGACCGCGACCAAGCTGATCGGCGTGCGGGATCCCAACGGTTTCCGGCCGCTGTGTATCGGCCGGACCGCCGACGGCGCCTGGGTCATCGCCTCTGAAAGCTGTGCACTGGACACGGTAGGCGCCGCGTTTCTCCGGGACGTCCGTCCGGGGGAGATCGTGGTGATTGAGAATGGAAAGCTTCGCTCCATTTCGACCCACTGCGGCAAACGGGGAACCATCTGCGTTTTTGAATACATCTATTTCGCGCGTCCGGACAGCGTGATCGAGGGCGCCTCAGTCCACCATGCCCGCGTCCGCGCCGGCCGCTTTCTGGCTGAGGAGCACCCGGTCGAGGCCGATATTGTGATCGGGGTGCCCGACTCCGGCCTGGACGCCGCGCTCGGCTATGCGCAGGCGTCGGGCATCCCTTACGGCGTCGGGTTTGTGAAAAACCGCTATGTCGGACGCAGCTTTATCCAGCCGACCCAGGTTCAGCGGGAGGATGCGGTTCGCATCAAGCTGAACGTGATTGCAGAGAATATCCGGGGCAAGCGGGTTGTGATGATCGACGACTCGATCGTGCGGGGCACCACCAGCGCGCGCATCGTCCGCCTTTTGCGGGAAGCTGGGGCTGCCGAGGTGCATATGCGGGTATCCTCCCCCCCGTTTATCAGCCAGTGCTATTTCGGCACCGACATTGACAGTAAAGAGAATCTGATCGCCTGCCGGCTGGATACGACCGAAAAAATTGCGTCCGCGCTCGGGGCGGACAGCCTCGGCTATCTGAGCGTGGAGAACACCCATCGTCTTGCAAAGGAGGCGGGCTGTGATTTCTGCGACGGCTGCTTCACCGGCCGGTATCCGATCGAGATTCCCAAAACCTCCGCCAAAGATAAATTCGAGCTTCCCCTCGGCCGCCGCGGGGGAGAGGTGGAGTAAAGGCTTTAGCCGGTTTTTCGAAAAACAGAAAAAAGAAAAACAACACCGGACTGTAAAAAATCCGGTGTTGTCTGTTGTATGAAAAACCGGCGCCGGGCGCGCCGGCACAGCATGGCCTATCCCTTCCACACCGACCACATGGTGTAGGTTTGGGAGAGGATGCGGGACAGTTCCCAGGTCACGCTGCTTTTCTCGGGCGAGTTGGGGTCCGCTACCCGGATGGTGCCGTCCTCGGCCACGCCGGTCAGTACAATGTAATGGCCGTAAGAGGTGAAATCCCCCTTGCCCACGTTCACCACCACCGGCCGTCCGGCCCGCAGACTGCCGAGCACCGCCGTTTCGGTCAGCGAAAGCTGTTTGGAGGAAAGGCCATATTTCTTTACCCCCTGATCGAACAACTCTTTGCCGGTGCCCTGCTCATAATAGTAGTAATTGTTTTCGATACACATGGCCCCGATCGAGAGCGGGTTCTCGCTTGTATCGCCGGTCAGCCCGACATACACCATGGCAAAGCAGGTCGGGCCGCAGCCGTTCAGGCCGAAAATATCGCTGCCGTAGATTTCATATCCCCAGCGGTCGTCCCATTGGATGAACAGCGGAATCTCCCCCGGGGTGTAGTCCTGCGACACGTCGATGTTTTTCCAATTATCCAGCCCAAGCTGGACGCAGTCGGGATAGCGGCTGAGAAAGCCAATCTCCTCCGGCCGCATGAGAAGGGTGTTCAGCATGCTTTCGGAATACAGCTCGATGTTTTCAATGATCCGCGCAAGTTCGGGGGAGTAGCTGTAGGTTTGCTTGATCTGCTCGACGTATGCCGCGTAAAAATCATCCAGTTCCCGCTCCGGTAGGGAGGAGGTCTCCGTATTCGACAACGCCCAGGAGCTTAGATTTTTGGACGCGCTGACATGGCGGACTGCCTTGATTGAACCGATGATGGTTCCGGCAATCACCCCAAGGATCAAAGCGCAGAAGATCAGCGTTCTGCCCCATAAAATTTTCCGTTTTGCCGCCATATCGACCTGCCCTTTCCTTCCTGTTTGTGCCCGGCCGCGGATGCCCGGTCGGCTTTTGCACGTTTTCTCCCGCTTTTTGGACTATATGCATTATATCATAAGTTTGTGTGCTTTGCATTAAATCGGCTTTAGTGAAATTTTAAAATTTGCTTAAATTCGCAGCCGCCCAAACCCCTTGAAAACAGCGGATTTTCTCCTCCGTCCGTAGCAATGGCGGAGCAATGAAAACATCTGCCACATCAAGGATGAATAAGCGGACTCCCGTTTCAACCGGCCGCTTGACAGAAAAAAGGCCGGATGTGTCCGGACGAGATGGAGGTCACTCCTCACAAGATGCTGCCGGGGCGGACAGCCGGCCGCGCGTGTGGAGATAGAGTATGCCGGCCGCCAGCGCCGTACCCCCCTCCGCCGTGCAGAGGGAAAGCCAAACTCCGTCCATGCCGAACCATCGGGAGAGAAGAAGCACCGCCGGTACAATGACGATGAACCCCCGCAGCAGTGAAACGGTAAAACCGGCGCCGGCGCGGTCGGCCGCGCTGAGATAGGCGGCGGTCAGGATGTTGAAACCGACAAAGCCGAACGCGGTAAAATACAGCCGCAGCCCCCGGCCGGCAAGAGCGGCGAGGGTCGCGTCCCGATCGCGGTTGAACACCGCAACCAGCGGGTCGGTCCAGATATAGGATAAAATATAGAAGATCGCCGCCAGAAGCAGGGCTGTGACGACGGCGTAGCGGAAGATCCTGCGCATCTCCGCCGGACGGCCCCGGCCGCAGCTTTCGCTCACCAGAGGCTGGATGCCCTGCGCGATGCCGGTAAAGACTGAGACGACAACGATATACACATTGGCAATCACGCCATAAGCGGCGACCCCGATGTTTCCGCACAGGCCGAGGATAACCATATTAAAAACGAGGATGACCACGCCGGACGACAGCTCGGAAACAAAGGTGGAACCGCCCAGAGCGCAGAGGTCAAAAATCTCCCGCAGGCGGGGCCGCCGCTTTTGCAGGGAGAAATGACTGTGACGCCGGAAGAAATGGGTGGATAAAATTCCAAGTCCAATCACGGGGGAGAGGCCGGTGGCCAGCGCCGCGCCGAAAATACCGAGCCTCAAGGGAAACACCAGAATATAATCCAGCACGATGTTGGAAAAGCTGCCGATCAGCATGGCCGCCATGGCGAGATTTGGCCGTCCGTCGTTGCGGACGAAACAGCCGATCACATTGTTAAAAAGAAACATGGGCGCGAACACAAGCAGTACCCGCAGATACTCGGCCGTCATGCCGGCCGTCTCGCCGTCGGCGCCGAGAAGGCGGGCGATCGGCGCCGCGAAAAACATCCCGCACAGCAGAAAGAGGGCCGCCAATCCTCCGGCGAACCAGACCGCCGCTGTAAACGCGGCGTTTTTACGCTTTTCATCCCCCGACGCGGCCGAAAGCGCGTACCGCGTCGCGCCTCCCATCCCGATCATCAAACCGGCGCCGTGCATCAGGCTGTAGGCCGGGATGGCCAGGTTCAATGCGGTCAGACCGGCGCTGCCCACGCCCTGCGCGATAAAAAAGGTGTCGGCCAGAATATAGCAGGAGAGGCCGATCATACCCAGCACGTTGAGGGAGGTATATCGCATATACCGGATGAAGATTGGTTGTCGCAGAGCAGATGTTTTCAAAAAAATCCTCCTTTATTTTTCTTCCGCAAGCCGACGGTTCAGAGTTTATCCGTACCTGAAAAACGGCTGAGGCAGAAGTGGCCGCCGGAAAGAGGAAAAATCCAACCGCCGCGAAGACGCTGCCTTCTTTCCGGCATACACGGTAAGCGCGCGGGGGAGTACTGCGGACCGATGGAGTGTCATCCGCCGCACGGTTTGGATGCAAAGCATCGTATAAAACCCACGGCTCGCGACGGCAGAATTTGCAGGCAGAAAAGCAGGCGGCGCCTGTCCTCTCCGTGTTGGTTAGAGGGGCAGGCGCTGTCTGCTTATGATATGCTCCTGACAAAGTGTTTGCCGGAAACCGGCATGGCGTCCGGCAACCTGTGCCGTTATTTTAGCACAAAGAAGGACGGAAATCAAGCTGGATCCGACGGCTTTTTCCCCTCTTCGGCCGGGGCGGAGAAAAGACGGATGGTCGCTTTGAACAAATCGCCGTCGATGTCGATGGAAAAATCTCCCCGTTGCAGGTCGGTCAAGCTGCGGGCGATCGACAGGCCGAGGCCGCTCCCTTCGGTTGATCGGGCGGCGTCGCCGCGGACAAAACGTTCCATCAGTTCCTCCGGCCGGACGTTCAGCGGCTGGCGGGAGATGTTCTTCAGTGTAATTTCTACCCGGTTTGCTTCTCCGGACCGGGCGGTGATATAAACGCGGGTGCCGGGCAGGGCGTATTTGCAGATGTTCCCGAACAGATTATCCAGTACACGCCAGAGCAGCCGTCCGTCGGCCCAGACCAGCAGATTTTCCTCACACTCGACAATCGGCTCCAGCCCGGCGGCATCGAAACGGTCCCCGTATTCGGCCGCCGCCTGGCCGATCAGTTCGCACACCCGGGTTTTGGCAAGCTGGACGCTGATGTTCCCGGTGGAGGCCTTGGATGCCTCTACCAGATCCTCGATCAGCTTTTTCAGCCGGGCCGACTGCCGCTCCAGCACCTCAAGATAGGCGTCGGCGGTCGACGATCCGATTTTCTCTTTTTTCAGCAGGTCGATGTAGTTGATGATGGAGGTCAGCGGCGTTTTAATATCATGCGAGACGTTGGTGATCAGCTCGGTTTTGAGCCGCTCGCTTTTCATCTTTTCTTCGACCGCTTTGGTCATGCCCAGCCGCGCGCTGTTCAGGTTTTCGGCGTGTTTTTTGAAATCGCCGCGCAGACTGGCCGTATCGGTTTTGTATTCCAGATTGCCTGCGGCCAGCATCTCCCCGCTTTGCTGGAGTGTTTTGAGCATTCGCATCAGGTACAGCGCGCCGAGAAACAGCAGGGCGTGGAAACCAAGCCACCACAGGACGAACAGAAAATTGGCTTCATAGCGGAAAAGCAGGATGAAAATAAATTCGATAAAGATCACGGCGGCGGCGCACAGCGCCCCTTTCCAGAACATCGGGATTTTCCCCATCAGCCGGACGGCCCCGCCGCCGAAGCGGTAAATCAGGGTGTTTTTAAAAACCGCACCCAGCTTGATCCGGGTGGCGGTCGACAGCAGCGTCATCAGCAAAACCGAACCGCAGCCGACCAGTCCCAGTGCGTTGACCAGGTATCCGGCCAGATCGAACTCGGCCGCCGCATAGCCGAAGGCCGCCATCCCGCACAGCAGGAACAGGCAAAACATGATAATCAGATACAGGTCAAACGGGATCTTATCCTGGAAATTGGCGACAATCCCCTCCCGCCCGGCGCGGTGTCCGGCGGCGCACAGCAGGAAAATGACCAATACGAGGCAGACAAACGCACAGGCGATGAACAACACCGGCATCAGGGTTTTGTGCTGGTTCAGAAAATGATCGAACTGGTAATAGTAATAGTAGGCGTCTCCGGAGGAGATCGGGTTCAGCACATAATAGTTGATGATGACATTATAGGAAAGATCCAGCGAACTCTTGCTTCCGGTGTATCCGGCGTCATAATACGGAATGTACAGGTCGGAGTTTTCCATATTTCCCTGATAGGCGTAGGAGGCGTTATAGCCGTAATTCTCTCCGTTATAGGTGCCGAACAACAGCTTGCCTGAGGTGGTTTTGACTTCGTATTTGAAATTGTCGCTGGTTAAGATTTTCTCATAGTAATTCAGATAGCTGTCCTCTATGCCGGACAAACGGTTAAAGGCGCCCTCCGGCGCGTCACGCAGAACGTCGGCCGGTGTGGGCAGCGCGGCCGAGGGCGCCGTGTCGGTGGATCCGTTCTTTGCAGCCTCATCCGTTGCGGCGGTCGTCGACGAAACCCCGTCGTCTTGGCCATCCGGCTGGGAAGCCGCCTCGTCGGTTTGCTCCTCCGTTTGGATGGAGGCTTTTTCAACCGCCTGTTCCACCTGCAATTCCAACAGGCGTTCAAAGTGGTTGGTTACCTCGATATAATCCTTATAGGCCTGGTTGGAACAAAAAGACGTACTGTAAAAATCCGCCGTTCCGGAGGAATAGTGGCCTTGCTCGGCCGCCAGCAGGGTTCCGATGGCTGAGAGGGCGCAGACCGTGCCAAACAGGATGGTCAGGATCACGGCTGTGATCTTGACCGCCAGGTTTTCTGTCAATCCTTTCATGGAAAAATCACTCCTTAACACTTATAAGCGCGCCGTGCCTTTACGCGTTGTCCTTGTCAAATTTGTATCCCTGTCCCCAGACAACCTTCAGATACCGCGGTTCGGCGGGATTGATCTCAATCTTTTCCCGCAGATGACGGATGTGTACAGCCACCGTGCCGTCGCAGCCGAAAGCGTCGTCCTTCCAGACGGCCGTGTAAATATCGGATGAAGAGAAAACCTTGCCGGGATTCCTCAGCAGCAGCCGGAGAATGTTATACTCGATCGGGGTAAGAGAGACCGACTCCCCATCCAGGGTGACCGCCTTGGCGTCGTCGTCCAGCTCCAGCCCGCCGATCCGGATGACCGAGGGTGCTGCGCCGCTGCCGCCAAAATGGACATACCGGCGAATCTGAGACTTGACTCTCGCGATAACCTCCACGGGGTTGAAAGGCTTGGTGATATAATCATCGGCGCCCAGCCCCAGCCCCAGAACCTTGTCAGTATCCTCCCCCTTGGCGGTGAGGAAGATGACCGGGACGTTGCTGCTCTCCCGCAGTTTGACAACGGCGGTGATGCCATCCATTTGCGGCATCATGATGTCCATTAAAACGAGGTGCACCTCGTTTTGCGCAAGCAGTTGGAGTGCCTCCTCTCCGTTACAGGCGAGCAGGACGTTATACCCTTCGGCCGAAAGGTAGATTTTCAGTGCCTTTGCTATATCTTTTTCATCGTCACAAACGAGTACCGTATGCATGCTCTCATCCTCCGGATTGTTTTCTCCCCCTCCCGGGTACAGACACATAGTACCACAGGAAGATTTAAATAGAAAGTGGCAAATTATTTAAGAAATTTTTAAGAGAAGCAGTAACCGTGAAACCCGTTTTCAAGTGGAAAGAGCGCTCACTCCGTATATTTTAACGGACGATGTTTTTGCGCGTGGTGAAAATAACTGAAAAAAGAAAGGTTTCTTGGTGGAATGTACAAAAAATCATCAGGTGTGTCTGAATTCCTTTAAAACGTTTGATTTTATAAAACACCGCTGGTACAATGAATACAATAACGTTCATGCCGGAGGTGCCCGCTTTGCAAATATATCAAAAAACAGCGGCGGTTTTTCTGACAGCCGCGCTTTTGCTTACCACCTTTGTGTTTCCGCTCCCGGCCGCAGGAGAGCGGGTGGAGGCTTTTGCCGATTACGCCGCAGTCGGCCGGCAGATTTCCGAGTCGCTGGCGGAGGTTATCTGGCAGCCGGACAACGAGCGGGCCTATAATGATCTTGCGGCTAAAAGCGGAGACTCCTTCCTTTGGGGCTACGGCTCTTTGCTGGAGGGGTTGGGTGCCCGTGTGGCCTATAATCCGTCCGACGCCTCGGCCGTGGCGGAGTATAAAAAGGCGCTGCGCAACGTACTGAATTATGAAGCCCACAATCTCTACGATAAATACGGGGTGGAGGAGGCGGACTACCTCGCCCTCAACTGTCTGCCGAACAACGTGAACACCGAGGTGTTCTATGACGACGACATCTGGATCCAGAAGGAATTTCTGAACGCCTATAACACGCTGGGCAACCCGGAGTATCTTGACCTGGCCCGGCGGGTGCTGAACTACATCTACCGCGGCTGGGACGACAAGCTTGGCGGCGGCATCTACTGGAAGGACACCGGCTACGGCGGCACCTCGGGCAAAAACACCTGCATCAACGCGCCGGCCGCCATGGCCTCCTGCAAAATGTACATGGCCACGGGGGAACAGACCTATCTGGACTGGGCGGTCAAAATTTACGACTGGATGGACGCAAAGCTGGTCGATCCGGAGGATCATCTGCTTTGGGACAATGTCGACTATGACAGCGAGGGGAACGAGCGGATTGACAAAGCCAAGTATACCTATAATTCCGGCTGCTACATTTCGGCCGCGGTGCTTTTGTATGAGATCACTGGGGAGGAGGAATATCTTGCCTCTGCCCGGGCGACGGCCGCGTCGTCTCTGAGCCGCTGGCTGTATCAGAAGGAATTTGCCGCGCTGGGAGAGACGGCTTATGCCTGGAACAGCGACCACACCTGGTTCAACAGCAGCCTGGTCGAAGGTTTTCTGAATCTTGAGCGGGTGGCGGGCGATTCCGCGGGAGCGGACGCGGCCCGCAATTCTCTTGCTGCCGCCTGTCTTTTGTGGGAGGGGAGCGAAACCGGCTGGATGCCGGACAACTGGCAGAGCAGCGACTCCGTAACCCTGGATCAGGTCAGCGTGCTGCAACAGTCAGCAACGGTCCGCACCCTCTTTCTGCTGGCCGCCTCGATTGAAGAGGATACCGATCCTGTGGCGGCGATCGACGCGATCTCCCGCGCCGAGCCGGGCAGCGCCGCTTACCAAAACGCCGTTTTGTCGGCGATGAAGGCTTACTACGCCGCGCCGGCGAAAACGCGGAAGGGTGTTTCGAACCTCTCGGTGCTGGAGGGAGCGCTGCAAACTCTTTTGGGGGAGGAAGGGGCGGCCGTTTTTGCCCTGACCGAGGGGATCGCCGGCTTCTACTGCGTCACCCATCGGACCGAGGGGGAGCTGAACGCCCTCCTCGCTGACTATACTGCCCTGAGCGAGACGGCGCGGCGTTATGCCGTGGGCGCCGATCTGCTGACTGCTTTGCTGGAGAAGCAGGTTGAGCTGTTTGATTCTTTCGACCTCACTATCACCGGATGGTCGGCGGCCGAAAGCACTCCCTGGCTGGCAGCGGCCGACGACCGGGCAAAGGAAGCGACCCGCACGGCCGTGGCGGAGGAAATCTATCATCAATATCGCGGCCGACAGTACCGGATGGGACTGGTGAACGGCAGCTATGATCTCAGCAGCTATACCGGAATGCTCGGGCTGCAGATGGATCGCCGGCCGAACGACAACCTCTACAATCCGTGGGGACATACCAACCGCCGCTGGGCCTATACCGTTGTTCCCTTTACCGGCATGGCGTTCAGCATTACGGGATATTTCAGCAATGCCTATCCTCTGCCGATCGGCAACAGTTTTACCTATAACGGCAATGTGTACCAGGTCTATATGGAGACCATCCGGTATTACGCCGATATTCCGCTGGAGGTCGGCGGCTCGGTCGAGATGCAGAGCCTCGGGTTTTATCCCGGCTCGGGCGACGGCGGAGACATCACTGCCCGCACCTTTGCCTACAGCTACGCCCTCTACGGACAGGAGGGAAAGACGGCGCTTGCCACCCTCGGCATTCCGACCGGTCACGTGCAGACGTTTGGGGAAATCCTTTATCAGAAATTCGAAGGGCCGGAGGGGGTTGCCTATCTGATCAATACAGCCGGGAGGGTTTCGGCCGCCTCGGCCTTGGAGGAGGGGACCGTCGCTTTTGAGGACACGGTCAAGGACAGCCGCGCCTATGTTCTTTCGGGTGTGCTGGCAAAGGCCTTCCTCTCCCTTGGTGAAAACGGGAGGGCGCGCTTTACGGTCACCGGCGCGCCGCTGGCTCAGGCGGCCGACGGCGCCATGCTGTTTGAAAATGGGGTGCTGACCGCCGACGGGTTTGCCTCGACCGCATATATGGAAGCGATTGAGTCTGTAAACGCCGCCATTTCCGCTATCCCGCCGACCGCCTCCCTCACGCTGGAGGACGAGGCGTTGGTCAAAACGGCGCGGATCGCTTATGACGCGCTGGACGATGCGTGGAAGCCCAAGATTGCGGCCTATGACAAGCTGGTGGAGGCTGAGGCGCAGATCGAATATCTGAAATATGAGACCGACTGCCGCGCCGCCGCGGTGCCGGTAAACCGGCAGATTGCCGACCTGGGCACGATCGGGATAACCTCCCGCCCGGCGGTGGAGGCGGCAAGGGCCGCCTATGATGCGCTGGACAGCTTGGCGCAGAGCTTTGTAGAGCAAATCAATGTCCTTTTGGCGGCCGAGGCGCGCATCCATGAGCTGTTCGATACCATAGACCGGGTCAATGCGGCTCTCGCCGCCCTGCCGGAGGAGATCACCTATCGGGACGGCCCCGCGGTGCGCGAGATTCTGGCCGATTACGAAACGCTGGACGACGTGCAGCGTGCCTATGTGCAGGATTACGATAAGGCGCAGGCCGCTCTGACGGCACTCGAAGCCGACTATGCCGCTTTCGGGATCACCGTAACCGGCTGGGCGGAAGCCTCCGCCACTCCGTGGATGGACGCCCTGCCGGAGGAGGAGCGGGAAGCCACCCGCGCCGCTGTTGCCGACGAGGTGCGGTATCAGTATGTGGTCAACGGCTACAACGTCGGCGTGGTTAGCGGAAAAGAATGGCCGCTCGGCAACTACAGCGGAATTCTCAGTATCCAGGTTGAAGCACGGCCGAATGACAACATCGGAAATCCGTGGGGCTCATCCGAACGGCGGTGGGCGACGGTGGTCTCCCCCTTCGGTGGGACGGCTTTCAGCATCTGCGGCTATTTTTCCCGACACTTTCGGTATGAAACGGCCATCGGCAATGCCTTTTTGTATAACGGAGTGGTGTATCAGCAGTATTTGAGCTGTGTCTACAGCTATACCGACAAGCCGCTGGTCGACGGCGGCAGTGCGGAAATGTCGGCGGTGCGCAGCTTCCCTGGCTATGACGGGCAGGACGACGCCACCAACAACACCTTCCGCTACACCTACGCCCTCTATGGGCAGGAGAACAAGTGGGAGGGCGGTACCCTCGGCATTCCGGCCGGCAACGTCGTCGTCGGTGAAACGGGGATTTATCAGGCGTTTGAGGGCCCACAGGGGACTGCCTACCTCCTTAACACGGCCGAACGGATTGCCGCCGCAGAGGGACAGGATGAGGTCGCCATCTCCAAAAATAAAGCCTTTGTGCTGACCGGAAAGGCCGCCGAGGTGTTTGCCGCGCTTGGCGAAAATCCGCTTGTGCAGACCGGCCGGCCGCTCGAGCAGCGGGAGGATGGCATCCTGTTTGAAAACGGTTTGCTGACCGGGGCCGGATTTTTCGGCGCCGGCAGTCCCGAGCTGATTCTGGATGGTTTGACCGTCTCCATCTCGACCGGTATGGTGACCGAAGGAACAGACGGTCTGCTGGACATCACCTGGAACGGCCGGATTTATACTGAGGCCGACCCGGACAACAGCGTCGAGCTGCTGAACGGGCTGGATATTGCTTTTCTGGCCTATGGCGCGTACTATGGAATTTCAGAGGCCGAGATTGCCCGTCTGATGTCCGGCAATACGGACGCGGCCGCCCGGGAAGAGATTTTTGCCGGCTCAATCGCGGCCGGGGCAGAGGAAATCGACCTCTATGCCCGGTTCGGCTTCCGGCTGCGAGGGGTGAACTCCGGCGCCTATCGGACGGCGGTTTTCTTTCTGCGGTATCGGTATAACGGTCGGGAGGTGCTGCTGCTCAGCACACCGGATCAGGTAATTGCCTATTTGGAATAAGGTCGTTTGGTGCGGTCATGCGGTGCGAAGGTATCCTGTGCTTTTCTGAAATCTATAAAATTTCATCGGAAGCTCTTCATGAAAAAAGGCGGGTTGGCTGCACACACGGGCGGAACCCGGATGGACGGAGGGAGAAAAACACCCTTCAGCGCAGATTCTTTGCGCTGAAGGGTGTTTTTTCGTTGTTCGTAATAACAGGTTTTTAAAGCTTGGATTGTTTTGCGGCTCCGGCGCGTTCCGCGCTTGCGGCGGAATCGCCGAGGGTCTTTTCCTCCGGCCGGATTTCGAGGATGGTCAGTCGCTCGCCTTCCACGCGAAAACGGACGTCGTTTCCGGCAAATACCATGCCGTATACCCGGTCGGGTGTATGCTGATAAGCCGGTCGGGGATCCTGCGCCAGCACGTCCAGCAACGCCTCTCGCCGGTCGGCCGGAAGCCGCTCGAGCAGTTGGCTTGGACAGTCCACTTCCAGCCGGGGGTCGGGCGCCGCCGGGGCGAAGCCGCTCTTCGCATCCGGGTGGGCGTCGGTGTAGGGAAGATAGGGCTTGATGTCCAAAATCGGGCTGCCGTCCATCAGGTCGGCTCCGGATATGTACAGCACCGGCCCTTCCGGCGTGTGGAGGTTGACCCCCTCCAGCCGGACGGAGGAGAGTCCGACAGCGTTTGGCCGGAAGGGAGAGCGGGTGGCAAAGACCCCCATGCGGGTGTTGCCACCCATACGCGGCGGTCGGACGGTGGGGGACCAGCCTTCCCGGCGGGCGGCTGAAAATTCCCACAGCAGCCAGATGTGGGAGAACCCCTCGATCCCGCGGAGGGCGTCAGGGTTCCGGTATTCCGGCTCGAAAACGATCGCGGCGCGTAGCGTCTCTACCAGTCCGCTTTGGCGCGGAATACCGAATTTGGTGGGGAAATCGCTGCGGATGTGCGCGATGATGCGCATGGAAATGGCTTCGGACATAAAGCTCCACCTCGATGGATCGTGCCGGGGTGTGAACACCGGCCGGCTTAAAGAATCAAACAGATATGAAAATTCCGGATACGATGGTATCCGGAATTTTCTCTGGCACCCCCTGCGAGAATCGAACTCACAACTAACCCTTAGGAGGGGTTTATTATATCCATTTAACTAAGGGGGCAGGTACCAAAACATAATACAGGATTTTGGCAAATTTGTCAATGCAAAGATGTGGGGGGAAGGCGTCTCCGGTTCTCCTGCCCGGCCGG
>JBMNVR010000022.1:0-28630 GCA_050946935.1 Candidatus Howiella sp.
ACAGCAGAAAATACAACTGTTTCCCTATGCGTCCTCTTAATTGGAAATCCCCAGCTGATTACATTAAGGCTTTTATTGCTAACGGCGAGGTCTTCTAATTCTGTAACACATCATTGACAAACCTACACTTTTTCAGTTGTCCGAAAACACCGGATTATTCCGCTTAAACTGGCTCGACGTCTACACGGATTCAAAACAGCGGACTCCAATCCGGACAGCCGCTCCGAATAATCGGGTCTTTGGCACAGATCTGCGGCATCCGCCATCTTGTCATCCCCGAAATGCTGTCCGGCACGGCCGAGATTCTCCACACGATCGAACATCGGGAAAAATGCCGTTTTCAACTCGGATGCTCTTGAGCGGTAGATTCTCCGCCATTCCGCTCCTCCTGGAACCGGGCGACAGGTCGGAGCGGTTTAAAATACTACAAAATCGTAACTTCCGTTTGCTTGACAGATATGGTATACTATCTTTGGTTATTATGCCCGATTGTACGCATGCGGCGCTTTACGCCCTGTTTTGCGACACAGCGGGCGCGGCCGACAGCCGGTATGGAACATTTTAAATGAGGGCCGCAAAAAATATGCCGCCGGATATTAGCTACGGCGCCGGAACGATGTGTTTTCCGCCCTGCGCGGCGGCTTCTTCCGGGAAAGGATTTGTTTGTATGCAAAATACTGACAGGCTTTGCATGGGGTGTATGAACGACAACGGCGGGGAACAGGTCTGCCCGATCTGCGGCTACGACAAGGATAGTCCGCAAAACGCCTCCTTCCTGTCCACCCGCACCTGGCTGAAAGAGCGATATTGCGTCGGCAAGGTCCTCGACAGCAACGGCGAAGGGGTCTCCTACATCGGGTGGGACAACGAAAGCGACACGGTCATCAAGGTGCGGGAGTATTGTCCGACCGGCCTGTGTGAACGGCGAACCGACGGTTCGGTTGCCGTAACCGAGGGGAGCGAGTATACATATAACGAGGGACTCCTCGGTTTTATGGAGATGGCGCGAACCCTCTCCGGGCTGAAGGACGTTCCCGCCTTAATGAACATTTATGATATTTTTGAAGCCAACGGCACCGCCTATTATGTTGTGCAGACCGTCGCCGGCATCACTTTGCGGGAGTTTTTGCTCCGCAACGGCGGCGTGCTCAAATGGGAGCAGGCCCGGCCGCTTTTCATGCCGCTGATCTCTTCTCTGGCGTCGATTCACGCCGCCGGAATCATCCACCGCGGCATCTCTCCCGACACACTGTCGGTCGGCCGGGACGGAATCATCCGAATCACCGATTTCTGCATTCCGGAGGCAAGAACCGCCCGAAGCGACATGACGGCTCAGCTTTTCCCCGGGTTTGCCGCGATCGAACAGTATGGGTTTGACGGACAGCAGGGACAGTGGACCGATGTATACGGCATTGCGGCCACCCTCTTCCGTACGCTGGTCGGCACGCCCCCGCCGGAAGCGACCGAGCGGGTCACCGACGACCATATGACCATTCCGGGCAAGATCGCGCAGGAGCTGCCGCAGTATGTGCTGACCGCACTGGCCAACGCGCTGCAGATTTTGCCGGAGGATCGGACCCAGACAGTGGATTCTTTCAAGGCCGACCTTATGCAAAGCGGCGATTTTGACGAATATGATGAGGAATACGAAGACTATGTCCGGCCCAAAGGTGCCAAACGCTACGGCGTAATCGCGGCGGTGGCCACCATCGTCCTGGTTTTCGTCGTGTTTGGCGTTCTGGCCGTGACCGTTTTCAAGGACACCTTCTTCCCGGACAGGGAAGTAACGCAAGCGGAGCAACCAACCTCTTCACTGGCGTCACTCCTGCCGATGGAATCCAACGAAAAGTTGTACGATATGCCAAACCTGGTCGGCTCGACCTACGCGCAGGTGGCGGCCAACGTGGACTATATCAGCGTGTTTCAGTTTGAGATTGAGTCGGCCGTTTACAGCGATGAGTACGAGCGCGGATATATCATCGAGCAGACCCCTGCCGCCGGCGAAGCCGTGCCGCGCGGCGAAACCGTCAAGCTGAAAATCAGCCTGGGCAGTTCGAGCGTCAGCATGCCCAACCTCTCCGGCATGACGGAGGAGGAGGCCATCATTGAATTGATGAAAATGGGCTTCTTCTACGACTCGATCACAGTCATGGAAACCTATGATACCGACGCCGCGGCCGAAAAGGTTGTGGAAACGGACCCGAAAGCCGGCGTGACGGTCAATCCGGCCGGCAGCGTTAAGATTTTTGTAAACACATATGTGGAGGAGAGCAGCTCCGCCCCGGCGAGTACCTCGCGCCCTGTATCAACCATAAGTCGTCCGTCCAGCAGCTCATCTGCGGCCTCCACCTCATCGAGCGCCTCCACCTCTTCCCCGTCCGACACAACCACCAGCCGATCTGAGGAGGATTAGGCCGCTTCCTCCGCCTTGGTCTTAACAACAAAACACAGCCGCCGCCCGGTTCCCTTCGCAAGGGCCAGGCGGCGGTTGTATTTTCTCCCTGCCGGGTTTCACACATGTTGACCGGCAAAAAACTCATTGAAACAGATCGCTGTCGGGCGCGCTCTCCCGCATCCGGTAGACGGTCAGTGTATTGTTGCGATCGCAGGTTGCCAGAAAAATATCCTCCGTTTTGCAGTCCTGGGTTTTCAACTGATTTTCCAGCCATTGGCGATTGTTTCCGGTATGCCGCAGGTTGCCCTCCACCACACGGCCATCAATGATGACGTTGATCAAAATCTCGCTTTTCTTCGGCTGGATGTTCAGATCCTTCGGCGTAGCAGGCCGATTCTCTGCCTTGGGCAGGATAGAAATCCGACCGTTTGGTTCGAGCATGGCCAACTCAATTTCGGCCAGGTCGAAATACCCGTTTACCCGGCACTGGGTCAAGAATTCATTCAAGTCCAAACGGGTTTTCTTAAAATTCTTTTTGTATAATTCCCCATCCTTGCACAAAACAACCGAACGGCCGTTGATCAACCGCCGTGCACGGATCGAACCAGAGGCTACAAGGGAAATGACGGTCGCCGTCAGCGCATAAATCACCATGGAGAGCAGCGGCTTCGCAAAATCGCTTTCCAAAGCCGTGGCCATCTCGGCCGCGATGGAGCCGATTGTGATCCCGGTGATGTAATCGAACATGTTCAGTTCGGACATTTGCTTATTGCCCATTAGCTTGGTCAGCAGGAAAAGCGCCACGATCGACCCGATTGAGGTCAGAGCCACATTCAGCAAATCTTTCAGCATAGATATAACCATCCTTTCGACACGGCCGGAATATGCTTCCGGGCAGCTTTACAGGCGGGTTTACAATCGAAACCGCATTTGTAAAGTTCAGATTTTAGTGTACCCTGCGGCAGAGAAAATATGTCTGAATCCTGTTGTACACAGGATGAAAAAACATTTTCACTGCACATAAAACAAAACGCGCCCCGGAAGAGAGAAATACTCTTCCGGGGCACGTTGGTTCAATTTAAAAAGGAAAGGCTTATACGCAGCCCTGGGCTTTCATCGCCTCAGCCACCTTGAGGAAGCCGGCGATGTTCGCGCCGGCCATGTAGTTGCCGGGCATACCGTATTCTTTCGCAGCCTCGTCGCAGGATTTGAAGATGCTCTTCATAATACCGTGCAGCTTGGCATCAACCTCCTCAAACGTCCAGGAGAGCCGTTCGCTGTTCTGGCTCATCTCCAGGCCGGAGGTAGCGACGCCGCCGGCATTGGCCGCCTTGGCCGGGCCGTAAAGCATGTTGTTCTTGAAATAAACCTCAATCGCTTCGGGCGTCGAAGGCATGTTGGCACCCTCCGCCACGGCGATACAGCCGTTTTTCGCCAGGATTTCGGCACTCTTGCCGTCCAGCTCGTTCTGGGTCGCGCAAGGCAGGGCAACATCGCAGGGGATAGTCCAGATACCGCTGCACCCCTCGGTATAGATCGCGTCGGGATGGGTCTCGACATACTCCTTAATCCGGCCGCGGCGAACCTCTTTGATCTCCTTCACTGCGGCAAGGTCGATGCCGTTTTTATCGTAGATATAGCCGTTGCTGTCCGACAGGGCGACAACCTTTGCGCCAAACTCTGTCGCCTTCTGGGTGGCGTAGATGGCCACGTTGCCCGAGCCGGAGATAACCACCGTTTTTCCCGCGAAGGATTTGCCATTGGCCTTGAGCATCTCTTCCGTGAAGTAGCAGAGGCCGTAGCCGGTCGCCTCGGTCCGGGCCAGGGAGCCGCCGTAGGTCAGGCCCTTACCGGTCAGGACACCGGTGAATTCATTGCGGATGCGCTTATACTGGCCGAACATGTAGCCGATCTCCCGCGCGCCGGTGCCGATATCGCCGGCCGGCACATCACAGTCGGGGCCGATGTGGCGCTGCAGCTCGGTCATAAAGCTCTGGCAGAAACGCATAACCTCGCCGTCGCTCTTGCCCTTGGGATCAAAATCTGAGCCGCCCTTACCGCCGCCCATGGGGAGGGTGGTCAGGCTGTTCTTAAATACCTGCTCAAAGCCGAGGAACTTGATAATACCAAGGTAAACCGACGGATGCAGACGCAGGCCGCCCTTATAGGGGCCGATGGCCGAGTTGTACTGCACGCGGAAGCCGCGGTTAACCTGCACCTTGCCGTTGTCGTCGACCCACGGCACGCGGAAGATGATCTGCCGCTCCGGCTCAACCAAGCGGTCAAGAACGCCGGCCTCCACCAGGTCGGGGCGCTTTTCCACAACCGGCTCCAGGGTCATCAGCACTTCGGTCACGGCCTGAATGAACTCCGGCTCGCCGGCATTGCGCTTCTTGACCGTTTCCAGAAGGTTGGTCAGATACGGGTTGGACAATTCCTTTAACTCCATATATATCTCTCCTTAAAAATAAAATATGAGACAAAAGGCAACGCCGGCCGGGCTTTATTTTCCGCCTGGCATTACACATGGGCATATTCTACCATTGCAGGATGAATAATGCAAGAGTTTTTGCAGAAAAAACTGTATTTTTATACATATATTACGCCCGATTTCCGGACAACTTCTCCCTTCCGGGGCTGATACATCTTTAATCGAAAACAAACAATCCGACCACGGCCGGGAAATTCCCGCGCCGGCAAGAAAAACGTCTGCGCGTTTTTTTGCACGGCCTGGCAAGAAACCCGTGCGGATTTATCTGAGAAAATGGCAAGCACCCGCCCCGGATCTGTATTATGCAATGCACAAACGGCAACACGCTCTCCGGCGGCACCATCGTCCTCGACGGGCGTCATCCCGCCTTCATTCTTTTCCTTGCCGGTACAGCTTATGCGTTTTCATGAGAATTTCCGCCCGCATCTGCATTTTTCGCCACAGAAAGAGTCGGTGGGTACTGCACCAAAACGCAAAAGAATGCGAGAAACACATAGCTTGTGCTTCTCGCAGTATTCTTTATTACAGAGCAAAGCGGAATAATCAAAATCTTTTGCATCGGCCCTTACGGACCGCCATCAAAACATATGACTTTCATGCCATTTCGCACCCCGCGCATGACACGGCAGCCGAAATCCACGGCAATCCCCGTACTTCCGCTATGCCTGACTCTTCAACATGCGTCGTACATTACGGGTAACCCGGTCCCGGATTCTTTGTGCGTCAGCGCTTTAAAACACGACAGCCGCAGCAAGAAGCCGATGCAGGCTTTGCCGGGCGGACGGTATATTCATTTCAACTCAATCATCGCGGCGAGGTTGCCCCGCATGCCGCCGGTAGCCCGGTGGGAATGCAAGGTATCGGCGTTGCAACAGGTACATACGTCGGTCACGGTCAGGTGTGCTTCGGCAATCCCGGCGGCCAGCAGAATACGCCGGTTGGCCTCCGGTAAATCCAGCATATATTTACCGCGGCGGCCGGTCGGGATGAGAATTCGGCCGTCGTCTAAACCTGCTTTGGAAAAGGCGGTATACACCGGTTCGTCCACCTCATAGCAGCAAGGGCCGATACAGGGCAGAACAGCGGCCAGAATATCGGCCGGATCGGAATCGTACTCTGCCTGCATCCGCTCCACCGCCCGCCGCCCGATTTGCTGCACCGTGCCCCGCCAGCCCGAGTGAACCGAAGCAATCGCTTTCTTCACCGGGTCAAGGAAGAGCAACGGCACGCAGTCGGCATAGAGGGTCACAAGCGGCAGGCAGGGCTGGTTGGTAATCATGCCGTCCACAGCGGTGTAATCCCGCTCGCGGATGATTCCCTTACCTGCGTCGGCCGCCGTAACCGTGCGGATATGATCGGTATGCTCCTGCCGGCTGAGGACCGCCCGCCGCTCATCCGAGCCGACGGCGGCGAAAAAGCGGCGAAAGTTTTCAGAAGCATCCTCCGGCCGGTCTCCGTTACCGAAGCTTAGATTCATGCGGGCATACCGGCCCTTCGACACACCGCCGATGCGTGTGGAAAAGGCGTGCCGGACCAGTCCGGTTTCTTCAAAGGCCGGAACGGTCAGAAAACAAACGCCGTTTTGTTCATGTATATGGAAAACGCTTGTCTGGAACATATGGGAAAAACCTCCGAAACCGCAAAACTTTATTTTGCTTTTTCAGATATTATAACATTTGCGCTGACCAAAAGAAAGTCGAAAAGGCGTTCAATTTCCTCATCCGAAAGTTTTTGTCCGTTACAAGTCAGTTTTCCCTCCAGTTTAAAGTGCTTTTTCAAATCGCTGCTCAACTGACTGACCTCTGTGGTATCCGGTTCTATGCCAAGCAGGAAATCGCTGGTCACTGAAAAGAACTTGCAAAGTGCCAAAAGGTGCGGGGGGCGTGGTATTCGATCCCCAAGCTCGTAATTGCCAATCGTGCTGGGAGAGACGCCCAACACGCATGCCAGATCAGTCTGGGTCAGGTGCTGGGCTTTCCTGAGTTCGGTCAGGCGTTCGGAAAAGTTGCTCATAAAGATAGCCTCCTTAAGATAATTTTCCTTGTCCGCATATGATTTTATCACACCCATTGTGTTTTTGCAACATTTTAGTGTTTAAAACAAACAAAGAAATTGTGCAACAAACAGGCAACAAAGAACGAATATCACAAAAAGTGTATAATTTTCTAAAAACAGGTTGCTTTACGCCGGGTTCAGTGATAATATTCAATGAGCGGATAGAATTAAATCCACTATTTCGGGATGAGATGAGAAACGGCAACCGAAAATCAGCAGAAAAATTCCATCAAAAAGAGAGGAGGTGGGTCTAAATCGCTACTTATATTTAAAAATCACGATTTGTGTATAAAGGAGATGCAAAAATGAACTTGTATGAACTCGGTCAGGAATATATAACCACTGCGACGGCGCTTTGTGAGAGGGCTGCGGCGCTTTCCAAATATTCTGCCCCGTCCGAACGGGCAGCCAGAGAGCTTGCGTCGCGCATTTATGAGCTTCGGCGCATTGCTACGCGCCTGAAAAAATACGGCAGGCACCTTTGTCATTATTATGAAAGGGGAACAGAAGAATGAAGCGCGGAACGAGACTGATCAGCCTGGATATTTTTGGCGACCGATACCCCTGGGAAGGGGAAAGCTATTCGGCCGGGGACAACAGCGAGACCATCGCAAAAATGAAACGTGCAGTGATTGATGTTATGGAGGAAGAGCTGACCGTCCGTCAGCGAGAAGTGGTGGAAGATTACTACTTCAAAAACATGACAGTAACCGAGATCGCGCAAAAGCGCGGCGTTAATAAGTCAACCATATCCCGGCACTTGAAACGGGCACGGACCAAGATCAAAAAGTGCCTGAAATATGGATTTTATTCCTCCGGACGCCGATAGAGCGTAAGAATCATTCCATTCGCCCATACCGGAATTCAAAATCTGCGATAAAATACTTGAAAAAGGGCGGCGGATTATGTAGAATAATCGTAGTTTATTCTGCCGCCCTTTTGGGGCGGCCGTTTTATGAAAAAGCGGACGCGGGGTATGGGGCTTGGCCCATTCTCCCGTCCGCAACGGCATCCTTTATGATTTTAAGTGGAAAAGAGGCTTTCAGTCGTATGCAAAATCAGACAGCAGTGGTAAGCGCCGCGGCGCAGATTCACGGCGGCGTCCATCCCGGACATTTTAAAAACACCGCCGACTGCGCAACGGTGATCATGCCCCCGCCGGAGAAGGTCACCATCTGCATGCAGCAGCATATCGGCGCGCCCTGCAAACCGACGGTCAAGAAAGGCGACCCCGTCTTTGTCGGACAGGTTGTCGGGGACAACGACGCCTATGTCTGCGCACCGATTCATTCGAGCGTGTCCGGCACCGTGACCGGCATTGTCGAGGTTCTGCTCCCCACCGGGGCGAAATGTCCGGCGGTCGAAATCGCCTCAGACGGGAAGATGACGCTCGATCCCACCCTGGCGCCGTCCCCGGTCTCCTCCGCGGAGGAGCTGGTGGCCGCCGCCCGCGCGTCGGGTCTGGTCGGCCTTGGCGGCGCGGGCTTTCCGGCCCATGTCAAGCTGAGTCCTAAGCCGGGCACCGATCTGGACACCCTCATCATCAACGGGGCGGAGTGCGAACCCTATATCACCGCCGACTACCGCGAATGTATCGAGCACGCCGACGATATTATGGAGGGGGTCTACCGCATTAAGGCGCTGATGGGCTTTGAGCGGGTCATCATCGGGGTCGAGGACAATAAGCCAGAGGCCATCCGTATCTTGCATGAGATCGCGGCCGACAAGCGGGACACAAACGACTCGGTCAACCTGCTGCGGCTGAAGTCCCAATATCCCCAGGGGGCAGAAAAGGTTCTGATCTATACCGCAACCGGGCGCAAACAGCCGCTCGGCAAGCTGCCGGCCGATGTCGGATGCGTGGTCATGAACATCACCAGCGTCTCCTTCCTCAACCGATACATACGCACCGGCATGCCGCTTGTGACCAAGCGGCTGACGGTCGACGGCCCGGCCATCGCCCATCCGATGAATGTCGAGGTACCGATCGGCGCCTCCATCCGGGATGTGATTGCATTCTGCGGCGGCTACGCCTGTGCGCCGGAGAAGCTGATTACCGGCGGCCCAATGATGGGGTTTGCCGTGATGGACGATACCCTGCCGATTTTAAAGCAGAACAATGCCATTCTCGCCTTTGACGCAGCGGCCGCCGCCGTACCTGAAAGCGGCCCCTGTATCCGCTGCGGAAGATGTATTCGCGGATGTCCCATGCAGCTCCAGCCCGCCGCAGTTGAGACGGCGCTCAAGACCGGCGGAGATCCCGCCGCGTTGGAGAAATTGGGCGTTCCCTATTGCATTGAGTGCGGAAGCTGCTCGTACATCTGTCCGGCCAAGCGGCAGCTCGTTCAGTCGATGCGGCTTGCCAAAGCAAAAATCAGAAAGGCGGGTGATAAAAAATGAACGGTCTGATCGTATCTTCCTCGCCTCACTTCCGGCACAGGGATACAACAGCGAGCATCATGCTCGACGTACTGATCTCGCTGATTCCGGCAACGCTGGCCGGTATTGTCCTCTTCGGACCGCGGGCTGGGCTGCTGATTCTGGTTTGCGTCGCCTCGGCCGTGCTGGCGGAATATATCTGCTGCCGGATTTTGAAAAAGCCGAACTCTACGGGGGATTTGTCGGCCGCGGTGACCGGGCTGCTTCTGGCGCTGTGTCTGCCCCCCTCCCTCCCGCTGTGGATGGGGATGCTCGGCAGCGTTATCGCCATTGTCATTGTCAAGCAGTTGTTCGGCGGTTTGGGGCAGAATTTTGTCAACCCCGCAATTACCGGACGGATTGTGCTGATGGTTTCTTTCCCGACAGCTATGACTACCTGGGATGCGCCTTTCGCCTGGCTGAATTCGGCCGACGCCGTGACCACTGCCACACCACTGGCCGGCGGGAGCACGTTTACCCTCCAGCAACTGCTTCTCGGCTACAAGGGCGGCTGTATTGGAGAGACGTATGCCCTCGCCCTGCTGCTCGGCGGGATTTACCTCGTCGTACGGGGGGTCATCACGCCGGTAATCCCAGTCTGCTTTATCGGGACAACCGGTCTGCTGATGTGGGCCTTCGGCGGCGATCCGCTGTTCCATATTCTGACCGGCGGCCTGCTGCTGGGGGCGATTTTCATGGCAACCGATTATGTCACCAGCCCCTCGACTACCAAGGGTAAAGTGATCTACGCCATCGGCTGCGGCGCGATTACAGCCGTCATCCGGCAGTTTGGCTCTTTGCCGGAGGGGGTCTCCTACTCGATTCTGGTGATGAACATCATTGTTCCTTATATCAACCGGCTTTGCGCGCCGAAGCCCTTCGGATGGGAGGGTGCAAAAGATGAATAAAATCAAAAACATTCTTTTGCCGCCGCTGGTTTTGTTTGTAATCTGCGCCGTCATCACAGCGGTACTGGCTGTGACTAACGCCGCGACCAAGGACAAGATTGCCGCACTGGAGGCCGAGACGCAGGCTGAGGCGATGACCCGCCTTCTCCCGGCCGACCGCTTTGAAGAGCAAAGCGGTGAGCTGGACGGCGAAAGCTTTACGTATTATAAGGCCGTGCAGGGCGGTAAAACCGCCGGCTATGTCTTTGTAACCGCCGGGCGCGGCTATGGCGGCAGCGTCTCGGTCATGACGGCCTTGGACGGGGACGGCGCCATTCTCGCAATGGAAGTTTTGTCCGCCTCGGACGAGACGCCCGGCCTCGGTGCAAACGCGCTGAAATCCGACTGGTGGACCCAGTTCGCCGGAAAATCGGGCGAGCTTGCCGTCTCCAAAGACGGCGGTGAGGTTGACGCCCTGACCGGCGCGACCATCACCTCCCGCGCGGTGGTCGGCGCGGTCAACACGGCGCTGGAATATTTTAGCGCACTGGAGGTGGGCAGCAATGGCTAAAGCAAAGAATCAAGTGGCAAAACCGGAATACGGCAAAATCTTTACAGCCGGCATCGTGCGGGAGAACCCGGTTCTCCGGCTGGTGCTGGGCACCTGTCCTACCCTCGCTGTCACGACCGCCGCAATCAACGGCATCGGCATGGGTGTCGCCGCAACACTGGTTCTGCTCGGCTCCAATATTGCGATCTCCCTCTTACGGAAGGTCATTCCCGACCGTGTGCGGATTCCGGCCTATATCACCATCATCGCCGGGTTTGTTACGGTGGTACAGATGCTGGTGAAAGCCTTTGCACCGGCGATCGACGCATCGCTGGGCATTTACCTCCCCCTGATCGTGGTCAACTGTATCATCCTCGCCAGGGCGGAGATGTTCGCGAGCAAAAACACCCTGCTTCCCTCCATCCTCGACGCGCTGGGCATGGGTATCGGTTTCACTGCCACCCTGGTTCTGATGGGCGCGATCCGGGAGATGATCGGCGCCGGCACCATCTTCGGACTGCCGGTGACCGCGGCCTTTATCGACCCCATGATTATCGCCATCCTGCCGCCCGGCGGCTTCTTCGTCTTTGGCGTACTGGTTGCACTGGCCAACGCACTCGCCCGCCGCATGGGCAAAAAGCCGGTCGACTCCCTCGGGTGCGAGAACTGCCCCGGCTGCGGGGAGGGCGGCTGCGCCGCCTGTGGCATGTCGGACTATACCGAGGCGGTTGATTCATCCGCTCCCGAAGCGGCGGACATCAACCAAGCGCCGGAAAGTGAGGTGCAGGACTGATGGAACTTCTGAAATCCATGATCCCGGTTCTGCTGGCCGGCATTCTGACCGAGAATATGGTGCTTTCCAAATTTCTTGGAATCTGCCCCTTCCTCGGTGTATCGAAAAAGACCGATACCGCCCTGAGCATGAGTCTGGCGGTTATCTTTGTCATGGTGCTGGCAACGGCCGCAACCTATCCGATCTACGCCTGGCTGCTGGTTCCAAACGGGCTGGAGTATTTACAAACCATCGTTTTTATCCTAATCATCGCGGCGCTGGTTCAACTGGTGGAAATCATTTTAAAGAAGTTTGTTCCGCCGATTTATAAGGCGCTGGGCATCTACCTCCCACTGATCACAACCAACTGCGCCGTGTTGGGCATTACCATGCTCAACTTCACCAATGAGCGGATCACCAGCTTCCCGCTGGCTCTGGTCAACGCGCTCGGCGCAGGGCTCGGGTTCATGCTGGCCATGGTGCTGTTTGCCGGCGTC
Organism: Candidatus Howiella sp.; assembly: GCA_050946935.1. GTDB lineage: Bacteria > Bacillota > Clostridia > Oscillospirales > Acutalibacteraceae > UQRS01. Next base: position 12,066 of record JBMNVR010000022.1, read on the forward strand.
CGGTCGAGGCTGGAGGCCTGCGACATTCCGAAGCCTTTGCAGGGCTTGCCGATCACCCTGATCGCAGCGGCCATCGTATCCTTGTCCTTCCTCGGCTTTGCCGGGATCGTTTGAGAAAGGGGGAGGCTTTTATGAATCCGATTGTATTTGCGGTTTTGGTGGTGTCAGGCATCGGGCTGGTGCTCGGAATCGGCCTGACCGTCGCCTCGGTTCTTCTCTCGGTTCCCGCGTCGGAAAAGACGGTCAAACTGCGCGAGTCGCTGCCGGGTGCCAACTGCGGCGCCTGCGGTTTTTCGGGCTGTGACGGCTATGCCGAAGCCCTCTCAAACGGGGAGGCGGCTCCCAACCTCTGCGCTCCGGGGGGCGCCGCGACAGCCGCCGCGCTGGCTGAAATCTGCGGGGTGGAGGCGGCGTTCGAAAAGCGCGAGGCCTTCGTCCACTGCGGCGGCGACTGCGAACGCTGCAAAACGAAACTGAACTATAAGGGGCTGGAAAGCTGCGCTGCTGCAGCCATGCTGTTCGGCGGCCCGGGTGGCTGTAACTTTGGATGCGTCGGCTTCGGCGACTGTGTGAAAGTTTGTGAATACGACGCGCTCAACGTGGTCGACGGACTGGCGAGGGTCAATCCGCTGCTCTGCACCGGCTGCGGCCGGTGTGCGGCAGTCTGCCCTAAGCAAATTATCGAAATCCTGCCGGCCGAGCGCGGTGCGGCGGTACGCTGCTCCAACACCGATAAGGGGGCCGCGGCAAACAAGGTTTGCGCGGTTAGCTGCATCGGCTGCCGCATGTGCGAGAAAAAATGTCCGGCCGGCGCCATCCGGGTGGAGGGAAATCTGGCCCGTGTGGATCTTTCAAAATGCACCGGCTGCGGCATCTGCACCTCGGTCTGTCCGCGCGGCTGCATTGAGCATACCGACCTCGGCGCGGCGGTACAAACGGCCTGAGGTTGAATGCTATCCAATTCTCCGGGTTCTTTTGTCCAGTGCGCGTCGATATGGTTTTCACCTGCCCGCGTGCCTCCTTTGGCAATCCAGCCATCGCATATCAACGATGAGGGGTTTGGTGAAGTTTTATAAATAAAAAAAAGCGTCGTGTAAGATGATTTTACACGACGCTTTTTTATCATAATACATAATAGGATTCAAATAAAAGGCATGTCCCACATCAGTCTGCAAACAGGTCGGTCGATAGATACCGCTCCCCCGTGTCGGGCAGTAGCGCCACAATCAGCCGGTGGGCATTCTCTGCCCGTTTGGCAACCTCTCCCGCGGCGAATAGCGCCGCGCCGGAGGAAATGCCGGCCAGAATCCCCTCAGTTCGCGCCAGCCGTTTGGCGGCCGAGATGGCGTCACCGTCGGTCACACGGATTACCTCGTTATAAATCGCGGTATTCAGCACCTCCGGCACGAAGCCGGCGCCGATTCCCTGCAGGCCGTGCGGACCAGGGTTTCCGCCCGACAGGACGGGAGAGCCGGACGGCTCGACCGCAATGACCTGTATGCCGAGGTTGCGCTTTTTCAAATACTCCCCCACGCCGGTGATGGTACCGCCGGTGCCGACCCCGGCGACGAAAATATCCACCTCGCCATCGGTGTCCTCCCAAATCTCAGGTCCGGTGGTGAGGTAGTGCGCCCGTGGGTTGGAAGGGTTGTCAAACTGTCCCATCAGCATGCTGCCGGGGTAGTTCTGCACAAGCTCCTTCGCCTTGGCGATGGCACCAGCCATACCCTTCGTTCCCTCGGTCAGATAAATCTCCGCTCCGTAGCCGCGCAGCAGCTTGCGGCGTTCGATGCTCATGGTCTCCGGCATGACAAAGAGCGCCTTATACCCCCGTGCCGCCGCAATCGCAGCAAGACCGATGCCGGTATTGCCGCTGGTCGGTTCGATCAACAAAGCGCCCGGCCTCAAGCGGCCGTCCGCTTCGGCGTCTTTGATCATCTGCAAAGCGATGCGATCCTTGGCGCTGCCGGCGGGATTGAACGCCTCCAGCTTGACGGCAAGGGTCGCGGTCACACCAATCTCCTTCGCGTAATTGTGCAGCCGGAGCAGCGGCGTTTTGCCCACCAGCTCGGTCACACTGTTGTAGAGTCTGCCCATGGAAATCCCCTTCTCTCTATGTTTGCTCCGTCATGACCGCCCGGCGGTGTTTTTTCGGCGGGCGAGATAATCCTCCAAAATCATGACGGCCGCCACCGCGTCGACCACGTCTTTGCGCTTTTTACCCCGCGTGTCGGTGTAATTCAGCGCCGTGTGCGCCGAGAGGGTGGTGCAGCGTTCGTCCTGCATCTCAACCGGAAGGCCGGTGCGCCGGGCAAGGAGGGCAGCCGCCTCCCTACACTCGGCCGCCTTGAAGCCCTCGCTCCCGTCCATGTTGCGCGGAAGGCCGACGACAATCAGCGCGGCCTTCTCCTCCGCCGCACGGGCGGCCAGCGCCTCAACAAGGCGATCGAGATCTCGCTCGTGGATCACGCCGCGGGGGAAAGCGAACGCCTCCCCCTTGTCGCAGACCGCCACCCCGGTCCGGGCGGCGCCGAGGTCAACCGATAGAATAATCAATCTACATCACAGCCTTTACCAGGGCTTTACGCCTCCGACAATTTCGTTAACCGAGGCGACGCCCCGTTCATCCAGATACCGTTCCAACCCGGTCAGCACCTTAATCGGGGTGTAGGGATCGGTGAAGTTGGCGGTACCGATCTGCACCGCCCGGGCGCCGGCCAGCATCAGCTCGACCGCATCCTCCCATTTTGAGATGCCGCCCATCCCGACCACCGGGATGTGCACGCGGCTTGCAACCTCCCACACCATGCGGACGGCGACCGGCAGGACAGCCGGGCCGGAAAGACCGCCGGTGTTGTTGCGCAAAATCGGCCGGCCGGTGCGAACGTCGATCCGCATGCCGGTCAGGGTATTGATGAGGGAGACGGCATCGGCTCCCTCACTCTCCACCGCGGCGGCAACATCAGAGATCGAAGCGGCATTGGGCGACAGCTTGACCATCAGCGGCTTCTTGCAAACCGCGCGCACTGCTTTGGTAACGCTCGCCGCCATCTCCGGCACCGTACCGAAGGCCACGCCACCCTGCTTTACATTCGGACAGGAGATGTTCATTTCAATCATATCCGCCGCCGTGTCGTTCAGCTTTTCGGCCACGGCAACATACTCCTCGGCCGTGCGGCCGGCAATATTGACGATGATCCGGGTATCTTGCTTGGCCAGCCAGGGAAGCTCCGTTTTGACCACCTTATCCACGCCGGGATTTTGCAGCCCGACGCTGTTCAGCATACCCGCAGGCGTTTCGGCAATCCGGGGGCTGTCGTTGCCCATCCGCGGCTCCAGCGTCGTCCCCTTGCAGGAGATTCCGCCAAGACTGGAAAGCGGGTACAATTCCGAATACTCCCGCCCGAAGCCGAAGGAGCCGGAGGCGGTGATCACCGGGTTTCTGAATTCCACGCCCGCGATATTTACACGTAAATCCGCCATTACCAAACTACCTCCTTTGCGTCGATCACCGGGCCATAGCGGCAAACCTGGGCATGCCGGACGTCCTTGCCGTCGGTCACCTTACACACGCAGCCGACACAAGCGCCGATACCACAGCCCATCCGCTCCTCAAGCGAGACTTGACAGGCTACCCCGGCCTTTTCTGCCAGGCCGGCAACCGCCCTCAGCATCGGGATCGGGCCGCAGGCCAGAATCAGATCATATCCCACCGTCTTCATCCGTTCGGCCAGAATGTCGGTGACAAAGCCCTTTTGCCCCGCGCTTCCGTCGTCGGTTGCGAGCGCGACGTGGGCACAGGCCGCCTCAAACTCGTCCATAAGAATAACCGCGCCCTGATTTTTGAAGCCGAGAATCGCCTCCGCCCTGCCGCCGGCGGCCTGTGCCACCGCCAGCATGGGGGGCGTGCCAATACCGCCGCCGATCACGACCGGTCGATCGGCCCGCTTCAAAGAAAAGCCGTGCCCCAGCGGTCCGAGAAGGTCGATGGTTTCCCCCTCCGACAGAGTGGACATCCAGCGCGTCCCCTCCCCTTTGACGAGGTATACCAGGCGGATGGTCTCCGCCTTCGGATCAAATTCACAAATCGAGATCGGCCGGCGCAGCGTTTTCCCCTCGCAATAAACCTGCATAAACTGGCCGATCGAAGCCGCTGTCGCTTGCGGCGTGCGGACGGTCATATCGTAAATGCCGTCGGCAATCCGCCGATTGGACAGCACCGTGCCGAGTGCTTTGGTATAGCCCATACCTTCCACTTTCCTTTCTGTCTGTCACAGTGTCGCACCCACTCCCCTTTTATACAGAAGCGGCAAAAAGTTTTTCTTGAAACCGGCGGCGTTTTAAAGAGAGATTTTCCCGATATATCCCGTAATCTCATCCCGCATGCGGATGGCCTCTGCCCGGGCGGCGTCGGCAAAATGCGCCTCGTCCCCCGCTTTTTTATAGGCGCACATGATCCCTCTGGAGGAGTTGATCACAGCGCCGAGGCCTCTTTCATCAAACGCGCCGGCGACGTCGGCCGCGCCGCCACCCTGCGCCCCGTAGCCGGGCACGAGGAAAAAGGTGTGCGGAAGCATCTCCCGCAGTCCGGCGAGTTGGGCAGGATAGGTGGCGCCGACCACCGCGCCGACACCCGAGTATCCGTATTTTCCGGGCAGATCGGCTCCCCACTCCTCACAAAAATCGCCCATCACCCGGTACACCGGCCGCCCACCGCAGTCGCGGTCCTGCAGCTCGCCCGAAGAGGGATTGGAGGTTTTGGCCAGCACGAAGATGCCCTTATCCTCCCCCTTGCAGATGTCCAGCAAGGGGCGGACGCCATCCGAGCCGAGATATCCGTTGACGGTCAGCGCATCGGCGCCAAAGGGAGCCAACCGCTCCCCCTCCACCTCCACAAAACCGAGGTGAGCGGCGGCGTACGCCTCCATCGTGGTGCCGATGTCGTTGCGCTTGCCGTCGGTGATGACGAACATCCCGGCCTGCCGCGCATAGCGGACGGTGCGTTCGAGCGCGCGCATCCCGGGCCAGCCGTACATCTCATAGTACGCGCACTGCGGTTTGACGGCCGGCACGATGTCGGCCAGGACGTCGATCAACGCCTTGTTAAAGAGGTAAAGTGCCTCGGCCGCCCCCTCGAGTGTTTTGCCGTATTCGGCAAAGGCTTTCTCCCGGACATGCTCCGGAATAAACTCCAGCTTGGGGTCGAGGCCAGCCACCGTAGGATTCTGCATGGCGGCGATTTTTTCAATCATCCGGTCAAACGACATTTTTATCCGCTCCTTATCCGTTTTGCTCTGCGTTTTTGTCGAAAACCACCCGGCCGCGGCATATGGTATAGTGTACCCGGCCGTGCAGTTTCATACCCTTGAAGGGCGTATTCCCAGATTTGCCGTGCAACGCCTCCGGCAGGACTGTCCAGACCTCCCCGGGGGCGAAGAGGGCGAGGTCGGCCGGTGCGCCGATCCGAAGGCTGCCGCCCTCGACCCCGGCGATTTCGGCCGGACGGGAGCTCATCAATCGGGCGAGGCCGCACAGGTCGGTGATCCCGCCCTCCACCAACGCGGTATAGCTGGCGGCGAGCGAGGTCTCCAGCCCCACGACCCCGTTTGGGGCGGCGGCAAAATCCGCCTTTTCCTCCGCCGTATGGGGAGCGTGGTCGGTCGCGATGCAGTCGATGGTTCCGTCCGCCAGCCCGTCCAATACGGCCTGCCGGTCGGCGGCCGTCCGCAGTGGCGGATTCATCCGATAATCGGCGTCGCGGGAGAGGACAGCCTCCTCCGTAAAGACAAAATAATGCGGCCCGGTTTCGCAGGTGACGCGGACGCCGCGCCGCTTGGCGTCCCGCACCAACGCGACCGCCTCAGCCGTACTGACATGGCAGATATGCACCGGGCAGCCGGTTTTCTCACTCAGGGAGATTTCCCGCCGGACGGCTTCATACTCCGCCGCGGCCGGCATACCCTTAACCCCGAGCGCGTCGGCCACCCTTCCGGCGTTGACCTTCCCGCCCGCGGCGAGCGGCAGAATTTCGCTGTGACTGAGAACCGGCTTACCGCGCGCCGCGGCCTCCCGCAGCGCGCGTTCCATAAGCGCGTCCGGCCCGACCGGCAGGCCGTCGTCCGAAAAGGCGACGGCTCCGGCCTGCGCCAGCGCGGCAAAATCGGTCAGCGCCTCACTTTGCATGCCTCGGGTGATGCAGGCTGTCTGATAAATCCGCACCGGCGCGGCTGCCGCGCGCGCCAGCACCTCCCGCAGCAGAGCGGGATCGTCCATGGGCGGCAGGGTGTTCGGCATCGCAACCACCGAGGTCACGCCGCCGGCTGCTGCCGCCGCCGCGCCGGACAGGATATCCTCCTTATGCGTCTGGCCGGGATCACGGAAATGAACATGGATGTCCACAAGCCCGGGAAAAAGCACAAGTCCCTCCCCCCCGATCACCCGGTCGGGCGATGAAAACGGCGGAGAGATTTTTCCGTCGGCAATAAAAACATCCCCGGTATATACCCTCTCTTGTTCAGGGTCGGCAATCTGTATATTCCGTATGGCGATTTTCATGAAAAGCCCCTTTCAGCCGAAAACATGATATTTGGTAACCGCCAGAATCTCCCGCACAAATTGGCTGAAAAAGAGATTCGCCGGCGTTTTTGCCGGGCAGGAAAAGCTCTCCAGCCCGAGATCGGCGGCCATCTGCCGGCTGCGGTGGAGGTGAAACTCGCTGGTCGCGATCACGAAGCGCAGCGGCAAGCCCTCCCGCTCGGCCAGAGCCTTGGAAAAGGCCAGATTCTCGGCCGTGCTGGTCGACCGATCCTCCAGATACAGACGGTCAGCCGCAATCCCCCGATTCACCAGCCAGCGGCGCATGGCCTCAGCCTCGCTGATTCGTTCGCCATCGCCCTGCCCACCCGAAAGGATACAGGGCGCCGCCGGATGCGCGGTCAGGAAGGCCTCGGCCGCCTCCAAACGGGAGGCAAGGGCGAGGCTGGGGCTTTCCCCGTTCACCTGACAGCCGAGGATGACCAGCGTGACCTCCCCCTCCGGCGCGTCGCCTCCCATGTCCCGCAGGATCAGGCAGCCGGAAGCCGCACTGACCAAAATGCCGGCGGCCACCAGAACCGACAGGGCGCAGACAATCCCCCTTCCCGCGCGGGTGCGGCGAAGCCAGGCCTTCGGCTCCGGCAGGTACCAGTAGGCCAGAATACAGCCGAACACTCCGATGGGCAAAAGAGATCCGATGCCGACCGCCCCCATTGTAAAGGGCAGAATCGCCCAGATCACAGCCGCCAGCATCAAAATGGTCGCGAGAATTTGCAAAATTTTTAAAAATCGTTTCATGCTTCTCACATCTGATCCTGTACGGATTCGTTTTTCATCACATACTTTCAGGTGCCTCAATCCCCAGCAGCTCAAGCACAAGGCGGATGACGTCCCGCACGCAGACGCAGAGGTAGAGCCGCGCCTGGCAGAGCGCCTCATCCTCCACCAGCACCTTGCAAGCGTTGTAGAATTTGTGGAAACAGGTGGCAAGTTCCATCACATAGCGAGTGATACGCGCCGGATCATAATCCCGGGCGGCAGCCACAATCTCCCCCGTCAGAGCGGAGAGATGGCGAATCAGCTCCCGCTCCTCCGGCGCGGTCAGAGCCTGCAGCTCCTCCGCCGTGCAGTCACGAGGGGTGATTCCCTCCCCCTCCAGCTTTTTCAGGATGCTGCAAATGCGCGCATGGGCGTACTGACAGTAATAGACCGGGTTCTGTGCCGACTGCTCGACCGCCAGGTCGAGGTCGAAGTCCATCTGCGACCCGGCCTCCCGCATATTAAACAGAAAACGCACAGCCGAAATCGGAATCTCCTCCAAAAGATCGGTGAGGGTAATCGACTTGCCGGTCCGCTTGGACATCCGGACAACCTCTCCGTCCCGGACCAGCCGGACAAGCTGCATCAAAATGACATCGAGGCGGTCGCCGTCAATTCCGATGGCGGTCAGCGCCCCCTTCATCCGGGCGACGTGCCCGTGGTGATCGGCGCCCCAAACGTCGATGGCCTTATCAAAGCCGCGCACCGTCAGCTTGTTACGGTGGTAGGCAATGTCGGCCGCGAAGTAGGTCGGGTTGCCGTTGGCCCGGATCAGAACGTCGTCCTTGAGTTCGAGCTTGTCAATCTCCTCCTGGGTTTTGCCGGCGGCCTTGAGCAGCTCGGTCTGCACCTCAATATTCTTATACCAGAGGGCGCCGTCCTTCTCATACGTCCGGCCGTTTTTGCGGAGCAGCTCGATGGTCTCCTCCAGCTCGCCGTTTTCATGCAGCAGGCTTTCCTGAAACCAGCAGTCATAGTGGATGCGGTATTTTTCCATATTGGCCCGCATATTCGCTATGTTTTTCGGCAGGGCGAAGCCGACCAGTGCCCGACGGCGTTCGTCTGGGGCGGCGCTAAGATACCGGTCGCCGTATTCGGCGGCGAATTCCTCCGCCCGCTCCCTTATATCAAGGCCCTGATAACAATCCTCCGGCAAGGGATGCTTGTCCTCCCCTTCAAATAGCTGGAGATACCGCACCTCCAGCGAGAGGGCGAATTTGTCGATCTGGTTGCCGGCGTCGTTGATGTAAAACTCCCGCGAGACGGTGTAGCCCGCATGCTCCAGCACGGCGGCAAGACAGTCGCCCAGCGCGCCGCCACGGGCGTTACCCATATGCATCGGCCCGGTTGGATTGGCTGAGACAAACTCCACCATAATTTTCTGCCCCTTGCCGAAATCACTCTTACCGTAGTCCTTGCCGCAGGCGCGGATATCCTTCAGCACGGCCGCGTAATACCCATTTGCAAGAAAGAGATTGATAAAACCGGGACCGGCAATCTCCAGCTTTTCGATATAGCTGCCCGAAAGCTCGGCGTAACGGGCCAGCGTTTCGGCAATCTGGCGCGGCGCCTTCCGAAGCGCCCTGGCCCACACCATCGCGGCGTTAACCGCAAAATCGCCGTGGCTCCGATCGGCCGGCACCTCCACCGCAAAGTCGGGCAGCGGTTCGGCCGCAAGCTCGCCGGCCGCGATCGCGCGCCCGGCGGCCGACAGGATAATCTCCCGAATCTGCGCTTCGGTCTGCGCTACAATTTTCGACATCGTTTCATACATTCCTTTCCCCGGGCCGAAACCGATTGCGAACAGCACTGCGCGTTCGGTTTCCTCCCTATTCCAAAAATTCAAAGGTTCAACTGACCGGAGCTCCCCCGGCCGGCTTAACCGTAATTTCCAATTCATTGCGGCTAATCAGGTTGCTCTCTACATCAATCGTATAGGACATGAACAGCCGGCCGCCTGTCTCATCCAGATGATTCTGAATCCGCTCTCCAAACACCCCGACCATCAGGCTGCCGTACCCCGTCTCATAATGCGAGAAGCTGCGCTGGCCCCGCTCAATCTGCAGCCGGCTGTCGCTGCCGCCCGACCGCTGCATAACCACCGATTCGTTTCCGGTAATCTTGAGCGTGGTCGTCACCTCAGAGCCGTAAAGGACGGGATCCTCCGCATAGGTTAGGAACAGCTTCCCCGCCCGGGCGCCCATCTTGCCAACCGTCGTCAGTTCGACCACCTCCGCCTCCTCCCGGTCGGCGTCGGCGACAAACTGTTTGCCTTTGATATAGATAATCACGTCTTTCATGCCCCGCGTCCTTTCTTGCAGCGACCACGCTTAATACCGGGTAATATCGACCAGCCCGACATGGCCGTCAATCTTCCGTCCCAGCAGCACGTCGGCAATCTGGGTGAAAGATTCGGCCCGGTCGCTTACATAATATTCCCCGGCCCCCGCGCTTTTATCGTCAGAGAACAATCCCTTCTCCCTCAAAAACGCCGACGCAGCCATAGCGGCGGTATATCCGGTATTGACCAGCGTAACCCCCGGCCCCATGAATTCGGAAATGAATCCGGACAGCACCGGATAATGCGTACAGCCGAGGATGAGGGTATCCACACCCTTTTCGCGCAGAGGGGTAAGATAGCGGCGCACCGTTTCGGTCGTGACGGCGTCGCCGGGGGTAATCCATCCCGCCTCCACCAGAGGGACAAAAACCGGACAGTCGGCGCTGTACACCCGCAGCTCCGGATTGATCGCAAGCAGCGCCTTTTCATACGCGCCGCTGCGGACAGTCGCGCTGGTGCCGATGACCCCGATACACCCGCCGGATGAAGCGGCGGCCGCCGCCTTCGCCGCGGGAGAGACCACCCCGATAAAAGGAACCGGCAGTTCCTCCCCCGTATGGGCGGCGACCGAGCTGACCGTGCCGCAGGCGGCGATAATCAGCTTGACGTCCTTGGACAGCAGGAACCGCTCGTCCTGACGGGCATAGTGGGTCACCGTCTCGGCGCTTTTGTCCCCATAGGGCACGCGCCCGGTATCGCCGAAATAGACGATTTTCTCTCTCGGGAGGGCGCGCACCAGCTCCCGCACAACGGTTAGGCCCCCAAGCCCGGAGTCAAAAACCCCGATCGGCCGGTTATCCGACATGTATACTCCATTCCTTTCCAGGCGAGAAGAGCCGGAGGAAAACGCCCGGCTCTTTCCTTATAAACAAATTTTGCAAAATTCTGGTCAAACGCAAAATATCTTGCACACGCAAAATCAGCCCATTTTCAATCCAGCAGGGATTTAGATGATTTTACCATAAATTCCGGCAAAACGCAAGAAACCGGCGGGAGAATTCTGGCCGTACAGCCAAATATTTTTACCCCGCCGCAAGGGACATATCCACAACAGCTTTTGGAGAGGATAAAGAGTACATCACCCTTTTTGAAACGCAGGCCGCAGGAAAGGAACAAAGCCACATGAAATTTAAAATACAGGATGATATGATCGTATTCGGCACCGGCGCGCTCGGCTACGGCCTGATCGAGATTTTATGGCGCGGATCTACCCACCCGACCATGCTGCTGGCCGGCGGTGTCTGCCTGCTCTCGCTCGGAGAGATCAACCGCAAAATGCGCGGACAGCCGCTACTCTACCGCTGCGTCGCCGGCGGGTCGGTCATCACAGGAGTCGAGCTGGCCATCGGCGCAGTCTGCAACCTGGGGCTTGGGATGAACATCTGGGACTACAGTCGCATTCCTCTGAATTTTCACGGACAGGTCTGCCTGCTGTTTTCGGTCGCATGGTCGCTGCTGAGTATCGGCGCCATGCTGCTCGAGGGGGCGATGCGCCGTGCCCTCTCCGCCGGGAACAGGAGGGGGCGCACACTGCACTCGGCGGCCCGTCCCCTACAAAATGCGGTTTCTCAGAAATAATTATACTATATCTTGTGCTTTTGGATATGTTTTTACAAAAATCCGGTTGACAAATTTCGCTTCCTGTGCTATGCTAAGGACAATGAAAGGTTTTTCCTTCCATCGAAAGCCCGGCTCCTGACGGTTGAATGTGGAGCACCACAGTGGAGCCGGCCGCTTGATTTCCCTGATTATTTCGCCGACCGTCTGGGCAGCATTTCGAAAATTCTTTCGGATGCCGCCTTTTTTATTGAAAAAAAGATGGCATCCGAGCGACGGCAGGAAAGGAAGATGCAAAGCATGAACAGCACAGCGTGGGCCGGCTTCAAACCCGGAAAATGGCAGGAGGAGATCAACCTCCGTGATTTTATCCAGACCAACTACACACCCTACGTCGGGGACGAGGGATTTTTGTCCCCCGCGACCGCGCGAACCGACGAGCTGAACGCAAAGCTCAACGCCCTCTTTAAAGCCGAGCAGGAGAAGGGCGGCGTACTGGATATCGATACCGAGACGGTCACCTCCCTGACCTCCTACGCTCCCGGGTATCTGGATAAGGAGAAGGAGATCATCGTCGGCCTGCAAACCGACCGGCCGCTCAAGCGGGGGGTCAACCCCTTTGGCGGCATCAACATGACCCGCAAGGCCTGCAAAGCCTACGGCTACACCCTGTCGGACAAGGTAGAGGAGGAATTTACCTTCCGCACCACCCACAACGACGGGGTTTTCCGCGTATATAACGAGGATATCCGCGCCGCCCGGCACTGCGGCATCATCACCGGCCTGCCCGACGCCTACGGAAGAGGGCGGATCATCGGCGACTACCGGCGGGTGGCGCTCTACGGCGTGGACGCCCTGATCGAGCAAAAACAGGCAGACAAGGCGGCTGTTGCGAACGGCCCGGTCGATGCGGACAAAATCCGCCTGCTTGAGGAGCTGTTCCAGCAGATCACCTTCCTCGGCCGGCTGAAGGAGATGGCCGCCATGTACGGCTTTGACATCTCCGGACCGGCAACCAACGCTAAGGAAGCGGTGCAGTGGCTCTATTTCGCCTACCTCGGCGCCATCAAGGAACAGAACGGCGCGGCCATGAGCCTCGGCCGGACGAGCACCTTCCTCGACATCTATTTTACCCGCGATATAGACAGGGGTCTTCTGGACGAGAGCGGCGCGCAGGAGATTTTAGACGATTTCGTCATGAAACTGCGGATGGCGCGGCATCTGCGCACACCCGAGTACAACGAGCTGTTCGCCGGTGACCCCATGTGGATCACCGAATCAGTCGGCGGCGTGGGGGAGGATGGACGGCCGCTGGTCACCAAAACCTCCTTTCGGATGCTGCACACTCTCTATACTCTCGGACCGTCGGCCGAGCCGAATCTGACCGTCCTCTGGTCAAAGGACCTGCCGGAGAGCTTCAAGCGTTACGCCGCCAAGGTTTCCTGCGACACCGACGCCATCCAGTATGAGAACGACGACCTCATGCGGCAAAAATTCGGGGATGACTATGCCATCGCCTGCTGCGTTTCGGCCATGCGGGTCGGCAAGGATATGCAGTTTTTCGGCGCCAGAGCCAATCTGGCCAAGCTGCTGCTCATGAGCCTCAACGGTGGCCGGGACGAAAAGACCGGCATGCAGGTCGCGCCGGCCGCGCCGGCCTATGACGGGGAGTACCTCGAGTACGAACGAGTGACCGAACTGATGGACCGGTATCGTCCCTGGCTGGCCAAGACCTACGTCACCGCGATGAACATGATTCATTATATGCACGACAAATATGCCTATGAAAAGACCCAGATGGCGCTGCACGATACCGATGTGCACCGCTTCATGGCCTTCGGAATCGCGGGGCTGTCGGTGCTGGCCGACTCCCTCTCGGCCATCAAATACGCAAAGGTACGGGTCATCCGCGACCAGAGCGGCCTCATCACCGATTTTGAGACAGTCGGCGATTTCCCGGCCTATGGCAACGATGACGACCGAGTGGATGCCATCGCCGTCGAGCAGGTAGGAAAATTCTTCGACGCCCTGCGGGCGGTTCCAACCTACCGCGGCGCCGAGCACACCCTCTCTATCCTGACCATCACCTCCAACGTAGTCTACGGCAAAAAAACCGGTTCGACCCCCGACGGCCGCAAGGCGGGCGAGCCCTTCGCCCCCGGCGCCAACCCGATGCACAACCGGGAAAAAAACGGCGCCCTGGCCTCTCTCAACTCGGTGGCCAAGCTGTCCTACGACGTCTGCAAGGACGGCATTTCCAACACCTTCTCCATCCTGCCGCAGGCGCTGGGCAACGACGACGAGAGCCGATACAAAAACCTCTGCGGCATCATTGACGGCTATTTTGCTCAAATGGCCCAGCATCTCAACGTCAACGTCCTCTGCCGGGAGACGCTGATCGACGCCATGGAGCATCCCGAAAAGTATCCCAATCTGACCATCCGGGTTTCGGGCTATGCGGTCAACTTCCATAAGCTGTCGAAAGAACAACAGCGGGAGGTCATTTCCCGCACCTTTCATGAGGTGATGTAGCATGCCGGACGTCAGCACGGTAACCGGACGGGTGCATTCCTTCCAGAGCCTCGGCGCGGTCGACGGGCCGGGGCTGCGGTTTGTCGTTTTTATGCAGGGCTGCCCGCTCCGCTGCGCTTACTGCCACAATCCGGACGCCTGGGACGCCACCGGCGGGACGCTTTACACGGCCGAAGAGGTCTGCCGCCGCGTCCTGCGGTACAGGTCCTACTTTGGGGCGGAGGGCGGCGTTACCCTCAGCGGCGGGGAGGCGCTGGCCCAGCCCGATTTTGCTGCCGCCCTCTTCCGGCTTCTGAAGGCGGAGGGAATCCACACCGCCCTCGATACCTCCGGGATCGGGACACTCTCCGCCGCACGGCGGGTGCTCCGGTATACCGACCTCGTTCTCTGCGACATCAAATTCACAACGGAGGAGGATTACCGCCGGTACTGCGGCGGCTCCTTCGCCGCGGTGGAGGATTTCCTCCGCCTGACCGAGGAGATGCGCGTTCCCCTCTGGGTGCGGCAGGTTGTGGCGCCCGGCCTCACCGACCGGGAGGAAACGACCGGCCAGGTGATTTCAATCGCAGGAAAGTACCGCAATCTGCAAAAAATCGAGCTGCTGCCCTTCAGAAAGCTCTGCCAGAGCAAATACGACGCCATGGGAATACCCTTCCCGCTGCGCGACACGCCCGAGTGCGATGTGGAAACGCTCAGCCGGCTGCGGGCGCTGATCCCGGTGGAGCTTCGGTAAGGACGGACAATGCAAAATGAGAAAAACCACACGGTACACCACCGCCTGTTCGTCCCGACACAGGCGGTGGTGTACCGGTCGGACACAATCCCATCTCGATCCTCATCCCCTGTCACCGGGTCGTCGAACGAAGCGGAAGCCTGACCGGTTACACCGGCAGGCTGGAGAAAAAGGCGCGCCTCCTCGCGCCGGAGGTGGACACATCGGCCTTTTTCTTCCCGGAAAAGGGTAAGGCGCGGCAGACCGCTCCATGCAGCGCCTCGCGACGCTTCTCCGGCTCAGGGTAAGGCGCTGTTTTTTCGTATTGTATTTGCTTTTTCATCATATATTTGATATAATAAAAAATAACCGCCAAATCGGGTTGAAGCAAAGGTTTCTCCGGCGGCGGGTATTTTTTTGTCGTCGTGTCTCCCGGTTGTCATGCAAAAGCATGACGAGGGGGGCGGCATCAAAATCATGAAAGCGAGCAGAACCCCTCCCGAATTATGTACGCCTGTATATAAACCTCCATCGCGGCTTTCCAAAGTGGCAGGGAAAGACCACAGCCCCCCTCCCGCACGGCGCGTTACGCAAAGAGCCGCCCCCCTGGACGGCCGGATGCCCTGAAAGATGTCTCTTTCTTGCGCCCCGCGCTGCGGTGCAGCCGACTCTGTATATAAAAGGATGGTTCGGATGAAACGTATCAAAGAATACCGCAATTATATCGTGCTGTTCGTCTTTGTTGTCGCGGCCTTTATCGCATATAAAATCATCGACAACGTCCCGGCGATGGCGACCGCGCTGTCGACGCTGGTCGGCATCCTATCCCCATTCCTGACCGGCTTTGTGATTGCTTTTGTCCTTTCCATCCCTATGAACAGGATTGAAAAGCTGCTGAAAAAATCCAAAAAGGCTTTTTTAATCCATCACACACGGGGAGTTTCCGTTGCGATCGTATACGTTTTATTGATCGCTTTGGTCGGCGGAACGCTGGCCTTTGTCATCCCGCCCCTGGCGCGCAGCCTGATCGACCTGATCGGCAAGCTGCCGGCTTATTATGCCCAAGCGGTGGCCTGGGTCGACTCTCTGACCGTGGACGGTAAAATCGCCGGATTTACCCTGGCTCTTCCGGAAGAATTTTCAGTCGCTTCCCTGCTGTCCGGCGTCGACCTCAGCGCCCTGTCCACCTATGCGCAGGGGGTTTTCGCTTTCGGAAGCGGAATCGTCAGCCTGTTCTTATCGCTGATTGTTTCCATCTACATGCTGTTGAGCAAGGAATCACTGATCGGCTCAGTCAAACGGCTGGTCCGGGTGGTGACGCCCAAACGGGCGGCTGCCGTTCTGATCAAATACACCGACCTCATCAGCGACACGTTTTATAAATATATTTACAGCCAGTTGGTGGATGCCCTGATCGTCGGGCTGGCCTGCGTCATCGGCTTTTTGATCGCCGGCGTTCCCTATGCCGCCCTGCTGGGTATCGCGGTCGGCCTCGCCAACCTGATCCCCTACTTTGGCGCGATCATTTCGGGCGTATGCGTTGTGCTGATCTGCCTGCTGTCCGGAAATCCGGTGCAGGCGATCATCGTCGCCGTACTGATCGTTGTTATTCAGCAGGTTGACTGCAACCTGATCCAGCCCAAAATTATCGGAGTAAACGTCGGGATCAAGCCGCTCTACGTCCTGCTGGCCATCACGGTGGGCGGCGGCCTGTTCGGCGTACCCGGCATGGTGCTGGGCGTACCGGTCATCGCCGTGCTCAAGACCATGCTCTCCGACTTCATCCGCTTCCGGGAAGAGAAAATGTCCATCTGCGCCGCCGACCCACCGGAAGATCCTGCGGCAGAGGCGGCGGACGGCCCATCTGATCCAGCCGGAACGGCAGAAGACAGATAGTCTCCCTTTTGCCTCCACGCATCGCACCGCCCGGCCGATTTTTGATTCCGGCCGGGCAGGAGAACCGGAGACGCCTTCCCCCCACATCTTTGCATTGACAAATTTGCCAAAATCCTGTATTATGTTTTGGTACCTGCCCCCTTAGTTAAATGGATATAATAAACCCCTCCTAAG
>JBMNVR010000023.1:0-22683 GCA_050946935.1 Candidatus Howiella sp.
CAGCGCGGCATAGGCCGTCTCGGCCGCGACAATCTTGCTTTCCGATGCGGCAGTGGCGGCAACCTCGCCGATCGCGTCGATCAGCGAGATGACGTTATCAATCGCTTCCTGATCCACAGAGGGGGTGGGAGCATACAGCTCGGCAATCTCTGTCGCCGTCTTGGCGCTGCCGTAAATTTGCAGGGAATCTACACAGCCGTCCAGCTTGCCGTCACTCGACCACTGGTCAAAAATGTCGACCGGAGCGCCGATGTTATACTGCGCGTTTGCGCTGCCGAAAGTTGCAACATTCTTCATGTCCGCCGGCATGTCACGGGTCAGTTTGCATTCTCCGTTCACATACAAGCTAAGGGAGTTCGTCGCGTAATCCTGCGTCAAGGTGATCATCATCCAGGTACCGGTGCCGGGATAGGCGCTGTCTCCATCGCCGGTGGCCGTAGCACCGTACACCATATTAAAATGCGCCGCGTGCGCACTGCTGTACTGCATGACCAAACCAAAGCCCGCCGAACGTCCATAGGTAAAGTACTGCGACCATTCCTTAAAGGTGTCGATGCTCAGCCACATGTTGATGGTCATACCGGTATCCGTGTGGACAAATGGATCGTAGTCCTCGCCCCTCCAACGGATGGCATCGGTACCATCCAGTTTCGCGGAAGCGGTACCCGTCTCACGACCTTCGCCAACCTCAATACCGGTCATGTCGACCGTGAGGTTGCCGGTCTTGTCGGCGAGGGTGGCCTCTCCGTTATATGCGGAGAAATCGAGGTCAAGCAGCAGGCCGCTGCTGACTGTAGGCTGCTCCGGCTCGACATACTCAGAATTGTAAAGCTTTGCAATCTCACTGTCGGTCAGAGCGCGTCCGTAAATGGCGCAGGAACCAATCAGGCCGTTCAGCTTACCGTCGCCACTCCAGTAATCCCAGCAGGTCTCTCTGTCAATCGGCGCGCCGAGGTTGTAGGAAGCGTTGTAGTCGCCCTCCAGCGTGGCAATGTCTTTCATGGTGTAATCCCGCAGAGCCGCAGAGATCAGCTGTCCGTTTACATAAACCGACAGCAGCTTGGTATCATAATCCTGTTTGACGGTCACCATGACCCACTGATTTTCACCAGGGTAGCCGGTTCCCTCTTTCAACTGCGGATGGGTGTTGTAGCTCAGTTTCGGATTGGCGGCACCGTTATCACCATATTGCAGAATCATACCGTAATTCTGACAACGGCCATAGGCGAACCATTGCGTCCAGTTTGTGAACTCAGACACGTTGTACCAAACCGAAAGAGTAAATCCGGTATCGGTCAGGGCAAAGGGATCATACTCCGCCCCCCTCCAGCGGATGGCATCGGTACCATCCAGTTTTGCGGAAGCGGTACCCGTCTCGCGACCTTCGCCAACCTCGATACCGGTCATATCGACCGTGAGATTGCCGGTCTTGTCGGCGAGGGTGGCCTCTCCGTTATATGCGGAGAAATCGAGGTCGAGCAACACGTCGCTGTCGGAGATCACAGCGCTGACGCTCGGAATGCTGGTTGCGGCAAACATACTGATCAGCATAGCTGCTGACAGAATGCAGGCCAGAATACGTTTTGCTTTCATGATTATCCTCCTTCAAAATGAAATTCATAATGCACATTTCTCCCTTGGTGTGCACGGACAACAATGGAACAAAAACACGAAAAAAGGAAAATCCATTCTGTTACACTTTATATATTAATCATATAGGCGGATTTTTTATAGTATATTTCGCTACACAAAAAGGATTATTTTATAATTTTTTTACACAATTTGATCATAAATCCTAATACAGCAAATAACAAGGATAGAATTTGATAAAAAGCGGACAAAAATTGAGTTTCGCTCGTGCGGCAGAGGCCGCCATCATCCGGCGACAATCTTCGACCGCAGCGCCACCACGTCGGAGACGGTCAACAGGTTGTCGGCGTCGTCCAGGTTGCCGGCCGCCAGCTCGCGCTCAGTCCAGCCGCCTCCCACGATGATCTGCCGCAGCCGCACAACGTCGGAGACCGTGACCAGCCCATCCGCATCCAGATCACCGGAGAGAACCACCTCCCCGGCCGAGACCGTAACCGGCACGTCATCTGACGCGCGGGAGCTGTCGGTCGCGGCATACCGGACGCAGTAGACGCCCGGCCGCAGTCCGGTAAGCTCACCGTCCGGACAGGGGATATAGACAGTCTCCCCCTCCGCCCGGTATTCCATTGCGGAGGTTACGCCGGTGATCCGGCCGTCGGCGGCCTCATCCGAAGCGGCCGGAACGCCCTCCAATCCCTCCGGCGCGGCGAGCATGAAGGGCGCAAACGTCAGCTCCTCCGAAACGCCGACCTGCGCGTCGCCGTTCAGGGCGACCATTTTGAGATAATAGGTTTTGGTATCGTCCGGCAGAGAGATGGCCGTCGTGCCGGCCGCGCCGCCGGTGAAGCTGTTGTAGTAGTGGTCGTACACCTCGTTCGTGTAGACGCCCGGCTCGGTGCCGTACAGAACCTTATAGCTCGCGGCGGCCGTCAGATTCTCGTACCGAAGCTGTGCCGTGCCGCTGTACCGCCGGCCGGAGACCGCGAACGCCGTGCCGCCGAACGCCTCGTCCAGCAGGCTCTGGTCAGCCGCCGTTATGGCGCGGACGGTGAAATCATCGGCGGTAAAGGACTCTTCATACGAGCGCACGCCCACCGTACCAGCCGCATACCGCGCGTCGTTCATGCAGTAGACCATCTGGTCGTTTACGAAGAAGGCCATCCGGCTGCCGGAAATGATCACCTTGAGGGTATATTCCGTTCCATAGGAAAGGCCGCATTCAATGTCCCGGATGGAGTGCCACCCCCCGTCCGCATAACCCACCATGGCCTTGGACTGGGTGATCCCGAAATAGTAGCCGTTGTATGCGTCAGGGCCGCTGGCGGCGTTGGTGGTGCGGAAGATGATGCCGGCGTTGTTGAATTCCTTATATTGGGTCAGCTGGATTTTTGCCTCGACCGTGTAGTCGTTCCAGCTCTCCCCGTTTTTGAGGATGGCCTTGACATTGCCGTCCTCTCCCACGGTCAGCTTGCCGCCGGTGACGTTGATCTTATCAGTGGCGCCGATCTTCTGCCAGAGGGCGTCGCTGGCCGCTGCGTCGGAGAAATCATCGGTGATGGGTACGTCGGGCGCGAAGACGACCTCGCTTCCCGAGGCGCCGGCCGCCTCCACCTGTACGCGCTGCTCCTCGCTTACGACCGTTTGGCCGTTGAGGACGGTTTGCAGCACGAAGTAGTACATACCGCTTTCCAGGCCGGTAACGGTGGCCGTGCCGTCGTGGAAGCCGGAAGCGGTCGTCGTATAGCTGCCGCTTTCGGTACCGTAGAGAATGGCATACTGCGCCGTCTGTCGGTCGATGTTGCTCGTCACCGAGAAGCTTCCCTCTCCCGACGTGACCGAGGAGACCGAGACGGCCTCCAGCGCGCTGACCGGCGTTACGGTGACCGACAGGATTTCTACGGCGTCGTTTCCGACAAAGCGGATGTTGTTGATATGCTCCTCGTTAAACTGAAAATTGCTGTCTGTGATCATGCCCTTCAGATCCGCGATCCGGGTGATCTCTTCCGAAGCGGAGAAGGTCTGACTTCCCATATCCTTGCCATTCATAACAAAGCGCAGACTGCCGGAGCCGCTGTACCGGATGGTGAGGAAATATTCCTCCGCCTGGGGGACGGCGATATTTTTGAACTCCTGAATATCGGTCGCGTCACGAACCGTGTCGGTCCGGTCGCTGAAGGTCAGGATGGAAGAATCTCCCTCAACCGCGATGCGGGGAAACTGGGTGATCCGCAGCCTGGTACAGGCGAAAGGAACCAGCTCGATTTCCTCCGTCATGCTTTCATCATATTCGATCTCGCCGTACGGCACCTGTCCAACCAGGTTGCCGTCCAGCTGCCAGTCGGGCAGGATCTGCCCCCTGGCCTTCAGAACCACCGGAGCGGTGCCGGTGTCGAAGGGCTGCTCGGTCACCTCGCCGGTCACCACCTCGAAGGAGGAGGCCGGATCGTCCTTGTTTACAATAAGGCCGTAATTCCACCGACTGGTGGGATACACCTCCCGTGCCAGGAGGCCGCCCTTTGTTTCCACATTCATCTGGCGGATATCGGGATCGGTATTTTCCACCCACTCGCCCTCAACCTTGAGGGAATAGATCAGCGGCCCGCGCTCGACGGCGACGGCGCTGTTCAACCAGGAGGAGGTTTTGATCTCCATCGGGAAACGGATTTCCACTATGTCGCCGGCCGTCCAGGTACGGCTGACCGCGAAGAATTCTCCGCTGACGACGCCGGTCTGCAAAACCCCGTTCACCGAGATCTCAGGCGCCTCACACCAGGAGGGGACTCGAAGCCGGAGGGGGAAAGCGGCCGTCTCGCCCTCGTACTTCAGGACAATTGCCTCGTCAAACGGGTAGTTGGTGTCCTGGGTGAACACGGCTGTTTTGCCGTCGGCCACCTTGGCCTCTACCCGGTTGGGGCCGTAAGCCACAACCGCCAGGCCGTTGTCGCCGGTGGCCTTCCACATATTCTGCACGTATTTCGGCCAGCCCATGTGGTTGTTGGGGAAGCAGCATTCATATCCGCAGGGGGCGCCGAAGGTCAGGTCGTCGCCGTGATCGGTCGAAAACTCGTGGTTGCCGGCGGTGGCCAGCACCTGATTCTGCGAAATAAAATAGGAGGCGCCGAGATAATCGGGCGCGTAGGCCGCCGGCAGCGAGTTGTAGGCCAACCGTTCCAGCCGGTCGGCGATCGAGACCTCTCCCAGAGCGTTGAGTGCGATTTCGGTCGAGAGCATACTCTCAACGATGCCGCACAGCTCAGTACCACGGGTCGGCTTGTTATCCTGCGCGCTTTCATCGGCGGCCGGCAGGTCGTCGATCCGTCCGTGGTCGATGCTGATGTTCAGAAGGCCGGTCTCAAAGGCGTTTTTGTCCTCCGCCGATCCGGAGAGCAGATAGCGCATGACAGGGGTTTTCAGGCCCTGCGCCGTGTTGACGACATGCTCTCTTGCCGTTGTATTCGTGAAGGTGTCGGTCCAGTCGGTCGTCTGGCTGAGCAGCAGCTCGGCCAGCTCGAGCAGCCAGGCGGAATCGTCCGGCGCGGCGGCATCATACAGCCGGTTGTACAGCCAGTACACAACCTCCACATTATCGCCGCCGCGGGCGACGGCCCAACTGGTCAGTGGGCTGGAGGGCAGGGTGGCAAGCTGATAACGGAAATACTTTTCCAGGAAGGGGAGCACCCGTTCGTCCGGTGTACCAAGGTTCTCAGTCGCCTCATAATAATCCCGTATGGCCATAAGCATGGGCATACGCGGCCACCAGTCGGCATTGTTCGCCGGGCCGAAAAAGCCGTCCGCCCGCTGTGATTCGATCGACCAGTCGATCCATTTCTGCGCCTTCCGGATCAGCGCGTCGTCCTGCATCGTGTAGGCCAATGCGACCAGTCCGCGGACATAATACGGGCCTTTTTCCCAGTTCTCGCCCGTGCCGCCCAGCCAGCCGCTGTTCGCGCCGTAGTTGTCATACTCCTCCATAGCCGAGGTGATGCCGTTTTTCTGAAGGTTGAGCTGATCCTCCAGCCAGCCGGCCGGCGTAACCGCGCCGAGCGGAAGGGTGATGAAACTCTCCTTCTCCAGCCCGGATTGGTTGGAGTAATAGCAGGCGCTGCCGACGCGCTCTCCCTCGGCCGCCGCCGAAAGGGTGCAAGAAAGCGACATGGATAGCAGTACAGCCGTAAGAAGCACGGCAGTCAAGCGATGGAAGATACCTGTGCGCATATGAAATCCGCCTTTCTGTTTTTATTTCGCGTTTTTATGGGTCGTTTTGCAAAAGAATCTCCAAAAGCTCCCAATAAACCACCAATTGTTTTAACAAACTGCCGGATCGGAAATTTTGCAAAGAGCCCTCTTTCTTTATGATAATAAACGATCGGGATAGAGAATGTAACAGAAAAAACTGTATAAAAAGTGAGAAAATCAGACTTATTCAAAACACGGGTGAAATCAGTATGACAAATAAACAAATTTTGAGCAGGTAAACCCTATGCCCATCGGGATACAAAAAACAAGCATCCCCGGCGACAAGGAAAAGGAATTGTTCCATTCTGTTTTTAGTTAAAGCAATAAAAACAGGCCCGACTCTTTCCTGTGTAATCAAGCAGAAAAAGAGCCGGGCCTGACGACGATTCATAGAAGAAGCACCTGTTTCCTTATACGAAACCACCCTTTCAAATACTCCGGCAACAGGTCGGGAAGCCGCGGGCCACACTCTTCCTACCTCTGCCGGAACATCGCGATAATCCCGTAATACAGCGGGATGGTCAAAAAGATCACCCAGGTTGGGTGCCAAACGCCGTAATACAGGCCGACAAACAGAAATACTGCGCCCACCAGCACCGGATAGGCAAAATGGTTGGGATTGCGTTTTTCTACCGCATCGATCAGAGAATAAAACAACGGGATGGTCAAAAACAACAGCCAAGCGATATACCAGGCGTCCAGCGCAAATCCCAGCGCGAGGAATCCGATCACCGTGCAGATTACATAGGGAAAATGCTTCAAACCGTTGTATTTATGCGACTCCCGGGTAAAGAGATGATCGGAGGGGGCGTTCGGATTCTCCCCGTCGTCCACATAAATCCCACCGGGGCCGACATGCACCTCAGCCCCGTGCTGATCCAAAACGTGCACACCGTCGCGCAGATTGATATCCACCTTGTTCCCCTCTTTATCATGCACATGGATCCCGTTGCGAAAGCTGACGAAATCCCGCGGCGCATCGTCCGCCGCCGTGTTCTCCCGCGCGGGAGGAGGCTCCTGCGCCGCCCCCGGTTCAGCGGTCTGGCCGTCCGTGACCGGGCCGTCCGCCGTCTCCTCCCCGGCAGGGTTCGGCGACTGTGCCCGGATGGGAGACACCCCCAGCATCTCGTCCAGCGAGACGCCATACACCTGTGCAAGCAGCACAAGATTGTCGGTATCGGGAGAGGCCTCCGCCCGCTCCCATTTAGAGACCGCCTGTCGGCTGACACCGATTCTTTCGGCCAGTGCCTCCTGCGAGAGACCGCTTTTCTTCCGCAGCGCGTACAACCGGTTTGCCGTTTCAATATTCATTGTGTGTATCCGTCCTTTCTGTATATATGGGAAGGACATCGGAAGACCTGCCGAACCGGCGGCGGAACAACCTCCCGCCCGGGCGCGGACAGCCGCTTTGCCGTGTGCGACAAGGCGGGCAAAAGAACGCCTGACAGCCGCCGGTTTTTGTCCTTCGTTTTGCATTTCGATTATAGAAAAAAGCATCCGGTTGCGCTATATATTCTGCTTTTCAGCCGAGCAACCTCCGGTTGCGTTTTCTTCTTCAAGCAGCCTTTGCAAGGCGGAAAGCAACACATCTTTTCGGTTAGGGAGGTTTTGCCCGATCATGACCTCCAGCAGACGGGAGAGCATCCGCCCCACCTTCGGCCCGGCGGGAACGCCGGCTGCGAGCAGATCATTTCCGTCCACCGCCATGCCATCCACAGTACAGCAGAGGCCTTCGGCCTCCACCTCGTCCAAAATTTTTTCCAGCCGGTCGATCTCAGCCCACTGCCGCGGACGGTATCGATCCGATTTTCCGGCCGCATCGGCCCGCTGGCAGATGAAAAGGAGCCGCACTGTCCCGGCTCCAAAGCGGGAAACCAGCCGCCGCACCTCGGACAGGGTCGGAGCGGGACGGAGGTCGTGCGCTCCGATCAGGGTCACGACCAGCCGCTTGGTGCGGCCGTCGCAGGCAAGTCGGGTGAGAATCTCCTCCGCCAGCTTGGCCGAGCGGGCGGCGTGTCCCTTGAAGTGATCGGCCCCCTCCCGCCGGACGCGACAGGCAGGTTTGCCTGCGTCGTGCAGCAACATGGTCAGCCGCAGCGCCAGAACATCCGGCACAGCGCCGACCGCGACGGCCGTGTGTTCCCACACATTATATTGATGATAGACCGTTTTCTGCGGACAGCCGTACATTGGCGCAAGCTCGGGCAAAACGGCAAACACCACCGGCGCGAATTCCAACAGCACCCGGGTCGCCTCCCGCCCGCAGAGCAGTCCGGTCAGTTCAGAGAAAATCCTCTCACCCGCCACCAGTGTAAGACGCTGCCGCAGACGCAACATGGCAGATGCCGTGTCCCCTTCCACCGTGAAGCCGAAGCGGGAGGCAAAACGCAGTCCCCGAAGGATGCGAAGGCCGTCCTCTGTAAACCGGCGGGAGGGATCTCCCACCGCGCGGAGCAACCCGCGCTCGAGATCCGACTGCCCCCCGAAGGGATCGACCAGTCCCCGCGCGGGATGCCAAGCCATGGCGTTAACGGTGAAATCCCGGCGGGCGAGATCCTCCTCCAGCCGGCGGCTGAAGACGACCGCGTCAGGATGCCGCCCGTCGGAGTAGCCTCCGTCGACGCGATAGGTCGTGATCTCTACCGCGCGGCCGTCCTGTACCAGCGTCAGTGTGCCGTGGCGCAGCCCGGTCTCAAGCAAACGGCGGCCGGCAAAAATTTTCTTCATCCGGTCGGGCGTAGCCGAAGTCGTAAGATCAAAATCCTTGGGTTCCCGGCCACAGAGCATGTCCCGCACCGACCCGCCGACGACAAAGGCCTCTTCCCCGCTGCGTTCGAGCGTCTCCAGTATTTCCAAAACCATCGGCGGCAGCCGCATGCTCCCCATCCTCCTTTGCCGATTCTTTTCTTATTCAGTATAGCATATTCAACGGAATTTTTCTGATTTTTCTTCTTCGTATGATTTACTAAAAAGAGAAGAATATTTTGTTGACAATCTACAAATTCTATAGTATCATAATAATAAGGGATTTTCCCCCAATTTTTACAAGGGAGGAGTGAGGTATATGGGATACAAAATTGACATGCACAACATCGACTTCAACGACCTGCTTAAAACGATCGACGCCTGCAAGGGCGACGTGTTTCTGGAGACGGCCGAGGGCGACAGCCTGAATCTGAAATCGAAGCTCTGTCAGATGCTTGGCCTTGCCAATATTCTTCAAAAGGCCACCATTTCGGAAGCGACTATCCGTTGTGCAAATAAGGAGGACGAAAGCCTTCTGTTCCGCTTTAACCTTTATCAAGAGGTGCCGGAATCAAAATGAAGCGCTTACATCTCCCGACAGTCCCTGAATAAAAACCGGAGCGAACTTTGATCCGCTCCGGTTTTTATTTTATCCGCATGCCGATCTGTTCCACACGGACTGCCGTCAGGGTGGAGAGACGCTCTCTACAGCCGGATCACCCGGCCGGTATCCCCACTCTCTCTGGCCGAGAGAGCGACCCGCGCGGCCTTGATGCCGCTGCAATCGTCGAACAGGGAATCGGCCTCCCCCTCCAGCAGCCGAAGAAATCCGTCAAAAATCGGATCCGGTCGTTCAAGAGGCCAGGGAGAGCGGCCGTCACTTTGCCCGTTAATCAGATAGACCTGCCCGCCGATGACCTCCAGCACGCCGGCACTTCCGGCCACCCGAACACGGTCGTCCCCGTGGCTGGGCGCCGTCTCCGGACGGAGATAATCGGCATTCACCTGCGCCGCACATGCCCCCGAAAGGCCGAGGCTGATCAGCACCGATGCCTCCAACTCGCCATGGCCGCGGTTGCCGGCGGTCGACTGCCGGCAGAACACGTCGGTACAGTCCCGGCCGCTCATCCAGAGAATCTGATCGATCGAGTGGATGGCAACCCAGGCCGCTGTACCGCCATAGGTCTCCCGCCGTTTAAAAAAATCCGGACGACTTCCGAGTTTATAGGATTTCTGTGCCGTCAGCATCCGAACCTCGCCCACCGCGCCGTCCTCGATCAACCGTTTGGCGGTATAGAAGCAGGGCTCATACCGCGCGGTGAACATGGAAAAAAGCCGCGCTTTCCCGGATTTCTCCGCTCGCTCCAGCCGATCAAGGCTGTCGAGGCTGGTCGCCACAGGTTTTTCGGTATACACATGGATGCCCCGCGCAAGGGCAAAGCAGCTCACCTCAGCATGGCGGGAAAATATTGTGTCCACCGCAACAATGTCCGGCTTTGCCTCGCACAGCATCCGCCGCCAGTCGGCGTACAGCGGAACATCCCGGCCCTTTCCCCTTGCAAGACGGAGGAAATCCTCCATTCCCTCCCCTTCGCCGGAGGCAGCCGCCCCGACATATTCCAAACCGCCGCGTCGGCCGTCAAAGATACTGCCGATGTGGCCGCCGCTGTCCCCGATGACGCAAATCTTCATCTTCCTATCCACCCTTTCCCGTGCTGACCGAACGCCAACCGAGGCGTATCGCCATCCGCCGCCGGAAAACACAGACTGTCCGCCGCCCGATCGCACAGCATTCGATTATACCCCGCGGCCGCCGACCGGCGTTTCCCACTGCCGCACACCGGTAAACCGATCGATCTCCGCAGGAGAGAAGGTAACCGCCGCCCCTGCGAACGGCAGCCCCAGTTCGGACGGCAGACGTCCGGCGGCATAGGCGGCCGACAGTCCCATCGACAGTCCGTGGACAAACACCCCCTCCGGTTCGGCCGAAGCAAAGACCAGAGCTGGGTCGATATCCTGAATCCCCACCTGCATAAACAGACCGTTGCAAACCTTTAAATGGGGCAGAACCGTCTCCACCCCGCAGGGGACAACCACTTCTCCCCCGCCCGATGCCGCCAGCATTGTCAGCAGCTTGGGGTTCAGCTCCTCAAACGCCTGCGGGTTTCCATAATCCTCGGTCGTGCCGTCGGAAAATACGGCGTAAACATGATCATCCCGCCGGTCGGTGTTGAAACGGACCTCCCCTTTTTCAAATTGATAGAGGAAGGTGGTGACGTCCCGCTCATCATTCGAGTGGGTCGCACCGTACCAGAAGCGCGCGCCGTTTTCAAAGCTCCCCCGCAAAACGACCGTGTCAAAGGACTCAATCGGTTTGGCGCGGTACACCTCCGCCGCAACGTGGATCGGCATGGCCGCGGTGTCCGGCCGGTCGCCCAGCACAAAAAAGATATTGTGTAGGTAATGGGCGGTCGCGTTGGTCACGACCGAGTCAAGAATCAGCGCCCCTTCCCTTGTCCGGAGCTTTCCCTTCCAGCCACCGGAATAGTAGGCGGTATCCCGCTTCCAACAAATCAGGGACTTGAGCAGCACCGGCCGTCCGAACCGTCCGGCCAGAATATCCCGCTTAAGCCGGGTCATGGGGCGGCAAAAGCTCCACTGAAAACCGACGCCAAGCTTTCGGCCGCACCGGTTTCGGACAGCAATCAGCTCAGCCGCCTCCTCCACCGTCGGGACGAGCGGCTTTTCGCACAGGACGTCCGAGCCGTTCTCCATCGCGGTCAGACACTGCGCCTTATGCTGCGGAATCGGGCTGGAGATAACGGCCAGATCGGCTTGGCGGGTTTTGTAAAAATCCTCCGCCCGGTCGAATACGGGAATGCCCTTCTCAGCAAACCATGCCGCTTTGGGCGCCGCAGCGGCGAACGGATCGACGACTCCGACAACCTCCATCTTTTGAGCATACAACTCGGGATAGCGAAGATAGAGAGAGGGGTAAACGTCCCCGTATCCGCCGACGCCGATCAAAACCACCTGTTTTTTCATAAAAAAATCACACCCTATTCCGCGCAGAAACGTTCCGGCCAAAATAAACGGGACGATCTGCAAATATTTTCCCTTTTATGATAACAGGAAATTCGATCGTGTAAACACTTATTTTCCCTCACGAAAAAATTGGTTGGATTCCTTTAAAAAAAGGGTGTTTTTTTCTTCGCAATCGTATAAAAGCAGAAAAGCTGAGTGATGACCGGCTTCTGCACCGGCACGACATAAAGCCCATAGAACCATGCGGATTCTATGGGCTTTATCTTTTTTCATTTGGCTGCAAAAAATGTGCGGGCGCGGTAGGATCCTCTGCGAACTTCGCATATTCTATTCATCATACTGCCGTTTTGCCTGAAAGACATTGCGCTTTTTAGGGCGTCACAAAAAGCGAGGCAGAGGTTTTCCGGTGTACAACCACCGGAGAGATAAGATTAATTCTTTCCCGCTTCGGCGTCGTCAGGTGCGGAGGGGTTTTCCTCCGGTTCCCACACGCCGTAATCGTCCGAATCGCCGGCAACCTCCGGCTGCACCGCATCCTCCGGCCGCACGGCCTCTTCTGCGGAGAGATCGGCGGTCTCCTCCGGTTCATAAACGCCATAGTCGCCTGACAGATCGGCATACAGAGGCAGACCGGCGGAATCAGCCGTGTTCGCCGCGTCCTCCGGCACAATCTCCCCCTCGGCCGGTACGGATGCATCCGCCGCGGCCGCTTCTGAAGCGGTATACCGGCTCTTTCCAAAGGCCAGCATCGGCAGGAAAACAACCGACAGGAAAACAAGGCCGCAGGTCCAGCCGGCGCCGTGGCCGAACGCCTTGGACAATTTGTGCAGGGTCATGATACTGATTACAATGTTTGCCAGCGGAATGAACAGGGTCAGGAATATCCAGCCGTTACCCCAGGTCATGTGGAACAGGCAATAGTTGTTGTAAAACGGCACGACCGCCGCCCAGGGGTGCTCTCCCGCTTTTTTGAAGATAAACCAGTAAGCCACTATACAGAGCGCAATAACCGCCAGACAAACGATCAGGTAGGCGATCAGAACGCCCATACCAACCAGCTTAACAAAATCGGTGAGGACCCCGCCCTCGCCATAGACCGTATCCAGTCCGTCATTCAGAATGGTATCCACCCCGAACTGGTCGTAGTATTTATTATACTTGATCTCAAAAGCCGAAGCCTTCTCATCCATCAACTCATAGAGAAGTTCCGACTTGTAATCCCCGATCAGATCCTCCTGATTGGTCGAGATATATTCGTCGGTCAGGGGCAGACGCTGAATAATGAAGTAGCCGCCGTCCGCCTCTACCAAACCGCTGATCTGCCCTTCGGACAAAGCCTCAGCCACGGCGCGGTAGTTGTCGCCCATCTGGTTCTTCAGGACCACATAACCCTCGCCGTCCTCCGACGTGTCCTCGTTGTACTCGTCCAGCAGGTCGGCAATGGACGCGCCCGCGTTAATGCGGGAAAGCGCCTCTTCCGCCTTGGTCTGGTCGCTGATTTGAAGGTGAATTGTGTGAATGTAGTTCTCTCGGATAAGCTGAACCTCATCCGCCTCGGCGATGGCCATAGTTCCGTTCTCGCCGAAAAGATAGTCGTTGAGCTTTTGCTGCAGCGCTGACTGGGTCAACAGCAGCTCATAACAATCCTCCGCCATATACTGTTCCGACAAAATCTTCAGGAAATCCTCCTCCGACCCGACGCTGCTGATCGAAGACTGAATCTGGTTTGCGATGGCCAGACGGTCGGACGAGTCCAGCGAGATTCCGTAAGACTCGGCCAGCGCCTGCGCCGCGTACTGGGATTTCAGATAGTTGAGGGTGTAATCCAGCAGGGTTTGCTCATCCTCCGGATACTGTTCCCAATAGCTATCGTTACCGTAATCGAAATAATTGCTCTTCAGATTGAGGAAATAATACCGATATTCGGCCATCGAAACCTCGTACTCGTCAAATTTGACCGCGTAATCGATGGCAATTTTTTTGTCCCCGACCGTGATGTGCCCGGCCGAGACGTCTCCGGCACAACCGGCCAGCAGTCCCAGCGCCAGCACAAGCGTAAGGCAGAGAGCAGCCAATTTAAAAAAGGGTTTCTTGCTATACATTCCTTGACCATCCTTTCACACCGCCGGAAAATTTTGATCCGGCAGCTAAAACCGCCGCATTCAGGCGGCTGCGTCGGGCGATCCCGCCGCTTTAACAAGCAGCCCCGCCCTTTTATTTTTTGTCCGTCTTATCCGGTTCCCACCGGCCGCTCAATCATGCGAGCCGCCGATAAATGCAATTTATTGTATCATACAAATACAGAAAAATACAGCCTTTTTTCCCTTTTTCACAGAATATCCCAAAAAAACGCCCGAATTTTGCCATTCTGTCGCGCGAAACCGGCTATTTTCCCCTTTTCAAACCGGACGGACTGTGCTAAAATATTATATTATCGCGATTTTGCAACTATGTGGAAAAGATCGCCCGGCACGGGGCAAACCTTTTCCCGCACCAAATTTAAAGGAGCGTTCTTTCTATGGAATATACATTTGCCAGACGAATCAGCAACCTGCAGCCCTCCGCCATACGGGAAATTTTGAAGTTCACCTCCCAGCCGGGCATCATCTCCTTCGCGGCCGGCAATCCGGCTCCCGACGCCTTTCCGGTGGAGGAAATCCGCCGCCTCTCGGCCGAGATTTTTGAAACCCGGCCGATCGATGCCCTGCAATACTCCATTACCGAAGGGTATCCGGCTCTGCGGGAATTCCTATCGGGTTATATGCAGCGGAAATACGGCGTCGGGACGGCGAACGACCGCCTGATTGTCACCAGCGGCGCCAATCAGGTGATGGAGTTGGTCTCCAAGGTGTTCTGCAACGAAGGGGATACGGTCATCTGCGAAAGCCCCTCCTTCATCGGTTCTCTCAACGCTTTCCGCTCTTACGGCGTACACCTCTGCGGCATCCCGGTCGAGGCGGACGGCATGAACCTCGACCTTTTGGAGCAGGCGCTTCGGTCGGAACAGAACGTCCGCTTTATCTATACCATTCCGAATTTTCAGAACCCGTCGGGGGTCACCATGTCCCCCGAAAAACGGAAGCGGCTCTACGCCCTCGCCAAGCGCTACGGCGTCGTCATTCTGGAGGACAATCCGTATGGTGAGACCCGCTTTGCCGGCGAAGCCATTCCCCCGATCAAGAGCCTGGACACCGACGGGCTGGTCGTTTACGCCGGGTCGCTGTCCAAGGTGGTTGCAGCCGGTCTGCGGGTCGGCTATGCCATCGCGCCCGAGGCAATCATCTCTAAAATGGTGGTCTGCAAGCAGGTCAACGACGTACACACCAACATCTGGTCGCAGATGGTGGCGTACAAATATATGACCCAGTACGATTTTGACGCGCACCTTTCGGATATTCAGAAAATTTATCGGCGCAAGGCCGGGCTGATGATGTCCCTGCTTGACCGGCACCTTTGCCCGCACGGCTTTTCCTACCATCCGGTGGAGGGGGGGCTGTTCCTCTGGGTAAGGCTACCGGCCGGGCTGGATATGTCCGCATACTGTACCGCGGCGGTCAAGGCCGGCGTGGCGGTGGTGCCTGGCAACGCCTTTTTGATGGAGGAGAGCGAGCCCTGCGATTACATCCGACTCAATTTCTCGACCCCGACCGACGAGCAGATGGAAAAAGGCATGGCCATCCTGGAGGATGTCGCCATGCAGATGTTAAAGCGATAACCTTTCGTTCCAACAAAATTCCAAGCCTCGTCTGGCTCTGTGCTGTACAGAAAAAGGCGCGGCTTTCAGAAAGGCGAATTTTTTATGAGTGAAACAACAATGCAAATGAAAAAACGCACCCTCAGCGCCATTCAGCCGAGCGGAATTCTGACCCTCGGCAACTATTTGGGCGCGCTGAAAAGCTGGGCCGCGATGGAGGAGGAGTTCGACTGCATCTACGCCGTGGCCGACCTGCACGCCATCACCGTCCGACAGGATCCGGCCAAGCTCCGTGCGCAGATCAAGATGACCTGCGCGCTGCTGCTGGCCATCGGCCTCAACCCGGAGAAGTCCATTCTCTTCATCCAGTCCCACGTTCCGGCCCATACCGAGCTGTCCTGGATTCTCTCCTGCTACACCCAGTTCGGAGAGATGTCGCGCATGACCCAGTTTAAGGATAAATCGGCTAAGCACGCCGACAACGTCAACGTCGGGCTGTTTTCTTACCCCGACCTGATGGCGGCCGATATCCTCCTCTACCAGCCGGACTATGTTCCGGTGGGCGCCGACCAGAAGCAGCATGTCGAAATCACCCGGGACATCGCCGGCCGCTTCAACGGCATTTACGGTGAGGTTTTTAAAATTCCCGAACCGTACATCCCAAAAACCGGCGCGCGGGTCATGTCCTTGCAGGACCCGACCAAAAAAATGTCCAAATCGGATGAGAACGTCAACGCTTGGGTCGGCATTCTTGACACGCCGGAGGAGATCATGCGCAAGTTCAAGCGGGCGGTGACCGACTCTCAGGCGAAGGTCTGCGTCGGCGAAGACAAGCCGGGCATCAACAACCTGATCGGCATTTATTCCGCCGTCACCGGCCTCTCGGCAGAGAAGATCACGGCCGCGTTCGAGGGAAAAGGATATGGCGATTTCAAAACCGCCGTGGGCGAAGCGGTGGTGGAAGCGCTGCGCCCCATCCGGGAGGAATACGCCAGGGTCTCCGCCGAGAAGGATTATATCGAAAAGGTCTATGCCGACGGCGCCGAACGCGCGGCGAGGATCGCCAACCGCACCCTCGGCAAGGCGATGAAGAAAATCGGTTTTATCCGATAACCACGCCGTCCTTTCTGCATTGGGGATACCTTCTCCATACGATATTCCTGCCGTCAATTGAAAAATGCCTTCCGAACCCATGGGAAGACAAAACAATATAAACAGCCGCTCTCCGGAAAATTTTTGGAGAGCGGCTGTTTATTGCTTTTCATCTATCCAACCAACGGCTTGCGGATTACATCTGGCAAACAGCCGCCACGCAACGGTCTATATTTACGAATGCGTTTGTTCTTTATCCTTCGCTTTTTGCTTGTACATCATTCTGTCCGCCAACTGGAACAGCGCGGCAGCCGTGCCAGAGATCATGGGTCCCTCCTCACTGGTCTCGGTGGCGACGCCTACGGCAACAGATAACATATGAGTATGCTGCAAATTATAAGTTTTGATCGCAGCCATAAACTGCTCCACTGCACCGTCAATCTCTGTTCGATCCACATCAAAAAAAAGGATTGCAAACTCATCTCCGCCGATGCGATAACACTGTCCCAGAGGCGCCAATGTCTGCGTAATACAGTCTCCGCAAGCTTTGATCAATCTGTCTCCGTTATGATGTCCGTATGCATCATTGCACTGTTTCAAGCCATTGATATCCAAAATTGCGATTGAAAGCACTGCGTATTTTTCAATTTCAATTTCCAGCATGGCCATATCGGCATCAAAAGCTGCCCGATTGGATAAGCCGGTCATTACATCGGTCACGGCAAGCTGGCGATAAATTTCCAGTTTGGCGTTTTCTATATAGAGTTTCCTTCCCTTTCCGATAGATTGCAGCATAACGCAAAGTGTAAACACCACAAAACCAAATATAAACACCATCGAATACTGCGCTTTGGAAAAACTTTCCACTCCAAACAGCAAAAGACTGACCAGCGCGCTAAGGCCAAGCACAATGATTCCGACACAGGGTAAAATCACGGTTTTATTTTTATATTTAATAAGATCCACAAACAGGAAAACAAAGGTAATCACCACCATACCCACCAACAACATATGGGCTATTGGAAGCGTTCTCACCAGCGGAGCCCGCCCGGTAAAATCCAGCAGAAAAGCCAGCGCGCAATGCACCAAACACACAATGCTGTAAATATCCAGCAAGAGCCTCGGCCTTGACAGAATAGATTTTAAATACTGCAAAAAAACTACAGGAAGCATCATGAACAAAAGGAAAGACAGATAATAAATCAATATATCATTTTGCACAAAAAATTGCAACAAAAAGGAATCGGTCAACAGCCAGGAACCGGACAACAAAATAAATGTGCTCAATATCACTATATTGCTGATGTTATCCGTTCCCTTTTTTCGCTTAAGCAGAGTAGCGGAAGCAAACAAAAAGGCAGATGCAACCAATGAAAATCCGAAAGCAAATATAACATGTGCGTTTTCTAAAAACGCCAGCCGTTCAAGCGCGGATACACTCCCGTAACGAATGTCCCGCAAGGCACAGAACACTTCGCTTTGACCAGGCACTTCGTTTTCAAACCGGATACAGATCGTCTTGCCCGAAGCGCTTTTTGGAAGCGTAATCAGGTTCAAATAGCGGCCAGAGACGTCGCCGTGCGGCATAATATTGGCAAAGCGATAAATCTCCTCCCCGTCAATATACACAAACAGACGCTGCGCGTGGGTTTGCACCGACAGGGCGCTTCCATCCTCCACAGGAGGAAGGATATTAAAAAGCTGAACCACACCGTCCGCCGCATAGGGAATCCTCCCAGGCAGCTCTATCTCGCTGCCGTCGGACAAGCGCCAGTCATCATTATATTCCTGCGCCAGCGTTTCCGTTTGCGCCTGATAGATCGACGTATCAGCTATATAAACCGCCAAAATCAAAAGGGAAACCGCCAGTACAGAAAGCTGAATATATAAACCGATTTTTTTATGGATTTTCCGTTTCATAAAGCACTTGCCTTTCTTCTTCCGCAGTTGGCGGATCGGCTATCTTTTCAATTTGCACAAAGAGAGGCTCTTACTCGATCCCGCGCATGGCAAGCGCCTTGCTTTGAAGCTGCATTAGCTTGAAGTATACACCACGCCGCTCGATCAGCTCGCGGTGGGTGCCGGCCTCGGTAATACGGCCGTCGTCGATGACGACCAGCCGGTCGGCGCTCCGCAGGGTTGAGAGGCGGTGAGCGATGGAAATGGTTGTGCGTCCCTTAACCAGCCGATCGAGGGATTCCTGGATAGCCATTTCGGTTTCGGTATCAACCGAGGCGGTCGCCTCGTCCAATATCAAAATCCGCGGGTTGGCCAGAATCGCCCGCGCAATAGAGATCCGCTGCCGCTCTCCGCCTGACAGCGACCGGCCGGAGGAGCCGATCACCGTATCGTAGCCATCGGGCATTTTACAGATGAAATCATGCGCGCTGGCGGCGACGGCGGCGGCGACCACCTCATCATGGGTGGCGCCCTTTTTGGCATAGGCGATATTCTCCTCCACTGTGCCCATGAAAATATATGTTTCCTGCGAAACCATGGCGATACCCGAGCGGAAATCGGCAAAGGCCATATCACGTATATTGATCCCGTCGATGAGGATATCCCCCTCCTTCGGATCATACAGTCGGTTGATCAGATTGACCAGGGTCGATTTTCCCGCGCCCGAGCGCCCAACGATTCCAAGCATCTCCCCCGGTCGGACGTGGAGGTTGATATTCTGCAGCACATCCCGGTTTGGCTCGTATCCGAAGGTGACGTTTCTAAGCTCGATCTCCCCCTTCATGCGAGGGAGACGGATGGGAGCCTCCGGCTCGGTAACCTCCGGAATGGCGTCGATAATCTCAAAAATACGCTGGGCGGCGTTGGTGCTGTTGGCCCACCAGCGAAAGACACGGGACATAAAATCCAGCGGACCATTGAGTTGGGTAACATAGGAGGCGAAGGTAATCAGCACGCCAAGCTCGATCCCCCGATCGCCCAAAATCAGCATAGAACCAAAGCCCCATACCGCAAAGTTAGCCAGATTCTCTACAATCCGGTAAAGGGCGTTAAACCGGTTGTCATAGGCGACGATGTTCAGCTCGGCCGTGCGGACGCGCCGGTTGTATCCCGAGAAGCGTTTCTCCTCGTTTTGCTCCTGCCCGAACGCCTTAACCACCCGGGCACCGGTAATGTTGTCGTTGATCTGGCTGTTCAGACTCCGGCTGACGCGGTGCC
The DNA here is from genome assembly GCA_050946935.1 of Candidatus Howiella sp. Classification (GTDB taxonomy): domain Bacteria; phylum Bacillota; class Clostridia; order Oscillospirales; family Acutalibacteraceae; genus UQRS01. The sequence continues at coordinate 19,580 of JBMNVR010000023.1, forward strand.
TTTTTCCGTAGAGATGCCACAGCCGCGGCAGCAGCTTTATGCTGACGACCGGCATAATCGGCAGCAAAAGGAGAGAAACCACCGCCAACTGCCAGTCCATCATCAGCATAATCACAACCGTCGAGATAATCGTAAACGCGTTGGTAAAAAAATAGGGCAGTCCGTCGACAAAAAATCCGGTCACCTCATTGGTATCGTCAAGGACGCGGGTCATCAGGCCGCCGGTCTGCCGGCTGCTGTAAAAACTGATGGACAGCCGCCCCATCGAGTCGAAAACATCGCTGCGGATTTTCCGTACAACGTCGGGCACAATCACAGCCGTTAAAACCGAGTGCACCACCCCGACCAACTGAAGCAAAATCTTGGAAAGAATCATGGTGACAACCACGCCGCCAAGGGTCGCGATAAACCGCAGACCGCCTGTAACCTCTGCCCCACCGAGGACGCGGTCGTACAGCACCGTTCCGTTTAAATAGGGATAGATGAGGTTGAGGATAGCGGTCAGCACAAACATCAGCATCATCAAAGCGATCTTTCCCTTATAGGCGGCAAAGTAGGAAAGCACACGCAAAAAGACGCCCTTTTTATCCATACACTTGGGACAGATTTTCCGGTTGCGGTCAGGGTACATCGCGCCGCATTTGGGACAGTAGGCCTCCTCCCGCTCGTCCGAGAGGTCGCGGTCAGTCAGCGCCTCCCCCCGTTTCAGCTTATCCACCGCGGCACAAAACCGGCGCGCGTCCCCGACCAGCCCGCCGGTATAGGCGGCAAGTTCGGTCTTCACCCCATCCACCGTGGCGAAAAGCAGGCCGCCGACCACAAGTTCCTGAATCTCCACCCGATCGATTCGGTCAAGTGGGTACAGGGTTACCGTATATTTCTCCTCCTCCGGAAGAAGAAGCTTGCCATAGCCAGAAAAAATCTTCTCCCGCTGCGGTTTTCCGCCGCGGGCCACGGCAATCCGGTCGGCACACAGGCAGAGACAGGTCGTCCGCCAGGCACATTCACTGTCCAGATCACAGAAGAGTGGAAAGAGAATCTCCCCCTCTCCCACGCCGGCTTTCCCAAGAGCCACAAGCAGCCCGAGCGGCAACTTTTGCCCGGCCATACCGAATCACCCGCCCTTTAACATCATAATATTAGTATTATACAGCTGTCCGTCCCGCATTGCAAGGGGAAAGCTTCAAACGTCGGACAGGCTCGTTTTTTCTCAACCGGCCGGCACCGCGCGGCCACCGACGCCTATGGGACGGGGCACAAAAAAACCTCCCCCGCTTGAATGCAGGGGAGGTTTATGCGCACTAAGAGCCGGGATTAGTCAAGCTCTGCGAAATATTTAATGGTTCTGACCATCTGGCTGGTATAGCTGTTCTCGTTGTCGTACCAAGAGACAACCTGTACCTCGTACAGATCGTCGGCGATCGGCGCAACCATGGTCTGGGTCGCGTCGAAGAGGGAGCCGTACCGCATGCCGATGACATCGGAAGAAACGATCGGATCCTCGTTATAACCATACGACTCGGAAGCGGCAGCCTTCATCGCGGCGTTGATGGCTTCCTTGGTGACATCCTTGCCCTTGACAACCGCAGTCAGGATGGTGGTGGAGCCGGTCGGAACCGGAACACGCTGGGCAGAGCCGATCAGCTTGCCGTTCAGCTCCGGAATGACCAGGCCGATCGCCTTCGCCGCGCCGGTGGAGTTCGGAACGATGTTGGCGGCACCGGCACGTGCACGGCGGAGGTCGCCTTTTCTGTGCGGGCCGTCGAGGATCATCTGATCGCCGGTGTAGGCGTGGATGGTTGACATGATGCCGCTCTGAATCGGGGCGAAATCATTCAGCGCCTTGGCCATCGGGGCGAGGCAGTTGGTGGTGCAGGACGCGGCCGAGATGATCTTGTCCTCTTTGGTCAGAGTGTTCTCGTTTACGCTGTACACAATGGTGGGCAGGTCGCTGCCGGCCGGGGCCGAGATGACAACCTTCTTCGCGCCGGCGTCGATGTGAGCCTGGCTCTTCTCTTTCGAGCAGTAGAAGCCGGTGCACTCGAGCACAACATCCACACCGATCTTGCCCCAGGGCAGGTCGGCGGCGTTCTTCTCAGAATAAATGGTGATCTTCTTGCCATCGACAATGATCGCGCCGTCGGCAGCCTCTACCGTGTGAGCGCCCTCGCCGATCTTGCCGCAGTAACCGCCCTGCGCGGTATCGTACTTCAGAAGGTGGGCAAGCATCTTGGGATCGGTCAGGTCGTTGATCGCGACAACATCGTATCCCTCGGCGCCGAACATCTGCCGGAACGCGAGACGGCCAATGCGGCCAAAACCATTAATAGCAACTTTAACCATTGGAAAAAACCTCCTAAATTTTTATAGGTTTATTTTACCCCGAAAGGCGAAATTTTGCAAGGACTTTGTTATCTTTTTAACCAATATTTTTCATTTTTATTGCATTTTCATAAAAAACAGCCGTCAAATCAACGCGAAAAAAGCAAAAAGCCCGGCGGCGGCTGTTTTTTGCAGCCCTGTCCCCCGGTTGCCGCGCCGTGCGGCGGCGAGGGGGACGGCGTTTTGAATTGTGTTTTTATTGCGAAGCAATGAAAACAGCCGTCAAATCAACGCGAAAAAAGCAAAAAGCCCGGCGGCGGCTGTTTTTTGCAGCCCCGTTCCCCGGTTGCCGCGCCGTGCGGCGGCGAGGGGGACGGCATTTTGAATTGTGTTTTTATTGCGAAGCAATGAAAACAGCCGTCAAATCGAAGCGAAAAAAGCAAAAAGCCCGGCGGCGGCTGTTTTTTGCAGCCCTGTCCCCCGGTTGCCGCGCCGTGCGGCGGCGAGGGGGACGGCATTTTGAATTGTGTTTTTATTGCGAAGCAATGAAAACAGCCGTCAAATCAACGCGAAAAAAGCAAAAAGCCCGGCGGCGGCTGTTTTTTGCAGCCCTGTCCCCCGGTTGCCGCGCCGTGCGGCGGCGAGGGGGACGGCATTTTGAATTGTGTTTTTATTGCGAAGCAATGAAAACAGCCGTCAAATCAACGCGAAAAAAGCAAAAAGCCCGGCGGCGGCTGTTTTTTGCAGCCCTGTCCCCCGGTTGCCGCGCCGTGCGGCGGCGA
>JBMNVR010000024.1:0-10855 GCA_050946935.1 Candidatus Howiella sp.
CTTGGCTGTACAATCCGTCGGCCGAGCGAAAATCCGGGATTCCGCTTTCGGTCGAAACGCCCGCTCCGCCGAAAAAGACCAGCCGGCGGCTTTGATTCAGAATGGTTTGCAGATCCGGCATGGCAATTCTCTCCCTTATATACTTTATATTTTTATTATATCGCAGAAAGTATAGTAGTTCGGGTTAAAAAGTATAGTCTTCACCTCACATACCCAGTATTTATAAGGCTTTACGGGGTTCTTTAACATCAGTTTTTTAACATATATATTGTATCATAGACACTGCAAAAAATCCACCATATTCCCGGCGACAACTTAAAAACGCCTGTGCGAATGAAAAGCAAAGCTTTCCGTCCGCACAGGCGCCCTTTTGATCTGTTCCGAGGCTGCAAGCCCCGGCCGCAGAAAGACTACTGCCGTACAATCTCCTGCCGCAGCGCCACCACATCGGAAACGGTCAGCTTGCCGTCCCCGTCGAGATCTCCCGCCGCAAGCTGCCCCGCGTCGGGCATTTCTCCTCCGGTGATCTCCTGCCGCAGCGCCACCACATCAGAAACGGTTACCTTCCCGTCCCCGTCGACGTCGCCGCGCAGGACCAGATCCATGTCGGCGTCCACATGATACACCTGCATCTCATAAAGGCTGGGACCGCCGGTGCTGTCGGCATAACAGGTGAGGATGTTCAGCCGCACCCGGTCGGAGGAAACCGCATCAAACCAAACGGCTTTGCTCTCCCCGACTCCGTTGCCGGTGCAGGCGGTTTTCCACACCCCGTCGGCGTAATATTCGATGGCGAAGCGATCAATCCGCGCGCCCCAGCTTATGCATTCGCTGAGAGAAACCATGTTGAAAATCCGCTCCTGTCCGAAGGATATCTCCAACGTGGCGCCGGTCGCGCCGTCCGATGTCGCCCACCGGGTCGAACTGTCGCCGTCGGTCGCCTTGGCGCCGTCGTACGCCGCATTGTTGAAATACACGTCGCTGGCCGTCGTCCCCTGTCCTTTTGCGAGATTTTTGGACAGATAGCTGTCAGCCGCCTCTTCCGGCAGGCCGTCAACCGTCAGTTCGATCACCGTGTCATACTCGTTCACAGCTTCCTGCGGCAGTTGGATCAGGATAAAGCCCTCCCCCTCGCCATAGGGCAGGGACTGTCCGCCGAGCAGCCGGACGCCGCGGATTTCATTTTCAATCGCAGGCACCAGCAATCTGCCGTCCTCCGGCCAAGCGGTGACGTGGAGGTAGAGCGTCCCCTCTTTCTTGGTCGCGGTGCCGAAGCTCAGCGGTGAAGAGAAAGGGTTGGCCGTCGTCCCGAAAATGCTGTCGCCGTAGGCTTTCACCCACTGACCGGCCTCGGCCAGACGGGTCGTACATTCCTCCGGCACCGTGCCGAGGTTATCCGGCCCGACGTTGAGCAGCATATTTCCGCCTTTCGAAGCGGTCGAAACCAGAGACCGGATGATCCACCCGGTCGATTTCCAGTTGACGTCGTGCGCCACATAGCCCCAGGAATCATTCATTGTGATGCAGCTTTCCCAGTCGTAATCGAGACCGGTAGCCGGAATCTCCTGCTCCGGCGTACCGAAATCTCCGTCGGTAGACGCCCGCTTGCCGATCCGGTTGTTGACCACCAGTGAAGGCTTGAGGGTACGCAGATAGCGGTAAAGATCCTCCCCATCGGCCGTCGTCCACCAGTCGTTCCACTCCCCGTCGAACCAGAGAATATCGACGTCGTAAATCTGGATCAGCTCGCGAAGCTGCCCTTTCATATCAGCGATATAGGCAGCCTTGTCGTTTGCCGTCTCACCCAGCGTGTTCTGCGCCCAGTGTCGCCAGTCCATGATGGAGTAATAACAGCCGAACCGGATACCCGCTTCTTTACAGGCATTCGACAGGGAACGGATGGGATCCTCCCCGGTATAGTTGCCATAATCCATCAGATCAAACGGTGCAAAACCCTTTATATCAGTGTCGAACATGCTGAAGCCCTCGTGATGCTTGGAGGTAAAGACCATGTACCGCACACCGGCGGCCGATGCGTCCGCAACGATTTTTTCGGCGTCCCAATCGGTCGGATTAAAATCCTTTACGCAAAGCTCCTCATACTTGGTGCGGCTGATTTTCTGATTGTACATGACCCATTCGCCGTAGCCGGTGAAATCCTCCGAGAACGGGAAATTGGCATAGGCGCCGAAGTGGATGAACTGTCCGTAGCGCGCCTCCCGCCACCAGGCCATGCGGGCATCCTTTTCGGCCGCCGTCTCGCTCCCGGCGTAGGCGGAGAGAACAAAGGTGTCGAGCTGGACGGGCAGCGCTTTTGCCGCCACAATATAGAGGTCATGCACGCCCGTGGTTTTCTCGATTCGGGCGTAGCATTCTTTAAACAGGGCGGCGCTGCCGGTGGAATTCAGCCCAAGCGTGCCGATCAGCGTCCCGTCCGGCGCGTCAATGCGTAGCTCCAGCGCCCCGTCGGTGGTGGAAGAGTAGGTCGTCATCAGAACCTTAGCCTCTCCCGCTGCAAAATCAACCCTGTTGTATTTCAGATACCCGCCGGCCTCAAAATTGCCGACCGAGCTGCCGTCCGGCGCAAGGGACGTATCGGTCGCTCCGGAGACTTCGCTGTATTTGTGCGCGTCGATTACGGTATTGATCATCTGTCCTTCATCCTTTGTAAAATGTATCGTATATGTATTGCAAAGCGCACCCTTCCCAACCGTCACGGTTGCGTCGCCGGGCAGGGCGGCCGCCTGCGCGACCTCGCCGTTAGCGGCGGTCACTGTGGGCGGCGTGTCGCCGCCGACCACAACGTCATACTCCAGCCGGTCGGGCGCAAAGCCGGAAAGCGGCTTGCCTCCGATCGCGATCGTCCCGGGGGTGAGGTCGGTATCCGGGCCGCCCAGAAACACAACCTCCCGCACGGCAGGTCCGGCGTCGGCATGAAACCGGACGCGCACTTTGCCCGCCGCGACAGCATCAAAGCTACCTGAAAAGAAACGATACCCACGCCCCTCGGTATCGGTGAGGCTCTCTCCCCCGCGGCAGGAGGTCAGACGTTCCCAAGCGCTGCCGTTCCAGTATTCAATCTCCAGCACGCCGATCCGCTCGCCATAGGTCGTATCCTCCGTCACCCGGACGCCGCTGAGCATTTTTACCCGAGTGAAGGTGAAAACCGCCTCGGCCTCGCTGTCGCTGTCGGCCGCCGCCCAGCGGGACCCGTGGCTGAGATCGCCGTCGATCAGCTTGCCCGCGGCATAATTGTCCGCGTCGCCGTAAACCGTGCTGACCGACACCCTGCCGCCGGCGGCCAGATTCTCCTCCGCTGCGGCGGAATCAGCCGCCGCACCCGCGGGCATCCCCCCGAGCAGAAGCAGCGCCGCCGACAACAGGATGGCCAGGCCGCGCAAAACACTCTGTTTCATGCCGGACTCCTCCTTGTTTCCTATATTCCAAATCGCGCGCAGCGGCCAGATATATCAACGCGCTGCGCCCTTTTCGTATCTTTACTATACAGTCCGTGTCTGAAGACTGTCAATCCCGGCGCGTGCTTCCGGCAATTGGCAGCGCGATCACAGCAATATAGTACAAATCCCGGAAGATTTCCCGTTTATTCACAATAAATTCATTTCTCTATTTACATCGCGCGACATTTTGCAGATATAGTAAAGGCTGTAAAGAACAGTACAGGCGGCGCGCGGAATCTTCGGATTTGCACCGCCCCCTGTACCAAAACGCAGGAGGAATTGTAATATGTACATTTTAAAAAATGCCTGGCGCAGCATCTGCCGCGGCAAGGGACGCGCCATCCTGATCGCTTTGATCGTCTTTGTGGTGGCCTTTGCGGCCTGCATCGGCCTCTCGATCCGGCAGGCGGCTGAAAGCGCCAAGACCCAGGGGCTGGAGAGCCTGACCATCACCGCCCAGATCACGATGGACCGCAGCGCCCTGATGAACAACGCGTCAGAGGATGGAGGCGGCTTCGACCGGGACGCCTTTAAAGAAAACTTCAGCGGCATGCAGCAGCTCAGCGCGGAGGAACTGCAAACCTATGCCGCGGCGGAAAGCGTATCGGGTTTTTACTATACCGCCACCGTCTCAATGGACGGAAATGACGCAATCGAAGCGGTAGAAAGCACCGTCTCCGCTCCGGGCGGAGAATCCTCCGGCGGGGATTCGTCCGCCGGCGCCTCCGGTAGCATGGGCGGCTTTCCCGGTATGGACGGCGAGGAAAACGGCAAAGGAGGCGGCCGCTTTTCCGGCGGCATGGGCACTCAGGGAGATTTCACCCTGATCGGCTACAGCAGCTATGACGCCATGACCGATTTTGTAAACGGCACCAGCACCATCTCGGACGGCACAATTTTTGAGGAGGACAGCGCCGATTGGACCTGCGTCATTTCGGACGAGCTGGCAACCTACAACTCCCTGGCGGTCGGCGACGCCATCACGCTGATCAACCCCAACAACACAGAGGAAAGCTATACGCTTACCATCTCCGGCATCTATACAAACAGCCAGTCGACCGCCTCCTCCGGCGGGGCGATGATGGGATTCTCGGCGGCCAGCGACCCGGCCAACCAGATCCTGATGAGCAGTGCCGCGGTTGAGGCGCTCGTCGCCCAGTCCGAGGCGGCAGCCACCGTCACAACCGACGAAACCACCGGGCAGGAGACGACAACCGCCCTCGCCAAGCAGATTTCGGGGACCTATCTGTTTGGCGACATCGACGCCTATGAACAGTTTGAAGATCAGGCGCACGCGCTGGGCCTTTCGAACGATTATACCGTGACCTCCAGCGATCTGACGAGCTATGAGCAGAGCCTTCTCCCGCTCGAGAATCTGAGTAAGATGGCACTCTGGTTTCTGCTGGTTGTCCTGGCCATCGGGGCAGTGATTCTAATCGTCATCAACATTTTCAACGTGCGCGAGCGCAAATACGAAGTCGGCGTTCTGGCTGCCATCGGTATGAAAAAGGGCAAAATCGCCCTGCAATTCCTCTACGAATCCCTGATTATTACGGTAGCCGCCATTGTGATGGCGGGAGCGGCCGGTGTGGTCGTTTCGGTTCCGGTAACCAACCTGCTGCTGGAAAACCAGATCGAGTCCCAGTCGACCAGCCAGACCCGCGTCGAAAACGCCTTCGGCAAGTCGATGGAGGATATGGGCGGTATGCCCGGCGGATCCCGCCCGAACGGCGGCTCGCAGGACGGCGCCGCCACACCGGAAGTGCCTGCGGACGGCTTTTCCGGTATGTTCGACACCTCCAACCAATATGTAAGCGAGGTGACCTCGGCCGCCAATCTGACGGTCGTAGTCCAGCTTTTCCTCATCGGAATCCTGCTGGCGCTGCTGGCCAGCGCCGTGTCGATCATCTTCGTGCTTCGGTATGAGCCGATGCGTATACTCGCCAACCGCGATTAAGGGAGGAAACATTTATGTCTACACTATTATTGGAACAGGTCTCCTTCAGCTATGAAAAAACCGCTGTCTTGAAAAATATCTCGTTCGAATTTGAAAGCGGGAACATGTATGCCATCGTCGGAAAATCCGGAGCGGGAAAAACGACCCTTTTGTCGGTTCTGTCCGGTCTGGCCGAGCCAAGCAGCGGCCGGATCCTGTATAATGGAGAGGACGTCTCCCGCATGAACAAATATGATTTCCGCAGCAAATGCATTGGCGTCATTTTCCAGAATTTCAATCTTTTGACCAAGCTGACGGCGGTGGAAAACGTCGTCCTCTCGATGGAAATTTCGGGCATCCGGGAAAAAGGCAAAACCGACCACGCCTATCAGATTCTGGAAAGCGTCGGCATCGACCGGGAGGAGGCCGACCGCCGGGTGCTCAAGCTCTCGGGCGGGCAGCAGCAGCGGGTTGCCATCGCCCGAACGCTGGCCTACAGCCCCGACATTATTCTGGCCGATGAACCAACCGGCAACCTGGACGGCGAAACCCAAGGGGAAATCATCAGTATTTTCAAACGGCTGGCCAGCGAGGGAAAATGCGTGATCGTCGTCACCCACTCGCCCGAGGTTGCCAAAAGCGCCGACAAAATCTATGAGCTGGTGCGAAACAAAAAATAGCCGGGAAACCAAACCCCGAAAAGGAGATATCTATATGATGCGAAGTACAACAAGCAAGTGCACGGCATTGTTTCTGTCCCTTCTGCTGCTTCTTTCCGCCGTCCCGCTCTATGCGTCGGCGGAGGAGATGACGGAGCAGACCGCGCCCGATCTGAGTGGGCTGACCACCTTTACCTTCGACGGGAACAGTGTCACGGTGACCGAGGGTAGCGACACCCAATACGAAATCGTCGTCTACGACGCTACCGACACCGAAAGCGCCCCCGCGTCCGAAACCGACGAACAGGGGCACACCGTCTATTCCGTGCCGGAGGAAAGCAGCGGCCAGCTGCTCGTCTCGATCAAGAAAAAGGGCGGCTCATATGTTTTCCAGGGCAGCGGCAACGGCAGCATCGCCGTTAAGAAGGAGGCAACCGGCGACTCGATTCTCTATCTCAACGGTCTGAAGCTGACCTCCGCCTTCACCGCAGTGCTGACCGTAAAAAAGGACAGCACTGCGGCCTGCACCATCTATGCTATCGGAGAAAACACGCTGACCGACAACGCCTATAACAACGAGGACAACACCGATAACGTTGCGGCTGAAAACGCCGTCATCAAGTGCAAAGACGGCAGCGACGTAACCATCACCGGCAGCGGAACCTTGAACGTGATCGGCCTCGCGAAAAACGGTGTCAAGGCCAACAACCTCCTGACCATCGAGGGCGGCATAACCCTGCGGGTGGAGGCGCCGGACAACGGCATCAGCAGCGAAAACGCCATCTTGATCCACTCCGGCACACTGGATATCACGACCGAGGAGGGGGATGGCATCAAGGCCGCCTCCGACACGGAAGAGGTCGGTGAAATCACCATCGACGGCGGTGACATCAGCATTGACGCCGGCGCAGACGGTATACAGGCCACCTGCAGCCTGACGGTCAGCGACGGTACCCTGGACATCACCACCTATAACGGCTACGACGACCCGGAATATAATAAGGATAACGACGCCTTCTCGAGCGCCAAAGGACTGAAGGCCGGCGGCTCCTATCTGCCGGACAGCGCAACAGAGGAGGTCGATGCCACCAACTGCGATCTTACCATCAGCGGCGGAACGATTACCGTCAATTCCGCAGACGATGCCCTGCATTCCGATAACCGCCTCACCATCACGGGCGGGGTCCTCAGCCTGATGAGCGGGGACGACGGTATCCATGCGGACTACATCCTCACCGTCGGGATCGAGGGAGCTGATGACTCCGCAATCGAGGTCAGTGTTTCCAAGGCCTACGAGGGGATCGAGGCGGCGCAGGTCGTTCTGTACAGCGGCACCTTCCATCTGTATACGACAGACGACTGCATCAACGCGGCAAACGGCGATCTGGCCCGGTATGATTTCCAACTGGACATTTACGGAGGCTATTACTACGCCGCGAGCGAGACGGGAGACTGCGCCGATTCCAACGGAGACCTGAACATTTACGGCGGGACGGTCATCCTACTCGGCTCCCTGTCCAACGGGGAGGCTAACGCGGCGCTGGATAGCGACGGCGCGATCAACCTATCCGGCGGCCAGATCCTGGCGGTCGGACAAAAGGAGATGGCGGAAGCCCCCTCTGCCGGACAACCCTATGTAACCTGGACATCCGCCGGTACAAGCACGGCGGTAACCCCCGGCTCCTCCGGCGGAAGCCGGCCGTTCACAACGGCTTCGCTCACAGCCGCGGCCGGTCCGGGCGGCTTTGGAGACGGCAGCTTTGGCCCTGGCGGTAATTTCCCCGGAGGGGAAAGCGGCTTCATCCGCAACGGCTTTGTTGTGACTGTTTCGGATGCGGACGGCAATACCCTGATCTCCGTAACCACTACCTGGGATTCCTCCCTGACCCATTCGGTCGGTTATGTGCTCTATTCGGGCGAGAGTCTGACCGCCGGAAGCAGCTACACGCTGACCGTCTCCGAGGAGCCCGAAGAAGAGGAGGAAACCATCCTCTCCGGCGATCTGGATGGCGACGGGCTGATCACCGTCTCGGACGTGGTGCTCCTCCGCCAGATAATCCTGACAGGGGAATGGAGCGACCGGGAACTGACCGCGGGCGATCTGGATATAAGCGGGGGCCTTACCGTTTCGGATGTGGTGGCGCTGCGCGCTTTAATCCTGTCCCAATAACGCACACTTTTTTTGCGTGCATTCACGCCGTACGCCAAGCCCGGCCAACCCGAATCCAGAACGAGGCATGATGTCTTTGATATAACACGGGACAAAAGGGCGCAGCTTTGCTGAGCAGGCACAGCACAAGCTTTTGTTTCTTCCAGTCCGTTAAATGAAACCGGCTTGTTCCCCGGTGCTGTTTCCATACGTATCTGTTCAAGATACATTTCGTCGGATAAAACTTTTCGTTCCGAAAAATCTGTTCCGTCTTATCTGAATTTTCTTGCAAATAGTCCTCCAAGGGAACCTCGATGATTCTATCTTCAAACCGGTACACATTGCCCATGCTGTATTTATTAAGGGCGTAATCGCTGCCGCGATGCTTTTTCATCTTTCTTTCGCTCGATCTGTTTTTGGAAAACAGATCGGTTAGGCGGTGAACGCCGGCTGGTGTCAATGGCAAAAAACTAAAAAGCCAAACTTGCCCCTTGAAAAATCAAGAGCCAATTTGGCTTTGCGATTGAAATATGTTCTATGCTGACGCCTAAAATTTCCTCATCACGATGCTGCGGCAGTGATTTTCAAAAGGACACCGCGGCCTTTTGAAAAGCGGTACTGTATCAAAATGACAAAGTATTGAGCGATACGTTGAATGAATTAAGAAAAGCCCTCAAGTGCGCATGAACGCATGAGGGCTTTGGCGTTTATGGTGGTAACGGTTTAGCGGTTGCATTTTCATTGCTTCACATATTGCACGGACAGAGAGCCGCATTTGCATTTTGACCACAGCCTGCACACAGGCAAGCGGCAGAGAATTACTGAAATCGTTTCCATTGTCCTATTTCCCCTTGTTATTTTTCATCATGCCCGGTCGGATCTTCATTGTTCACCGGATCATCGGCGCAATATGCATACAGGTTATAGTCCTGCATGGTTTCTGACAGCTTTGGAACAATGTTGTCCGCATTGACAAACCGTCCCGTTTCGGGATCATAATAACGCGATTGCAGATAGTAAAATCCCGTTTCGACATCGTAGTAGTATCCCCGGTAGCGGATGGGATTGATATTCCCGATGAATGTAGAAGCGGTCTGCACCGTGTCGGACGCATTGGTAACCGACAAAACTTTGCCCCAGGCATCGTAGTTGTATTTGGCCACAATCTCTGGCTCAGCAGTTTAATGTTCAATTTTTTAATACATACAGGTTATAATTATATCATTTTTCAAGTTGACAAATATATAAATATTTTAAAATAAAACGCACTCCTATCATAGTGGCAAAGACAATAACGCATATAATTATTAGCACTCCAGTTATCCAGTCAGATAATTTTTGCGAATAGTTTTCCAACAATCTTGAAAGTAACAAAAATGTTCCTGTTAGCCCCCCGGCTAACCACCCCGTTCCTTTTCTGTTCGCCTGCACTTTTCTATTTTGATAACATCCCAATGCAATTGCGGCTCTATAACATAATACAGATAATAAAATCGCAATTATATATATAATCACAAGTACAAAGAAAACATACGTATTATTTAATCCTGCTCTACTCAAATAGATATAAGATATAAATAATGAACAAAAACACAATTCTAAAACATATATTCCAGAGCAAATTAAATCCATTTTCATCGTATAGTTCTTTATTTTTACAATGTAAAAATAAAGAATAAAACTCGCAACATTGATAATAACCCCCGTAGTCACAACAAATAACTTATCCGCAGTATTCAAAAACAAAATACTAAGAAAAGTTTCAATAGAACTAACAATAGCAGGTATAAGCATCCAATCTGTATTAATTTTTTTATTTCCATAATTTATAAAGGATTGAATATTTTCAACCGTCATGTTAACCTCCTAATTTATCCAAGATTTCATATAATCCCGCGTTGGATCACCTAAAAGATCTAAAAAACGGCCGCTTCCCCAGCCAACTAATCCTCCAATAACCGCTCCTCCGACGCTTCCAATTCCAGGACAGCAAGCTGTTCCAACAGCTATACCCACACCGATAGAAACATATGTGTTCAAACCCAATATGACTGTATCCACACCTGCATCCCAATAAATTTTACCTAAACTTTTACCAGCCAAATAATTATCATTTATACCTTCACAGGCCTCAACTATAACGCATGCGTAGGATAACTTATCACATAAACTCCCCGTTACAGAGGATATCTTTTCAATTTTTGCTATCTCCAACGCGACCTGTTTGGCATACAGTCCCTTGCCTATGTTAGCTGGTCTTTCTGCGTTTTTTATCATGCTTTTTAAACCCGCTGCCGTAACGTCATTCATTGTACCGGACATGGTGGCCGATATATCCAAAATCGCTGACAAAGACATTGGTGATCCACAGCAATCCACAGTGCCATGCGTAATACATCTTCCGTTTGCGAACATACACAGAGGACCATATCCACCATTATCCATCGCATGACAAGATTGCCCTGTAGGATCAATATTGTTCACCGGGTCATCCAGACAATACGCATACATGTTTTTATCCATCAGACCCGTGCCGGTTTGCACCAGTCCGTCCGCATTCACAAACCGACCCGTTTCGGGATCATAATAACGCGATTGCAGATAGTAAAATCCCGTTTCGACATCATAATAATACCCACGATAACGAATCGGA
>JBMNVR010000025.1:0-9306 GCA_050946935.1 Candidatus Howiella sp.
TTTACGGGCAGCAAGTAACAGGCTCTGCGCAGCTGGCAGATCGTATTACACGTTTTACGTGTCCGCGAGGAATAGAGGGCTTTGCCCGCATGTGAAATACCCCCGGCTTTGCCGGGGGATTTTTATTGCAGTTTGCGTGATACTTTGCCTTATGCGCCGGAAACAATCAACGCACGCAGCGCCACGACATCCGAGACGGTTAGTGCGCTGTCCGTATTATCCAGATTGCCGGCGGTAAATTCCCGCTCGGTCCAGCTTCCTCGGACGATCAGCTTACGCAGCTCCACCACGTCGGAGACGGTAACCTCGCCGTCCCCGTCGAGGTCTCCGGGGCGAACCGAAAGCGCCTGGATTTTCTGCTCGGCCGCCTCCAGCTTAGAGTAGTTGGTGACCAGTGCCTTCTGCGCGTCGGTCAGCGCGTTATAGGCGACGCGCGCAGCCTCCACCTCCGCCTTCTGGTCGAGAGAGGTGATTTCGCCCAGCGCGTCGATCTGGTCGATCACTGCCTGCGCGGGATCCGCGGCCGAGGTGTTGAAGATCATGACCTCGTTCAGTTGTACCCTGGGCCAGTCGCCCGAAGGCTTGGCGCCCTGGGAGGTGATTTGGATTTTCACATAGCGGGCGGTGTGCAGGGCGTCAAGCGGAATCGCAACCGGTGCATTCGGCGTGGTTGTGGAGTCCGTAATCTTCCGGACGGTGGTAAAGGAGGTCTCTCCATCGGCTTTGATCTGAATTTCGAAATCTCTGGGGAAACCGGCTGCGCTGACGCCGTCTTCGGACAGGAAGTTCCGCGGATACAGCTTAATCAGGTCAAAGTCCGTGTCCTGCTCCAGATCAATTTCAATCCAAACCGGACTACTGCTCAAATCCGTTTCGTGGATGATTTCGGTCGTCCAGCCGCCGTCGCCCAGAACGATTCCGTCGGTCAGGTTTTCCTTGCTCCAGGTGGAGGGCGCACTCATCTCATTACTGACCGTTACGGGCTTGCCGTAAGCCAGATTGTTTTGGTTGTCGCCCGAGATGTTGACAACCTGCTGATTGATTGTTTCGGCGGAAATCTCGAAATCCGGGTTGAAGTTCTCTGAATTCATATAGCGCAGAATGGCGTTGCGCAGCGCCATAGCTTCCGGATACTCCGTTTTCAACTGCTCGAGTCCCATGGAGGACACAACGACCGAGCCGTTTCCGACCTTCGCCTCATATAAAAGGCTCAAATTCTCTAATTTTTCAAATCCGTCGAGAACCTTCACCAACGGTTCGAGCCGTTCCCCGTTTTCGTTTGTGAGATCATCCAGATTCATCGGCCGGCCAAGCTTTGCCATTGCCCACCACTGATAATCCGAGTGGTATTCGGTTGGGAAGGTTTCAAACAGCGGGTGCGCGGGATCCAGCAAAAGACCCATCGTGCCGGGCTGGTTCTGGTCGTAGGTCGACCAGAACGCGGTGGAGAATCTGCCCTCGCGGCTTTGCGGCAGCGCGGCCGCGCTGGCTCTGGGACTCAGAAAAACCTTGCCGCCGTTCTCCAGAATATCCATGGCCGTGTCGTCCAGATACTCCGCGATGTAGACCTCCCCGTCGGAAACCGGTTCGCTGTCGGGATAGACCCACAGGTTATAGCTGTTCCGGCCGTCCTGGCAGGAGAGCGTGAGGGTCATCTGTGCTTCAGCCGCAATGGCGTTCAGGGGGATGGAGATTTCGCCGGCGCTGGTCAGCTCTCCCTGCGGGAAGGAGGCGGAGTCGGTGTCTCCCTCAAAAAACACGGTTCCGTCCGCGTAGGACAGGGTGTAGTGGACGGCGCCGCTGAACGCCTTGTTGGAATAGTTGGAGAGAAGCAGCTCACCGGTCAGTGTTTCCGAATTGGTAAAGCAGAATTTGGAAATCTGAAGCAGGGGAACCACCGGGCTGAAAAATTCGGAGAAGGCTTCCGGATCTGCGAAATCATAGGGCTTTGTCTCGCCGAAGGCGTTCATCATGCCGACGAGGGCGGTGCCCTGGCCGCTGAAATCCTGAATGCCGAGCAGGGAAATGCCGCTCATGCCGGAGGTTCGCAGCACCGCTTCGATTTCGGCCTTGTAGCCGATTCTCGACAGCATGCCGGAGGCTTCGATCGCTTTTCGGATATCCTCTTCAGAGAGGCCCTTCGCCTCAGCTTTTTGCGCGATCTGCTTAAAGTTCCTCGCGTCGAGTATGCCGGTGTACCGCTGCGTTTCGGTGAGAAGGTCGGGGAACACCTGATACTGCCCGACCTCAAAGCTGAAGGACGGCAGGCCATAACCGGATAACTGCTCGATCACGTTATCATAATTGACCATGCCGGAGGGGTAGCTCTGATTGACAAACCCGCCAAGGCCGCCGTACGAACCCCGAAAATGGCTGTCACCAAATTGCTGTGCGGTGAAGAAATCCGCGCTGGGGGAGGGGGCGGCGCCGCCGAAGGCAATGTTGGAACCGGGGGCATAGAGCCTTGTGGGATCCGTCGCTTTCAGATCGCTGACCAATTTATCTCCATACACGGTGTAATCGTCGCCGTTGTAGGAAACCTCATTCCCGAAGGAGAGCATAACAAAGGAGGGATGGTTGGCGTATTCCCGGATGATTGCAAAGGCCTCTTTGGTATAATAGTTTCTCCGAATCTCATCGCCGAGCATGGGACTGTCCCAGCAGGACAGCTCGGGCTGCAGATACAGACCCAGCCGATCGGCGGCCCGGAAAGCCGCCTCCGGCGGGCACCAGCTATGAAAACGCACCGCGTTGATTCCATAGGATTTATAGGTGGAAAACAGACTTTCCCAGGACGCCTCGTCCATGGGGGCGTAGCCAGTCAGGGGGAAGACAGCGCAGTTGGCTTCTCCTCTTAAAAACACCTTGTTTCCGTTGATTTGCATAGCGCCTGCGCCGTCTCCTTCAAAAACGCGCATACCAAATTCCGCTGTGGCGGAGGAGCCGTTCGGCAGCGCGGCGTGCATGGTGTAGAGCGGGGTGTCAAACTCGCTCCACAGCCGCACGTTTTCGGGCATGGCATAGTCGCGAATCATGAAGGTTTTCGCCTCTCCCGCCGCAAGAGAGATTTCCAGCGCCCTCTCGCCCGCGTCGCCGCAGTTCAGCGCCAGCGTGCCGGCCCAGTCTGCGTCGGACGTATTACGGATGTCCGCTTCGACCGTGGCGCTTTTTAGATCCTCATTGGGATAGACGCGGATATCGTCGATGAACACCGGCTCGTGTATTTGCAGGACGAACCGGCCTAAAATGCCGTTCCAATTGGTTTGGGTTTCGTCGGTCGCCATGTGCGAGTTCTTGATTGCGTTGGCCGGCATGTCGGGATAGGAGTTGTCCACGACGATGGTGATTTCATTATACGCGCCATACTGTATATTCGCGGAAAGATCATAGCTTTGGGATACGGGCAGGGCATTGGATGTTTCCGGTGCGAAAACCTCTGTGCCGTTTACCCATACGCGCGTTACCCTTGTACGTTCCATGAACAGCTCTATCTGCTTGCCCGCCAGAGCCTGGCTGATATACACGTCTTTTTGATAGACGGCCGGCCCGGTGTATTTGTAATAACGGCTTAGCCTCTGGATATCATCAGCCGGATTGTAGGTGCCCTTCTTGTTGGTGTCGAGAGTCCCGGGGAGAGAAACTGTATCCGGCAGCTCCATGTCGCTGCTGTAGCTGTCCAGCCCCAGCCTCCACTCGCCCGACAGGTCGAGTGTGTCGCTGTCTGTCGCGTCCATCGTTTTGATAAAATCAAGGATGAGAACGCAGGCCTTATGAATTTCCGGCTTTGCGGCGTCGGGGCTCGCATAGGTCTGACCTGCCTGTTCCAGAAGGGCTTCGGCGCTTGCTTTGTCCTCGGGGATCTCCAGCCGCGCGGTCAGCTCGGTCAGGGACTGGATAAACCCGGCGAGATCTTCTTTGCTGTATGCCTTGGCCTTGGCGAGAAATGCCGCGCAGGCCTCGTCGATTCGGTCTTTGATCGCATAGTATTCGTTCGGAAGCAAAGCATCATTCTCCAGTTCGTTGTAAAATTGATCTACGGCGGCTTCAAATGCCGCTACATCTTCGGCGGAGAAATTTCCGATTTCTGTGCCGATAATCGCTTTCCGGATTAAATCGGCGGCGTAGTCGTAGCTGGAAAACGCGCCGACGATGCCGCGGTCGAAGGTGGTGATATCGACCTCAGACACGGTTGTGTTGGTTCCGGATGTGGCGAGGGAATAGATTTGGATATATTTTGCCGTTACATATTCAAGATCCACAATGCTGGCGTTTTGGGTTGTGTCTCCGGTGAAATCGGTGATCAGCCGCATATCGTCCAGAGAGTCGCCGGCGTATATCTGTCCCGAAGTGATCTTGCCCGCGTTGGCGTCCTGCCGCGGCGCAATGGTGATGTCGTTCAGGATCATCTTTTTGTCCAGCCGGATGGTCAGAATGTGCGGAAAGGGCGCGTCCTGGGGCGTCCATTCGCTGTGCCAGAAGGTGCCGGCGTCGTTGTCCACCGCCTTTTCGGGCGCATAACTTGCGTTGAATGTGTTCGCAGAGGCGGTCATCATACTCTTCGGGACCGCCACTGCGCCGAAGGATTGGCGAACCGCGCTTATGCCGATTTCGGAAATAACCGTATTTGTGCCGGTTGTGGCAAGCGAACAAATCTGAACATATTTCGCCTCGGTATCTGCCAGGTCAACCACGATCGCGTTTCGACTGCCATCTCCCGTAAAATCGGTCACAAGCGTCATCGCGTCAGGGGAATTGCCGGCGTAGATTTGTCCTGCGGTAATTTCTCCGCCGCCGTCCTGCCTTGGCGAAATGGAGATGTCGTGCAAGATCATGCTTTTGTTCAGTTCGATGGTCAGAATGTGCGGAAAAGGCGCATTCTCAGGCATCCATTCGGTATGCCAGAAGGTGCCCGGATTCCCGTCAATCGCATTTTCGGGCGGATAATCCGTGTTGTATGTATTTGCAGAAATCTGCATCGCTCCTTGTGCAACGTCGAACACATCGCTTTCAAAAGCGTTGAGGTTGATTTCAGAAATTACCGTGTGTGCAATGGTCGTCTCCAACGAGCGGATTTCGATATATTTTGCTTCGGTGCGGTTCAGATCAATCACAGTGGCGTCCCGGGTGGTATCTCCCGTGAACTCGGTCACGAGTTCCATTGTGTCGGGAGAGCTGCCGGCGTATATCTGCCCCAAGGTGATTTTTCCGCCGTCGCCGTCCTGCCGCGGCAGAATAGAGAGGTCGTTCAGGACTCTTGCCCGATCCAGCTCGATGGTAAACGAGTGCGGAAGGGGCGTGGTCTCGGGCAACCACGCGGTATGCCAGAAGGTGTCCGTCCTGCCGTCAATGGCGTTTGCAGGGGGGTAGTCGGGACTAAAACTGCTGGCCATGACCGTCATGCTGCTCTTCGGAACCGGAGTCACGCGACCACCTTCCTCTCCTTCGCTTTCGCTCAGCAATTGGAGGATCCCCGCCTCTACCACGGAAATTTGATTTTGGATCGCCTGCGGATCCTCCGTGTCCAGCAGGCCGCGCAGCCTTTCGCTTTCCGTTTTCAAAGCGTCATAGTCTGTCTGGCTGATCTGATGCGCTTGGTCGCCGATCAGATTTTCCAGATACGCGAGCACTGAGTCGGCTTTTTGTATGGTTTTCAGGATCATGGAATCGTATGTATCCGCGTTGCTGACCTCTGCGGCCGCCGCGCCGTCGGGCTGCGCGGCCAAATAGGATGGCATGGTTAGCAGAATAATAAAAATTGACATAAGAATGGAAATCATGGATTTTAACAAATTGGTTCTCATGTATCTTCCCTCCTGTATGGAAAGTGTGGACTTTGGCCAGCGTGATTTCATGCCGCTTCCCTCCAAATCAGTCAGTTGTTTTGCTTTTGCCTGTATCTGCTAAATTGAGGGTAGCACACCCGCTGTGCATTATCCATAGAATTAATTTTCAAATACATATAAATAATTGACAATTTTGAAAAAAGAAATATAATAGAAACAACATCAGATTTTGTATTGGAAGTGCAGGATATGGAAAAGAAGATCAATATCATCCTACCTGAGCATATATTGAACTCTTTGGAATTTGATCATAACTTTGTGATTACGCGAATCGGGTACTATCAAAACCCAACCAATCATTATATAGAGCGAACAGATTTAAAGGACGCGGTTTTATTGCTGTGCCTGAACGGATCGGGGTATGTACAATATAAAGGTAAAAATTACAATATAAAGCGTGGCGATGTGGTCTTTCTTGAGCCGAATGTTCCGCATAGCTATGGTTCGGTGGGAAACGATCTTTGGACCATACTGTGGGTGCATTTTGACGGGAAAGGAATACCGGAATATGTGAAGCTTCTGAAAAAATACAATATAGATTATGTTTTTAACACGCCGAACTACAACAGCATTGCCGAGGAGCTGAACAATATTTTGCTGCTGCTGGAAAGCAATTATAACTCGTTGGACATCGGCAAAGCCTGCTGCCTTTTACAGTTGGTTTTATTGAATATTCTGGAGATGCATTCCGATACTGTCTCCACCAACAATCAATATATCAAAAAGGCCGTCGGTTTTATGAAAGACAATATTGACAATAATATTACTCTGGATGATCTTTCCCGGTATTTGGGAATTTCAACCTATCATACGATCCGGATTTTCAAAGGGATCTTAACGTCCACGCCCATGCAGTATTATAATATGATGCGGATGAACAGGGCTGCAAAGCTTCTGCGGTCGACCGACATGACCGTAACCGAAATCAGCCAAAAGCTGAATTACAGCAGTCCGTTTTTGTTTTCACAGCAATTCAAGAAGAAAATCGGCGTTTCGCCGACCGTATATAAAAAGAGTGTGAACTGCAAGTATTGACGCTTAACGGGGCGCCGCCGTGCAGCCGCGGGGAGAGGCCCTTTTGATCCGGCGAGCAAACACCTCAGCCTCGCAAAAGATTAAGCATTGCATGTTTCGTCACGATCGTGTATAATGACCGCAGGGATTTGTGTGAACGCCTGTCTGGTGGTTTGACAGGCAATTTCTGTTGTATGAAGGAGGTTATCTTACATGGATGAAAATAAAAAGGATCTGACGCCGGACGAGGATTACGCCGCGCCTCCGACCCCTCAGGGGGGAGAATGCCCCGCGGCCGTACCGGAGACATTGGTGCAGCCGGTTGCTCCCGCGCCGTCGATGCAGCCGTCCGTCCCCGCAGAGGAGGTGCATACGCCGCCTCCTCCGTCCGTACCGCCCGTCTTTCCGGCGCAACCGATGCAGGGACCGCTGGTTCCTCCGGCTAATCCGCAGACCGCTTTCGCGCCTCCCGCGCAGACGGTGCAGGGGGGATATCCGGGCTATCCGCCGGTGTATGCGTCTCCTCGGCCGGCGCAGAAGAAGGTTGATGGTCTCGCCGTCGCCGCGCTGGTTTTTGGTATTTGTGGAATTGTCTTTTCCTTTTGCTGTATCGGCGCGCCCTTTGGTATTGCGGCGGTCATTCTGGGCATTGTCGCACTGGCGAAAAAGACGCCGTCCGGCGGCATGTCGGTTGCGGGTATTATTATGGGCGGGGTCTCTATCCTATTGTCCATCGTGATGATCCTGTATGCCGTTTTGTACGCGCCGTCTTTCCTCCGCTCGGTCGAGACGGAGCTGGATCACCTGGATGATTATTACAGCGATTATTTTGATGATTCCAGCCGGTCGAACGGTTACGATTATTATCGGTATTAGGATTTTTAAAAAACGTATAGAATCAACAAAGACCGTCGTTTTTGAAAAACGGCGGTCTTGCTGTATCGTGTTTCAGTAGAATAGGGAACGGTACCAGTCGGCATTGCGCAGAAAGAAAAAGAGAAAGGTCGTTATGGCCAGCCCGATACAAAAGAACAGATATCCCCGGCTTTGAAAGGGCGGATGATATACGCCGAAAAAGGCGTTTTTGGCAAACCAGAGAGACCACACCCCTCCCATCGCGAGCAGGCAAGTGATCAGGGGATTATACCAAAACGCTGTCGCAAAATCCAGACGCAGCATGGCGGAAAGAGCCCGCGTTCCTCCACAGCCCGGACAGTTCAGTCCGGTGACCCGGTGAAACAGGCAGGGGGGCGCGATCCGCTCCGGCCGGAGGAGGCCGGAAAGCGAGCAAAATCCCAGAATAAGCAACAGGCCGACCGCGGCCAGTACCAGAATCCGATTTCCCTTGCGGGTTGATAACAGACCGCGCACGCCGCTCCTCCCTTTCACAAGTATATTATATATACATTATAGAAGGCACAGCGGAAAAAGTAAAGTTATTTGCAGAATGTATGCTTGCCGATGGTTTTGATCACCGGGCGGCTCCATATCCAGCTTGAAGTAGCGGTGGCCGGATTGAAGTAATAAATTGCGCCTCCGCTCGGATCGACGCCGTTCAGAGCGTCGGTTGCGGCTTTATAGGCGCTGTCGGCTACGGCGACATTGAACTGCCCGTCGTCCAGACAACTGAAAGCACCCTTCTGATACACGACGCCGGCCAGCGTGTCGGGAAAGGAGGGGTGCTCGATCCGGTTGAGCACAACGGCGCCTACGGCAACCTGACCGCTGTACGGCTCGCCCCTTGCCTCAGCCGAGATGATGCGGGCCAGCAGATTATAATCTGAGGAGGAATAGCCGCCGGTCGATCCGGAGGAGGAATTGATGCCCAGTGCGGCCAGAGTCTTTTTTCCGGCGATACCGTCGACCGCCAGGCCGTTTTTGCGCTGGAAGTATTCGACGCCGGCCTTGGTCTTGGTGCCGAAAATGCCGTCTACCTTCCCGTTCATATAGCCCCAATTGATGAGGCGGGTCTGAATTTCACGCACTTCGGAACCTCGGGAGCCCATTTTGGACAGGGCAGAAACCTCATCCATCCCCAAAGTAATGCCGAACATCAGGACAAAAGAGAGTACGGCGGACAGCAGCATCTTGAAAACTCGGAATTTTTTCAAACGATCACATCCTTTTTCTGATTGCGCGTAGCAGTATATTCCAATTGTGTCCGGGAAAGCTGTGCATTATTCGCAAACGGATGTGGACAAGCGAAGATTAATTTTAGTGGAAACGTCATTTTACGAAAACCGGAAAAAAAGTAGTTGACAGGAGGGGAGGGGATGTGTTAATATAATCGAGCGCCCTGAGGGGGAGCCGGTGCGGGGAACTGAGAAGGCGAGCGGCTCAGGGAAGTGCAAAGGACCTTGAAAATTAAACAACGAGTAAGAGAAACGACCCTTAAGATTCCTTTGACGACGGAAGGGGAAGCAGCACGGGAGACCGTGGGGCAAACCCG
>JBMNVR010000026.1:0-8704 GCA_050946935.1 Candidatus Howiella sp.
CCTTTGTTATTTTTGTGCAGTTGGCAGACCGCACTTTCATTATAACAAAGGGAGTTTTTATTTCTTCCTTATCGCCCCAGGCTCTTTTGAACCACTCGCCCAGCGAGTGGTTTTACGCGACAAAAAAGGAGGGGCTTTTGTGGGCCCCTCCTTTTTTTGCACCGTAACCTGAACACGCTGAATCCAACAAACACACAGCAAAGTTTAAGCCTTTCCGCTCATACTGTAAAATACATAAACCCTGCGTGTTTGGCTGCCGGGCCAAACACATAGGAAAGGCACATAAAAGTTTAAACACACAGCAAAGTTTAAGCCTTTCCGCTCATACTGTAAAATACATAAACCCTGCGTGTTTGGCTGCCGGGCCAAACACATAGGAAAGGCACATAAAAGTTTAAACACACAGCAAAGTTTAAGCCTTTCCGCTTATTTTACCGGCCGAACTGTGTCCCCGTCCACCAGCTTGGTGTCGATCACAATCCGCTGTGCCCCCGCTTCCCTCTCCCGCATCAGAGAGATCAGCACATCCACCGAGGTTACCGACATCCGCCCTTTATACGAACTGACGGTGGTCAGCAGAAAAGGAATGCACATCCTCGACTGAATGTGGTCAAAACCGACGATCGAGCAATCCTCCGGCACGCGCAGACCTCGCGCCTGCAAATCTGCCCAGAGGCTCCAGGCCAGCATATCGCTGAAA
Source organism: Candidatus Howiella sp. (assembly GCA_050946935.1). Lineage (GTDB taxonomy): Bacteria > Bacillota > Clostridia > Oscillospirales > Acutalibacteraceae > UQRS01. The sequence continues at coordinate 701 of JBMNVR010000026.1, forward strand.
GCGAACACAGCCGAAAAACCTACCCCCTCGGCCGCCAGACGGTCGAGCAGCTCTCCACAGTCAGAGGCAGTCACCGGCAGTTCCCGGATGAGTGCCGGGTTGGGGGTAAGCCCCCGCTCGGCATAGGCGCGGCGATAACCGGACAACCTCTCCCGCGCGCTGGAAATATACGCCGGGCCGCCCACCATCAGGATATCGCGGTGTCCTGCGTCCAGAAGGCGGCAGGTCGCCTGATACCCGCCCAGCTCGTCGTTGCAGACGACATAGCTGACATCCTCCTTTTCAAAATGACGGCCGATCAGGACAAAGGGAATCCCCGTCTCCCGCAGCAGGGCAAGATTTTCCCCGTCCGCCTGGGTAGGACACCAGATGATGCCGTCGACGTTTTTGTTGAGGGCGGTTTGAATCGCCTTTCGCTCGAGCGCAGGATCCTCGTCGGTGTTCAGTAGGAACGAGACATACCCGTTGGCACGGGCGTGGGCCTCGATCTCCTTCATCATGATCGCGAAATGTGGGTTGGAAACATCCCCCAAAATCACTGCAATCGTATTGGTATATCCCAACCGGAGGGAGGCAGCCAGCGTGTTGTTGATGTATCCCATCTCCCGCGCGGTGCGCTGGATGCGCTCCCGGGTCGCAGGCGCGATGTCCTCCTTGTCACGGAGGGCGCGGGAAATTGTGTTGATGCTGTATCCCAGCGCCGCGGCCAAATCCTTAAGCGTAACGGGTGACTTTCCGCCGGCATGCTCCTTCATGTGCACAAAAACCTCCTTCAAGCTCACAGCCACAGCTAAAAATATCGTTAATGTAATTTTTAGTGTACCAGTTTTTGACCGTTTTGTCCAGTATGCAGACAAAAAAATACCCGCCTTATCCGATTTGAAGCAAGAGAATTCTTCGGCGGCGGGTATTTTTTGCAGCCATGTCTCCCGGTTGTCATGCGAAAGCATGTCGAGGGAGACGGCTTTTTAATTTGTATTTTTTATTGCGAAGCAATAGAAAATACCCGCCAAATCCGATTTGAAGCAAGAGAATTCTTCGGCGGCGGGTATTTTTTGCAGCCATGTCTCCCGGTTGTCATGCGAAAGCATGTCGAGGGAGACGGCTTTTTAATTTGTATTTTTTATTGCGAAGCAATAGAAAATACCCGCCTTATCCGATTTGAAGCAAGAGAATTCTTCGGCGGCGGGTATTTTTTTGCAGCCATGTCTCCCGGTTGTCATGCGAAAGCATGTCGAGGGAGACGGCTTTTTATGGAACCACAAAATCAAAAAAGCAAAATGCTCCCTTCTGTCAAGGAAATTTTATACAAAACCACGCAATTCACAATAGCATCCTCCACTGGATTTCAAATACCGAAAGGTACAAAACCGGCGAACGTCATATAACCGCACACCGCCGGCAGGTTATTTTGACCTTTTATCAATATAAAGCTGCTCGTCGGCAATCCCGATAATTTTTCCGGGCGTCATATCGGGACTGTCACATCGGCAGTAACCAATGCTTATTTCCAGTAGATAATCGTCTTTGCCTCGTCTCAGCTCTTTTAGGGTATTTCGCATAAATTCTGTGATTTCCGACTGCTGAACCTCACTATTTTCGGGGATAAAACAGAATTCATCGCCGCCGTAGCGCGCGGCAAATCCACCGAATTGATCCACCGTCATGGAAAGCGCCTTTGCCACGGTCACGATCGCGAGATCTCCCTCAACATGGCCCAAACTGTCATTTATCCGCTTGAACTTATCAATATCTATCATAAACAAGATCATCGGCTTCTTGTTCGAAACCGAATCCAGCCGATCAATTTATATAGTCGTCCAACCGTCTGCGGTTATTCAGCCCCGTAAGCGCATCTTGATATATCTGTAAATCCTGAATCGTAAGAAACAGTGTGTGGATCACCATAAACATACACAGGGGCAGCACGGGGACGGTGGGCAGAACATCCTCCAAAAAACCTGAGATCAGCGACGGCAACATATAGCACGCATAGATCAGATACTCAACGCGGTGCGCTTTTGACCTGGTTTTAAAGGCACACACCATGGACTTTACCGTCGGAATCAGTAAATATAAATAACAGCCCAAAACCTGAACCGCAAAAAATTCACCAAGGGTATACTCGCCGCTGTCGTTTATGTAGAAAACCTAGCCTGTAAAAATAGAAATCAAGTCAAGCGCGGCGGTCAGAATAAGCGGCAAATACAGAAGCACAGATTTCTTTTTCTCTAAACTTCGCGGACTCAGTCTCGCCTCGACAAATTGAAACCACAGAAAGCAACCGAGCAACACCGCTACAAGAGAAACGCCATTCACAACGGAGTTAAACATTTTACCCAGTTGAATATAGTTCGCTTTGTCCAACGCCCATAGAGCATCTGTGATAAGAGTCGCCCAGAATGCGTAGATAATGTCTTTAAGTTTGCGCACCTCGTACTCTGATCCAATATTAACGTTGAGCTTTGCTCGAATTGAAAATGTGAATATAATCAAAAAAATTCGGTCACGGCAAATGCTCCGTATGCGCTGTCTATACCCATCGCCCTCTTCATTTTCCGGATTCATCATCTGTTGCTTCTATTATAGCAAAGCATTCGATCAAAAACAAGGCATTCGGTGGATATTCATTTTCTTACACAGGATCGGCCGGCGGTTGTTTTGGCATGATGAAAAAGCGGTATGAAAACCCCGATTTTGTTCCCGTTTCAGCCCTCTTTCGGAAATTTTTATTGTAAAATGATTGTTTTTGTCCCTAAAAGGATTGTTCCTGCTCTGGAATCTTCTCACCATAGGCGATATAATCATTTCAGAAGGCGGTTACATACCGGCAGCTTATAGCAAGACACTCCCGGCCGCCCGCTTGACAGACAGAAAATGTGCTGATCGTGAAAGGAAGGATGATCCATGCGATTTCGAAAACTGCTTTGCGCCCTGCTTTCGGCCGCGCTCTCTTTGTCCCTGCTGATGCCGGCCTCTCTGGCGGAGGGAACGGCAACGGCCGAGATTTACACCGGCGTCTTTGGCGACGTCCGGGTGCAGATTCTCTCCCCCACCCTGGTCCGGCTGGAGGCCAGGGGACCGAAGGGCTTCGAGGATCGGGAGACGTTCCACATCGTCAATCGCACCGACTGGCCGGGTGCGGCCGTGACCGAAGCCAGGGCCGGTGGAACTGCCACCCTCACCTGCGAAAACTTTGAGATTCGGATCGCGGAGAACGCCAAAACGCTTTCGGATGTCGTCATCCTCCGCAGCGGGGGGAGAAACTGGAACTTTACCTCCCTGCCGGAGAACAAGGTCGCGCTGCCCGACCCGAACGAAGCGGTCGATTTTTTTGAAATCGCCGACACCCCCCGCATCATCCCGTCGGAGGAGGGCTTTGCCCCCTCGGAATCGACCGACAACAACGGCTGGGACCTTTCCAACGACGCGGACGATCTCTACATTTTTATGCCCGACGCAGAGACCCAGCAGGCGGCCTCCCGCCAGCTGCGGCAGGATTTTGTCGACCTCACCGGCAAGAGCGAGATGCTGCCGCTGCAGGCCTTCGGTGCCTGGGACAGCCGCTGGTACGCCTATAATGAGGAAACCGCGCTGGCCCAGATTGACAGCTACCACGATCGAGAGCTGCCGCTCGACATGCTGGTTATCGACACCGACTGGCGCGATTCCTCCGGCGGAACCGGATACAATATCAATACCAGCCTGTTTCCGGATATGTCGAGCTTTTTAAATCTCGCCCACCGCAAAGGCGTTGGGATCATGTTCAACGACCATCCCGAGCCGACTACCACAAACGGCGTATCCAACAATGTGCTGGATTCGACCGAACTGAACTACCGCTTTTCCAACCTGACCAATATTCTGAAGCTGGGCGTCGACGCCTGGTGGTACGACCGCAACTGGTGGACAACCATCCAGCCGATCGAGGGTTTCACCCATGAGGTCATCGGCGCGGCAGTGTACGCCGACGCCTTCCACAGCGTCTACCCCGAACGGCGTCTGCTGATGATGAGCAATGTCGACGGCATCCTGCACGGCGCACTGAACGGCCCCGCCAACATCGCCGCACACCGTTATTCAATCGAATGGACCGGCGACACCGAGGAGCATCAGGGCACCATCCTGCGTGAGGTCACCAATATGCTGAAGCGCGGCACCGACGCCGCCATTCCCTATGTCAGCGCCGATCTCTGCGCCCACCAGACCCAGTTGAACACCATGACCGAGGAGGAATACATCCGCTGGATCCAGTTCGGTGTGTTTTCTCCTGTTTTCCGGCCGCATGTCACCTACAGCGAGATCGGCCGTATGCCGTGGTACTACGGAGACGGCGCGGTAGACGCCTATCGCGATTATGTCAACATGCGCTACCGCCTGCTGCCGGTGTTCTACGCCCTGTCAAACGAAAGCTACAACACCGGAATGCCGATCTTCCGCGAGATGACCTTCAACTATCCCGAGTACGCCGAAGCCGACCGGGAGGATCAATATCTGTTGGGGGACGACATCCTCATCGCGCCGGTTGTGGAGGATATTGACAGTCTCCCGACCGCATGGCTGACGGCAGAGGACGGGACGCCCGGCGCGACCGTCCGGTACTATAATAACAAAGACCTGTCCGGCACACCCGTAAAAACCGGGGCGGTTTCGGAAATTTTGATCGAGGCCGAAAAAAACGCCCCGGCCGAAGGGGTAAGCGAGGATAATTTCAGCGCGGCATACACCGCCCGGCTGACCCCGGAAGCGGATATCCGACTGCAGCTCATGTCGGATGACGGCTCGCGCCTCTATATAAACGGGGAGCTTGCGATCGACAGTTGGAGCGATCATGAGGTCACAAGCGCAGTCGGCGAAATCACGCTGGAGGCCGGAAAAACCTACGACCTGCGGGTAGAATACTACGATGCGGGCGGCAACGCCGTACTGCGGCTGAACGCCCTGTATGCCGACGATTTCGGAGACCGGCGCAGCGTCTGGATTCCGGAAGGAGAATGGATCGACCTGAACAGCGGGAAAAGCTACTATGGCCCCGCGACCTATGAAATTTCCTGCACGATTGAAGATTACCCCATCTTCGTACGCAGCGGCGCAGTCGTGCCGCTGGCGGACGAGACGCTGACCACCGCCGATTCGGGGTACGACTGGAGCCATATGACCCTCGACCTGTACCCCTCCGCCACACAGGAAGGGCAAAGCGTGATTTACGAGGACGACACCACCTCCAACGCTTATGAGGACGGCGCGTACCGCACCACCTCCCTCTCCACCCGGTTTGAAGCAAAAAGCAACACCCAGATTTTGACCATCGGCGCAGCCGACGGCAGCTTCGAGGGCAAAAAGGCCTTTACAGAGCGCAACTGGACGGTTCGCATCCATGCGGCTGACGGTCTTGGCGCACTGCAATCGGTCACCATCAACGGCGAGGCGGCCGACTTTACCCTGCTGGAGACCGACGGAAACGCCCTCCCGTTTGAGGTGGAGGGCGGGGCGGCCGACGGCGCCGTGTATACCGTGACTTTCACAGCCGACATCTCGCAGGAAAGCGAGATCCGCGCGGTATTCTCAGCCGGCGGGACGGTATCGCCAAACTACCGGTATGAGGAAAAGAGCGCGCTTTCGACCGCGCGGACGGTTACCCGCACGGTCGATTTGCAGGAGGCAGCGGCTTCGGTCGATCTCTCGGCCGACAGCACCGACTGGGTCTATGTCGGACACGCAGCCCGGCCCAGCCGATTTCCGGGAATCGGTACCATCGCCATGAAGGAGACCGACCGGCACAGCATTCGTTTTTCGCAGATCGGCGCCAACCTGATGATCTTTTCGGACTGCCTGTCCCAGTTCAGTTGGAGCGACGGCGACGCCCTCTTCCCCACGGCGGTGAACACCCGCCGCGGCTATAACAACAACCAGCAGGACGGGTATTATGAAGTCATCCTCGACGCCGACGCAGGGGAAAACGAAGCGCACATCTTCATGGGCGTCTGGAAGGCTAAAGCCGTACTCGAGGTTTTTGACGACACCGGAGCCGCGGTCGACCGGTTTGAGATCGAAAACCGCGACGCCTCCACTCTGAAAGATATCGTGGTGCGCTATACCGCCGACGGACCGGCCAAACTGCATGTGCGCTGCACGCTGGATACCAAATATGAAAGCGGCGGAAACAACACCTTTGTCGCCGCGTACGTCCGGCGGATTTCCGAACCGACAGACTATACCGAGCCGTTCAGGCTGACAGTTGATTCTGACTGCGGCGACCGCGGCGTGCAAAACGGGGATATCCGGCTCGCCTTCTCCGCCAACCGGGAGGTGGAGGGATATCTGGTCCGCACGAACAACGGACCCTGGCAGACAACAGACAACGGCTGCACCATATGGAAAAATGGCGTAAACAATCTGGAGGTGTGCGCCCGCTTTGCCGACGGCAGCCTGTCGACGCCGACCCTGTATCAGGCCGAGCGCACCGGTCGGCTAACCGGCGATTCAGATGAAAACGGCAGCCTCACCGTCTCCGACGTGGTGGCGTTGCGCCAGTTGATCGTAGCCGGAACGTCCAACAAAGAGGAGATCGCGGCGTCTGACCTGACCGGCGATGAGGCGCTGACCGTTTCCGACGTGATTGAACTACGCCAGCGGATCATCGGCTGATCGGCCGGGCGCACGATCCTCTCCGGATTGGATCGCTTTCAACCAAGAGCAGGCCTTTTTTAAAAGGCCTGCTCTTGGTTTTGCGCCGTAAGCGGACAAAAACCCGTACGGATTTTCCCACCTCTATCCAGATAAGTATTTAGAAAATATTCTAAATTCCTCTTGACTTTTATCCGGACCTTGCATATACTCTATTTAGAAAATTTTTGAAACAGAGGTGAGTACATGCCTTTTGCACAGACCTTTAAAGCGTTGTCCGATCCGGCGCGGCGAAAGATTCTGCTCCTGCTGAAGAACGGCAGACTCTCCGCCGGAGAGATCAGCCAAAAATTCGATATGACGGCGGCGACCGTTTCTTACCACCTATCGCGACTGAAGGAGGCCGGGCTGATCACCGAAAGCCGATACAAGAACTTTATCTATTATGAACTCTGCGTCTCGGTTTTTGAAGAGGCCATGCTTTGGCTGTCACAATTTTCCGATCAGAAGGGAGAAACGCAAAAATGAAAAAACTTACAACGGCCGGCAGATCTGAACCAAACAACCATATGGAGGGAACAAACAGCAAAAAACTCCTGCGGATCGACTGCGTCACCAGCCTTTTCTGCTTGCTGCCTCTGGTCGTGGGCGCCGCGTTTTATGCACAAATGCCGGATCGGATTCCGGTGCACTTCGGCCTCGATAATCGACCCGACCGCTATGCCGGAAAGACGTTTGCCCTCTTTGGCATTCCGCTGCTGCTGCTTTTGCTGCAGCTGCTCTGCTGCGGATTATCCCGGCTGGATAAACGCGGAATCGAAACCACGCCGAAAATGCAGATTCTGGTTCGTTCCATCATCCCGGCGCTGTCCCTGACTGTGGAGATTATCATGGTTGCGGTTTCACTGGGGAACAACCCGGATGTCGGAAAAATCATACTTCTGCTGCTCGGCGCACTGTTTTTGCTGATCGGCAATTATTTGCCAAAATGTAGGCAAAATCGTTTTCTCGGGATCAAGCTGCCCACCACTCTCTCCAGTGAGGAGAACTGGAACCGCACCCACCGGATAGCCGGCCGGCTCTGGGTGGTCGGGGGAGTCGCCTTTTTGGTTGCGGCTTTCCTCCCGCCAATCGGAAGGCTGATACTCACCTTGGTAACGCTGGTGATTATGGTCGTCATCCCGGTCGCTTACTCTATCCTGCTCTACCGGCGGGAATCGGCAGCCCCCGATAACGCCGCGCGATAGATTAATAAAAATCCCCCGGCAAAGCCGGGGGTATTTCACATGCGGGCAAAGCCCTCTATTCCTCGCGGACACGTAAAACGTGTAATACGATCTGCCAGCTGCGCAGAGCCTGTTACTTGCTGCCCGTAAA